>CAYTBN010000065.1:0-38113 GCA_964436045.1 uncultured Rickettsiales bacterium | reverse complement strand
AACCTGCATCGCCTGGACAAGATGCTGGCGGCGTGATTCCTGTTCGGTGCTCTAGGGATCCTTCGGCTTCCCCATCACATCCGCGTACATCTCCATGTCCCAGGAGTCGCCCCGGGCGATGTGCTGGCGGAACTTGATGAAGTCGATGACGTCCTCGCCAGTGATCTTGCGGGTGTTGAAGGCGCCGAAGCCCAGGAAGGCCTCGCCGCCCATGTTGGCGGCCAGCCAGTGGCGGTTGTAGACCTTCATCTGGTCCCAGAAGAACTTCTTCTTGGCGCGGATGGAGTCCATGGACTTGATCAGGCAGCCGGGGAAGAGGTTGGCGAAGCGCCAGATGATCTTGTCGACCTCGGCGTCGAGTTGCTCGAAGGAGAGCCAGCCCTCGGCCTTGGCCTGCTTGATGTAGGCCCGGGCGGCCACGGCCGCGTCGCCGCTGGCGAAGTCGCCGTAGACGATCTCGCCGTCGTCGAGCCACCTGTCGGTGATGATCCCCGGATTGCGGACCCAGCCGTCTTCGGGGTGCTTGATGACCGGCACGGCCTTGGAGATCAGCGACAGCCGCTTCATCATGTATGCTGACCACATCTCGCACGAGACGCAGTTCCACATCGCGTCCTCGATGCTCAGGAACCAGGGCAGGAAGTCGGTGGAGCCGCCGTCGGGGGCCGAGCCGTGCTTGGGGCCCGCCTGGCCGAAGATCGCAAGATCGCTCGACAGGGTCAGGTCGCAGGCCATCCCGATCTCCTGGCCGCCCGCGATGCGCATGCCGTTGACCCGGCAGATCACCGGCTTCTTGCAGCCCAGGATCGAGTCCACCATGTGGTTGAACAGCTCCATGTACTGGCCGTACTCGTCCTGCCGCCGGCTGTAGTACTCGGAGTACTCCTTGGTGTTGCCGCCCGTGCAGAAGGCGTCGAATCCGGTGGCGGTGAACACGCAGGCCACCACCGACCGATCGATGGAGCAATTCTCGAACGCGGCGATCACGCCCTTGACCATCTCGGTGGTGTACGAGTTGTACTGACGCGGGTTGTTCAGCTGGATCCAGCCCACGAACAGATCGTCGATCTCGTTACCCTGCGGGTCCCGCATCGGCCGCTTCTCGAAGATCACGCTCGGGGCCTCGGTGCCCCAGTGCATGTCGCTGTGAATCATGTGGTCTTTGGGGCCGTCGTCCCGCGGCATCCAGTCCAGGGTCATATCCGTGTCCTCCGAAAAGGGGGTTAGAAGTCGGGGGTGAGCACGATCCGCTGCAGGGGCGGCTCGTGGTGGGCCTCTTCGAACGCGTCGGCGATGGTGCTCATCGGCCGGGTCTGTACGAAGGGCTTGAGCTGGACTCGGCCGTCGAGGACCATCGCCAGCACCTCGCTGTAGTACTCGGGCAGGCAGCCCCAGGTGCCGATGATCTGGGCGTCGAAGGCCATCAGCTTGCTCAGCATGTACTCGGTCTTGGCGGGCGTGTAACCCACCACCACCAGGGTGCCACAGAAGCTCAGCAGGTCCAGGGCCGTCCGCTGGCCGGGGGCCACGCCGGAGACCTCGAAGATCTTCCAGCCCCACTTGCGCAGGCGGTTCTCCTTGGACAGGGCCTTGAACGCACCCTTGAGCGCCCTGGGATCCAGGTCGCGGCTGTTGATCACGTGGTCGGCGCCGTTGGCCAGCGCCCGGTCCAGCTTGGCCTGGTCGATGTCGATGCCGACGATGGGGGAGGCCCCCAGGGCCTTGGCCACCTGCAGCATGTAGGTGCCCACACCCCCGCCGATGCCGGTGATCAGCACCGGGTCGCCCGCGGTCAGGCCGGCGCGTTTGGCGGCCTGGTAGGGGGTGGTCACGGCGTCGGCGACCACGGCCAACTCGGCCAGATCGAAGCCGTCGCGGTGGGGCACCACACACAGGTCGCGGGCCGGCACCGGGATGTGGCTGGCGAATCCGCCCCACTCGCCCCAGCTGTTGCCGGGCATCTTCTGGGCCAGGCAGCGGTTGCCGCGTCCGGCCACACACATGTCGCACTCGCCACAGGGCATCACGGCCGGGATGATGACCTCCTTGCCGATCCAGTCCGCGTCCCCCTCGACCACCGTGCCCGCGATCTCGTGGCCCAGGGTCAGGGGCGGCTGGCTCACCGTCGGCACGCCCCCGTAGAAGTAGCCCAGGTCCGTGTGGCAGACCCCGCAGCCGGCCACCTCGACCAGCACCTCGCCGGGCTTCAGCTCCGGCACGGGCACGTCGACCCGCTCCAGCACCCCGGGTGTGACCTGGCCGGTCTCCCGGTCCTTGCGGGTGGGCTGCATCATCCGCCAGCAGTGGATCCTGTCGGGCACGCCGCTCATCGGAGTTCCTCCTCGTGGACCGGGTTTTCGGGGCGCCAAACATTAGGCCAGCGGGGGGAGACGGGTCAACGGCTGCTGCGCTGTCCCTCGATGCAGACCCCGAACTCGCAATGGGCGACGTCTCCGCAGTCGGTGTCCTCGTGGCACTGCCGCACACCCTCGGCGCAGGCGCCGAATTCGCAGCGCGCGTCCTCGCCGCAGTCGGTGTCCTCGTGGCACTCGCGGACACCGTCCAGGCAGCGCCCGAACTCGCAGCGCTGCCCCTCGCCGCACTCGGCGTCCGCGTTGCACTCGCGCAGGCCCTCCGCGCAGCGATCGAAGGAGCAACGTCTGCCCGCCGGGCAGTCGTCGTCCCGGCTGCAGTCGCGCGCCCCTTCCAGGCAGCCGCCGAAGATGCAGCGCTGGTCCGCACCGCAGCCGCCGTCGTCCCCGCACTCGGTGGAATGCACGGAACAGCGACCGAACAGGCAGCTCTCGCCCGGTTCGGCGCACTTCCGCTCGGGGCCGCACTCCCGCGCACCGTCCAGGCAGGTGTTGAACGAGCACCGAGCGCCGGCCCCGCAGTCGCCGTCCGTATCGCAGTTGTGCTGACCGTCCACGCAGGCGCCGAACAGGCAGCGTTCCCACGATCCGCACTCGCGGTCGTCGGTACAGCCGGTTGCGGGCGGAGGCGCCGGTTGGCCGGCGGCGAGGGGGGGTGGATCGTCATCGAAGCCGGCGGGTGCGGAGCCGCTGCGCGACACGGCGCGCTCCGCTGCGGCCGCTGCCTCGGCGGCCGGGATCTCGGCGCCCGATTCGGTTGTGGATCCGCCGCGGCGGAAGACCAGGTGCCAGACCAGCACGACGGCCATCGCGAGCAGCAGCCCGACGACGACCACGGGCAGGGGACGGCGGTGGATGGGGCCGGAAGGGGGAGCGGCAGCCACGCCTGTTCAGCCGGTGAACGCGGGCTTGCGCCTGTCCAGGAAGGCGGCGATGCCCTCGTTGGCGTCGTCGGTCTCCATCAGCTCCTCGACGTAGATCCGCTCGATCTCCGGCAGGTCCTGCTCCAGCCTCCGGGCCAGGGCCAGCCGGGCACAGCGGTAGGCGAACTTCAGGCTGCTGGCCGACTTGGGCAGGATGTGTTTTTCGATCCAGCGCTCGAGGATGGTCTCGCCGTCACCCAGGTCCGCGATCTTGTCCACCAGGCCCATGCGCCAGGCCTCGTCCTCGTCCACCGCGCGGCCGGTCAGCAGCAGGTCCTGGGCGTGACCCTCGCCGCAGCGGTAGGGCAGGATCACCGAACCCATCGGCGCCACCACCGCCAGCTGGATCTCCGGCTGCCCCAGCCACGACCCCCTCTCCGCGACCACGAAGCTGCAGAAGCCGGCCAGCTCCAGTCCGCCGCCCAGGCACTGGCCGCGAACGATGGCCGCGGTGGGCACCGACAGCGCCTCGATCTCGCGGAACATGGCGTGGAAGCCCGCCAGCATGGCCGGTGCCTCCGCCTTGACGTGCTCGGCCACGCTGGCTCCGAAGCAGAAGTGCTTGCCCTCGCCTTCGAACACCAGCAGCTTCAACCCGGTGCGCCCGGCCAGGGTGGCCACGTGTGCGCGGATGGCGCCGACCATCTCGGCGTCCAGCACGTTGGCCTTGGGCCGGTTGAGCACGAAACGCTCGACGGCGCCGTCGTAGTCGGTGCGGGTCTCCAGGGGACCGGTCATGGTCACGCCTCCTGTTCGATCAGTTCGCGGATCCGCGCGACGAGGCCGTCGCGGGGACAGGCCTCCTGCTTGTCCGGGTGGTCCATCGGCAGGTCCAGCCGCCGCAGGGACACCACACCCGCCGCCAGCTCGTCGCCGCCCAGCAGCAGCCCGACGCGGAACCCCATCCGGTCCGCGTACCGCATCTGGGCCTTGAGCCCGGACTTGCCCACGTAGACCTCGGTCGCGATGCCCACCGCGCGCAGCTCGACGGCCAGCGCCCGGTAGGTGTCGTACATCTTCTTGTCCAGCGCCATCACCAGCACAGGGGCCACGCTGGCCCGCTGTTCGGTGAGCCCCAGCTGCTCCAGGGCCGCGAAGGTCCGGTCGATGCCGATGCTGGTGCCGGTCGCGGCCACGCCCTGACCGGTGAAGCGGCCGATGAGGCCGTCGTAGCGCCCCCCCGAACAGATCGAGCCGAAGCCCGGCATGTCCAGCAGCGCGGTCTCGAAGATCGGGCCGGTGTAGTAGGCCAGCCCGCGGGCGATGGACAGGTCGAAGCACCACTGCTCGGCCGGCACGCCCGCGGCGACCAGGGAGTCGTGGATCGCCTGCAAGTCGTCGATACCCCGCTTGGCCAGCGGCTCGTCCCCGAAGTATTCGCGCAGCGCGGCGAGCACGTCGGCGGGGGTCTCGCCTGCGATCTCGACGAAGCCGCGGATCCGCTCGACGGCCTCGACCGGCAGCCCCAGCGGCACGGCGTCGATGCCCTCGAGCATCTTCTGGGGAGGATTGGACAGCAGCCGGGCGACGGTGTCCCAGCCCAGCCGCTCGACCTTGTCCAGGCTGCGCAGCACGTCGTCGGTCTGGGACGGATCGGCCCCGGCGGCGGCGATCATCGCGGTCAGCAGCTGGCGGTGGTTGATCCGGATCTGGAAGCGCTGCAGCCCCAGCGCCGCCAGCGTGGCGTGCATCACGGTCAGCACCTCGATGTCGGCCTGCACCGTGCCCGGGCCGACGATGTCCACGTCACACTGCATGAACTCGCGGTAGCGGCCGGGTTTGGGCTTGTCCGCCCGCCAGACCGAGGCGATGTGGTAGCGCCGGTACGGCCGCGGCACGTCCTGGCCGTGCTGGGCCACGAGCCGCGCCAGCGGGACGGTCAGGTCGAAGCGCAGGGCCACGCGGCGGCCGTCGTCGTCCTCGAAGCGGAAGATCTCCTTGTCGCTGTCCAGCTGCCCGGTCAGCACCTCCTCGTACTCGATCGCGGGGGTGTCCAGGGGCGCGAAGCCGTGGGCCTCGTACACCGAACGGATGGTGTCGAGCATCCGCTGGCGGCCGATGGCGCGGCCACCGACGAAGTCCTGGAAGCCGGGCAGGGTACGAGCTTTTACACGGGGCTTGGCCATCGGTCGGGTCCGTCCGGTTGAATCGCGCACGGGCGCGATGTGCCGACGATTCCTACGCGGGTGGGGGGGGATTTGCAAGGGGGAGGGAGGGGGCCTCGGACTCGACCTCGGTCTCGGCCTCGGTCTCGGGATGGGAATGGGCACGACGGGAGCGGAATTGATGTTCGTGCCGGGCTACAGGGGCCGGGCCACGCCTTCGGGGAGATGAGCTGCGAGCCGAAGGCTCGTCTGCTCCATCTCACCGCCAAAAAGCCGCAGCCTGCGGCTGCCGGCTTTTTGGGGTGGTAGGGACGCCAGGAATTGAACCTGGGACCTCTTGGGCCACAACCAAGCGCTCTTCCAGCTGAGCTACGTCCCCACACCGGGGGGCTGATATCTACTGGCGTGGGGGGCGGGCTGTCAAGCCTGTCGGGGAGGGCTAGCGCCCACCCCTGGATCGGGGCCGGGAACGCCGCCGCCGCCGCTGCCCGGGAGGCTTGTAGGAGACGAAGCGCGGGCGCCAGAAGCGGTGGTTGCACGAGTGGCAGCGGTAGGGCCGCAGCATGAGGGCCCAGCTGAGGATCTTCTCGCGGTTGGTCTTGCGCTTGGACCGGTGGAGGTTGCTGGGTTTTCCGCAGTTGGGGCAGCGCATCTAAATCCCCCCCGGTCGCGCGGCGGCGCGGGTCCGGCCGGTCAGATCCCCTGGAGCTGCAGCGCCAGGTTGAAGGCCCGCTCCTTGACCTCTTCGTCGCCCGGGTCCCACTTGAGGATCACCCGGTACTCGCGCAGCGCGTCCTGCAGCCGGCCCTGCTTCTCGTACACCCGCGCCAGGTTGTAGCGGGTGGACGTGTCCTTGGGGGTCAGCTCGAGCACCAACTTGTACTCGGCGATGGCGTCGTCGTATTGCTTGAGTCCCTGGTAGGCAGAGCCCGCGAAGAAGTGCACGTCGGCGGACGCCTCGCCCAGCTCGGCGGCCCGCTGTACGGCCGCCAGGCAGCCCTCGTAGTCGCGGTCGTCGCACAGCTCCTCGGCGTCCTGCATCGATGCCAGCCGCTCCTGCTCTCGCTGGTCGGCCTCGGTCTTCTCCTTGAACAGCCGGGCCTGCAGGTCCACGTACGGCTCCTCCTCGAAGTCGCTGCGCACGAACGCGTCGGATCCCAGGTAGGTCAGCATCGCCTTGTCGCCGATGGGGAACCGCTTCTCGGTCTCGTCGAGGGTCACCACCGGGCTCAGGTCGAGGAACGTCTGGATCTGCTCCTTGGGCAGGAAGGTCTCGTCGGCCTTGTAGCCCTTCTCCCAGGTCGCGTAGGCGAAGGGCTGGTAGGCGTCCACCGAGTAGCGCCGGCCGTAGAGCAGCTTCTGGTCGCGGAGGATCCAGCGCAGGTCCCAGACCGTGCAATAGAGGGGGGTCGAGCGTTCGCCCACGTCGATGACGTACATCAGGACGATGACCCGATCCTCGGTCTGGCTGACGATCAGCGGGCGGTTGATGCCCTCGCTGGGGTACACCAGCTTGCCCTGGCTGGCGTCGGGCTCGATCTGCAGGTGGTCGAAGAACTGCCGCATGACGTCCGGCTGCTGGACGTCCAGGTTCTGGCCCAGGATGGTATCGCAGTACAGGCAGTCGACACCCACCTGGTACCAGTTGCCGGAGATGCCGATGCGCTCGGGCTCGGCCTCCACGTCGACCTTGACCTCCTCGCGCTCGACGACCTGGTTCAGATCCTGCTTCTCGACCGTCTCTTCCCAGCTGTCGATGTCGTCCTCGTCGGGGGGAGGCAGCTGGTCGCCGGTATCTTCCTCGGTCTCGGTCTCGGTCTCGGTCTCGGTCTCGGTCTCGGTCTCGGTCTCGGTCTCGGCCTCGGTCTCGGCCTCAGTCTCGGCCACGGTCTCGGTCTCGGCCACGGTCTCGGTCTCGGTCTCGGTCTCGGCCTCGGCCTCGGTCCCGGTCTCGCCCTCGGCGCTGTCGTCATCATCGCCGGGCGGTCCGGGCTCCTCGTCCGATTCCACCTCCCCCTGGGCGCCGTCGCCCGCCGCGGGATCGTCCTTCTTGTCGTCGTCCTCGCCCGCCACCACCGCGCCCACGAGCAGCAGGCAGGTGAGCAGTGCGAGCAGGTTGAGCCATGAGCGCCCGAAGGTCATCACCGGATCTCCCATCCGTGCCGCGCGGGCCGCCCGGGGCCGCGGGGCCTCGAACGGTTAGAACGAACGAGCGGGGAAGCCTATTCGCCGCTCGTTCGCTCGACGTGGGTTCGCCCCTTGGAAACCACGTCGAGCGCGAGGTGTCAAGCAAAGCACGCGCGTGACGAGCCCGCGCGGCCCGGTCCGACCCCTCGGACTGCCCTACCGGGCGCGTCCGGGTTGATCCATCATGGACGGCGGTGCCCACGCCTCCGACCGCCACCTGGATCGTCGCCTGCAGCGCCCTGGTCCTGCTGTTGACGCCGGGCTGTTCACCCGGCGAAGACGGCGCCTGGACCGTCCTCGACCATGACCTGTCCCCCGCCGAGCTCCGGACGGTCCGGGTCGACGACGACGGGGGCGTCTGGGCGGCGGGATACCACTCGGGCAGCCTGGCCGGGTTCCTGCTCCACGGCGTCGACGGGGTGTTCGACGAGGTGCCCACCCCCGACGGATTGCTCCGCGACTTCGCCCTGGTGGACATCTGCCGCCTGTCCGACGGGGTCGTGTGGCTGGCCGGCACCGCCCATATCTTCCGGGTCGAAGGACAACAGTGGGAGGTGTTCGGGGTCCCGGCGGAGATCGTCGACGGGGTGACCGCGTGTTCGTTCTCGTCCGACGCGGGAGGACTCGTGGTCGGTCAGGGCTGGGACGGCCCGCGGATCTTCACCTTCGACGACGGCGAGTTCCTCGCCGAAGCGCTGGCGGACACGGTGGAGAACCCCGACGAGATCTCGCTGGTCCGGATCCTCTCCCGCGGGGAGTTCGGCTACGCGGCGGGGGTGCGCCGCGGCGATCCCCAGGGGGCGGTCCTGCTGCTGCGCGGGACGGACGGCTGGTCCCCTGTGGCGCTGCCCGTGGGCCCGACCGCCATCGGTCCGATCCGCGATCTGCAATGGCAGGCGGGGGGCCCCGAGATCTGGGCCGTCGGCGACCTGATCCTCCACGGAGACGGGGGCTCGCTGGAGGTGGCGGAGTTCCCCTATCGGGATGACTTCACCCCGCGGGTCGTGGCCTTCCCCGGCGACCGCGAGGGGTGGATCGCCGGGTTCGGCGAGCTTGCGGTGGTCCACGATCGGTTCGGCGAGTGGGGGGAGGTGCCCGCCGAGCGGCTCGCGCCGGCTCTGGACGAGGGGCTCACCCGGACGTGGCTGGTGGACGACGGGGACTTCCCACGCAAGACCGATGGCTGGCTCGTCGGGGAGTTCGCCGATTGCGCCGACGACGGGGCCTGCGAGGGCGGCCAGGCGATCCTGCACTACGACCGCACCGCCAGCACCGTGCCCCTCAGCGCGGACGGCGGCTGGTCCCAACCCGCGAGCGAGGGGGACGCTGGGCCCGGCATCGCCCCCACCGCCCTGGCCGTGGGGACCGATGGGGTGCAATGGCTCGCTGGCGATGCCGATCCGGACGCGGACGATCCCTGGGGTCAGCCCCAGCTCTGGCGGCGATCGCCCGGAGGGACGTGGACGATGTCGTCGCTCCCGACCGGCGTGGGCTTGCACGACCTGCACATGGCGAACGACGGTGGGATCTGGGCGGTCGGGACGCGGGCGGGCGCGGCCGAAGGGGACACCACCGGGGTCCTGCTGGGGTGGGACGGCGGCGCCTGGGTCGAGGAGGAGGTCACGGAGTTCGTGGCGTCGGACTGGGCGCTGGTCGCGGTCGCCACCGATGGGGAGGGTAGGCCGTTCGCCGTGGGCCGTCGTAACGCCTTCCCGTTGGCCCTGGTCCGGGAGACGGAGGGGTGGCGGATGGTGGACCTCGACGACTTCGAGGGCAGCACCGCGCTGCAGGGCGTGGCGGTCGACGGGGACGGCAGGATCTGGGTCGTCGGCAGCACGATCCCGGGCAGCGGTGGCACGGAGGGCTACGTGGCCGTCGGGGACGCGGATGGGCTGGTCCGGCTGGCCGTGGACGGCCTCGGTCGGCAGTGCGGCTCCTCGCCCTGCTGGTCGCTGGTGGGTGTCGCGGCGAGTGGCGACCGGGTGGTCGCGGTCGGCGAGGCCGCGATGCTGATCATCGACGATGGCGAGCCCGACCCCATCGACACCAACATGACATTGCTCGACGTCGCCCTCCCGGACGGCGGGGCGCCCTGGGTCCTGGCCGAGAACGGCTGGTGGGAGCCCTCCGCCGACGGCTGGACCGTCCGTCGCCACTGGGATCCCCAGGCCGGCGAGGGCATCGGCCGGCGGCTGACCTGCGTCAGCGACGACTTCTCCCGCATCGCCGGCTTCCGCCAGCGAACCGACGATGGCCCGCCCCAGCTTCTCCACGCCGTCCTCGTCGAACCCTGACCGACGCTGCTGACGCCGGTGTCGGGTGCACCCGGAACTCCACCCCTGCATTACTCGACAGAGGGCTGACAGCGGCGGGAGCGGGCTGTATCGTGCGGTCTCCCGGAGGAGGATCTCTTGCGCAAAATCACCTGGATCCTGGGCATCGCCCTGTCCCTCGCGCTCGGCTGTCCGACCGTGGACGACGATGACTCGGCCGGGGACGACGACACCACCGGCGACGACGACGACGCCTGCGACCCGCTGGCGCCCGGTGCACTGGCGACGTGGGAGGGCGCAGGCCCCCTCGACGTCGGCGACGTGGCCGAGCTGACCTTCGACGAGGGCGAGGTCTCGTTCACCCTGGACGGGGACGGTGGCGACTACCTGGCGGTGGTCATCTCGCTGTCGCAGCAGAACGACACCACCTATCCGCTGGAGGTCGAGGGCGGCGCAGCGGCCATCGCGCCACCGCCCACCGTGGACCCGTCCGCCCCGCCGGTCTTCGAACCCCCGCGGGTCGAGGACCCGGTCCCGGTTCCCGATCCGATCGGCGACTCCTCCGTTCCCGAGGTGGGTGACATCCGGACCTTCGAGGTCTACGGCATGCTCGGCGCCTTCGAGGTCGAGGCCGAAGCGCTGGCGGTCAGCGACTCGGTGATCGTCTACATGGACATCACCACCGAGCACGACCTCCCGGCCCTGGACGAGGACTACATCGCGGACTCCCTGGAGCTGTTCGAGGGCATCGTACTGCCCCGCGAGCGCTTCTTCTTCCACCAGGAGCCGGACGTCAACGAGGACGGCCACATCAGCCTGCTGTTCAGCTACACGGTCAACGCCCAGGGGATCGTGGCCTACGTGACCCAGTGCGACCTGCAGCCCCAGGACGTCTGCGGCTACGGCAACGAGCAGGAGGTCATCTACGCCAACATCCCGGACCCCGAGGGCAACTACTACGAGCCCCACGCCCTCGCCGAGCTGCTGGCCCACGAGTTCAACCACACGATCTACTTCGCCTCCAAGTACCTGGACAACGACGCCGTCGACGTGGACGAGAACGTCTACATCACCGAGGGCATGAGCGCCCTGGCCCAGGACCTGAGCGGCTACAACAACGGCAACCAGTACGTGTGGGGGATGATGCTGGACGACATCCCCAACGCCTCGATGACCGACGTCTACGTCAAGGAGCCCGGCACCCACTACTACGGCCAGCGGGATGGCACCTTGCGGGGGGTCGGCGCGTCGTCGATGCGCTACCTGTACGACCGGTTCGGTCCCGAGGTGGGCCACGACGACGGCACCTTCGACGTCACCTGCGGCGTCGAGTACCTCCACGACTGGTTCGCCACGCCCGAGGCCGGGCTGGATGCGGTCCTGGAGACCACCGAGCTGGAAGCGGACACGTTCTTCGCCGACTACTGGACGGCGCTGGGCGTGCACCAGCAGGTGGACGAGGGTGTGGCCGCCGACCCGGCCTACCACTTCCAGCCCCAGGTGGAGGATCCGCTGACCGGTTACATGCGGGGCATCGACCTGTACACCACGATCCACGGCTGGCTGGAGCTCTCCGGACCGATGTCCTCATCGCTGGAGGGCAGCTCGGACCACGACCTTCGCTCGGGCGGCGCGGTCTACCTGCTGGCCGAAGGGCTGGACGAGGAGCTGACCGTGTCCCTGTCCACCGACGACAGCGCGCGTGCGATCGTCCGCATGATCCGGCTGGACTGACATGGGTCGCATGCTGTCCGCCGACCTCGACCTCCCGGACGTGCTGCTGGGGGTCGTCCGCGCCGAGGGGGTCGTCAACGGCCCGTCGCCTGCCGGGCTCGCCGCGGAGCTGGCGGCCGAAGCCGCCCGCGTCGGGGCCGAGGAGGGGTACCCGGCCCCGGAGCTGAAGAAGGCCGTGCGCGACGTGCTGCGCACCCGCGGGTACAAGCCCGCCGGCCGCGGCAAGCCGGCCAGCGAGTACCTGGCCGGGATGGCGCGCAAGGGCGACTTCCCCGTGATCTCGACCCTGGTGGACGTCAACAACCTGGTCTCGCTGGAGAGCGGCCTGCCGATCTCCGTGCTCGATCTGGGCAAGTTCGTCGCTGCCCCCGTCCTGCGCTTCGGCGGGGACGACGAGAGCTACGTGTTCAACGCCTCGGGCCAGGAGATCGGGCTGCGGGGGTTGATCGTGGTCTGCGACGGAGACACACCCCGGGGCACGCCGATCAAGGACTCGATGGCGACCAAGGTCAACGAGGAGACCGACCGGGTGCTGGCGGTGATCTACGGCACCCGGGCCGCGCTGACGGAGCAGCAGATGGAGCGCCACGCCCGCCGCTTCGCCGACTTGCTCGAGGCCCATGCCGGTGCCACGGGGATCGACGTCGAGGTGCTCTGAGGTGGGGGTCCCGTGACGCGTAGACCCGACGTGGTGATCATCGGCTCCGGCCCGGCGGGCTGCGCGGCCGCGGTGCAGCTGTCCCGGCTGGCCCCGGAGGTGGCCGCCCGCACGGTGATGCTGGAGAAGCGGCGGCACCCCCGGCCCAAGGGCTGTGCCGGGGGGCTCACCGGACGCTGTGGCCCCCTGCTGGAGGAGATGGGCCTGGAGCCGACCCCGCCCGGCGCCTTTGCGGCGTCGCGGGTCACCTTGTCCCACGGACGACACGTGACTCACCTGGAGCTGGGGACCCCGCTGCCGGTCAGCCGCCGCTGGCAGCTGGACGAGTGGCTGGCCGCCCGGGCCCGGGAGTGCGTGGACGAGCTGCGCGAGGACGAGAGCGCCCTGGAACTGTGCCGCGACGGCGCCCGGATCGAGGTGCGAACCGCCCGGGAGACCTACAGCGCGCAGGTGGTCATCGACGCCTCCGGCGCCCGCCCCGTGTCCCGCCGCAGCGGCCTGATGTCCGGCGGTAGCAAGCCGGTGCCCGTGTGGGTCGCCGAGGGACCGCCGGGCCCCGACGAGCCTGCGGCCAGCGGCGAGCCCGCGCTGACCTTCGACTTCTCGGAGATGGCGCGCGGCTGCAACGGGTACTACTGGTCGTTCCCGGCGCGGGAGCAGGGGGAGCCCTGGATCAGCCGTGGATTCTACGCCGAGCCAGGTGTGCCACCCGCCGAGGGCCGGGAGGGGCTGCGGCGGAGCCTGCGATCCCACGGCGTCGACCCGGACAGCGCACGGTGCGTCGCCTACCCGGTGCGGCTGTTCACCCCCGGCGAGGCGCTGACCGCCCCGGGGCTGGTGCTGGCCGGTGACGCGGCGGGCGTCGATCCGCTCTGGGGCGAGGGTATCGCCCCGTCCCTGGAGTACGGCAAGCTGGCCGCCGAGCAGGTCGCGCGGGCCTTCGAACGCGACGACTTCGCCATGGACGACGGCGCGGCCTTCGAGGGCACCGCCCTGGTCCGGCGCCTGCGTTACATGACCTGGGCGGCGAGCCAGTTCTACGTGCCCGACTACCAGCGCCGGCTGGCTTTCGCCCTGGACAGCGACTTCTTCCTGCGGCTGGTGTTCGCCGACAGCGTCGGCAGCGCCCCCGGCCCCCTGCTGTGGGCCGTCGGCGGCCTCTGGGCCTTCGCCGTCCGCACCTTCACCCGGCCCGAGCTGGACGTGGAACGCGAGCGGGTGGTGAGGGTCTAGACGCGGATCAGATGCGTCGGCGAACGGTGAGGAGACCGCCGAGGAGCAGGGCGGCGGCCAGGGCGGCGGGGGTCGAAGACGGCCCGTCGCTGCGGCAGCTGCAGCCTCCGGTACAGGTCTCGGCGGGGGTCCAGTCCGGATCGTCCGCGGACTCCTCCGGTTCGGCTGGATCCCAGGAGAATTCAACGGAGTCCGAGCGGCCGCGATAGCTGGCCTTCAACGTCATCGAGCGGGGCGAGGTGTCGGCCGGATCGATGCAGGCGTCGGCCATCTCCACGTAGTCCGCGCCCGGGATCTGAATCATGACCTCGCCCACGGCGAGCTGGCCCCCGCGAACCGTCCACTTGATCGGCGCTCCGTAGATGGCGTGGCCGTCGGCGTCGCGCAGCACGGCGCGGGCGGCGAAGGGCGTGCCCGGGTAGTCCCAACCCTGGGCGTGCACGGCAGCGACCAGTTCCAGGGAGTCGACGGCCGACGGGGCCACGCCGATCAACCGGCCGGCGACCCACGTCTGCCCGCCCAGGGTGAAGCGGATCTCGGCCTCGCTGCCCTCGGGCAGGGCCACCTCCAGCTGGGCAGCGTCGGCGATCGTGGCGTCGACCGGTCCGCCCACCGTCGGTTGGACGGTCAGCTCACCGTCGGCCAGACGCCAGGCCACGGCCCCGCCGCCGACGACCTCGCGCAGCTGGACCCAGAAGCGGAAGGGTTCGTCGGCGATCACCCGGAAGGGCTCTCCTTCCGGATTACGTAGCGCCTCGGAGAACCCGGAACCGTCGGGCTGGGCCAGGATGCCGGCCTCGTACAAGTCGGTCGCGGTATCCTCGAGCCACTGATCGACGATCACCTCGGTGGCGTCCTGGGCCACGAAGCCGAAGGTGACCTGGTCGGGCACGAGCACCGCGCCAGCGTCCTGCAGCGGGCAGTCCACTGGCGAGAAGGTCCACGAGACGTATCCCGGGCCGTCGGAGACCACACAGCCGTCCTCCAGTCCGCCCCCTTCCACCGCCTGGTCGAAGCAGGCCAGGGCGTCGTACTCGGCGCCGTCGCCGCAGGACAGATCGATGTCCAGCTCGTCGTCCAGGGCGACCGTGGCCTCGATACACTGGGCACAGACCGGTGTTCCCTCCAGGACGGACACACCGTTGGAGAAGCCGCCTCCCGCGCCCACGTAGAGGTCCCGCGTCTGCAGGGTCAGCTGGCCCTCTTCACTGGTGAAGTCCGGGACGGGACACCCCGCGAGCCCGAAGACGAGGGTGGCCAGGAGTGTTCCTCGAATGGCAGGTCGAGACGACAGCTGTCGGATCCGTGTGACGGTACGATCCATGTTCCCTCCAGCGTCCGCTGGCCCCAGCGCGGACTTGGGCGGTGGGTTTTGCAAGCGCCGTTCCAGCTGGGATGGTGCCAGTCCCGCTCCGGAGAACCGGGTCGAATCGTGCCGGGATCAGGGGATATCGGGCCGCTCGCCGAACAGGGCCGCGAGTCCGTGGGACCAGCGGCGGAGGGCGTCCCCGTCCGGGCGGCGCGGGTGGTCCCGGTAGGCCCGATGGACCCGTTGCATGCGGGCCATGACCGGCGCCAGCTGGGCCGCGAGGCGCGGGGAGCGCAGGGAGGCCAGCAGGGTGCGGCCGACCAGGGCGGCGCCCATGGGTGGCATCCGCTGGTCCAGGGCGGCCCGGGACGACTCGGGATCGATGAACCCCGCGTCCAGCATCCGGTCCACGTCGTCGCCCGTGAGCCGGTTGGAGAGCCGGCGGAACACGTCGTAGGCCCCCAGCAAGGCGCCGTGTTGGCGCTGGAACCGCGCTTGATAGTCCCAGGTCGCGGCGGCGGATCCCGGGTCCGCGTGGCTGGCGGCCGCCTGGGCCAGCAGCTGGCCGGCGATCAGGCCCATGCCGATCCCGCTGCCGTGGGCCGGGAAGACCTGGCAGGCGGCGTTGCCCACCAGCGCCACCCCCGCGGCGCCCAGGCGATCGTAGGGGCGCCGGACCGGGATCGTGCCCGCGCCGCCGAACAGCCGCTCGCCGACCCAGGTCTCCCTGCGTTCCAGCTCCAGCATCATCTGCTGGGCGCTGGCGTGGGGGGCGACACCGCCCACGCCCGTCAGCAGCTCGACCTCCGACAGGGTCGCGTCGGTTCGCACCGCGACGGTGGACAGGCCGGTACCCAGGCCGATCCAGCTCACCCCGTCGCCGGGCCGCAGGCGCAGGTGGGCGACGAAGGCCTCGGCCCGGCCAGGTCCGCCACGAGGCAGGTCTGGTGGACCGCCTCGATGGTGTGGGCCCGGGGTACCCGCGGGCAGCAGGCGTCCAGGGCCGGCACCCGCTCCCGGACCGCTCCGCGCAGTCCGGTGGCGTCCACGAACAGGTCCGCTCGCAGCCGCAGCTCCCCGCCGTCGGCCCCGCGACGGAGGCAGCGGATGGCCACAGGTCGCTCGCCGTCCAGCTCCACCGCCCGCAGCGATGTCCGGTCGAAAAAGGACACGGCCTCGTCCAGACACAGGCCCTGTAGCCGCCCGACGAGCTGCGGAATGTCCACCGACGCCATCGGGGTGTCCGCCAGCCGCAGGGGGCGCCGTTCCCCCTTGCCCAGCAGCACGAAGGCCCCCCGGTCGAGGCGACACTCCGGTGGCTCGGGGCGCGGGACGCGCGCCGTGTCGAACATCCACAGGGGGACCCCGTCGACCCAGCGGGCACCACAGCTGTCGGCGGGCTGCCGGTCCAGGAGGGCCACCTGCAGCCCCCGCCGCGCGAGCTGCCACGCCGCCGCCGCGCCCGCGCTCCCGGCTCCCACGACCACCGCGTCCAGCCGCCATCGTTCCATGGTTGGACAATCTACCGCATGACCGGGGATGGGGTAGGCTTGCGGCGGAGGACTAGATGCGGACGTGGCAATTCCACCCCCATCGCCGGTCGCTGGTGCTGGCGGCCCTGCTCTGGGTGCTGCCCGGTTGTCCCGCCGATGACGACGACAGCGCGGGTGACGACGATGTGTCGGACGACGATGACGACGCCACGGGCGACGACGATCTGACCGGGGACGATGACGACGTGACCGGGGACGACGACGACGCGACCCCGGACGACGACGATGCCACCGGCGACGACGACACCACTGCGGCCGGCGAGTGGACCCGCGTCGCGGCGGGCATGGACTTCTCCTGCGGGATCCGCGCCGCCGCCACCCTCGAGTGCTGGGGTGACGGATCGTTGGGACAGGCCTCGCCGCCGACGGGCGGCTACACCGAACTGGCCGCCGGCTGGAGCCACGCCTGCGCGCTGCGCGACGACCAGCTGGTGGTCTGCTGGGGCAGCAACGTCCAGTACCAGACCGACTCGCCCGCGGGCACCTACACCCACGTGGACGCGGGCAACTGGCATTCCTGCGCGGTGGACGTCCTCGGCCACGTCGCCTGCTGGGGCAGCGACTTCTCCGGACAGTCGGCGGCGCCCGTGGGCACCTACACGCAGGTGGCCACGGGTTGGGACCACAGCTGCGGGCTGCTCCACGATCAGCTGTTGATCTGCTGGGGAAGCAACGCCCACGGTCAGGCCAATCCGCCGGGGGCCCCCTGCACCCAGGTGGCCGCCGGCTTCGATCACGCATGCGCCCTCACCGCCGACGGCGAGATCCTGTGCTGGGGAGCCGCCACCCACGGCCAGACCGACGCGCCGGACGGCGCCTACGCCCAGATCTCCGCGGGCAAGGAACACAGCTGCGCCCTCGATGCCGCCGGCTCCGCCACCTGCTGGGGGAACGACTGGGCCTCCCAGGCCACCCCGCCCGCCGACACCTTCGCCCAGGTCTCCGCGGGCATCGACCACAGCTGCGGCGTCACCACGGCCGGCGACATCCTGTGCTGGGGCGACAACGACCACGGCCAGGCCAGCCCGCCGTAGGCTGCTAGGATGCCGGCGGGAGGTGTGGGAATGTTCAGTTGCCGCCGGGTAGCCGCGCTCGTGGTTGCGCTCTTGATCCTCGGGCTCGCTCCACCCGCCACCGCGGGTGACGACGAGCCCGGCGCGGGCGATCTCAAGCGGGAACTCCAGGATCGGCTGGATGCCTGGTTCGAGGGGGCCTGCTCCGGGTCAAGCGGGCCGAGGTGCTGACGAGCCAAGCCGGGGCATCCGCCGAGGGTGTGGCGGCGCCGGTGGTGGTTCGCTTCCGCGCCGATATCCGGTTTCAGCGGGATCACGATCTGACGGATCTCGAGTCGCTCAACGTCGGGACGCTGGTGGATCTGCTGGGGTCCTCGCCCCGCTGGATCAGCGGCGTCGACATGGCTGGCAACCACCGCGGAGACGTGTTGCGGGTGGAGGGCTCGCTGGAGTTCGTCCACGAGGAGGGCGCCTGGAGCGCTGCCCTCGGGCACCGTCGGCTGGAGGCCCCGGTCGATGCCGGGGCGGAGGACGGGGCTGCCGATCTCCCGGAGGACATCCAGCAGCGCCTTTCCGACCTGAGCGTGGCGGTGGAGGAAGCGGAGATCGGCGACGACGGCGGTTCGTTCGGCATGGAGCTGGACCAGCTGGTGGCGGATATCGAGTGCCGGATGGCCGGTGACACCGGACGGATCCGGCTCGCCACCGGATCCCTCGCCACCGAGTACCACGCGGTCGGCCGCGGACTGGTCGAGGTCATGAACGCCTCGGGGATGCAGCTCCACCTGCGGCCGTCGACCGGCAGCGTGGCCAACGTGGCGCTGCTGCGGGACGGACTGGTCGACGTGGCGCTGGTCCAGAACGACATCGCCCACCTGGCGCACCAGGGGCAGGGCCTGTTCCAGGGCCGGCTGCCGATGACCGAGCTGAGGGCGCTGTGCTCCCTGTTCCCCGAGGTCATCCATGTGGTGACGCTGAAGGGATCGGGCATCGAATCGGTGGCCGACCTGCGCGGACAGGCGGTCGACGTGGGTCCGGACGAGTCGGGGACCCGGGTCAACGCGGCCCAGGTGCTGGGGCTGTACGGGCTGACCCTGACGGATCTGGAGCGGGTGCAGGGCACGCCGCCGGACCAGGCCCTCGACGACCTGCTCGCGGGCCGGGTCAAGGCCGCGATCCTCACCGGCGTCTACCCCTACCCGGAGATCTCCCGGCGGGCGGGTGAGTTCCCGATGCACCTGGTCCCGCTGACCGACGCCGCCGTGGAGAAGGCGGCCCATGACGCACCCTACCTGGGCCAGATGACCATCCCCGCTGGCAGCTACGCCGGCCAGGAGGAGGCGGTGCAAACCCTGGGAGTGGCGGCCCTGGTGGTGGCGCGCGAGGATCTGGCGGACGAGCGGGTCGCCCAGATCCTCGACGCCGTCCTGGGGGGCGGTGAGATCCTGGCCCGTCACACCGTCCAGGCCTACTTCATCTCGCCGGCCACGGCCGAGCGCGGCCTGTCGATCCCCCTGCACCCGGCCGCCTGGCGCAAGCTCGAGCAGCTGCGCGCGGCTTCTTCGCAGTAAAAAGGCACCCGCTATCTCAGCAGGCTCCGTAGTAGCCGTAATAGACCTCGATCGTGTCCCCGTAGGCGGGCACGCTGGCCGGATCGAACACGATGGAGTTCAGCGGCGCGTCGAACACCCAGCCCGTGGGCACCGCGACCCCGTTGACCGAGACCTCGACGCTGCCCGGGATCGCGTCCTCGCTCAGCTCGAAGGTGTCGATGACGTTGGCGGTGGCCAGCCAGCCCACCTCCGACATGGTCTGGGACCAGTCTGCCTCGCAGATGCTGCCCAGGATACCGTCGGTGGCGTTGGCCACGTCCACGTAGCCGTAGCCCGGATCGGCGCTGCCGCCGGGCCCCCAGCAGGAGACCGCGTTGACCCCGTCGGTGCCGCAGATGGCGCTCAGGATGACGTCGTCGGGGTCGGCCTTCATCCCCTGGTAGTAACTCAGGTAGGTGGTCCAGTCGCCGCTGGCGTCCGGCTCGTCCGACACGTAGATCACCACCAGCAGCGCCTCGTCGCGCCAGAACCCCTGGTTGGGCGGGGTGTTGTTCTCGGCGTCGACCAGCGCCTCGTACCCGTACTGCAGTCCCGCTTCGACCCAGAACCCGCCGGTACCCAGCGCGCAGTTGGCCTCGAACTCCACCGCGCCGTTGGGGGTGTTGTTGTCGATGACCGTGTAGTTGGCCCCCTGGAAGTCGGCGTTGTCGGTGCTGACCACCGAGATGTGATAGTCGACGCCAGCGTCCTCGAGGATGTTGTAGAAGTAGCTGAAGTCGTCCCCCAGCTGCCCCTGCTCGTCCCACATCGAGCAGGAGTTGTCGACCACCCACAGCACGTCGACCCAGCTGTTGCCGGTCTGGGTGAAGCTGTCCGTCGTCCAGCCGTAGGCCGCGCCCGCGCCCTCGATCTCCGCCTCGGCGTCGGGAACGACGGGGTCGTCGCTGCTGATGGTCAGCAGGCCCTCGTAGTAGGTCAGATCGTCGGGCAGGAAGCTGACGGTGACCTCGATCTCGCCGCCGGGAGGCAGCTCCCAGCCGAAGTCGACGTAGTCCTGCAGGTCGCCCACGTCCAGGGTCATCGACCCGCCGGGGGCCGACTCGACCAGCGAGTAGCCGGTCAGGGTCAGCGGCGCGCCGCCCACGCTGCGGATCGCCACGTCGACGGTCTCCTCGCAGGTGAGGGTGACGGCGCCGAAGTCGTAGGGGGCCGGATCCAGCTCGATGGCGGGTTCCGGCGTGGCCGCTCCCGCCAGCGAGATGGTGACGATCGCCTCGTCGGGGTCGGTGCTCGTCAGGGTCAGCGTACCCGCGTCGGGGACCAGGTCGGACGGGGTGTAGGTGACGGTCAGGGTCGCACCGTCGCCGGGGGACAGGGCGCCGGGGATGCCCACCGCCGACCAGCCGAAGTCGCCGCTGCCCGCCAGGCTGATCCCGGTCACGGTCAGCGTGGCCGTGCCGACGTTGCCGACCTGGACCGTCTCGCTCGCCGTCAGCCCCTGGTCGACGACGCCGAAGTCCACGTCCAGGGGGTCGACCTCGATGTCCGGCACCGGATCCTCGGCCCCCGACAGCTCGATGGTCACCAGCGGCTCGTCCGCGTCATTGCTGGGCACCTCCAGCTGCGCCGTGTCCGAACCGGCGTCCACGGGCGCGTAGCTCACCTCGACCACGGTCCAGGCTCCGGGGGCCAGTGTCTGTCCGGACGGATCGGTGATCAGCGAGAACTCGGCGCTGCCGACGATCGCCAGCGAACCCAGCTCCAGATCGCCGTTGCCGACGCTGGTGATGCTCGCGTTGAGGCTGGCGCTGTCGCCGATCTGGACCTGGCCGAAGCTCAGGGACGGGGGCATCACGTAGATTCCGGGTTCCGGCGTCGGCGCGCCCGTCAGCGCCACCTGGACGCTGGGTTCGTCCGGATCGTCGCTGTCGACGGTGATCGTGGCGTTGTCGTCCGTGCCGTCCACGGGCGCGTAGGTGACCGGCAGCGATGCGCTCTCGCCCGGTCCCAGGGTGCAGGGGAAGCCCCCCGTATCCAGATCGAACTCGGCGTCGCCGGCCAGGGTCGGCTCGTCGACCCACAGGTCGCCGGTACCCTGGTTGTGGACCGTGACGGTCTCGGTCACCGACTGGCCCACGTCCACGGCGCCGAAGTCCAGCAGCTGGGGATCCACGTGGATGTCGGCGATGGGATCGTGGGCGCCGAGCAGGGGGACCGCCACCAGGGGCTCGTCCAGGTCGTTGCTCGGGACCTGCAGCTCGCCCGTGTCCGGCACCAGGTCCGCTGGCGTGTAGCTGACGGTGGCGAACGTGCTGTCTCCCGGCGTCAGCACCTGGGACGACGGATCCAGATCCAGCGAGAACTCCGCGGAGCCGTCGAGGAACAGCAGGCCCAGCTCGAGGTCGGCGGTGCCCAGATTGCGGATCTCCAGGTCCATCGAGGCGGTCTGGCCGATGTCCAGCTGGCCGAAGTCGAGCTGGGTCGGCAGCACGTCGATCTCCGCGGTGATGCCATTGCCCAGCAGGCCGACCGTCACCTGGGGTGTGTCCGGATCGTCGCTGACCACGACCACGCTGCCGACGAAGAGCTGCTCGGCGTCGGGTGTGAAGGTCAGCTCCAGGTCGGCGGTGTCACCCGGCCCGAGCAGCGAGCCACAGGGATCCACGGTCACCGAGAACGCCGCATCCCCGGACAGCGTGCAGCCGCCCAGCTGCAACTCGTCATTGCCCAGGTTGGCGATCTGCACGGTCCCCGGGGCGGCATCGCCCACGTCGACCGTGCCGAAGTCGACCGTGGTGGGCGTCACCAGCACGTCCACGAACAGGTGGCCGTCGCCGATCAACTCCACCTCGACCACGGGCTCGTCCGGGTCGTTGCTGTAGAACGTCAGGCTGCCCACGTCGGATGCCTCGTCCAGCGGCGTGTAGCTCACCTCGACGCTGACCTGGTCGCCCGCAGGGATCACGCCGGGTAGGTCCGGGGCCGACAGGGCCAGCTCCCCGCTGCCGCTGAGCTGGACGCTGCTGACGATCAGCGAACCGGCGCCCACGTTGGTCACCACCACCGTGTCGACCACCGAGAGTCCCACGTCCACCAGCCCGAAATCGACCTCGTCGGGGTCCACCTCGATGTCCGGCAACACGAAGGCCTCGCCGCTCAACGCCAGCTGGATGACGGGCTCGTCCGGATCGTCGCTGGTGATGTCGATCGTCGCGCTGAACAGCCCCTCGCCCGTGGGTGCGAACTGGACCTCCAGCTCCACGTCGTCACCGGGGGGCACCGTGTCGCCAGAGGGGTCGATCACCAGGCTGAACTCCGGATCCCCGGCGAGGGTCGCCGGTCCCAGGTTCAGGTCGCCGCTGCCCAGGTTGGCGATGAACGCCGACAGCTCCTGGTCGTCGCCGGCCTCCAGCGGGCCGAAGCTCAGCGACGTCGGATCCAGCTCGATGTCCTGCTCGACAAAACCCTCACCCTGGACCGGGATCTCGATCAGGGGCTCGTCCATGTCGTCGCTGGGGATCCACAGGGTGCCGCTGTCCTGGCCCACGTCCACGGGCTCGTACGTGAGTTCCACGGTTGCGGTCCCCCCGGGCGGCACCGCGACGTAGGAGGGGTCCGTGGTCAGCTCTACTTCCTGGCCGATGCTGATGCCCACGCCGCCGATGGTCAGGTCGGCGCTGCCCACGTTGGTGACCGTGACGGCCACCGTGACGCTGTCGCCCACCTCGACGACGCCGAAGTCCACCGCCAGCGGTGACACCTCGATCTCGCCCAGCGGCAGCGCCTCACCCTCCAGCGTGATCACCACCACGGACTCGTCGGGATCGTCCGATGGGACGTAGATCGTGCCGTAGGCCATCCCCGCGACCGTCGGGTTCCAGCCGATCTGGATGTGGGCGATCTCCCCCGGTCCGAGCACGTCGGTGGAGGGATCGATTTCCAGGGAGAAGTCGGTGGAGCCGGTGAGGTAGAGGTTACCCAGGGACAGGTCCAGCTGGCCCAGGTTGTGGATCACCGCCGAGTCCGACGCCGACAGGCCGACATCCATCGAACCGAAGTCGAGGGCGTCGGGGATGATCTCGATGTCGGGCTGGGGCAACAGGCCCCCGGACAGGGGGATGGTGGCCTCGGGGGTCTCCGGATCGTCGCTGTGCAAGAGCAGCGCGCCCTCGTCCTGCCCCTCGTCCGATGGGGCGAACTCCACGTCCACGGTGAAGGACTCGCCGGGCGCCAGCGAGTCGGGCACGTCCCCGGCCGCCAGCGAAAAATCGGCCGATGACTCCGCGGACAGCTCGACGCCGTCGATGGCCAGATCCCCGGTGCCCACCGAGGTCACCGTGACGGTCTTGATCTCGGCTTCGCCGAGGGGCAGCTCGTCCCAGGTCAGCGACGCGGGTGTCCACTCGATGCCGGGGACCTCGTCGACCGTGACGTCCTCGAGGACCAGCGCCACCTCCACCAGCGGCTGCTCCGGATCGTCACTCTGGATGCGGATCGTGTCCGCGGCAGGGCCGACATCTCCGGCCTGCATCGAGACCGTCAGCGTGACCGCCGCGCCCCCCTCCAGGTCGCCGCTGAATGCGGGCACGGTGAACGGTCCGCCGCCATCGACCAGCACCACGGACTGGACCTCTAGCGGCCCGTCCCCGGTGTTGGCGATTTCCAGCGCCCGCTCTTCCAGCGAGCCCAGTTCCACGACGCCGAAGTCGATGGCGGCGGGGACCACCTCGATCCGGGGCACGCCGTCCTCGGGGCCAAGGGTGCCCTCGGTCGGACAGCCGATGGTCAGCAGGATGACTGCGGCCCCGGCGAGCCAGGCGATTGCGGGCGTCCGCACGGAGATTGTCGATCTCATCATCTCAAACCCCTCCAATCCGCAGGATAACAGCCGAATCAGGGGGCGGGAGAATCAAGTGGCTCGTAGATCTCGATCGCGGCCACGGCCTGACCGGCGTCGATCCCGCCGACCACGACCACCCGTCCATCGGCCAGTGCGACCGCGGCCGCGGCCTGTCGGGGGTAGGCCAGGACGGCGGAGTCGACCGGGGACAGCAGGTAGCTACCGTCCACCGCGTCGAGGGACCACAGGGCGCCCGAGCTGCCCTGGCCGTCGTCGCCGCCGACCAGGAATGCGCGGCCGTTGCCGGCCGAAGCCAGCGCCGAGCTGGCCAGGCCGGCGGGTTGCCCGCGGCTCCACACCAGCTCGCCGTCGTCGCGGACGTCGTACAGGCCGAGCCAGACGTCGTCCTTTTCCAGCAGACCGAGCACGAGGTGGTCGTCGAAGGCGACGGCCCCTCGCCCCGGCAGGTCGGGCTGGTCGCCGTCGTGGACCAGCGGCTCGAGGGCGTAGCCACCCTCGGCGTCGGCCACGTCCGCGGCGCCCACGCGCCACCAGGACGGGGCGTCGCCGGGGCCGCCCAGCGCCGCACAGGCAGACCCGTCTGCGGAGCAGGCCACCCGGTGGTCCGTCAGCGTCAGCCCCTCCACCCGGGGACCCTCGGCGACCCCGTCCTGACCGGCGATCAGCAGGTCGGAGGTCAGATCGGCGTCGTCCGTCGAGCCGCCCATCCACCAGGCGAGCTGGCCACCCTGCAACGCGGCCAGGGCACCGCCGTCCCGTCCCGTGTCGATGGACTCGTGGGCGGTGTAGCCGTCGCCGTGGATCACCTGCAGGGTCGTGTCGCCGCCGCCGACAAGTGCCACGCGGCCATCGGTCAGCGTCGCGCTCTGGCACGGCCCCGGTCCCAGGCCGAGGCCGGTCGCGGCCGGGGCCAGCAACCCCCGGTCCGGATCCAGTATCCAGCCGTCGCTACTGCCGCCCCCCGCGATCAGCAGCCGTCCATCGGCCAGAGGGACCGCGCAGGGTTCGGGGCCCACGCCGTCGAGGGTGAGGCCATCGATCCGGCTGAATTCCCCGGCCCGCAGCAGGGCCACGGTCTCGTCCGCCACCTCCCCCGCGGGGGGCGTCACGTCGCCGATCAGCCGTCCGCGGGCCAGGGTCACGCCGCGGCTGCTCTGGGCCTCGATCTGCAGATCGACCACCACCTCCCCACGCAGACCGTCGGACAGCTCCGCCTCCCCGCCGAAGGGGATCTCGACCATGCGGTCGTCGCTGCCATCGAAGAACCGCAGTCGCAGCGAGGCGGCGTCCGCCAGGGGGTCGGGCTCGGCCGTCGCCAGCTGCAGGCGCAGTTCTCCCGGCGTCTGGCAGCCAGCCAGGAAGGCGAGGAGCGCGAGTGATGTCGTCCAGAAGGCCCTCACGACACGGATTCTCCTATCCAGAGGTCGTTCGGATCAATGGATCCGGGTGCCACGGCGGATGGCCGCCCCGTTTTGGAAAGACCAGGGGACCGATCTGGTAGTCTGTGCGACCCAAAGGAGTTCCCCATGCGCCCCCGTGATTTCCTGCTCCCGCTGGCGATCCTCCTTCTGACCGTTGTCGGCTGCCCGACCACGGACGACGACGACTCGGCCGTTGGCGACGACGACGACACCACCGAGCCCTGCGAGGCGGGGGACGGCGAGTCCACCGACGCCCAGTGGGTCGAGGTCGCGGCCGGCATGGCCCACACGTGCTCCCGGAATCTCGATGGGCTCATGCAGTGCTGGGGCTGGGAAGACGACGGCCAGCTGTCGGTGCCGATCAACGTGGTCGCCGCCACGATCGCGGTCGGTGGACGTCACAGTTGCGCCCTGCAGGACGACGGCGAGACTCGCTGCTGGGGCCTCAACATCTCGGCCCAGGCGACCCCGCCGGGCACCGTGTTCGACGCCATCGCGGCCGGCACCTACCACACCTGCGGGCTGACCGAGGAGGGCGTCGCCGAGTGCTGGGGACGCAACGACCACGGCCAGACCGACGTGCCCGAGGCCGTGGTCTTCACCCAGCTCGACGGCGGCGAGTACCACACCTGCGGGCTGGTGGACGACGGCAGCGTCCAGTGCTGGGGCGACGACGAGTACGGCCAGTCCGACCCGCCGGCCGGAACCTTCACCCAGGTGAGCGCTGGCAAATGGCACTCCTGCGGCGTGCTGGGCGACGGCACGGTCAGCTGCTGGGGATATGGCGGCGACGGTCAGCTGGCGGCCCCCGGGGGAAGCTACACCCAGGTGGAGGCGGGTGGAGAGCACAGCTGCGCCATCGCCGCGGACGGTCACCTGGAGTGCTGGGGCTGCGGGACCCACGATTTTGGCCAGTGTGACCCCCCGGATCGCGAGTTCAACCACCTGGCCGTGGGCGAGAACCACGGCTGCGCCAGCTCCACCGCCAGCTACACACTGTGCTGGGGCTCCGGCCTCTCCGCCTGCGACTGCTCCCCCGCCGAACTGCTCTGGGAGTGCGGCCAGGCCGATCCGCTCTAGACCCGCTCAGCGCTTTACGCCGGTCAGGGTCGCGCCGTCGTAGAGGGCGCGGTCGTCCAGGGCGCCGGTCAGGTCGGCGCCGGTCAGGTCGGCGCCTGCCAGGTCCGTACCCTCCATGATCGCGCCCCGCAGATCCGCGCCCCGGAGGTCGGCGCCGGTCAGGGTGCACCAGGTCAGGTCGGCGCCGCGCAGGTCGGCGTTCTCGAGGATCACGCCGGGGAGATAGGCCTTGCGCAGGATCGCGTCCTGAAGGTCAGCGCCCGTCAGGTCCACCTGCTGGCCGTCGGCCTTGTGGAGGTCGGCGCCCCGGAGATCCGCGCCGGCAAGTCCGGTCCGCAGGATCAGCACCTCGCGCAGGGGCACGCCCGCCAGCTGGTATCCACCCAGGTCCAGCTCCCGCAGGTCGGCGTTGCACAGGTGGGTCGTCGCGAAGGCCGTGGAATCGTGGAGCGAGCCGAACAGAACTGCGCCGTTGAGCACGGTCCGGTCCAGGCGGGCGCCGCGCAGGTCGGCGTAGGACAGGTCGGCGCCGCTGAGGTTGGCGTCGGTCAGGTCGGCCCGGCTCAGGTCCGCCTGCACCAGATCGGCCCAGATCAGCCCGGCCCCGCGGAGGTTCGCGCCCGTCAGCGAGGACGCGGTCAGGTCCGACGCGGTCAGGTCGATGCCCCGCAGGTCGGAGCCGGACCACTCCGCATCGCGCAGCGAGCGGTTGCGGACCACGGCGCAGGACAGGTCGCCCCCGTCCCGGCCGCGGGACAGCGCCTCGTCGGCGGACAGCCTGACCCGCTCCGGGCACAGATCGTCCGCGTCCCACAGGCGCTGGTCGAAGTTGGTCTCGCCGGCCAGGGTGCGTCCCCAGAACGTCAGCCCGGCCCGCCCCGCCGGTTTGCCCAGCGCGATCCCCAGCGCCAGCGCCAGCGCCACCGCCGCCAGCAGGCGCACCGGAGAGAGGCCTGGCAGCGCGCGGCACAGCCGCGTCAGCGCCGCCAGCGCGAGCTGCCCCGCCACCAGCGCCACCCCGACCGCGTTGAAGTAGTACCGCCACCCCGACGACAGGTTGTGGGCCGTGCCGAGGGTCTGGACGATGGATAGACCGAACCACGCCAGCCCGAAGAGCGCGGCTGTGCCGAGCAGACCGATCCGTCCCCGGTTGCGCAGCAGGTCCCGCCCGCCCGCCGCCGCCAGCGCCAGCAGGCCCACCAGCGCCGCGACCGTCCAGCCATTCCAGCGCGGATCGACCTGGTAGGCGTGCAGCGGACTGCCCCAGAAGTGGAGCCCGGAGATCCAGACGTACTTGAGGTACTGCAACAGGTACTCGCCCAGCCCGTTACTCGCGCCCACCTCCGCCGCCCGGGCGGACAGGCTGCGTCCGAACAGCGCCATGAAGATCCCCAGCGGCAGCGCGAACGCGCCGTAGCGCAGCGCGGCGCCGGGCCACCAGCGTCCGGATCCCTGGCCGCCCCCCCGTCGGGCGACCGCCTCGACCGCCAAGACGAAGACCGGCAGCAGCAGCGCGTAGCTGTGGGACGCCAGCCCGAAGGCGTAGGCCGCCACGGCCGCGGCCCACCAGCCGGTCCGCCCGCTCCGCAGGTACCGCAGCGCCGCGATCAACATCGCCAGCGCCGCCAGCGTGACCAGCTGGTACGACAGGGCCGAGATCCAGCGCGGCGCGCCGCTGTCGTACAGCAGGAACAGCAACCCCGCCAATCCGCCGCCGGCCAGCCGCGTGCCCCGCGGTCGCCCGCGGTCGCCGCGCATCGAACCCTGCAGCTCGACGAACAGCCACGCGACCGCCAGCGAATCGACCCAGTGCAGGACCAGGCTCGGCAGGTAGTACCCGGTGCGGTTGGCGCCGAACAGGGGCAGGCAGATCTCGTGGAGCACCGCCCACTGGGTCCAGCGCCAGGCGTTGCCCAGGGTGGTGCCGCTGATCCAGGTGAAGTCGTCCCGGTCGAAGTAGGCCTCGTGGGCGAGCACGTGGCCGTAGAGCGCCGCGATCAGCAGCGCGTAGCCGGATGCGATGGCGAGCCACGCGCCCGGGCGCGCGCCGCCGCTAGGGGACAGGGTCGCCAAACGTCAGCCCTCGTGAGTGTCGGCGGGACGCCGCCCAGCCTACCTCGTGCCACCGCGATTGCCCATGGACCGGCGGTCCGATAGCATTCCCGCGCGCGTTCAGGAGTTTTACATGCGAATCAGGTGGATGTGGATCTTGGCCGGAACCGGGCTGCTGGGCCTGCTGCTCTCCGGCTGCATCGTCTCCAGCTCGACGACGGTGCGGGTCAGCAGCGGCTTCCGGCCCGCGACCTACTCGGGCCATCCGGTCTACTTCGACTCCCGGATCATCCCGTACTGCTGCGACAAGGCCCATCGAAAGCGGCTGCCGGATCACACCGCCTCGCGGTACGTGACCTACTACTACAACCACAAGGCCGGCTATCACACCTGGGAGGCCAACAACCCCCCCAGCTGCCGCGGCGGCAGCCACAGCGGGCACACGCCCAAACGACCCAAGGGCCACCCGCGCCCCTCCCACCGCCGCCGATGAGCGCCCGCTTCGACGTCGTCGCGCTGGACGCCGATGACACCCTGTGGGTCAACGAGGAGCGCTACCGGGACGGCGAGGAGCTGCTGGGGCGGCTGCTCGGCGGCCGCTTCGACGCCGCCACCATCTCGGTCCACGTGCTGGAGACCGAGACCCGCAACGTCCGGATCTTCGGCTACGGGGTCAAGTCCTTCACCCTGTCGTTGATGGAGGTCGCCGTGGCCCTGGGCGACGGCGACGTGGGCGGCCCGGCGATCCAGTCCCTGCTCGACCACGGCAAGTGGATGCTGGAGGGGGAGATCGAGCTGTATGACGGCATCCCCGACACCCTCGAGCGCCTCGCCCGCGACCACCGGCTGATGCTGATCACCAAGGGCGACAGCTTCGAGCAGACTCTCCGCGTGGGC
Source organism: uncultured Rickettsiales bacterium (assembly GCA_964436045.1). GTDB lineage: Bacteria > Myxococcota_A > UBA796 > UBA9615 > CAYRNR01 > CAYTBN01. The sequence goes on along the minus strand of CAYTBN010000065.1, from coordinate 8,889 downwards.
CGATCGGGCGTCACCCACCTGTTCCGCGACATCGAGATCGTCGGCACCAAGACCCCGGCCGACTACCGGGCCCTGCTGGAGCGTCACGGCATCGCACCGGAGCGTTTTGTGATGGTGGGCAACAGCCTCAAGTCGGACGTGCTGCCGGTCGTGGAGATCGGCGGCCACGCCGTCCACGTACCCCGGGAGATCACCTGGGCCCACGAGGTCGTGGACGAATCGGAGCTGGACCGCTCGCGGTTCACGACGCTGGAGAGCCTGGTGGAGCTGCCGGAATGGCTGGCGTGAGGGGCACCCGATTTCCTTGGACACCTGATAAGCCTCTATCCTGGAGGCCAGGAGACCAAGGAGATGACGCGAAGGAAGCAGCCCAAGCCTGAGACCCCCAGGACGCCTGCAGGGAGATCCGCCGGCCAGGCGTCTGCTCCGATCTCGTAGGCGCACCACGCTCCGCGGGTTTCGTCGTGGAGGCAGAGGTAGTCATTCCCGCTGCCCAGTTCGACGTCGAGCGGGTGATCGTCGTCATCCATCTCGGCAGCGTCGCAACAGAAAGTCTCGTTCGTGCTTCCCTGGTCGAGGCGTCCCCAGGCCATCGGGTCGCCCCCGGACGAGATGATCTTAAAGATGTCTTTGGTACTCGTGCCCGTGCAGTAGATCGTCCCGCCGCTGTACTCGCAGACGTTGGCACCGCCAAGCTCGGCGGCCGCGCAGTCAACTGTGTTGAAGGGCGATGGTGCGTCGTTTGCACAGTCGTCCGCCCATGCGGCCCCCGTCCCCACGAACACGACCAGACAGAACGCCACCAACCCCACCAACAGGTTCATCTTCTTCGACATGATCCACTCCCCAGGCACCCGACCGGATGCCATCCATCCCGGCGCCAATCCAGCCCGCACATCGAGCGGAGCTGGCGCCGTGCGTTACGTTTGCCAGAGGGCGTGCGGGCCAGCCCCGACATCCGCCCACGCGCACCGCAGCCATCGTCGGGCGGACCTGTCCACCCGAAGAGACGACTCGCGAGTTCTGCGTGGGATCTGTCCCCACCCCCTGCTGCTACTCGGAGGAGCCTACCAGCGATTCATGGCCTCGGGATGTCCATTTCGTACCATTCTTCGGGTGGCCCATTTGCACCCCACACACATTCTGATATCGATCAATCTGGAGGTGTGGAAGCGAGGAGAACGACGGGCACGACAACCATCCGGGGGGCAGGATGCACGAACCGACTGTTCGGGCGGCGTTGAGAATCATCGACCAGGAGTTCGCCACGGTGACCGTCGAGGGCCTCTGCGAGTGCCTCCGAGTGGGACGGCAGACCCTCTACCGCAAGTTCGAGCATCACCTCGGCGAAAAGCCCGGATTCACCATCCGAAAGACCCGTCTTGTCCGCCTGTGCGGGGTACTCGACGACCACCTGGAACTCACGGTGGAGGACGCTGCCGTCCATTGCGGATACGCTTCCGCCTCGTCGGCCGCACGCGCGTTCCACGAGATCTGCGGGATCAGCCCACGCACGTTCCAGCTGATGGCGAAGATGCGTGGACGGCACATGACGTCGGCGTTCAACGACTTTGTATGAGCTGTGTGCAGGTCTTCGGCAGCCACCTTTGGTAGCCTCGGTGTTGAGAAGGTGGCTAGCAAGGTCCCATCGCCGCTTTCCAGCGCCTTGTTAGGAGGGGGACAGGTACGCACTGCGCAGACTGTACGGACTGGCAGGTGAAGAGCCAACGGCGACGCAGCTCCGACGCTGGGTGGAGGAGACGCGCAAGCTGATCGAGACGGGCATGACGCCTGAGGAGGCGGGATTAGCCGCGGCCCGACAGGAGTTCGAGACCCTGGGTAGCGAATCGCGTGCAGCGTACGTGACGGTCGCCGAGCTGCTCTTGACGGCCGCGATGGACATCGCCGCACATGACCCCGAAGGAGCGAAGCCCCGAACTTCGTCCCCGCGCCTCGTCTCATGACGGTCTTCGATGGTCAACGAGCGTGACCGCGGGGTCGGTCGTCGCCCTTCCCATCGCCCCCCCGGTTGGGCTATTCAGATCAGACATGCGCTGCTCCCTACTTCTTCTCGCAAGCGTCTGTGTCTGCCTCGCGACGTCGGCCTGCCGCGAGGTCCCCCCGGCTCCCGAGGAGCTCGACGAGCTGACCGCCTACCTGTTCCGCCACTTCGAGACCGACGAGTACGGCGTGCTCGAGGGCGGGCTGGGCAACCTGGCGGGGTACGTCGAGGGGGTGGACCTGGAGGCCGGGTACGCCGACCGGGCCTACTCGCTGTCGCCGCTGTCCGAGGACGACGTGGTCGACGTCGAGCACCCGGACCGGAACCTGGAGCTGTTGCTCCCGGTGGGACTGGTCGCCGAGTCGCCCCACACCCCACAGCGTCACGCCTGGGGGATCACCCAGGCCGACCAGACCGCGGCGGAGCCGGCGTCTCCGAATCAGTACACGCGCGAGTTCACCGATCCCACGGACCCCGCCGGGTTCCCGGATCGCGAACACCTGGTGCAGCGGACGATGAACGACATCCACAAGGAAAACCTGGTGATGGACGTCCGCTACGACATGCACAAGGACTTCCGCTGGGCCGAGCTGCGGGAGCCCGGGAGCGGGGAGTGGGCGATCCTGGGCCGGGCCTGGGTGCCGGAGCTGGCCGAGGGCAGCTCCGGCGCGGTGCTCCTCCAGCAGTCCTTCTCCCTGGACGTGTTCCTGCCCTGGGAAGACGACCACACGGTGCGCCTGATGAATCTGTGGTCCGAGACCGAGATCGAGGGCGTCGGCAACGACGTCATCGAGGCCACCATCAAGCTGGGCATCCACCAGATGTTCAACGCCACCGACGACTTCATCGACGAGTCCTGACCCGGTCCGATCCCCCTGGCCAACCCTCCCAAACGAAGACTGCCCCGGGGCCATCTCTGGACCCGGGGCAGTCGGGAGCGATGTGTGACTACGGCTGCTTCAGCTAGTTCTGGATGTCGCCGATCATGGTCGTGCTGGCACGACCCAGGGTGCGGGCCCAGTAACCGTTCGGCATCTGCTGCAGGTCAGCCTTGATCCGCGAGATGATCATCGCGGCCGGGCCCTCGGGGAGCCTGGACGTGATGTCCGCGGGCACGTCGAACGCGCCGTCGTCCTTGAACCGGCAGAGGCAGATGCCGCCGCTGGTGTCCTCGGGGACGATCATCGCGATGTTGCCCCAGGCCTCGTCGTCGTAGGTCTGGGTGCGGATGGGCATTCCCTGCTGGCGACGGATGGAAAAGAAGTCCTCGACCGGCGGATCGGTCGGGATGAGCTCACGGCCCATCGGCAGGCCCTGCTGGATGTCCAGTGCGGGGATGCCGCCGTTGACGTTGCCCTGCTGACCGTCGGCGCGGATGTCCATCCAGGTGTCGAAGGGCAGGGGCTGCTCGACCGTGGACGCCTCGTAGTAGTGGTCGTCCGGGACGCGCTCGACCTGCTCCATGATGAAGTCGTCATTGCCCGCGGTGACCTCGACGTCGGTGCCGGCGTCCAGGGGCTCCTGGCCCCAGAAGAAGTCCATCATGTCGTCTTCGGCCGGGATGATCTCGCAGGTGTCCTCGGGCAGGTCGACCGGCTCGATGTCGGAGCAGGTCTCGGGGGCACCGTCCGGCTCGAAGAAGTAGGCCTTGCCCGTGGTGGCGTCCTCGATGACGGCACCGTTGCCGTCCCACATGCGGCGGTTGTCCACCTCGATCACAGCGCCGACCACGCAGGCCGGAATCTCGATCTCGGGGACCTCCATGCACTGGGTCCAGTCCGTCGGGGCCGCGGTCAGCGAGACGCCGCCGGGGGCGACGACCGCGTAGGAGCCGTCCATCTGCGAGTAGCGGGTGTTGCCGATCGTCACCTCGGCACGGATGTCCAGCAGCGCGCCCTCCATGATGGGCCACAGGATGTAGCGGCCCTCGTCATCGGTGGTGCCGCTGACGGCACCCTGGAAGTTGTTGGCGCCCGCGTAGACGTCGGCGCCGATGACGTCGTTGTTGCCCACGTCCTCGACCAGGCCGGTCACGCAGGTGATGGGCTGGTTGGCGCAGACCTGGACCTGGTTGCCGTCGAGGTCCTGGGCCATCCAGCAGTCGTCCAGGTTCCACGCGGAGAAGTAGGGCGCGTCGATGGTGCCCGCCATCCGGCCGGGGTCGGTGGTCGACGGAACGACCGTGGTCTCGCCCTCGTGGACCCAGATGCCCTGGGACTCGTCGAAGTGCCAGGTCGGGATGGTGTCGCCGAGGCCAATCTGCTGCATGTCCGGCAGATTCTCGGGGATGACCAGCTCGACCGCCGCGATGGCGTCGTCGGCCAGCTCGGCCTCTTCGCCGTCCACGCTCATCTGAACGTCGACCATGGCGTAGGACATCAGCCCGACGGTGATGTCTTCGGGGCCCGCCAGCGCGGTGAAGTCGCTGGGGGCGGCCCACAGCTCGTCGGTGCTCGGGTCGATGTGGGTGACCGCGATCTCGACGTCGCCGGTCAGCGGCGTGCCGTCGGCCTTGCTGACGAAGCTGTTGGCCGGGAAGTCGATCTTGAACTCGGAGCTCTCGACGCGACCGCCTGCGTGGGTCGGCATCGTGCGGACCACGTCCGCCTCGAGCAGCCTGGCGGACAGGGAGCGGGTCTCCCAGCCGTCGACCGTGGTGCCACGCATGTTGGAGGTGTACCCGCGCTTGGTGAAGCGCACGAGCACGTCGCCCGGGGCGACGTCGGTGAGCTCGTAGTACCCGTCGGTGTCGGTCTGGGCGGTGTTTTCGGTGTCGACCAGTGTGGCGGTCACGCCCTCGATGGGCGAGCCGTCGGGCAGGCTGACGATGCCCTTGACGCGGCCCACCATCGGGCCGTTGAAGTCGGACGTGCCGGGGTCGTCGCCCCCGCCCAGGTCCGGTGCCACGCCGTTGTCGCAACCGGCGATCAGGTTGATGGCGGCGAGAATCGCCAGACCACCGAGGAAGTAACCGAGATGCCTGTTCATCGCTCGCTTTCCTTTCCGGCTCCCGACCCGCATCGGGTGCCGCCAGTTCAGTGGCGCCGTGCCACGCCTCATGGTCTAGCAGTCTTTTCAAGGAATAAGAGGAAAGTTCATCAAACGGTTCTGCATGGGGTCGGAGCGTTCCGTATGGAGTTCTGTATTCGTTCTTCACAACTCCTTGACAGGGTTTTTTGGGGATTCCCTGTGATATCGGGGGGCCAGCGAGGGCGCGGCGATCCTGGTGAGATATGCAGGCTAGAACAGACCGCTTGGCGGTCGGGCGCGCTGCTGTCAAAGTGCACGCTTCGAGGGAGCATCGATGCGGACGAGGACGTGGAGCTGGTTGCTGGTCTGTGGGCTGCTGTTGACGGCCACGGCTGCCCGTGGCGAGACCCGTGAGGAGGACGGCGTCGCGTCCGGTTCCAACTGCCTGGGCGAGGCTTGCTCCAAGCTGATCCTGGACCAGATCCTCGGGGCCCGGCTTGCGCCCGTGGGCATCGAGAACCGCTTCGACCTCGGCGTCTGCCTTCCCCTGGTCGGCAACTCCCACCCCCTGCTCGCCTACACCAACCTGCGCTTCGGCGCCGTCAACTACCTGAGCCCGACCTACGTGCACCTGGGAGGGTTCCTCGCCATCAGCCCGCTGTCGATCCTGGAGCTGCGGGCGGAGGTCAGCGCCCTGACCCTGTGGCCGACTCCCTTCGACCGGACGGGCTACCAGGTCGTCGAGGATTACGACTCGCGCTTCGACAAGCCGGACCTGCCCGCCAGTAGCGGCACCCACGCATGGGGGGTCATGGCCGTCCTCAAGCCGACCCTGCGCGGACGGATACCCCTGGGCAGCAAGCTCTCACTGGTGTTCAACGACGCGCTGGCCTTCGAGTACTGGCAGGTCGGCGACCAGGACTTCTACTTCAACTGCCGCCGCGACATGGTGCTGGCTCGTAAGGAGTGGCTGGTCTACAACAGCGCGATCCTCGCGCTGGAGATCCCCGTCCATCCCAACGCCACCCTGATGGTCGGCGCGATGGACGACCTGGTCTACCTGCCGCCGACCGGCTACACGGACCACCGCCTCCACGGCCTGATCGCCATCCGCCTGGACCGGCTGGGTAAGTCGATCCGCGAGTTCCGGCCCTTCGTCGGCGTCGGCCGGATCTTCAGCCACCAGGAGTTCCAGGGTCAGACGTCGGTCATCGTCGGCATCTCGACCGCATACCGCCTCGCGCGGCTCTGAGCCGGCGTCCAGCGCAGCGTCACCAACTCCCACGGATCGAGGGCCACCTTCACCCGGCCGTTGCGACGACGGAGCACCTTCCCCGGCCCTTCCCTCGCGTCGGTTCGCTCGACGCGTCCCCTCCCGGGCGGCGTGAACCAGGCCGCCGCCGGGCGATCCCCCATCTGCAGCAGACGCACGACCAGGCTACCGTCGCCGTCCGTCTTGATCGCCGTCACCTCGACCGTGTCCGGCCCGTCCAGGGGCGGGAGCAGGCTGGCGGAGTGCGCGGGGGCCTCCGCGGCCGCGCCGGACCGGGGGTGGGGTGCCTGCCAGCCCACCAGCGGCCGGGTCAGCTCCCGGGCCGCGCGGCGAGCATCGGCGGCCAGGGCCAGGTCCGCCCGCCAGGCCCGGTCGACCGTGGCGCCGATGGGGATCCGCAGCCGCAGCAAGGGGCGCCGCTGACTGAGCAGCCGGATCGACCGCAGCAGCACCAGGTCCACCGTGGTGGGTCCGATCTCGTGGGCCGGACAGCCCAGGTTGGCCACCCCGGCCGCGCCCGCCAGCCGGATGTAACCCTGCACCGCCGCGGGCCCGTGGCGGTCCATCTCACCGAAGGGCACCTCGTAGGGTGTCGAGCCGCCCGTGAGCCGCCGGATGGGCAACCGCAGGCGTCGCCCGGCTGCCACAGGGGGGCCTTCGACGGCCAGGCCGATCCAGTCGCGCCCCGGGATCTGGCGAAGCTCCAGCCGCAGGGGTGCCCCTGCCAGCTGCCCCTCGCAGACCGCCCGCCGCCCCGGCGGACCGTCGGTCACCTGCCACCGCTGGCCCTTCATCATCGCGAGGGCCCCGCCGGGTTCGGACAGGTAGGCGTTGCCCCGGTCCTCCTCGAGCAGGATCCGATCCAGGCGCGCCACCGGGCTGCCGCCGGCCCGTAGCTCGGCCCGGCCGCCGGACAGCAGGCGAACGGTGGTCTCCCCGGCCGTCAGGACATCGGTGTCGACCCGTATCTCGTCCCTCCCCTGCCCCCCGTCGTCCTCCGGCACGTCCAGGACCGCGTAGCCAAAGGCCGGCACCGTCACCCGGATCGCCCGGACTTCTCCAGCGCGGGAAGAGGGCACCCGCACCACATCCGTCCGCTCCCATCCCAGCGGATTGAAGACCACCACCGGACCCACGGGTGCCCCGGATCCAGGCGTCCTGGCTCCAGGTGTCCTATCTCCGGGTGCCACGGCGGATGGCCGCCCCGTCGGCTTGTCCGGCCGTGTCTTCCCCGGCCCCGTGCGAACGAGCGATTCGAAGCCACGATCCATCGACTCCCTGGCCAACCGATCCGCCTCCCGATACCGGGCCACCACATCCCCGGTCACCGCCGCCGCGTGGCATCCCCCGATGCTGTCGTGGGCGTGGTTGGTCAGCAGGGGAACCCAGGCGTCCGCCACCGCTTGCCGCCGTTCGCGGTCCACATCCCCGACCACGGTCGCCAGCAACGCGTCCAGGGTCTCGGCCGCCAGCACCGCCGACGTGGTCACCCGATCCGCCCGCTTGAGCTCCGGTCGCAGGGCGTGGGTGCCAGGGAAGACCGGATTTAGATCACCGTCGTGGACGGGCAGCTGCCCGCGCCGCCGCGCCAGCTCGTCGAAGAACCCGCGCGCACTGCCCAGGCGCGCGGCGCGGTCGGGCAGCGCGGTCCGCAGGCGCCGCCGCAGCCGGCCGATCCCGGGCAACGGCGCCGCGTACTCGGCCCCGAACGGGAGCAGCACGGGTAGCGGCCCGGCCTCGTCGGACAGCCGCCGCGCCGCCTCCACCAGCCGGGTGCCCGCCGACCACCAGGACAGGGCCACAGGGACCCGCACGACCCCCGGCGAATACCCCTCGGGCAGGGCGTGGGTCGGCAGCTCGGTGCCGTCCAGCCCGCGGAACAGGAAGCTCCCGCCCAGCCCCGCGGGCGCGGCCGAGACCCCCGGATCCTCGGTGGGCGCCACCCGGAACGCCAGCAGGGCGTCGTACCCGCACTGGCGCAGGATCTGGGGCAGCTGGGCCGACTGACCGAAGCTGTCCAGGTTCCAGGCCACCGTCGGCTCGCCGCCGAGGTGCTTGCGGTACCACGCCCGGGCCACCAGCCCCTGGCGCAGCAGCGCTTCGCCCGCGGGCAGGTTGGTGTCGGGCTGGGTGAAGGTGCCGACCAGCTCGAGCTGTCCCCGGGCCACCGCCTCGCGCAGGCGCCTCCGCAGCCCGATCGGCTCGTGGCGGCGGCGGGTACCCCAGTGGCCCCAGCGCAGCCCGGCCGCGTACAGTCGATGGTAGAGCCCGCCGTACTCCATCGCCGGATCGTCACGCTCGCCCGCGAGGACCGCGGCCAGCTGCGGGACGCCGTCGAGCACGAACCTCTCGTCGGGATCCCGCTCCAGCTGGTCTAGGATCCGGATCAGCACTGACCGATAGCGAGCCAGTGAGCGGCCGAAGGTCGTGATCCACTCCTGGTCCATGTGGCTGTGGCGGATCACGATCAGCGGGCCTCGACCCACCGCTGGCGACACCTCGTCCATGACCAGGAACTACCAGAAACCGGAGCCGAGCGTGATGTTCAAGCTGTCTTCGGGAAACTCGTATCCGGGTGCCACGGTCGGCTTGCCCGGCCGTGCTTCCCCGAGGACACGGCCGGGCAAGCCGACCGTGGCACCCG
>CAYTBN010000064.1:0-38532 GCA_964436045.1 uncultured Rickettsiales bacterium | reverse complement strand
GGGGGGGTGGGGGGGGCCCGGGGGGGCGGGCCCGGCGGGGGCCCCCGGGCCCCCCGGCCGCCCCCCCCCGACCGTGGCACCCGACGATCCTCGCTCTGCTGGTCCTCGTGGGCTGCGAGGCCAACTTCCACGAGGATCCGGAGCGGGACGACCGGGTACAGTGGGGGACCGAGGATCTTCCGGAGGCGACCTGCTTCGGCGACGGCGACGGCGTGATCGGCGCTGGCGAGCTGATGGTGGATCCGGACCTCGGGATAGGGACCTACCTGACGGTCAACCGGGGCGGAACCACCGTGCAGCTGGCCGACCCGGCCGGAGGCGACAGCGGTTCCGAGCTGGTGTGGGACCTTTCCGCGGTGGATCCCGCGCTGGACGAGCTGCTGCGCGTGGGTCCCGCGCCCCTCGATGGCCTGTGGTACGCGTCCCACTTCCCGGCCGACGCGTTCACGGCGCTGCTGGACAGCCCGGCCGATCTGTACGGCGTCTATCGGCTGGATGACGACGAGCTGCGGCTGCTGGGCATCGCCACCGCCGTCGAGGGAGACCACCTGGTCTACGATCCCCCGGTACCCCTGCTGCGACTGCCGCTGGGGGATGGGGACGCCTGGACCCCCGACGACGCCGAGGCCGTCGGCGTGGTCGACGGGGAGGTGTTCCCCCAGGATCTGGGCGACGAGGGGGTGGTGAGCCTGGTGCACACCTACGATGTCGAGGTCGACGGCGAGGGTATCGTCCGCTTGCCCTTCGGCGACCTACCGGTACTGAGGGTGCGGGTCGCCCACCGCCAGGAGGCCTACAACAGCATCGGGGGCCTGTTCGCCGCCGACGCCTCGCGGATGACCTTGTTCGTCTCCGAGTGCCTGGGTGTGGTCGCGCGTATCCGCTCCCTCCCGGACGAGATCGATCCGGACTTCACCGAGGCCACCGAGGTCATGCGCCTCGGGTTCGACCCGGAGATGCTGCCGTGAGGGGCACGCTCGTCGCCGCTGTCGCGCTCCTGGCGGTGCCCACCGGCTGTGCCCTCAAGTTCCAGTCCACCACCCTGGACTACGCCGGCGAACCCCACCCGGTGGTGCGGGTGGGGGAGGCGGACATCCGTTACTCGGTGTCCGGTCCCGAAGACGGCGAGGCCGTGGTGCTCATCCACGGATTCGGCTCGTCGCTGGCGGCCTGGGACGCCCTCGTCCCCGCCCTCGAGGACCGCTACCGGGTGTTGCGCCTCGACCTCAAGGGGTTCGGCCGCTCGAGCAAGTACGCCGCCGACTACGGGCTGGACGAACACGTGGCCGTGATCCTGGCGCTGATGGACCACGAGGGGTTGGGGCGAGCCCACCTGGTGGCCCACTCGTGGGGTACAGCGGTGGCGCTGGCCCTGGCCGAGGCCGCCCAGGACCGGGTGGGCCGGCTGGTGCTCACCAGCGCCTGGGTCTACGAGGGGCAATTGCCGTGGGCCCTGCGGTCGGCCCGGACCGCTGGCATGGGGGAGCTGATCTTCGGACTCTGGTACGCCGAGAACCTGGACTGGCGCTTCGGCCTGAGCTTCCACGCCCCCGAGCGCTGGGTGACCGAGGATGTGATGGAGCGTTCCCGGGCGATGTTGCTGCTTCCCGGCGCCAAGGCGGCGGCGCTGGCCACGGTCCGTGACCTGGATCTGGCCGATCGGCAGCAGCGCTACGGTCAGATCGACGTACCCGCGCTGCTGGTCTTCGGCCAGCAGGATCAGGTCGCCCGTCCTGCGTTCGGCGAGCGGTTGCAGGCCCACCTGCCCACCGCCCGGCTGGAGATCCTGCCCCGCTGCGGCCACTTCCCCATGATCGAGCACGCCGCCCTGTACAACGATCTGGTCCGCAACTGGCTCGACGGGGATCCGGGGGTGGCCGAATGACGGGCAGGAAACGGGGTGCCACGGTCGGCTTGCCCGGCCGTGTCTTCAGTCGGATGTCGAGACAGCACGGCCGGACAAGCCGACCGTGGCACCCGGCTCTGTGGCTGTTCTTGTTGTCTGTCCTGACTTCCGGCTCCGCCCAGGCGATCCCCCCCCCGCCACCACCTGCGGAGTGGCTGGATCTCGACGGCTACATGCGGGCCCGCGGGGGGCTGTTCGTCAACCACGACCTGGATCGGGGGAGCACCGCCACCACGGGGGAGCCGATCTTCCCGATCCCTCCCTCCGGCGGTCAGGTCATCGGCGCCGTCGACATGCGGTTGCGCCTCGACCTGGGGATCCACATCGGCGACGTGGTGACGGTCCACGCCCGTGTCGACGCCCTGGACAACCTGCTGCTGGGCTCGACCCCCGAGGGTTTCCCACGGACGCGCTGGACACCCACGGCCTGGGCCAGCACCGGGCAGGAGGCTCCGGCCGCGGGCGTCAACGCCTTTGCCGACAGCATCCGCCTCAAGCGCGCGTATGGACAGGTGCTGACCCCCATCGGTCTGTTCACCGTCGGCCGGATGGGGCTGCCCTGCTGGGGACTGGGCGTGGTGGCCGCGGGCGCCGACAGGCTGGACGACGACTTCGACGACGACGTGGACCGGGTCGCCTTCATCAGCCGGTTCCGCGAGCACTTCGTCGGCCTCGCTTTCGACCTCAACGCCATCGGCCCGACCTCCGCGACGTCGGCCGGCACCTCTACCCGGCGCGCGGTGGACCTGGAGTTCCACGACAACGTGTACACCCTGTCGGCGGTGCTGGGCCGGGACACCCCCGGCCACGCGATCCGGCGGCGGGCCCTGGCCGGCAAGGCCACCTTCGACTACGGGCTGTACGCCACCTACCGCTGGCAGCGGGCCGAGTTCCCGGCCTACTACCTGCTGGGGCTGCCCGGCGAGGACGAGTCCTGGACCACCGAGGACGCGGTCCGCAGGGACCTGCGGGCGTTCGCGGTCGACCTGTGGTTCCGGCTCCACGTGGGCCGTGTGCGGCTGGAGCTGGAGGGGGCCTACCTGCGTAGCCGGGTGGGCAACGCGTCGCTGGACGCGGGCATCGACATCCCGCCCATCAGCTCCAGCCAGGCCGGCGGTGCGTTCCAGGTCGAGGTCGCTGCGGTGCGGGGCAAGCTGGACGTGCAGCTGGAGGTGGGGCTGGCGTCGGGGGACGACGCGCCCGGCCTCGGGGTAGCCCCGCCGCTGGATCAGCTGGGTAGCCAGGCCGGCGACCTGGACGGCCCCCAGTTCCACATCGACGACGACCTGACCATCAACAACTTCCGCTTCCACCCCAACAAGGTGATCGACGTTGTCTTCTGGCGTCAGATCGTGGGGGTGGTCACCGATGCTCTCTATGCCCGCGCCGAGGTGACCTGGCACGCCAGTCCCCGCTTCGACCTCACCCTGGCCGGCATCCCCTCGCTGGCGGTCAGGCCCCAATCGACCCCCAACCAGCAGGCGTTCTACGGCGCCGAGGTCGACCTGCACACCCGCTGGAACCCCGTCGCGGGATTCCAGCTGTGGGGCGATCTCGGCTTGTTCCTGCCCGGCCATGCCCTGGACAACCCCCAGCAGAAGCTGCGCGCCAAACCGGCGTTTGGCGCCCACCTGACCGTGGCCTTCGAGTACTGAGCGATGGGGAAGAGGATCGCCGCGCTGGCATTCGCCGCCCTGACCGGGATGGGCTGCGGGCCGTCCGTGCCCGCGGATGGCGGTGATCCGCCGATCCCCGAGTGCGCCGCCGAGTTCGACGGGGTCCTCGAGGCCGGGGAGCTGCCCCTGGCCGCGGGGCTGGAGGTCCGCTACACCCGCAACGCCACCGACGCCCCGCTGACCTTCGAGGTGGAGGGGCTGGACGCAGCGGCTGACGAGCGCAGCTGGGACTTCGCCGACGGCCCCACCGAGGTGGGTGCCACCTTCGGGATCCTGGATCCGGCCGGCACACCCTGCGCCGACCTGTTCGAAGATGTCTCCTACGCCGCGCCGATCCTGGTCGAGACGCCGGAGCTGCTGGGCTGCTTCCGCCGGACGGTCGCGGACGACGGCAGCGGCGAGCTGTCCGTGCTGGGCATGGTCACGGCGGACGACGTCGCTCCGGCCGCCGCCACCCGCCTGGCCTACGACGAGCCCCTCGTCCTCCATCGTTTCCCGATGCGGGTCGGCGACAGCTGGGAGCAGACCGTCCACTACCGCTCGGCGGTGGCCTACGGCGTGCCCAACCAGGGCCTGGAGACCTACCGCTTCCAGGTCGACGCCCTCGGTTCGGCAGCCATCCCGGGCGGCATCCAGATCGACGACGTGCTGCGCCTGCGGGTGGACATCGAGCAGACCCTGGCCCTGGCGGTGGGGGATCCGACACGTTCGATCCACCAGCTGCTGTGGGTCCGCCCCTGTTTCGGCGAGATCGCCCGTGCGGTCTCGACGGACCCCGACTTCGAGTCCATCGACGAGCTCCGGCGCTACTACCCCTGACCGCCACCCGCGCAACCCTCGGCGATCTGCGCCGTCGACGGCATCGTCGACCGCGGCGGCACCTACTACACCCCGGGGTCTACCCGGATCGGTCAGGCGACGAAGCCGTCGCCCTTCTTCCAGTCCGCGGCGCAGAGTCCGCCGCTCTGGAAGGCCTGGACCGTGCGCAGCACCTCGTTGGGGCTGCGGCCGACCTCGGTGTCGTTGATGCTGGCCGAGCGGATGGTGCCCGTGCCGTCGACGATCACGGTGGCGCGGTAGGCGATCCCTGCCCCCTCCTCGAGCACGTGGAAGGCCTTGCTGAGCTCGTGGTTGGTGTCGGCGACCACCGGGTGGGTGATCTCCTGGGGGAAGAGATCCCGGTCGGCGAACCAGGCGTTGTGGGAGAAGAACGAATCCGTGGACGCGCCGATCACGGCCACGCCGTCCTCGGCAAAGTCGCCGAGCAGGGCCTGGAAGCCGCGGATCTCCGTCGGACAGACGAAGGTGAAGTCCAGCGGGTACCAGTACAGCACGTACCACTTGCCCTTCAGGTCCGCGCTGCTGATGGTCTGCTGATCGCCGTTGAGGTACGCGCTTGCGGTCCATTCGGGGGCCTTGTTTCCGACCATGGTCATGCTGTCTCTCCTCTTCGTCAGCCAGCCAAGCGGCGTAGTTGAAGCTATGTTACATCGTCAAAGCTAATAATCATCGACAGGGCTCGCGCAAGTCCGCCGGGTGCGATTCCGACGGAATAGCCCGGTTGTCCGTGGGTTTTGACGGTTGATCGCCGCACACGGCGCGTGGCTGATCGTCCCGTTCACCTCTCGTGGCGGGGCGTCACCACGCGTCGTCTTGCGTTCTGGGGTCACGCGGCGCTGACGGACCCTTACTTGCGAGTGCGGCTGAGCTGGGCGAGCAGGTCGTCCATCCGGGATCGGAGCTGGCCGAGGGCCTCGTCCGATCCGCCGCCGTCGGGGGTGCCCTCGTCCGCGGGCTCGGGGCCGGCCGCCGTGGACGAAGCAGGGGGAGGGGACGGCGTCGAGCCGCCGCCAAAACCCGGCATCCCCGGGAACATCGGCCAGCCATCGAGCATGCCCGACATCTGTCGCTCCCAGGCCTGGCCGGTGCTGAGGAACTGCTTGATCGCCATGGCCAGGAACGCGGCGAACGGACCCTGCATCATCGTGCCCTGGACCTTGATGATGTGGTGCAACAGGTCCACGGGCAGCAGGTCGATGCGGTCCTGCTCCTCGAGGATCACCTGGGTCAGGACCAGCCGGGTCAGATCCGATCCCTTGTTGGCGTCCACGACCTTCACAGTCGCTCCGTCGCGGATCATACCCGCCAGATCATCCAGCGTGATGTAGCGGCTGCGCCGCGTGTCGTACAGGCGCCGGTTGCTGTACTTCTTGATCAGGATCTCGCCGCCTGCTGCAGTTGCTTTCACCATCCGGAGAGCCCCTTCGTGCGTGCGAACAACGTAACGCGATCCGTGGAGAAATACAACGGATTCGGCATGGTGCAGTGCAAAACAATGTTGACCCGGACCCGGGGCTGGACTAGGCTTTTCGGGCGGTGGCGTGTTGCAACTGCGAAACGGAGAACCGGCGATGATCGACGGAAACGAAGGCCCGTCCGGAATCCACGCGATGCGGGCCTGGACCGGCGCCCTGGACACCTGGTGGGAGATGGTGCTGTCCGACTCGGGGCGACTCCGGGAGCTGGCCAGCCGGCTGGCGGGCGTCGAAGGTGGCGGGACAACGCCCAGCGTCTCCGCCGAGGATCTGGCCTCCGTACTCCAGGCGCTGGAGCTCGTGCAGCAGCGGCTGGATTCGCTGGACCAGCAGGTCGGCGTGCTGGCCGATGGCCTGTCCCAGGTGGTCCAGCACCTCCAGCAGTCGAGTGGGGACACCGGTGAAGCCGAGTAGCCGCTCCTTGCCGACCGTGGCACCCTGGATTCTCGGCGTCACGTTGTGCCTGGTGGCATCCCGAGCCCACGCCACCGATCTGTTTGACCCCACCGCACCGGACGCGAGCTGGGATGCCAGCTCGCCTGTGGCCCAGGATCTGGACGGACTCCCGGTCTGGGACCGGGTGGAGCGGCTCGTCGATCCGGACACGGTGCTCTTCCGCCAGGAAGACTTCGCGCCGGGGTGGAGCTGGGACGACGACTCGGTGGCCTCGCCCCACGTGGCCACGGCGTTCGGTGCCAGCACACCCCATTCCGGCGTCGCGTTGCTCCACTTCGCCCCTGGCTGGGCCCTGGCCGACCACCCCTTCCCGGTGATCCTCATCCCGGGCGCGGGCGCATCGGCCACCGGAGTGATGCCGCCCCTGGCCAGGTCGCTGGCCGCCGACGGCCACGCCGTGTTCGCCCTGACCTTCGCCCACCCCCACGGCGACGCATTCCAGCAGGCCGAGCAGCTGTCCAACGCCGTGGCGCGGGTGCGGGAGGTGACTGGCGCCGAGCAGGTGGACCTGCTGGGGCACAGCAAGGGCGGCATCGCCGCGGGGATCTACATCTCCCACAGGCAGGGCCTGGCCTGGGGCGCCGACGAGCGGGCGCTGGCGTTCGTGGCCCGCGGGACGCCCTACCGGGGCGATGTACGGCGCTGCGTCCTGGCGGGCGTGCCTCTGGGAGGGGTCGACACCGCCTTCCGCTGGACCTCGACCCACATGGCCACGGGCTACGGCGCGGATCCCCTGTCCCCCTCTCCCTGGACCACCTTCTACCCGTACACCACGGTCAACCTGCTGGTGTCCGAGGACCTGCGTCACGTGGATCTCTGGCCCGAGGTCGCCGAGCCCTTCCCGGGCCAGGCCCAGCTGCTCGCCCGCTGGGACGACCTGTACCCCCTTCCCGGCGACGACCTGCTGCTGGGTCCCTATGCCATGCAGCAGGACTGGTGGACCACCTACCACGGCGGCCTGGGCTTCTACAGCTACTCCCCGGGCATCGACGATGCCATCGAGACCCAGGGCGGCCTGCTGGATGCCCTCGCGCAGGCTGGCGTCGACCCGGACGTGGAGATCGCGGTGCTGGCGGGCACAAACCCGCTGATCTGGATCGACGGCCGTGAGGTGCTCGTGGACGCCTTTGGCGAGTTCCTCGCCGACTTCCTGGGACAGACCTCGGAGTTCTACGCTCAGTTCCTCGATGACGTGCTGGCGCCCCGCTTCCCGGGGTTCGAGGTGACCGATGACGAGCTGTTCGGCATCGGCGAGGGCCATCTGATGTTCGGGGAGATCTCCGGGCAGAGCGACGGGGTGATCTTCACCCAATCGGCGCTGTCCGCCGCGGGGCTCACCAGCCGCGGCGCGACCCTGCTCGACACTCATACGGTCGATCTGGCCCACATGGACCTGCTGCTCGCGGGCGAGGAGATGGGGCAGTTCCTGGTGGATCAGGGTGAAGCGGACCCGGACGACCAGGGCCACCTGCGGGCCCTCGGCGAGCGCTACCTGACCGAGGACACGTTCTCGTGGTACGCCGAGATGCTGGCCTACAGCGGGGACGACGACGACACTGGCGACGACGATGATTCGGCGGACGACGACGACACGGCGGACGACGACGACACGGCGGATGACGACGTCGCGGACGATGACGGCGGAGACGACGACGGTGACGATCCGTGGACGGGCGGCTGCGAGTGCGAACAGGTGGGCGGCGGTGCGGGCGCTGGCTGGGCGATCCTCGTCCTGCTCGCGGTGGCGCTCCGGCGGCGGGGGCACCGATGAGCGACTCTCTCCTCCAGCCCGCGGTCGACGCGGTCGGGCGCGGGCGGCGTTTCCTCGACGCCACCGCGCTGCGCCGTCGGCCGGAGCCCGGCAGGGAGACGCCCAGCCGGGTGATCCTGGAGACTCCCGCGTTCCGGCTGCGAGACTTCTCCCGGCCGGGGGCTGCGGGCAGGGCGGCGATGCGGCGTGACGGCCGGCGGCACCCGCTGCTGATCGTTCCCCCGGAGGTCAACTCTTCCCACGTCGTCGACTTCGGGCCCGGTCAGAGCCTCGTGCGTGCGGTCCTCGACGCGGGATTCCCGCGGATCGCGTCCCTGGACTGGCGGTCGGCGGCCGGCGTGGCCGCCCGGCGGGACGTGGACGACTCCCTGGGCTCGATCCTGGACGCAGTGGATGCCCTGGGCGGCAGCGCGCACCTGGTGGGCCTGTGCCAGGGGGGCTGGGAGTCGGCGATGGTGGCCGCGCTCCACCCGGAGCAGGTCCGGTCCTTGACCCTGGTGGCGGCGCCCATCGACTTCCACGCGGGCGGCGGAGCCCTGCGAGCGGTGGTCGAGGCGATGCCGATGGCGACCTACGGCGCGCTGGTGGCCGCGGGCGGCGGGGTGATGCGCGGCGAGATGATCTCCGCCGGGTTCGACAACCTGTTGCCCCTGGACCGCTATCTGGGCAAGTCCCTGCGGATCTGGCGCCAGCTCGACGACCCGGTCTGGATGGAGCGTTTCCACCGCCTCGAGGACTGGTACCGCACGCCCAAGGACCTGCCCGGTCCGATGTACCTGCGCGCGGTACGGGAACTGTTCAAGCACAACCGGCTCATCGAGGGACGCTTCATCGCGCTCGGTCGTCCGGTGGACCTGGCGAACATCACCGCCCCGCTGGCCCTGGTGACCGGTACGCGCGACCACATCACCCCCCCCGCCCAGACCCGGGCCATCACGCGCCTGGCCAACCCCAGCCGCCTGCTCGACGTCGAGATCGACGCGGGCCACATCGGCACCTTCATGGGGCGGGAGGCGCTGAGAGACAGCTGGCCGGGGATCCTCGGGTTCCTGGCAGAGTAGGGGCCGAGACCGAGTCCGAGAACGGAAAAGGCCGACCCCTCGAGGCCGGCCTTTTCCGTTCTTCCAGACGCCTAGTTCCCCAGGAACGTCCCGTACCAGCGCTCCACCTCGCCCCGGGTGACCTCGATGGCGCGACGGGTGAGGTCGTGGCCGGCGGCGGTCATCTCCTGGCTGGCGTCGCGGTAGGGCTTCATCCAGTCATGGGCGCCACCCAGCGCATGCTTCCATGCCTCCTCGGAGAGCTTGCGGCCCTGCTCCTGTGCTTCGAGGGCGGTGTCGAAGGCGGTCAGGGCGGCCTTGCGCTGTAGCTCGAGGGCCTTGGCAGGGTCGGCGAACGAAGTCATCAGCTCGTTGGGGGTCATCTCGGGATCCTCCTCGTGGGGGCTGTCGTGCCCCGTCGTTGGATCCAAGATAAGTGCGATCGCACAATGCGTCAAGCGACTTTTTTGCACTGCAACAAAGAAGATTAAGACACAAAAGAAAACGAGTAGTTATCTACGATTCTCTCCTGCGCATGCTCGATGATCCGCCCGCCGGGAATTGTTGCAGCGCAAAAGACAGTCCAGGGGAATCACCAACGACCGCTGAGCGTGACCGATCCCCCCTCGGCTCCGCCCTCCAGGATCAGGAACGCGCGGCCGTTCCCGTCCCCCGATGTGATCCAAACAGGTATGCCGACGGCTGCAGTGACCCCGCCGATGGCGGCGATCACGTACCCGGCACGGGCTCCGTTGGCGGCCCGGTTGTAGCTGTCCCGCAGCTCCTCGCGCTTCTGTTCCTTGTCCGTCGCCACGTAGTCGTCGATCACCCGGAGGACCTCTGCCCGCTGCGAGAGACCCACCGCCAGTCCGACGGCTCCGGTCACCCCTCCGGCGATGACCAGGACCGGGCCCGGGTTGGCCTTCTTCTTCGTCGAACGCCCGGCGGCATCCGTCCGCGGCTTGCTGACCCGGGTCCCCCGCTCGGTCTCCTCGCCACCGGGTTTTGTGCCCGCGTCGGCGGATGTCCCCGGGATCTCGCGGACCTCGCGGTTGCCGGCGGTGAATCGGTAGATACGGCCGAACGCCGGATCGACGATATAGGCATCGTCGTCGTCGGTGCGCGCCAGGGCGGCGACCAGGGCGTCCCCCGCCGCCGTGCTGTCGTCGCCACCGGCCAGGAACGACTCCAGCAGCTCGCGGGTCGGACCGAGGTGAACGGTCTCTCCGGCCACGAAGGTGACGGCCAGACGAAGCTGACCCTCCGCCCGCGTCTTGACCGTGATCTGGTGGAGGCCAGGCCGCAGGCTGCCGTCATCGCTGACCGGGCTCCCGTCCACCAGGATGTCCTTGGCCTCCTCGGCCGAGCCGAAGGCCGGCCAGATGAGCGCATCCTGGGCCCGCAGGGCGCTCAGGACCGCAGAGTTGAACACCTGCTGGGCATCCGGCGGGTAGGTCACGTCCCAGTTCACGTCGGGATCGAAGACGGCGGCCATGGAAAACGCAGTCTCGGCGCCCTCGCGCTCGCCAGCGAGGAAGCGGGCATATCCCAGCAGCATCGCGGCCCGCGAGAGCTGGCCCGCCTCGACGGGGTGGGTGATGCAGGCCAGGGCCTCGCTCAGCGGGCCGAGGGCGTTGATCGCCCGGGAGTATTCCAGCAGGTCCAGCGCGTCCTCGGCCTCGGCGATGCGGGCAATCAGCTCCACGTCACCGACCCCCGCGGGGCAGAGCGCTGGCTGGCCGCCGCGGGGCCAGAGATCCGCATCCCCGAACACGTACTCCATCAGGGGCTCGGTCCGCGTGACCTCGTTCTCCGAGTACCCGAGCCGACGAGCGACCGCGTTGCGCGCCTGTTCCCCTTGCTCGGGTCCCGCGCCCACGTACAGCACCAGGGGACCCAGCTGGGGTTCCGCGTCCGCACTGGCGGGCAACAGCGACGCCGCCGCGAGGCCCAGTGCACCCAGCACGGCCGCACAACTCAGCTATCGTCCGCTCATCTCTCCACTCCCGCCCCGTCTCCCGGCTGCGGCTGAACCGCCCCGGATTGATGGACGATCAGTGTACGCCGGCCGCCAGGAGCGTGCACCAGCGGGTCAGTCGCGTAGGCAGCGAAGGTCGAGGGCGACGGTTCCGTCGTCGCGGGGGAGCCAGCTGACCACCGAGATCCCCTCCTGGCGGGCGGCTTCCTGGACGGAATCGAGCGCCTCGAGAGACGATCCCTCGGGGCGGTAGACCACCCGAAGCCCGGGCGGCAGGGGGTTGGTCTCGGCACGCTCTTGCACCACCCGCACGATCGCCTTGCGCTGGGCTCGGTCGAGGGCGGGTTCGGCGAACTGAAGGGTCAGCTCCTGCTGGGCGGCCTCGGTGGATTCCATGAAGTTGGCCAGATCCTCGTAGGAGCCGAACAGGCCGTCCACTCCGCCCCCGGTGCCCATCATCTTCGCGTACACGCCCTGGGTGGGCCCCTCCAGTTCGACCGTCACCTGGTGGGCGGGTTCGGCCAGGCTGCCCCGCTCCTTGGTCAGGCGGTCGCGGCAGTCCGGGTCCGGCTCCTCGGCCCCGCACTCGGCGAGCTCGCTGGATACCTCCACCTGGCGAACCACCTGCTCACTCCCGGGGAGCCGCTTGCTCATGAGGATCTCGCCCGTCGCTGGCGCGAAGCTCTCCAGGGTGGACCGGTCGCAAGCCCGCGCTCGGTGGGCGGCACCTGCCAGGAGAAGCAACAACAGCGCGAGCACGGACATGGGGCCGGGGGTCCGGGTGTGCATAAGCGAGATCTCCGGGGCCGCCAGCGGCGGCGCCTGACCAGGGTCACTCGTCTCCGTGGCCCGATGGGCCACCTGACACGGTACCGGGAGGGCTGCACACGATCAACAACCGCTTTTGCTTGCGGAGTTCGGCCGCCCGTACTATCTCAGGCCTGCCCGGGGTGAGGAGGCCCACCGAGATGTTCCTGACCGGCCTGACCCACCGACGACGCCTGTTCGACATCGCCATGCGATGGCTGATGGACGATCCCCACCCGGAAGACGGCCGGGTGATCACCGAGATCTTCGTCTACGAGGGCCTGCTGTCGGTCTATGCCGCCCAGCAGTTCATGGACGAGGTCTACGAGCAGGTTTTCGGTGAGCGGCTGGCGCTGGAGCCGATCCACTACAAGCACGAGCTGCGTGAGATGGCGTTGCAGTCCATCGGCGTGCCCACGGCCCGGCAGTACGAGATGATGGAGAGTTACCATACCAATCCCGAGGCCTTCTTCCGCCGGATGCCCATCGACGGCGTGCTGGGGTTCACCGACGACGCCCGGTTGGTGGGCACCTTCCGGCTCAAGCGGCCGCGGCGGGTGGCTGAGAAATCCAGCCGCCGGATCGCCGACTACCTGGGACGGACCATCCGCGAGCGCGCGGGGGCGGCGGCCGCCGGAAGGGCCAGGAGCGCGGGCGTGCCCCTGGACGAGCTGGTCTCCACGCCCGAGCAGAAGCGCCAGGACTTCACCCGCGCCGAGTCCCGACTCTCGGACCAGTTCCGCGAGCGCAAGATGCGAATGCCGGCCGAGGCGCTCAACGTCGACGACATGATCGGCTTCAAGTTGGTCGGGCGACCCGACGAGCTGGCCCGGGCCGAGAGCGCCATCGAGGCCCACCCCAAGGCCTCGATCTACGAGCGCGAGACCCATACCGGCGACTACAACGCCATGAACATCCTGGTGGATCTTGCGCTGCCCGAACCGGCGGAGCTGATGCGGCGCTTCCGCAGCGAGGACTGGCGCTTTGCCGCCGGCCGAGGTCTGTCACCCGCCCAGCTGGCGGCGGGGTTCCCGGACTACGTGAAGGCGGGCGCGAACTCGGTGCGCGTCGAGTTGATCCTGACCAGCTTCGACGAGCTGCTGGAATCGGAGCTGGGCCGCTGCATCCACGAGTACCGCGTGCTCGAGCAGCGCTACAACCGGGACTACCGCGGCCGCATGGCCAAGAACGCCGAGTTCATCATCGAGTACCTGCTGGCGGTGGCCTTCGGCCCGACCACCGAGGTCGGCGAGATCCCCTGCAAGATGTGGGGGCAGTACCTTCCGGAGACCCTCTCGAACGCCACCCGCGAGGTCTACGGGCAGCTGCCTTCCGGGCTGGTGCTGCCCTCGATCGCCTACCGCTGACCAGGGGCTTTTCGTAGCCCAGTTCCGAGTCACTACGCGCACGGTCGAACACCCCGCGCGCGCGCTTGCGCTGTGGGTGGGGTTTGTGTAGAACGCCCGCGCACCGCGCCTCGGACGTGCAGCGACGAGAACAAACCGGCGCCGCCCCTGTTGGGCTCGCCGGATTCGATCTTGAAAACGGAGGGCTGAACCGTGGATTGGATCATCTACCTGGTACCGGTGAGCGCAGTCCTGGCGCTTGGCTTCGCGCTCTGGCGAGCGATGTGGGTCAAGTCCAAGGACGTGGGCACGGACAAGATGAAGGAGATCGGCGGGCATATCGCCGATGGCGCCATGGCCTTCCTGGGCCGCGAGTACAGGGTGCTGGCGATCTTCGTGGTCGTCGTCGCCGTGCTGCTGGCCGTCGCCAACTACTTCGTCGAGGACTCGAGCCCGGCGGTGGCGGTCTCGTTCATCTGCGGCGCCATCGCGTCGGGCCTCGCCGGCTTCTTCGGCATGAAGGTCGCGACCCTGGCCAACACCCGGACCACCAACGCCGCCCGTACCGGCCTGAATCCGGCGCTGGCGATCGCCTTCAACGGCGGCGCAGTGATGGGCATGTGTGTGGTCGGCCTGGCCGTGCTCGGCCTGAGCGTCCTCTACATCGTCTACACGACGATCTGGTCCGAGAACACCGCCCTGGCGCTGAACGTGCTGACCGGGTTCTCCCTGGGCGCGTCCTCCATCGCGCTGTTCGCCCGCGTGGGCGGCGGCATCTACACCAAGGCCGCCGACGTGGGTGCCGACCTGGTCGGCAAGGTCGAGGCCGGCATCCCCGAGGACGATCCGCGCAACCCCGCCACCATCGCCGACAACGTGGGCGACAACGTGGGTGACGTGGCCGGCATGGGCGCCGACCTGTTCGAGTCCTTCGTCGGCTCGATCATCGGTTCGATGGTCCTCGGCTGGGCCATGCACGCGGGTATGAAGGGCGCCGTGCTGGGCGAGGGCGCCGCGGTGGTCCTGCCCCTGTTGATCGCCGGTGCAGGCATCGTCGTTTCGATCGTCTTCACCTTCTTCGTGCGCACCAAGGAGGGTGGCAATCCCCAGCACGCGTTGGACATGGGCACCTTCGGCGCCGCTGGCGCCATGGTCCTGGTCGCTGGCGCTCTGTGCTGGTGGGCGCTGCCCGGCGAGTGGACCTTCAACGGCGAGACCTACCACTGGTGGGGCGTGTTCGTCGCCACCATCGCCGGCCTGGGCGTCGGCGTCGCGGTGGGCGTGCTCACCGAGTACTACTGCTCCCTGGACAAGGCCCCCGTGCTGCTGATCGCCAAGCAGTCCGAGACCGGCTCGGCGACCAACATCATCGCCGGCCTGGCCAACGGCATGAGGTCCACCATGTGGCCGCTGCTGCTCATCGCGGTCGGCATCATCGTGGCCTACGAGTTCGCCGGTCTGTACGGCATCGCCATCGCCGCCCTGGGTATGCTCTCCACCACCGGCATCCAGCTCGCGGTGGACGCCTACGGTCCCATCGCGGACAACGCCGGCGGCATCGCCGAGATGTCCCAGCTGCCCCCCGAGGTCCGCGGCCGCACCGACAAGTTGGACGCCGTCGGGAACACCACCGCCGCCATCGGCAAGGGCTTCGCCATCGGCTCGGCCGCGCTCACCGCGCTGGCCCTGTTCTCCGCTTTCCGGACCCAGGTCGGCATCACCGAGATCAACTTGCTCGAGCCCAACGTGGTCGCCGGGCTGCTGGTCGGCGCGATGCTGCCCTTCCTGTTCAGCTCCATGGCCATGTCGGCCGTGGGACGCGCCGCTGGCGCGATGATCGAGGAGGTCCGCCGTCAGTTCCGCGAGATCGAGGGGCTGATGGAAGGCAAGGCCCCGGCCGAGTACGCCAAGTGCGTCGACATCTCCACCGCGGCGGCCATCAGGGAGATGATCGCTCCTGGAATGCTCGCGTTGCTCGTGCCGCCCGTCGTCGGCTTCCTGTTCGGTCCCCACATGCTGGGCGGCCTGCTGGCCGGCGTGACCGTCTCCGGCGTCTGCCTGGCCATCTTCATGGCCAACGCGGGCGGCTCGTGGGACAACGCCAAGAAGTACATCGAGGAAGGCCACCATGGCGGCAAGGGCTCCGACGCCCACAAGGCCGCGGTCACCGGCGACACCGTCGGCGATCCCTTCAAGGACACCGCGGGTCCCAGCCTGAACATCCTGATCAAGCTGATGTCCGTGGTCGCCCTGGTCATCGCGCCCCTGCTGGCGGCGATGGATGGCTGGTCGATCCTGAACTACTTCTAGACCGACAGCGGCTTGCTGAAGCCTGGCCGGCTCCGCATCACGCGGGGCCGGCCATTTTTTATGCCTCCACTCGCAGACCGCGAACCAGCTGGATCCCCCTGCGGATCGAACCAGCCGGGCCGGACGCCAGGCGAATGATGAGGCTCGCCATCGACTCGTAGAGGCGGGCCAGCTGGCGGATGGGCTCCAGCTTGCGGCGCAGGCGGCGGGCGGCGCGGGAGTCGTCCGCCTCGAGCTCCGTGATCACCCGGTGGACCACCCGGTCGAGCTCCTGGACGTGGGGCAGGTCGCGGCGGTCGAGGATGCGGGAGACGTACGCGAGCAGATCGGTCTCGGACTCGTACCAGGTCTGCCGGGACGCGGGCAGGGTGCGGGTCCGGACGGCTCCCCAGGAGACCAGCTCCTTGAGCAGGGTCGAGACCATACCCGCGGATAGGCCGAGCTCCGTCTGCAGGTGGGACTGGGTCATCGGTTCGTCCGAGAGGTAGAGCGTCATCCAGGTCCGCCCGAGGTGCCGGCGAAAGCCGAACCCCTCGAAGAACCGGCCCATGGCGCTGGCGCTTTCCCGGGCCAGGGCATCCGGACCGTCGGTCCGGCCGCCGTCGATCTCGATGGGGGAGGCGTTGCTAATTCTCGGTCGCGCGGGCCGCGATGATACCGTGGCCACGCCCTTTCACAACTTTCAGTATTTTCAGAAAATATCTTTGCTGTCCACTTTCACCAGAGTACCATCAGCCCGGTTCGCTTTCGACCACCGGAGGAGCGATGGCCGCCACCGACTCCACCCAGCCCCGCCGACGCCTCGGCGACGCCTGGAGCGACTGGGACGGAGAGTCAGAGTCCCAGCCGTCCCAGGACGCGCCCCTGGTGGTCTTCCTGTGGCCCGCGCTGCTGGCGCTTGGCACCGGGGCGGCCGCTCTGGCCATCATCTGGTTCCTCGTCGAGCCACGGTTGGCCCAGGCCTGGATGTGGCTCCCCGACCTGATGGCGGCGCTTCTGACCGCGCTGGCGATCAGCGCGCTGGTCTGGTGGGCGCGGCTCACGTGGCTCGCCACCGGACGGGGGGGACGGGGTCTGTCGCGGCCCGAGCTACTGGTCCTGCTCAAGGGATTGCTGCCCTGGACCCTGCGGATCGGCAGGCTGACCGGTTCCTCGCCCGACCGGCTGACCAACGCCTTCCTCAAGCTGCACAACACCCTGGTGCAGCTGGCGGGACGCGAGGTGGACACGTCGGAGCTGGTGATCTTGCTCCCCCGCTGCCTGGACAAGCCCATCCGCCGCGGCGCCCAGGACATGGCGCGCACCTATGGCTGCCATCTGGCGATCGTGCCCGGCGGCGGCGAGGCCCGGCGTGTGATCCGGGAGCGCCGGCCCCGGGCGGTGATCGCGGTGGCCTGCGAGCGGGACCTGCTGTCGGGCATCGAGGAGGTGTCGGCGGTGATCCCGGTCTTTGCCCTGCCCAACCGGCGGCCGGCCGGACCCTGCGTGTGCACCGAGATCGACCTGGACGACCTGGACGACGCGGTCTGCTCCTTCCTCGGCCGCGATGGGACGCCGCTGCCTGGCCCCCCCGCCGCCCCGGATCCTCTGGTGGTAGGATCCGGCGGCGACGCCTGATCCCTGTCGGATCAGCCTGTCCGACATCCGCACTGGGCCGCCTCCGCGGCCGCTGCGAGGAGTCCCATGCGTCTCGTGATCACGCGCCTCGTCGTCCTCGTGTTCCTGCCCGCGATCATGGCGGCCGCCGCCCCGCCAGTGGCGGCCAAGACCGCCGGTCAGGGCGGCGGGGCGGAGTGGGTCACGGTCGCGGAGGAGAGCGGTTTCGAGGCCACTCCATCCTACGACGAGACCCTGGCCTGGCTCGACCGGCTGGCGGAGTCGTCTCCGGCGGTGGACCTCCAGGAATTTGGCCATTCCGGACAGGGGCGCCCGCTGCCGCTGGTCGTGGTGTCGACCGAGCAGGCCTTCGAGCCAGAGCTGGCCCGGGCCACGGGCAAGCCGCTTGTCCTGCTCCAGTGCGGCATCCACTCGGGCGAGATCTCGGGCAAGGACGCCACGCTGATCCTGCTGCGTGAACTCCTGATCGAGGGACGACATCCCGAGATCCTCGACCACCTGATCCTGCTGGTCGTTCCGATCTACAACGTCGACGGCCACGAGCGGATGGGGCAAAGCCGCATCAACCAGGATGGGCCGATCCGCGGGATGGGCTTCCGCACCACCGCCCGGGGCCAGGATCTGAACCGGGACTACATGAAGCTGGATTCCGAGGAGGCCCGGGCCCTGGTGGGATCGGTGGTCGCCCGCTGGGATCCCCACCTGCTCATGGACCTGCACACCACCGACGGCGCCGACCATCGGATCGAGGTCAGCTACTCGGTGAGTCAGGGTCCCCTGGCCGACGAGGGCGTGGGTGCCTGGTCCACTGCCCTGGCTCAGCGGGTGGCCGAACGAATGGAGGCCGCGGGCCGGCCGGTGGCGCCCTATGTGTTCGGCATCGATCGCAAGGCGCCCCAGGACGGATTCCGCGGTGGATTCACGGCGCCGAGGTTCTCCACGTCGTACATGGCGCTCCGCGGGCGGGCGTCCATCCTGGTGGAGGCCCACTCCCTCAAACCCTACGAGACGCGCGTACGCTCGGTGCACGACTACGTGGAGTTCGTGCTGGCCGAGCTGGCGATGGACCCCGGCGCCCTGGTCGGCGCTTGCGCGGCCGCAGACCGGCGCGTGGTCGAGGGGATGGCGGCGGACGGCGACCGGCCCAAGATCCCGCTCCGGCTGGTCCGGGGCGACGAGCCGAGGCCCTTCGTGTTCCGCAGCTACGCGTTCGAGGTGGTCGACGGCGAGGTCGGAGGCGAGCCCTACGTGGTCTACAGCAGCGAGCCGCTGGACATCGAGGCGCCCCTGCGCGACCAGGTCGAGGTGGAGGTCGGGCTGGCTCCGCCCAGGGGGTACCTGATCCCATCCCAGTACGGGGAGTTGGTCCGCCGTCTGGAGTGCCATGGCCTGAGGCTCGAGCGGCTCGGCGAGGCGGTCGACGTGGACGTGGAGATGGTTCGGCTCGATCAGGTCCAGGTGGCCGAGGAGTCCTACCAGGGCCGGCATCGGGTGGACCTGACGGAATGGACGATGGAGGAGCACGCGGCCCGGCGGTTCCCGGCGGGTACGTTTTGGCTCCCCCTCGATCAGCCTCTGGCGCGGGTGGCGGTCCACCTGCTGGAGCCCGTCGCCCCGGACTCGTTCTTCGCCTGGGGTTTCCTGTCCAGCGCCCTGGAGCGCAAGGAGTACTTCGAGCGCTACGTGATGGAACCGATGGCCCAGCAGATGCTCGCCGACGACCCCGCCCTGCGGCAGGAGTTCGAACAGCGGATCACCGAGGACGAGACCTTCGCGGGTGATCCCTGGGCGCGGCTGGAGTTCTTCTACCGGCGGACCGAGCACGCCGATCCCGACTGGCGCCTGCACCCCATCGCGCGGGTCGCGGGCGGCCTCCCCGAGGGTACCGTCCTGGAAGCCATCCGTTGAGCAAGCTGCGGTTCGAGCACGGCGTCCCGCTGCCCCTGGGCGCCACCTTGCGCGCCGATGGGGTGCGGTTCTCGGTCTTCTCGCGCCACGCCGAGCGCCTGTACCTGGTGCTCTTCGAAGAACCCCGCGACGGTGTGCCGAGCCAGGAGATCCCGCTGGATCCGCTGCTTCACAGGGTTGGCGATATCTGGACCGTTGTTGTCCACGGGATCGGCGCCCGGCAGCTGTACGGGTACCGGGCCGAAGGGCCCCACGAACCGCAGGCGGGGCACTACTACGACCCCGATCTGTTGCTGGTCGACCCCTACGCCCGCGCGGTGACCGACGGTTCGGCCTGGGCCGACCCCGCATTCCGCCCGGGTGCCCTGCCCCCCGGGCGAATGACCGGCGCGCAGCGGACGGCGTTGTGGTCGTCGATGCCCAAGTCGGTGGTCGTCGACTCCAGCTTCGACTGGGAGGGGGACCGTCCCCTTCGAACGCCCCTGTCTGACTCGGTGATCTACGAGCTTCACGTCCGCGGTTTCACGCGGCACGACAGCGCTGGCGTCGACCACCCGGGTACCTATCGCGGGCTGGTGGAACGTATCCCCTACCTGCGCTCGCTGGGTGTGACCGCGGTCGAGCTGCTGCCGGTCCAGGAGTTCGACGAGCACGAGAACACCCGGATCCACCCACGCACCGGCCGTCCGCTCCAGAACTACTGGGGCTACAGTCCGCTGGCGTTCTTCGCCCCCGAGGTGCGCTACAGCGAGCAGGGCGCGCGCGGGGGCCAGGTGGACGCGTTCAAGGGCATGGTCAAGGCCCTGCATCGGGCCGGCATCGAGGTGATCCTCGACGTGGTGTTCAACCACACCGCCGAGGGGGACGAGCGGGGGCCCACGATCTCCCTCCGTGGCCTGGACAATCGCGTGTACTACATGCTCGCCGATGAGGGCGCCAGCTTCCGCAACCTCTCTGGCTGCGGCAACACGGTCAACTGCAACCACCCGGTGGTCCGCGGGCTGATCCGCGACTGCCTGCACCACTGGGTGACCGAGATGCACGTGGACGGCTTTCGGTTCGATCTGGCGTCGATCCTGGGGCGCGATCCGGACGGCAAGCTGCTGGACAATCCGCCCCTGATCGAGCTGATCACCGAGGATCCGTTGCTGCGCGACACCAAGCTGATCGCCGAGGCCTGGGACGCGGCCGGCGCCTACCAGGTGGGCAGCTTTCCGGGGACCCGCTGGTCGGAGTGGAACGGCCGCTACCGGGACGACGTGCGTCGCTTCTGGCGCGGCGACGAGGGCCTGCTGGGCTCCTTCGCGACCCGGATCTGCGGCAGCTCCGACCTGTACCAGGTCAGCGGCCGCAACCCCTGCCACAGCATCAACTTCGTCACCAGCCACGACGGAGTCACCCTGGTCGACCTCCTCAGTTACGCCCACAAGCACAACGAGGACAACGGCGAGGACAACGCCGACGGCGCCAGCGAGGAGTTCGGTGACAATCACGGCGCCGAGGGGCCGACCGACGATCCGGCGATCGCCGCTCTCCGCCGCCGCCAGGCCCGCAACCTGCTGGCCACGCTGCTGCTCTCCCAGGGCGTGCCCATGTTGCTGGCGGGTGACGAGCTGGGCCGCAGCCAACGGGGCAACAACAACGCCTATTGCCACGACGACGAGACATCCTGGCTGGACTGGACGCTGGCGGAGCGCAACGCGGGCCTGATCCGGTTCTGCCGGGAGCTGATCGCCTTGCGCCGTCGCCGGCCGTCCCTCCGACGCGGGGTCTTCCTCGCGGGGGTGGTCGAATCCCCCGATGCCCCGGAAGTGCTCTGGTTCGGACCCGAGGGCGGGGACCCCGACTGGCACGCGGCCGGCGCCCACACCATCGGCTGCTGGCTCGCGGGCGTCGACGAACACGGCCCCCTGCTGTGGATCGCCCACGCGGGCGATGGCCCGGTCGACTTCCATCTGCCCCCCGCGCCCGAGGGTGGCGCCTGGCGCCGGTTGGTCGACACCGCGCTGGCGTCGCCCGACGATGTCTCTCCCGGTGGCGAGCCCCTGGAGTCCCCGGATGCCTACCGGGTCAGATCCCATTCCACGGTCCTGCTCGAGGCGCCCCGCCACGACCGGGCGTGAATCTGCGTCCGCGTGGTACTCTGTTGCCTCCCCCGCAGAGCTGGAGGGCCCTCGTGCACAATTCCTCCGAGATGAGCCCGTGCTGTTTCCCCGCGAGCCTGGTGGGGAACAACCAGTTCCACCGGATGACCGTCACCCGCATCGGCCGCGGCCGGGCCCAGTTGACCGGGGAGGCGCCGCTGGCGGCGGGAGCGCAGACCCTGCTCGAGATGAACCGTCCCACCGATGGGGCGCGGATCCGGGTGCCGGTGCGGATCGTGCGCATCCGTGAAGAGGGGCGCCAGTTCGGCTGGAAGCCGGCGTTCCACGTGGAGTTCCTCGAGGAGCTGGACAGCGTCGAACCGCAGCAGAGCTTCGACCGGGCGATGGCCCCGGCCGGCCCCGGCAACCCCTTCGAGCCCGCGGTGGCCAGCAAGGCGGCTGCGGAGTCGGTCGAATCCTCGGTCGCCGAGCCGTCCGAGGAGATCGTCCTGCTATCCGCTCCCGAGCCCCCGGTCCACCAGTCGTTGTCTGTGGATGACATCGAAGCCAGCGTGTCGATCGGTCCGTCGATCTCCGCGGAGGATGAGCCGCCGATGGCCATCGATCCGGAGGCACTGCTACCGCCGGTCGATCCGGCGCTGCCCAGCGACGAGGCCGCCCGGCTGCCGCGGCGGGAGTCCGCGTGGACACCCTGGAGCGGCGGGGAGGTCAAGAAGCACGATGCGGTCGACCGGGAGGACCGGGTCCTGTCCGAGATCCCGGTCACCTACTTCGGCACGGGCGGGGAGAAAAGCGGCACGGCCCAGGACTTCAGCCGCCAGGGGATGTTCCTGGCGGTGCTCCCGTCCGAGGCGCTACCACGGCTCGGCGACGTGATGCGCGTGAGCTTCCCGGTGCCCGAGGCCGACGGCGTCTGCCTGGTCGGCATGCACGGCGAGGTCCGCTGGACGCACGGCGCCGACAGCCGCGCGGCCAAGGGCAAGGGCGTCGGGTTGCAGATCATCCGTTTCGACGATGAACCGGGCGAGCAGGCCTACCAGCGCTGGGTCTCCTACCTGATCACCCAGAACTAGTTCCCGTCGATCACGTCCGCGAACCCGAGCTCCCGAAGCAGTCGCTCGCCGCGGCGGCGGTGCTGGGGCAGGAACCACTGGAGGATGGCGTGCTGGTCGTCCCGGGCGCGATCGCCGCGGACGGCCGGCGTGGGTTCGCGGCCGAGGGGATCCCGGTCCGCCACGTGCTGGGCCGTCGAGAGCGTCATCGGTGTGGGCGTGAAGTCCTGGACCTGGCGCGGCCGCAGTCCCAGCGCTGCGAGGGTACGCGCCAGCTCGGCCATGTCCCGGTTGCTGGTCCCGGGATGGCCCGCGATCAGATAGGGAACCAGGTACTGGCGTTTGTTCGCCTTGCGGGACGAGCGCTCGAAGGCGCGTGCGAAGCGCCGCAGCAGGCCGTGCTCCGGCTTGCGCATCGCGGCCAGGGGCCCCTTGCGATCGTGCTCCGGAGCGACCTTGAGTTGTCCGCCGACGTGATCCCGGGCCAGTACGTCGAGGGATTCGGGATGGGCCAGCAGCAGGTCCATTCGGACGCCGCTGGCGACCCGCACCTGGCGGACTCCACGGACCTTGCGCGCGCGCGCCAGCAGATCGAGCCACGGACCCGGGTCGGTGCGCAGCAGCTTGCAGGGTCGGGGCCACAGGCAACTGCGCCGCCGGCATCGAGCCTCTTGCTCGGGATCCGCGCAACCGAGGCCGTACATGTTGGCCGAGGGTCCGCCCAGGTCGGCCAGGGTGCCCGGGAAGCGCGGGTCCCGGGCGAGCGACGCCACCTCACGGGTGACGCTGGCCGGACTGCGCCCGACCACCGCTCGCCCCTGGTGTTCGGCCAGCGAACAGAAGCTGCAGCCGCCGAAGCAACCCCTGTGGGTGATCACCGACCAGCGGACGGTCTCCAGGGCCGGCACGGACCCGCCCAGCGAGGCGTGTTCGCGACGGGTGAAGGGCAGGTCGTGCCAGCGGTCGAGCTCGTCGGTGGTCGGCGGCGCGGCGGGTGGGCGGACCACCAGCAGCCGCTCCCCGTGCCACTGGACCAGCGGGCGACCGGTTGCGGCCGAGCCCTCGCGGGCTACCAGCCGGGTCACCTCGCCGATGAGGGCCGGCTCCGCCGCGCAGTCCTCGAAGGACGGCAGCTCGATCTCCCCGTCGGGGATCCGCGCTTCGCGCTTGCCCAGCAGGTGGGCCGTGCCGGCGAGATCGCGCAGATCGGCCGTGGTCGCGCCGTCGGCCAGGGTCCGGGCGATGCGGACGATGGTCCGCTCGCCCATGCCGAAGACCAGCAGGTCGGCCTTGCTGGAAGCCAGGATCGACGGGCGAACCGTGCGGCTCCAGTGGTCCCAGTGGGCGACACGCCGGAGGGAGGCTTCGATGCCGCCGGTGATCACCGATACCCCGGGGAAGGCCTCCCGGCAGCGCTGGGCGTAGACCGCGGTGGCCCGGTCGGGCCGCCGACCGGCCTTGCCCCCGGGCGCGTAAGGATCGTCACTTCGTTTGCGGCGCCGGGGTGTGTAGTGGGCGAGCATCGAGTCCACGTTGCCTGCGCCGACGCCGAAGAACAGCCGTGGCCGCCCGAGGGCGCGGAACGGCTCGGCCGACCGCCAGTCCGGCTGCGACAGGACACCGACCCTGAATCCCTCGGCCTCCAGGACCCGTCCCAGGATGCCGGCGGCGAAGGCCGGGTGGTCGACGTAGGCATCCCCCGACACCAGCACCACGTCCAGCTCGTCCCAGCCCCGCCGGCGGGCCTCCGCCGAGGTGGTGGGCAGCGGTGGGGAACCCCCGCGATCCGGCTGGCGATGTCGCTTCGGCACCTGGCAGTCCTAGCCGGAAGGTGGGCTGGTAGCAAGCGTGGAACGGAGGTTCCGGGGGTCGCCTTGACCGCCGAGCGTCGCCGCCCGTAGGCTCGGTTGGCCGGGGTTTCCGTCTCCGGATGAGGGACCACCTTGTCACTGCGCTTTCGATTCCTGTTGCTGTCGGTCTCTTGTGTGGTGGTCCTCGTGATCGTGATCCTGTGGAATGTGGACCGCTGGGCGACCCAGCGGTTTGCGGCCAACGCCCAGCTCTTCGGCGAGATCGTCACCCAGACCCAGCTCGATCCCGAACACGGGCTGGACGATCCTGCGGTCGGTCGGGAACTTCGCCGCCTGGCCGAAGACCAGGCGCGGCTGTCCGCGGAGGGCCTACGCCGGCAGATCGGGGTGCTCGGCCTGCTGGCCGCGGCCCTGGCCACGGTGGGCGTGTTTCTGTTGGCCGAGCGTTTTGTCACTCCGGTCGGCGAGGTGGCGCGGGGGGCTGAGCGGCTGGCCGACGGGGAGACCTCCGTCCCGATGGATCTGGAGCGGGCCGACGAGATCGGAGATCTGGCCCGCGTCTTCGATGACATGGCGACATCCGCCTCGGAACAGCTCTCCGAGCTCGGCCGCAGATCCTGTGAGCTGCAGGCCCTGCGGGAGGATCTGGCGGAGCTGACGGCCACCCTCGAGAAGGAGCTGGTGGTTCCGCGGTTGCTCAAGACGGGGGCCGCGCGTATCGGTGCCACTTCCGTCGATCTGTGGGCGCTCGATCCGCGCAAGGGTGCGCTGGACGTGTTCGAACACGACGGGCAGCGGGTGGTCCAGCGATCGGTCCTGGTGACCGAGCTGGGGCTCGGCACACCCGTGGACGAAGAGCAGCTGATCGCGCGTGTTCGTCGGGAGCTGGGCGATCCCGATCAGGACGACCCGGCGGTCGCGCCGATCACCGGGGGCGGCCGGCAGCTGGGGCTGGTGCGGTTGAACCTCGGGGAGGACCTCGGGGCGCCGGACCGGCAGCTCGTCGAGGATCTGGCGCGGCACCTGGGGATAGCCCTGGAGAACGCCCGGTTGTACGAGCAGGCGATTCGCGACGATCTGACGGACCTGTACCTCAAGCGCCACTTCCTCGACCGCCTGGGCGAGGAGGTGGACAGGGCCCGGCGCTACGGCAAGCCGCTGGCGGTGCTGATGGCGGATCTGGACCACTTCAAGCGGGTCAACGATGAGCGAGGGCACCTGTCGGGCGATCGGGTGTTGCGCGATCTGGCCGCGTTGATCCGCGACCTGGTGCGGTCCTCGGACGTGGTCGGGCGCTTCGGTGGCGAGGAGATCGCCCTGATCCTTCCCGAACAGACGTGCGACGGCGCCGTGCGGGCGGCGGAGAAGATCCGGGAAGCGGTGGAGGGATTCGAGTTCCCCCCTGCGGACGGCGGCCCACCGATCCGCATCACATTGAGCCTGGGCGTGGCCGCCTTCCCCGACGTCGCCGACGACGTGACCGGGCTGCTGGGTGCCGCCGACGCGGCGCTGTACGAGGCCAAGGACGCGGGACGGAACCGGGTCCAGACGGCGGGCTAACGACGGAACCCCGTGTCGATGGCGTAGAGCTGCCCGGAGTCCCCGCCCACGTAGATCACCCCGTCGGCGATGGCCGGTGTCGCGAAGAAGCGGTCGGAGAGGTCGACCCGGGCCACCTCCTTGCCCGTGCCCAGCGCCAGGATCAGGATCTTCCCGCTCTCGGTCGCCCAGACCACCTTGTCTCCCACGACCATCGGCGAGCTCCAGGAACCACCGTGGTCGTCCACCGACCAGCGGCGCTGGCCCGACGCCACCGCGTGGGCGACCAGGTGCCCGGTGGTGTCGGCGAACAGCACCATGGTGTCGGTCAGCGCGGGGCTGGCCTTGGCCCCGCCGAAGTAGGTGGAGGCCTCCGACGGGCTGCCGAAGGACCACAAGGTGCGGCCGCTGGCCGCGTCGATCAGCGCAAACTGCTGGGATGTGTAGTAGCTGCCGGCCACCGCGATCCGGCCCTTGTGAATGGCGGGCGCGGCGTACATCCAGGCACCCGGGTAGGGGCTACTGCCCCCACAGGCGGCCTCGCCTTCGGCGCACCAGCGGTACAGCTCGCGACCGGCGCTGTCGAACACCTGGACCTCCTGGCTGGTGTTGCCGAAGGCCACAAATCCCTCGCCCGCCGAGTGGTTGCGCACCCGGCCGCTGCCGTCCATCCGTCGCAGGATCTGCCCCGACGAGGGATCCAGCAGCGCCACGACCCCACCGGCCCCGGCCACCAACAGCCCCTCGGCCAGGATCAGCGGAGCGCCGTAGAGCCGGGATTCCACGCTCGGATCGTCGGACAGGTACCCCATCGACGCCAGCGCCTCGGCGTAACCGATCCGGTAGCCCTCGTCGTATCCCTCGGCGAAGGCCTGGGCGGGTGACAGCCGCTCCACGGGGGTCCCGGCGCGGGCGAAGGGGTTGGCAGCCCACAGGGTCCGGCCCGTCGCCAGCTCCCAGGCCTGCACCCCGCCGTCGTCGGTGACGGCGTAGATCCGCTGGCCGTCACAGGACACGCCGTTGGCGTCGGCCCCGGTGCGCAGGTGGTGGACGACGACACCGTCGGTGCGGCGCAACACGTAGACCCCGTCCCGGGCGTCCGGGGTGTTCCAGACATCCCCGTAGGACGACACCACCAGCAGGTTCCCGACCACCAACGGGTTGTTGTAGTAGCCTTGGACTCCCACGTCCGTCAGCCAGAGAACCCGCGGGCGGTTGCCCAGTCGTCCGTCGACCACGCCGGTATGGGCCGGATCGGCGGCAAAGCCCTGGATCGCGCTGCCGTCGGGGGCGCGCAGCGTACCGGCGCGGGCCGGTGCGACGCCGGCCAGCAGTGCGACGGCGATCAGCCCGGCCAGGGCCCCGGGGCCCGAGCGGGAAAGGGCGGATGTCGTGGGCTCGTTCATGTCGGCACCTCGGTGGTCCATTCTTATCCCCGGGGTCGGCGGACGCCAGTTCACGGCTAGCAAACACCCCGCCCCGGTCGCACATGCCCTTGCTGCGCGCGGATCGAGAGTAGGGAGGGGAGCAACACCCTCACACCTCTCGAGATGGTGGTACGATGGCGCCCGACCTGGGGAGAGGACACCGGGGAAGCGTGCGGATCCGAACGCGAACGGCGCTGGTGACGCTGGTGCTCAACACCGTGCTGACGGTGTTGAAGTTCCTGGCGTTCGCTTTCACCGGGAGCCTGGCGATCCTGGCCGAGGCATGGCACTCGTTCGGGGACATCGCGACCTCGGCCGTGGCCTTGCTGTCGGTGAGGCGCCAGGCGTCGACGGAGGCGAGGTCCGAGTCCGGGTCCGAGACCGAGACCGAGTCCGAGTCCGTAGACACGGCGAGCAAGCATCCCGTGGGCAGTGGCAAAGCGGCCTCTCGCGGAACGATCCGACGGATCCTCGCGTGGCTCTTCCGCCCCTTCGTCACCGGCCTCCGGGGCCTGTGGCGCCTGCAGCCCGAGCAGAAGGCAGCGCTGGCCATCGGGCTGGTCCTCGCGGTGATCGGGGTCACCATCCTGCGCAAGGTCATCGGCGCCGAGGCCAGCGTGGTCGAGCGGCCGCTGGTGGCGGGTATCGCGTTCCTGCTGTTCTCCCTCGCGTCCTACGCCGTCTCGCGGTTCGAGCTGGGGGTGGGGAGCGCCGAGGGGTCGCCTGCGCTGGTCGCCGACGGGTTACACGCCCGGGCGGATGCGGTCGCGACCTTCCTGACGGGCTGCTCGCTGATCGCCTACTACTTCGGCACGGACGTGGACCGGCCGGTGGCCGGGCTGCTGGGGCTGATCATCCTCTCGTTCGCCGCCGAGACGCTGGTCAATTTGCTCCTGGGTGTGGCCCGGGGCGAGAGCCGCTACGTGCTGCGGATCCACACCGCCGATGTCGTCGGAGCGCTGGCCGACCCGCGGTCGCTGGTCAGGGCGTATCGGCGGGCATACGCGCGCCTCGCGCAGGGCGGGGCGTTCTCCCAGGCGGCCGGTCGTCTGTTGCAGGCGGCGCCGCGACTCGCGTTGGTGCTGTTCCTCCTCGGGTATGCGTCCACCGCGTTGTACACGGTGCGTCCCCAGGAGCAGGCGGTCGTCGAGCGGTTCGGGCGAGTCCCGGACGGCGGCGGCGCGGTTGAACCGGGCCTGCATCTGAAGCTGCCGTGGCCCGTCGACCGGGTCCACCGCGTCCCCTCGCGCCGCATCCGCCACCTGCCGGTGGGCAACCGCACCCGGGACGCCTCGGTGCCGATGATCTGGACCCGACAGCACGGGACCGACGACACCTTCGTGTCGGGCGACAACAACTTCATCTTCCCCTACCTGGTGATCCACTGGCGGGTGGCGGACGTGCACGCCTACCGATACGGAGCGGCCGAGCCCGAGCGACTGCTCGAGAACGTCGCGGTGACCGAGATCACCCGCCGCTTCGCCGGCACCGACTTCTACAGAATCGCCCTGGAGCGGCGCGCCGAACTGGACCAGGAGATGACCCGCTCGATCCAGGCGTCGTTGGACGATCTCGGGGTTGGCATCGAGGTGGTAGACGTGGTGCTCAAGGACATCCACCCGCCCCGGGACGTGGCGCGCTCGTTCGAGGGCGTGGTGGCGGCGATGCAGGACCGGGAGACCTTCGTATCGATGGCGGAGGGCTACCGCAACAAGACGATCCCCGAGGCCCGCGCCGAAGGGGTCCGCCAGGTGGCGCAGGCTCAGGCCTACGTGGCCGAGAACAAGACGCGTAGCGAGGGCGACGCCGCGCGCTTCCGGGCGCGTGAAGAGGCCTACCGCAGCAATCGGGCGGTGACCCGCGACCGCATGTACCTGGACGCCATGTCGCGGGCGCTCACCGGCCGCCGCAAGGTGCTGATCTGCCCGTCTTGCGGGCAGCCGGACATCTGGCTCGACCAGACCGTGTCCCAGCCCCCGAAGCGGAAGCGGGGAGGGAGGTGACGAGGATGCGCAGATTGACGATCCCGGCGGTGGTGGTGGCCGTGCTGGCCATCGGCTACGGCGCCGTGTTCACGGTCCCCGAGCGGGAAGTGGCGATCGTGTCCCAGTTCGGCAACCCGAAGCGCATCGTCGAGGACGCTGGCATCCACCTCAAGGCGCCGTTGGGTGTCCATCAGGTGATCCGTATCGATCAGCGACTCAACGTCTTCGAGACCCAGGTGATCCAGCTGATGTTGGGGGATCGCAACCCGGTGGTGGTCACCTGCTACGTGGCCTGGCGGGTGTCCGATCCACTGCGGTACTACCAGTCCCTCGGGGACGCCACCAACGCGGAACTCAAGCTCGGCGACCTGATCAACGCCGAGATGGGCACGGTGCTCGGGCTGTTCGAGCTCGCCGACGTGATCAACACCGACGCCGAGCAGGTCAAGATCAGCCAGATCGAGCAGCAGATCCACGACAACGCGGCCTCGCGCGCCGACCAGGTGTTCGGCATCGAGCTGGTGCGGGTGGGTGTGCGGCGCTTCGGCTATCCGCCCATCGTCTCCAAGGCGGTGTTCGACCGGATGAAGGCCGAGCGTGAGAAGGAGGCCAGCCGCCACCGGGCCGAGGGCAAGGAGCTGGCCACAGGCATCGAAGCCGAGACCGACCGCGAGGTCGCCGAGATCCTGGCCAACGCCTACAAGGAGGCCGAGACCATCAAGGGCGAGGGCGACAGCGAGGCCATGCGGATCTACGGCGAGGCCTACGGAAAGGACCAGGAGTTCTTCCTGTTCCTCAAGTCGCTGGAGACCTACGAGAAGGTGCTGGACGAGAATTCGACCGTGGTGCTGTCCACCGACTCGGATCTGTTCCGCTACCTGGAATCGATGGAGGGGCAGTAGTGGCCGAGGGCATCCCCGACGGCGGTGAGGACCTAGTCCGGTCCGAAGCGCGCTCGAGCCTGCGTCACCTGGGCCGACTGCTGCAGATCGCGGCGGTCCTGGCGCTGGTGGCCTATGCCCTGTCGGGGATTCGCACGATCAAGCCCAACGAGATCGGCGTCCAGCTGCGGTTCGGCGCGGCGGTGCGCGCCGACCTGAAGCCGGGCATGCACTACACGCTGCCGTGGCCCATCGGCAGCATCGACCGGGTGCCGGTCAAGACGGTCGAGCGGATCGTGGTCGACGACCTGTCCGCGAGCCTGTCCACCGACACGGCCTCCGGCGACCACTACAAGCGCACGGGCCTGAAGTCCTACGCGCTGACCGGCGACAACAACCTGGTGCACCTGAGCTTCACGGTCCAGTACGTGGTCGCCGATCCGGTGGAGTACCTGTATCGCAGCCAGGGCCACCGGGAGCTGCTGCGTCACCTCGCCAGCTCGGCCGCCCTGCACGCGGTGGCCGGCATGAGCGTCGAGGACGTGTTGACCGGCGGCAAGGCCACCATCGCCGAGGCGATCCGGCGGCGCCTGGCCAGCGAGCTGGACCTCATGGGCAGCGGTCTGGCCGTGGCCTCCGTGGAGTTGGCCGACGTCTCCCCGCCACCCAAGGTGCAGAAGTCCTTCGACGACGTGGTCAACGCCCAGCAGGACGCGCGCACCTCGGTGAGCGAGGCCGAGTCGTACCGCAACTCCCAGCTGCCCAAGGCCCAGGGAGAGGCCTCCAAGCAGCTCTCCGAAGCCCGCGGCTACCGGCAGAAGCAGGTGGCCCACGCCGAGGGCGAGGCCGATCGGTTCCTGGCCACGCTGACCGAATACAGCAAGGCGCGCCGGGTCTCCCGCCAGCGGCTCTATCTGGACTTCGTCAACCGGGTCTACCCGGAGCTCCACAGCAAGATCGTGGTCCAGGAGCGCAACGGCCAGCCCGTGGGTGACGTGCGGCTCCAGGGCGACGGCAAGCAAAAGTAGCGACCGTCCGGAATCCGGTCTCCCCGTCCGGAATCCGGACCCCGCCGCGGTCGATACGCACGGGTCGGTCCCCTCCAGAACTCCCGAGAACCGCGCGGTGGAGCCGCTCCTGCCAATCCGGAATCCAGCGCGCGCGGCTGCTGGCACGAACCCTGCGTATCTCCCTGCCCGGCGGGTGCGAAGGGAGGACCATGCGCTGCCCGATCCATGATTCGGACCTGGACGCCCTGGAGATCTCGATGGAGGTGCGGCCTGTTCCACGCGACGACGACGAGGGCGGGGAGGGCGGCGGCGGGGCGATCAGCGCTCCCAGACATCCTGCAGGTAGACGGTCAGCCCTACGGCCGGAGTCTCGACCAGCGTGGGATGAATGCCCACCAGGTCGCCGGCCATCGGCGTGCCGTGCATGCCGCTGCCGTCCTCGTCGAGGACCACCACCAGCCAGCCGTGGAAATGGGCGCCGATATCCACGTGGAAGGGGCCCGGGAGCCGCTCCAGCGGCAGCGTCGTCCACAGTTCGGGATCGTCCAGGGCCTGGAGGGTAACCGGGTCGAGCGCCTCCTCGTCGAAGAGGGCCACGCCCAGGATCCAGGGCCCAGCCCCCTCGGGCGCCACTCCCCCCGCCTCCACCGTGCCAGCGACCTCGCCGGTTCCCGTTAACCGGGGAGCGGGCGCGGGGTCCGATCCCTTGCAGGGGCCGCAGCCGGTGTGGGCGCAGGCCAGCCCGAGCAGCGGTCCGAGGACGGCGGAGAGCAGCACGGGGACGGGGCGGTGGGTGGCCATCGATCGGCTATTATCCACGGACGGCGAGGAGTGGACATGACGGATCGGATCCCCCCCAGCAGCTGGGCCAGTACGCGGCCGACCCGGCGGGGCTTCCTGGCCGGCTGTGCCAGCTGTGCGGCGGCGGTGGGTGCCGCGGGCGGGATCGGCCTGGCGCCAGCCCGGCGGGCGTCGGCGGCGTCCATCGAACGTGGCCTGGTCCACGCCCACCGATCACCGTGGTTCGAGGCCATGGACCAGGGGCTGATCCAGTGCACCCTGTGCCCCCGCGCCTGCGTGGTCCCCGGCGGCAAGCGGGGCCAGTGCGAGGTGCGGGAGAATCGCGGCGGCGCCTACTACAGCCTGGTGTACGGCAACCCCTGCTCGATCCACGCCGATCCGGTCGAGAAGAAGCCGTTCTTCCATGTGTTGCCCGGCAGCAAGTCGTTCTCACTTGCCACGGCGGGGTGCAACTTCGACTGCAAGTTCTGCCAGAACTGGGAGATCTCCCAGGCCACCCCCGAGCTGACCTTCAACTACGACCTGCCCCCGGACCAGATCGTCGAGCTGGCGCTGGAGTACGACTGCGCCACCATCGCGTCGACCTACGTGGAGCCGACGGTGTTCTTCGAGTACATGCTGGACATCGCCCGGGCGGCCACCCCCCGGGGCCTGCGCAGCGTGATGCACTCCAACGGCTTCATCAACGCCGCGCCCCAGGCCGAGCTGATGCCGCACCTGACCGCGGCCTGCATCGATCTCAAGGGCATCACCGAGGACTACTACCGGGAGATGACCGGCGGACGGCTGGCGCCAGTGCAGGACAGCCTGGTTCGTTATCGCGACCATGGCATCCACCTGGAGCTGGTCAATCTCATGATCCCGACCCACAACGACTCCCCCGACGACGTCCGTCGCCTCTGCGACTGGGTCGCGGAGTCGCTGGGGCCCGACACGCCGGTCCATTTCTCGCGCTTCATGCCCCTGTACAAGCTGACCAATCTGCCGCCGACGCCGGTCGAGACCCTCGAGCGCGCCCATGGCATCGCCCGCGAGGCGGGCCTGCGATTCCCCTACCTGGGCAACGTGCCCGGCAACGACGCCGAGAACACCTACTGCCCCGCCTGCGGAGAGCTACTCATCCGGAGGTTCCACTACCGCACCGAGGTGGTGGCGCTGGTCGGGAATCGCTGCAACAACTGCGAGGAGAATATCCCCGGAATCTGGGATTGATCGGGCCAGGAATCGCCAGAAACCGGTGTCCGGCTTGCGTCGTGTGGCCATCAGACCAAATATAGATTAAACTAACGCTCTTCGGCAAAAACGCCGCGAGCAAACCTTTGTTAGTCAACGGCCCCACAGGATGGGCCGGACGATTGGAGAGGATGCGCCATGACCGAAATCGGTGCGCTTTCTGAGAGCCTCGAGGACTACCTGGAGGTCATCTTCCACCTGGTCGAGGAGAAGAAGGTCGCCCGCGTCCGGGACATCGCCGCTCGCAAGGGCGTCAAGATGTCGAGCGTGGTCGGCGCCCTGCGGCGGCTGTCCGCGGTCGAGCTGATTCACTACCGCGCCCGGGAGTACGTCGAGCTGACCGACGCGGGCGAGGAGCTGGCGCGGCTGGTGGCTGCCCGCCACGAGTTCCTGACCAACTTCTTCGTCGAGGTCCTGGGGGTCGACTCCTCCACCGCCGCGGACGAGGCCTGTTCGGTGGAGCACGTGCTGGCACCGAACACCATGCGTCGGCTGAGGCGGTTCTGGAAGTACGTCGAGGCGAATCCGAAGCTGCGTGAACGCTTCAGGGAGTTGAATCCCGCCGGTGAAATCGACGTCGAGGCGCCCCTGCCAGACGGAATCTGATTCGGCCTACTCGCCCGCCCCCGCGGGCTCCCCGCTCTGGACCGGGAACATCAGCTTCAGCCGTTCTGCGTTGGCGCGGACCTGCGCCGGGTAGTCGTATCCCGCGTCGCCCCGGGGTTGCTCGAGGGGATCCAGGTACACCACCTCCACCCCGGTCTCCTCGAACTTGCTGCGCACCGCGTCGCTGGGCTGGGCCTCCCACAGCATGCGCTTGATGCCGTGCTCTCCCAGCTGCTGGGTGAACGCTGTCATCGCCTCGTCGGCCGGGAGCGCGTCCGGCTCGAAGCCGAAGTTGCGGAGCTGCAGGCCGTAGCGGCGGGCCAGGTAGTTGAACGTGGGATGGCTGGTGGCCAGCACCTCGCCGTCGTACCCGTCCACGGCGACCTTCAATTCCTGGTCCAGGCGGGTGAGTTCGTCGCGCAGCGCCTCGAAGTTTCGGCGGTAGTCGTCCGCGTGGGCCGGGTCGGCCTTGGCCAGCGCCAGGTGGATGTTCTCGGCCTGGGCGACGGCCAGCTCCGGGTCCGTCCAGACGTGGGGATCGGTCCCCTTGTGGCTGTGATCGCCGTCCCTTCCGTGGGAGTGGGTCGTCTCCTCCAGCTCGATGAGGCGATCTCCCAGGCTGGCGGTCGTGTCGACCAGCTTGCTCTCCGGCAAGGTCGTGGTGCCGAGCCATCCCTCGAATCCGGCGCCGTTGATCACGATCAGATCGGCCCGCTGCATGGCCGCGATGGTATCGCCCGGAGGATTCCAGTCGGGTGGATCCTCGCCGGCGGGCAAGATCAGGGTCACGGTCGCCCGGTCACCTGCCACTCGTTCGGCCAGGAAGGACACGGGGAAGCAGCTGGTGTAGACCGCGAGCCTGGTGGCGGCCTGATCGCCGTCGCCCCCGGCGGTCGCCGAACCGGGGTCACTGGCGCCGCAGCCGGCCGTCTGCCACCCGAGCAAGCCGAGCAGTGCGGTCAGCGCCAGGGCGCGCGGGAAGCTCCAATGGTGGGTCGCCATCCGGTCCTCCTAGACGGTGAAGAACGTCGCCAGCAGGGCCAGCCCGCCTGCGGTCAGCCCGGCGGCCACGATGCAGGACGCGGCCACGATGAGCGTCACCTCGGCACCAACGATGAGTGCGATCGCGCCACGACTGCAACCGATCCGTCGCATCAGCAGGACCTCGCCGGCCCGCAGCCGCAGCGAGAGCACCATCACCAGCCCGAAGAAGGCCGCGGTGCTCGCGAGGATCAGCGAGAAGTAGGCCC
This sequence comes from uncultured Rickettsiales bacterium, assembly GCA_964436045.1. Lineage (GTDB taxonomy): Bacteria > Myxococcota_A > UBA796 > UBA9615 > CAYRNR01 > CAYTBN01. Next base: position 3,702 of record CAYTBN010000064.1, on the reverse strand, counting down.
GCAGCGCGTCCTGCACCCGCACGACGATGTCCAGGATCGTCTCGACCACCTCGGTGGGGCGCACCGCCTTGTAGACCTCCGACAGGGCGTAGTCGCCCATCAGCTGGGACAGGGCCCGGTGGTCGTCCGGGAAGACCAGGACCGCAGTCAGCGGGGCGTCGTCCTGGCTGCCATGGAAGTGGTAGGTCTGCACGTTATCCGCGGTGATCTCGTTGAAGATGAACAGCGCGGCGCTGGCCTCGAGGTTCTCTTCGTCGGCCCCGGTGTTGATGGCGTCCTTGTCCTCGACCTGAGAGTGGCCGTGGATCTTGCCCTCCAGGGTCCAGGTGGTCTTGACGTCGGCGAACAGGGCATGGTCGTCGATCGAACCGCTGGGCGCCAGCACCCCGACCACGACCAGCACCAGCGGGTAGGCCTCGGCCAGGTTGTACAGGTTCTGGTGGTCGGTCATCAGCTTGTCGCCGACCCCGACGTGGTACTCGGCCGCCGCGGTGGCCCCGATCACGACCTCGCCCAGCATGCCGGGCAGGCGTCCGTCTGTGAGCGTGAGCTGTCGCTGCTCGAAGTACGCCAGCGACGTGCCGACCAGCGGGATGCCGGCCGCCGAGTACTTGATGTACAGGGGCACGGGCACGCCGTAGTTGGCTTCGCGCAGTTCGGCGATCAGCTCGTAGGGGACCGGATCGTCGACGGTGCCGCGGAAGTACAGCGAACTCATGGTGAGGTCGAATTCGTTGCCCTTGTAGCCGATCAGCACGGGCGAGGCATCGCCGCGGGCGGTGAGCTGGGACTCGATGCTCGCGGCCGCCAGGAACGTGAAGGCTGGCAGGAACACACAGACCGACGTTGCGAAGACCATCACCGCGGTGCGGCGGCGGCTCGACCGCAGGTAGTGGTAGGCCAGGAAGAATGCGTTGCCCAGCGCTCGCATCAGCTGCCCCCCTTCCCCTCGGCCCAGTCCCGGGAATCCCAGGTGCGGTCGAAGCGAGGGAACAGCGAGTGATCGTGGGTCACCATCACCAGCGAGATGCCCCGCTCGCGGACCAGCTCGTCCAGCAGGTCCATCACCGAGGCGGCGCGCTCCGGATCCAGGCCCCCGGTGGGCTCGTCGGCCATCAGGATCCGCGGGCCCGTGACCAGAGCCCGGCAGATGGCCACGCGCTGGCGCTCACCCTGGCTGAGTCGGGTCGGTCGGCGGCGGGCCTTGTCGGCCAGGCCGAGCTGGCCCAGCAGTTCGCGGGCGCGGCTACGGGCGTCCTCGGTCAGCCGCAGCGCCGGGTTGAGGAAGTAGGGGTAGAGGACGTTGTTCTCCACGTCCAGGTAGTCGATGAGTGCGAAGTCCTGGAAGACGAAGCCCAGGGTCGAGATGCGGAAGGCCCGGGCGCTGGCAGGGGACAGGGAGGTGATCTCGGCGTGACCCACGCGGATCCGGCCGGCGCCGGGCCGCAGGATTCCGGCGATCAGGTGAAGGAGGGTGGTCTTTCCCGAACCGCTCGGACCGTGGAAGGCGGCGCGGGTGCCGCCGGGGATCGTCAGCTCGGGCACGCGCATCGCAAAGCCACCAGCCACGCCGCCGTAGCGGAAGCGCAGGCCCTCGACGGTGATGTCTGTGCGGTCGGTCACGGTGCCTTCCTGGCTGGGGGGTCGGCCGAGTCGTCGTCCCCACTGGCCGGCGGAGACAGCTGGCCCGGCTCGAGGCCGGCGCGCAGCAGGTCCGACGGCGACAGCATCCCCTGGCCGCTGGAGGGCAGCGGTTCGTTCAGGCCGAAGTCGGTGTTCATCAGGTCCAACCGCACCCGCTCCATGTTCTTCATCTTGGTGTCGACGATCCGGTAGCCCTCGTCGCGCTCGGCCAGGGTGTAGATCGCCTGGTAGCGGTTGATCCGGGTGTGGCTGTGACCCTGGTGGTAGACCACACCGCCCACGTGCCAGTCTGCCTCGATCACGATACCGTCGTCGGCGTTGTCCAGCACTGCGTTGTCGCCGTAGTCCACCCTCAGGATGGTCACGTTGGTGTCGTCCCGCTGCATCCGCCTCAAGGTCGTGTAGTGCTCCACGTATTCGGCCAGCAGGGCCTCGCCCTCGAAGCTGCCCCGCAGCAGGTCGTAGATCGCGTCCCGATCGATGTCGAGCCCGTAGACTTCGTAGATCTTTGCGTGAAGTTCTTCGAAGATGGCCAGGGCGTCATCGTTGGCCATGGCCGGGGGCTCCTTCGCGCAACCCGCCGCGCCGAGCCAGGCGAGGGACGCCAGCGCCAGGGCCGTCCATTGACGACCGCGCGGTCCGTGGCGAAGTTTTTGTGGCGTCGTGACGTCCATGATTCCTGCGGCCAGAGAGCAACAACGATGAAACGACTCGTGTACTTCAGCATCCTCGGCGTGGCGACGGCGCTGTTCTCCTCGGTGGCCGCCGCGCACCCCTACGGTCCCGAATACTACTCCTTTCGCACGGTTGTCGACCTCGATGGGCGTGACCTGCGGGTGACCACCGCCGTCGAGATGCCGACGATGAAGGTGCTCGAGGAGTTCGCGGCCCGCTACGGACACCTGGAGGAGATCGGTGAAAAGGAGGACCGCGAGTTCTTCGAGTCGATGCTCGAGCGGGTCGCCGATGGCCTGTCCGTGCAGATCGACGGCAAGGCGCTGGCGGGCGACTGGGCCGCCGCCGACAGCCCGATCAACGGCCGGGCGGACGAGCAGTTCTTCTATTACATCGTCACCTTCGAGAAGGCGGGGGCGCTGCCGGCCGGCGGGGGCCAGCTGCAGCTGATCAACCGGGTCATCGAGGACCAGGAGGCCTACTACTCGGGTTGGATCCGGCCCGCTGGCGGCTGGCGCGTGACCGAGAGCAACCTCAACGCCCTCGGCCAGTCGGCCCAGACCGATGACGTCTCCGAGATCAAGGAGGCATGGTCCAAGGACGCGGCCCTGCGCAACCTGGAGGTCCGGTTCGCGCCCGCGACGGGGGGCGAATGATGCGCGACCTCGCCTGGCTCGTCGCACTGGTCTTCGTCGCCAATGCGGGCGTCGTGCTGGCCCACGTGCCCCCGAAGCCGGAGGACACCGGATCCGCCTCGGAGATGCTCAAGAAAAAACGGAAGACCCCGTACGAGTCGCTCCCGGGCACCCGGATCGAGGACAAGCGGGCCTATCAGCGGGAGGCGTTCCTGGACATCGCCTGGTTCGAGGTGATCGCCGAGGAGCCTGAGCTGGTGGTCCAGATTGGCCTCTACAATCCCATCGAGCCCGATCCGGCCGGCATCATCCTGTTCCTGCTCCCCGAGGGCGCGATGGCCTTCAAGTTCGCCGCCTACCAGCCCGAGGAGGGGGAGTGGGCGCTGTTCAAGGTCGGCCGCAGCGGGGTGTTCGACGAACCGATGGGCCGCGCCTCGTTCGAGCAGAACGGCCCGGTGATCACCATCACCGTCCCGCGTGAGGACATCCCGCTGACCGACTTCCTGGTCCACGCCTACGCGCTGAGCGGCCCGGACAACGACAACCTGTGGAAGGACGACTGCCCCAACGGCCGCGAGGGCCTGGGCATCCCCGCCCGGCCCGAGGTCCAGGAGATCAGCGCCAGTCCTTGACGTGGATCCTGGGGACACGGCCGGGCAAGCCGACCGTGGCACCCGACCTGCTATCGGTTACGGCGTTGGTGCATGGATCGGATCGACGAGGGAAGTTGCCCCTCAGCCCCTCGGCT
>CAYTBN010000063.1:0-39247 GCA_964436045.1 uncultured Rickettsiales bacterium | reverse complement strand
ACAACGCCGTTCCCCACGCACGCCACCATCCGCTCCCCGGAGTCCGTCCGCGAACACCGGGTTCGCCCCGACCGTGCCCTCCGCAAGCACTCCCACGAGATCAACGCAGCGTTCAGTCCAACCGTCGCAGCGCCTGCGTCACCGCCGCCCTCGACACCCCCATCGCCCGCGCCAGCTCCGCCTTCGACGGGTAGGCTCCCTCGTCGAGGAGGCGTCGCCACTCGCGCCATCTGGCCATGGTGGCGGCCTTCGTCTCCGCGAGGCTGGGCCCCTTCCGTCGAGCCGATCGAGCCTTCGCAGGGTCGATGTCCATCGATCCGCCCAGGGTCACGGTCCCCTCGTCGAGTTTTCGTGTCCGGTGCTTCTTGGGGAGCCAGTCGGAACTCGAACTGGCGTCCCGACGGTTAACGATTCTTGACCTCGATCGAGGTCACGGTCCCCTCCCCCCCCCGCGGCACCAGGTCGTCCAGACGGTCGTAGTCCTCGACGTAGGCTTCCGGCGCCAAGTGGGCGTAGCGCAGGGTCATCTTGATGTCCTTGTGGCCGAGGATCTTCTGGAGACGGAAGATGTCGCCGCCGGACATGACCCAGTGGCTGGCGAAGGTGTGGCGGGCGTCGTGGAAGCGGACGCGGGGGATTTCGGCGCGGTCGAGGCAGCGTTTCCAGGTCTCCTGGAGGATGCGGTCGCTGGGCTGGCGGACATTGCTGACCGTGTTGGGAAAGAGCCAGGGTCCGGTGGCGCGCAGCTTCCACTCGCGGAGGACGCGGAGCAGGGGCGTGAGGACAGGGACGTGGCGGATCCGGCCGGTCTTGGTGAAGTCGTTGCCGTAGGAGCGTTTGACGGTGATCAAGCGGCGGTCGAGGTCCACATCCTCCCAGCGTAGGCCGCACAGCTCGCCGGCGCGCATGCCGGTGTACAGGGCGGTGGCGTAGAACTCCATGGTGCCGGGATTCTCGTCCTTGGCAGCGACGAGGAGCTGGCGGATCTGCTCCTTGGTGCGGATCCACTGGTAGTCCTGCTCGTCGATGCGGGGCTTGTCGATGTGCGGGAGGGTGGCGAGCCAGCCCAGGCGTTGGGCCAGGCGGAGCATGGTCCCGAGGAGCACGAGGATGTTGCGCACGGTCTTGGGGCTGAGGTCCTCGTCCTTCTCCAGGGTGAACTGGTCGATCAGCTCGACGCCGACCCCGGTGAGCTCGACCTTGCCGAAGTAGGGTCGGAGGTGGCAGTTGATGATGCTGCGGTCGTTCTTGCCGCTGCGCTTCTTGGGGGCCTTGCGCTCCAGCCAGTAGTCCGCCAGCTCATCGAAGGTGTGGGGCTCGGGAGGCATAGCACGCACGCCCGCCCGGACGGCCTCGGCCTCGGCGTTGAGGTGGTGGAGGGCGGAGTTTGCCTCGCGCTTGGTGCGGAAGGTCCGGAACCGGCGCTGGCCCAGGGCGTCGGTGTAGTTGATCTCCCAGCGGTTGCCCTTCTTTCTCGGGGCGGGGGTCTTGGGCATGGGGTCTCTCCTTTCGGGCCCTCCATCGGCCTTGGGCCAGAGGTGCCATGGCGTGGCCAGCACGCCATGGCACCCAGTCTGGGAGGCGCCACCAACCCCGGGAGACCCGGTCGTGGCACCCGATTTTGGGGGCCTGGGAGGGCCTTCCCGAGCACGTTCAGGATATCGGAAAGTGGAAGGAAAGTGGAAAAAGGGGCCAAAACGCGAAACGGGCACTCAGCTGAAATCAGCTAAGTGCCCGTAATCATTATGGTAGCGGGGGCAGGATTCGAACCTACGACCTTCGGGTTATGAGCCCGACGAGCTACCTGGCTGCTCCACCCCGCGACAGGTGAGGGGCTTTGTACCGATTCGATTTCGGGTTGTCAACCATCCGGCGGCAAGAACCATCGGGGCCAAAACGTCCGAAAAAGGGGCAAGATCGGAGGGGATGGACACCATCTCGCCGATTCTGTCGGTTATTCGGACGTTTTCGGGGAGATGGTCGGGCGCCTCGACGCGGCCGGGGCGGTCGAGGCGCGGGCGGTCCGCGGGTCGATCCGGCTCGACGGGATCGGCGTCCGGCGGGTGGTCAAGCACCGCCAGACGGGCCAACCGCTGGCGCTGGTGGACGACGTGACGGTGTCGATCTACCCCGGCGAACTGGGGGGGCTGATGGGGCCGTCGGGGGCCGGCAAGACCACGATGATGCTGTCGCTCAACGGCTACGAGCGGCCCACGGCCGGCCAGGTGCTGATCAACGGCGAGGACCTGTACGTCAACTACGACCGCTACCGGGGCCTGATCGGTTACGTGCCCCAGGACGACATCATCCACGGGCAGCTCACGGTCCACGAATCCCTGTACTACACGGCCCGGCAGCGGGACCCCCGGCCCCGGGTGAGCTACCATCCCAGCCGTTAGTTGTTCCTGGACGGCAGCGGGCAATATGCCTCCTACCTGTTCGACCGGGACGGGTTGCGCTACCGGGCCCGCCGCAACGACGGGATCCACTTCACGGTCGAGGCCTCCGAGGTCCTGGCCAGACGACTGGCGGCTGACCTGATACGGGAATGGGACCTGACTGTTTCGCCCACGGGAGATCGATGAGCGCCATCCGCACCGTGTTCCTGGCTGCCTTGCTGGCGATGCCGTTGCCAGCCTCCGCGGGCGACACACTGCGGCCCGCGCCCCACACCCTGCTGGTGGTGGACGGCGGCCAGGCCCGCTCCCATGGCTGGCTGGAGGATGCGTACGGCGACCTGGCCCACGTGACGCTGGACCTGGCGGACCCGGCCTCGGATCCCACCGTTCGGTTCCAGGGCGCCTCGGCGGTGGTGGTCGAGTTGCCGCGGGCGGCCTATCCGGCACCAGCGCCCCCCGAGGGAGGCAAGAAGGGCCGGAGGCGGGGCAAGCGAAAGACCGATGGGGAGGACGAACGGGCAGCCCTCGATGCCGTGATCGGACCTGCGATCGGACCCATCCTGGACGCCGCGGCCGCGGTGAACGTCCCGGTACTGTGGTTCGTGCCGTCCGCCCCGCAGCTCGAGACGGCGCCGGTCGGCCAGCCGAAGAGGGGACGGAAGAAGAAGGCCGCGGACCCCCCTGTGGACTGGCTGGCCACGGTGGTTCGGGCGACCTGCGTGGACCATCCGGCCTGTGATCCCCTCGACGATCCCACAGCCGATCTCGTCGCCGGCTGGCTCGAGGCACGGCTCAGCTTCGAGCCGCCGCCTCCCCCCGACCTGTGGGACGACCAGGGATTCCTGATCGAGGTGGCCCAGGAGGCGAAGCTCCACCTCCTCAGCCACCGATCCGAAGCCCGCGACAAGGACGTCGGCTACATGGTCTTCGAGCCCAGCGTCCAGGATCCCCGGGCGCGTTTCCCCGTGCTCTACCTCCTCCACGGCGCGTACGATGGATACACAGCGTGGCCGGATCACGCGGAGCGTGAGCTGGCGGCATTTGCCCGGGAGTTCGGGCTGATCATCGTCACCCCGGACGGCGACCCCTTTGGCTGGTACGTGGACAGCCCGGTGGACAGCGACAGCCAGATCGAGACCTACCTCTTCGACGAGCTGATGCCGGCCATCGAGGCGGACTTCCCGGTGCTCGAGGGGCAGCGCGCCATCGGCGGCCTGTCGATGGGCGGTCACGGTGCCCTGTCGCTGGCCCTGCGCCACCCGGGCACCTTCGTGTCGGCCAGCTCGATGAGCGGCGTGCTGGAGCTGACGAGGCACGAGGACAACTCCCCGGAGCTGGCAGACCGGCTGGGATCGCTGGACGAGGATCCGGCGTTCTGGGAGGGACTGTCAGTGACCCACCTGCTGCAGAGCCGCGGCGCGGGGGACCTCCGCCTGCGCTTCACTTGCGGCCTCCAGGACCGCAAGTTCATCGACGAGAACCAGGAACTGCATGCGTTGCTGGAGGAGCTGGGCATCCCCCACGAGTACCAGGAGTCGCGGGGCAAGCACTCCTGGGAGTACTGGACCTCCCAGCTCGAGACCCACCTGCGTTTCCACGCCGAATACCTGTCCGGGGACGGTGTCCGGTGAGCCGCGCCGTCACCGTCACCCTGCTGCTGCTGGCCGTGATCGGTTGCCGTCAGCCCAGCGCGGCCGATCCGGAGATCACCACCCCACTGCGCAAGACCGCCACGCCCCTGGAACCCGTGGATGCGATCGTCGTCCAGGAGATCGGTCGTCCTGCCGCGGGGGTGACCCCGCCGCCTGTGGTCTGCATCGACCCGGGGCACCCCTCGGAGGGCAACGCAGGCACCACCGTCCAGAACGGGCTGAAGGAGATCGAGGTGGTCTACGACGTGGCGGTCGAGCTCGGCGCCCAGCTGGAGCGCGAGGGGATCGCCCGGATCGTGATGACCCGCGACTTCCGCGAGTTTGATCCGCAAGCCGACACCCGGGTCACCAACCGCCGCCGGGCCGAGATCGCCAACGAGGCCGGCGCGGCCCTCCTCCTGCGACTTCATTGCGACACTGGATCGGGCCACGGGTTTGCCGTCTACTACCCGGATCGCGAGGGTGAGAAGGAGGGGTTCACGGGACCGCCTGAGACCCTGCGCGTCGAGAGCTTGCGGGCCGCCGAGGCGGTCCACGCCGCCATGGCCGCCGGGCTGGGAAAGACCCTGCATGACGGCGGCGTTCGCGGCGAGAGCCGGACCTACGTGGGCTCGCGCCAGGGCGCTCTGACCGGTTCGATCCACAGCCAGGTGCCGGCGGTCACCGTCGAGATGGTGGTGCTCAGCCAGGCCGACGAAGCGGCCTACATCTCGTCGGACGACGGCCGGCGCGAGATGGCGGCGGCGCTGGCGGCCGGGGTCGCCGACTACCTGGCATCGGCGGACGCGAGACCCGACGAAACCTGATTTCTTGTGACCGGCCGGACCCGCTGTCAGCGCACGCCGAGCACCCGCAGGACGCCGGGGCGATTGGGTTGCCGATCGAGCACCTCGTCGGGGGTGCAGTGGGAGCAGCCGGCCTCGCAGCTGCACTCGTAGAGGATGGTCCGGGCCCAGATCAGGGCATCCCGCACCGTCAGATCGTCCAGGGCCTCGGCAACCCCCATGCCGCGGATGTAGCGGTCGACCACCAGCACGCCGGCGGGCAGCCCGGGATGGAAACCGGAGGCCACCGGGAAGACCTCGATGTCCTCGGCCTGGGCAAACAGGTGGGCCACCAGCACCGCGTCCACCTGGCGCGCCAGGTGGTGGGCGGTCGGCTCATCCATCGGAGCGTCGAAGAAGATCCCCCGCACCACGGTCCGATAGCGGGCGGCCACCGGATCATAGGTCGAGGTGTTGTCGTCCGTGCGGAAGCCGTGGACAGCCTCGGACACCTGGGCCTCGAAGGTGGCCAGGTGGAAGGCCAGCGTGCCCTCCTCGAAGCGCTGGGGTGCCACGGTCAGGGTCGGCTGCGAGACCTGGATCTCGAGCAATGGGCGGGTCAGCGGCCGGTCGTGGGGCACGGGCTGGACCAGGATCTGCCCCCGCTTGTCGTCCAGGGCCTGGAAGGGCACCCGGTAGCGGTTCTCGCCGATGGCGAAGACCCGCCTGGGGTAGAACCGGGTGGGCGCGCAGACACGATCCACCTCGGCCAGCACCTCACCCGAATCTGCGTGCCGCACACGCATCACCTTGGAGGTCACGGTCTCGCGGAGCTCCGCGGCGGCCGTATCGCTGCGAAGTTCGGCCAGCGGAACCCGGGTCGGGTGGCGCAGGCTGGGCCGCCGCCGGACCGCGTGTCCCCCGCCGCCCGCCTCGGTCCCCAGCACCTGATCCAGCAGCGGCCGGCCGAAGATGTCCTCCAGCGACAGCAGGTCCTGGTGGCACTCGCGAAGGGCGGCCTCCAGGTGGGTGCGGGCCACCAGCTGGTTGCCCGTGCCGAGCAGCGGCCGCGGAGGATGTAGCTCACCCGCCTGGTACAGTCCGAGCAGGTTCTGGTCCCGGGTCAGGAATCGGGTGACCGGGTTGTCGGCCAGCCCCCACAGGGCGTGGTGGGTCGCCCCGTCGGGAAGCGGAACCCGGTTCTCCAGGGAGCGGACCGACGCCACCAGCCACGCCTCGTCCAGCTCGCTGACCGACGCGAGCCCGTCCAGCGCCACGTCGCGCACCAGCCTCAGATCAGCACCCCAGATGTCGATCCCGCCGCGCCCGAAGGCGCCCAGTGGATCGCCGACGGTGACCGGGAAGCCGACCCGGGCGACGGGCTCCGCGGCCCGCCTGACCCAGGGATCGCCACCCGCGTCGCGGAAGCTGGCCTCGCCCAGCCAGACCCGGACGTCCGGCGACGTGCGCGGCTCCAGGGGCACGTCGCGCACCGCCAACCCGGGGAAGGCCTTGTGCACCAGCGCCAGCGAGCGACCGCCCCCGAAGCCGGTGGCCAGCACCGACCAGCGGGCCTCCCGCGCCCGCAGGGCCAACCCGAGTCGCTGGAGTACGAAGGTACGGTGGGTCACCTCCAAGGGCGTACCGCGATCCACCCGGGACAGCACGACCAGGCCGATGCCGCGGCACCACAGGGCGCCCGTGTCGCGCCCGCGGCCCGCCAGCGAGCGGATGCCTTCGGACGACAGCTGGGCCACGTCCAGGAACGCGGCGGCGGGCAGCCGGCCGCCGGCGAAGGCGCTGCGCAGCTCCCGCTCGTCGGCCACCAGTGGCCCACAGGACCAGGCCCCCGAGGCCTGCATCGCCCGCTGGAGTTCATCCCGCAGCTGCTCGGGTCCGTCGGTGATCACCAGGCAGGGGATACCGTGCTCGCGGATCGCCAGCAGCAGCGCCGCGGACAGGAACAACCGCTCGGTCGGATCCGGTAGATCGGGTACCAGCCAACCCAGGTCCGGTTCCCGCCACGTGGCGAACAGGGCGTCGAGGGCGCCCGGGGGGGCCGCGGGACCGCCAGCGTGGCGCCAGGCAGCGAGCACGGGCCCGGTGGCGGTCGATCGTCTGTTGGCACCATGGGTGCCGAGCAGCGGGCTGGCGCCGGGCGCCAGCGCTCCGATGGACGACCACATCGCGGGCACGTCCAGGGGGATCTGGCGCGGAACGGGGGCGTCCTGGGCCCGGCGCTCACGCCGCTCCAGGGGCTCCCAGGCCGCGGCCGTCCAGATCGCGAACGAGACCAGCGCCAGGGGCAGCAGCGCCATCAGATCCAGCAGGAAGTGCGGCTGATCACCGAAGGTACTCCCGTAGATCCACAGCAGGCCGATGACCACCAGCGGCACCGCCAGCAAGGCGATGGTGGCGGTCACCCCGGCCATCGGCACGCGCTGGGCGCGGGTCCGCTGGCGCACGCGGTTCCAGATCCCGGCGATCAGGCCCACCAGCGGGAAGACCAGCGCGAAACCCAGCCCCACCAGCAGCACCACCACCGCCAGGTTCCAGGCGGGCAGGCCGCTGAGCCCCTCCAGCCACGTCGCCGGACCCCCTCCCCCGTATCCGGCCGCCAGCACGGCGAGCCGCAGCAGCAGCGCCAGCGCGAAGGCCACGGCCGGAGCCAGGATCATCGCACCAGCTCCCCGTCGCCAGCGGGAGCCGCCACCCACGGGGGCCAACAGGGTCGCCACGGTCCAGCCGGCCAGGGGCGCGAGCAAGACCGGCAACCAGAAAAGAGCCCAGACCAGCAGCTTGACCCGGGCGTGGGTGACGTCGAACAGCAGGTCGTGGAGCCCGCGCAGCAGGTCGGCGAACAGCGCGCTCATGGGTCCAGCCCCGCCCCGCGGGCGATCTCGACGGCGCGGAAGCCCTCCCAGGTCCGCACCACGATCACCCGCTCCATCCGGGATCCGGTCCACAGCACGGGCAGGTCCACCGGGCAGGACTCGAAAGAGGTGTCCAGGGCGCCGCGGCCGTCCAGGGGTGCCACGGCAAACATCCGCCCCGGGCGCACACCGCGCACCGGATCGCCGTGCTCGTCCCGCGGGGTACAGGGATCGGCCAGCGCCAGGGGCGCGTTGGTGGCGAACGCGGAGACCGTGTCGGCCGCGGCGTCCGCGGCGAACGGTTCGGAGAACAGATTGCGGCTGGCCAGCGGCTCCGCCTGCTCGCGCCCCAGCTCCCGCAGCTGATCCGGGTCGCCACAGGGCACGTCCACCAGCAAGCCGGTGGCCGGCCACGAGCTCTCCAGCATCCGGTTGGCCCAGACCTCGGGATCGGTGATCTCGCGACAGGAGCGCACCCAGCGGCTCGCGGCCTCCACTGGCACCAGCGGCTGGTGCATGGGCCGGACCTCACCCAGCAGCCCGCTCAGGTCGTCCAGCGCCCCGTCGGCGTGGGCGGTGACCCCCATGTCCCGCAGCTCCTGGCGTGCGCCGTCTCGTGAACCGATCAGGGTCTGGCGCACCGCCGCCAGGTGCTCCAGCGCGCGCTCCAGGGCCACGATCGCGCCCCGCCGGACGCGCATCCGCCGCTGGCGCAGCTGGGACTCGGCCTGGCGCCCCGGTTCACCACCCCCGCCGCGCCGCCACAACTCGGCCACGGCGGTGGACCGGCGCTGCAGGGCCGTGGTGGCCGCGCGCCGGGTCCGGGTCCCCAGCAACCGGGCCCCGATCAGGGCCGCCGCCACCGCCAGCACCCCCCCCAGCAACCACACCCCGACGTGGGTCCGCAGGATCCAGTCCTCGTGGAACTGGTTTGCGTCCATGAAACGCCCGACCAGGCCCAGCCCCAGCACGATCACCAGGGACCCGACCACCGCCGATAGCGTGCCAGCGACCCCCAGCAAGGTGCCCCGCGAGGGCATCGACTCCAGCGCCTCCTCCAGCTCGTCCCGCAGCGGATCGGCGTCCTCGGCCACCGCGCCACCCCCCACCGCGGCGGCGTCCAGCTCGTCGGCGTCCTTCAGTCCGGCCAGCACGCGCCGCAGCCCCGTCTCGACCACCGGTAGCTCCTGCAGCCCCGTGGCCTGGCCCAGCTTGCCGGCGAACAACCGCTCGATGCCCCCCTCGATCTCGGCCAGCGCGGACGACTCGGCCTTGTCCAGAGCGACGATCATCTCGTCCAGATCCGAGGCGTCGAGCTGGGTCGGTGGCTTGACCTGGGTCGCGGCGCGGAACAGCACCGGGTAGCGGTCGCGGATCGCCTCCGGTTCATCGAAGGCGTGGACCACCGGGCGCTCCGGCAGGCCGCCGGTCGCCCCGGCCAGGCCGGCGGACATCTGCCGGCAGCGGCGGGCCGCCTCACCGTCCTCGAAGGACTCGATCCAGCCGTCGTGGCGCAACGCGTTGACTGCGCCGAGGGCCACGGTCGGATCCGCCTCCTTTTCCACCCGGGTGACGAGGGTCGAAAGTCCGTCGTAGACGGCGCGGGTTGCGGCGTACCCCCGCAACTTCTCCCGGGGCAGCGAGAGGGAGGCGGCCGAGAGGAAGCCGAACAGCCCCTCGCCGTGGCGATGGGCCGCCATCCGCTGGCTCACCACCTCCTCGTCCCGCAGCCCCGAGCCCAGCAGGGCGATGCCGAAGGCCGCACATCCCCGCTCCACGTCCTTGCCGGACAGTTCGCCGGCGCGGGTGTGCAGGGACAGCAGCCAGACCCGGCCCAGCAGCGGATAGGGGGGGCTGCCCTCGGCCCAGGCCTCCACCGTCCGCAGCCGCGCCAGCATGCCGTCGAATCGTTGGGCGGTCATGGGCGGGACGGCGACCACGAGGTGCAATACCGCCGTCCGCTGCTCCGGCGGCCGGTCGGCCGGGAACATCGCCCCGTAATGTTCTCCCACCACCCGCGCCGCCTGGTCGCAGACGCGGGCCAGATCGTCGGGATCACCGTGGAGCCCCTGGGCGAAGGCCATCAGGTCCAGGCGGGGTTCGGTGAGGTCGCCGCCGAGCTGTCCGACCTGCAGCAGCGAGCCGAGGGTGGAGTGCAGCTCGCTACCCACCTCCGCGGCCGGGCATCGGACCGTCCGAAGCAGCGGCTCGTCCCGGTCCAGGGAGTCGCGGATCCGCCCCACCACGCGGCCGCCAAAGCCGGCCACACCGATGGCCACGGTGGGGTAGACGACCGCGCTCACGGGTCAGCCGCGCCCCGGCAGCTCCGGGTCGACGGCTCCCTCGGCGGCCCGCTCGATCAGCCCCTCGATCACCGCGAGCTCCTCCTCGATGAACTTCTCCTCGGCCTCGCGGTCCTCGGCGCCTGCCTTGAACAGGGCGGTGCGGATCTTCTGGAGATGATTCCGGAGATCCTCGTCGAACTGCTCCCGGGAGCGCCGCTCGCCCATACGGGTGCGCCAGGTGTCGTGCGCGGCCTCGATCAACACGTCCCGCTGCATCGGCCGCATGCCGTCGAAACCGGCAAAGGCCTGTGCCCGGTCGGAGCCCAGGGATTGGGTCACCTCCTCGTAGCTCCAGGCGTAGCCGTCGTCGGCGGCGACCACGCTGCCGAACAGGTTGCACAGGGTGAACGCGCGCACCCGCGATTGCCGACCGGCGGCCGCGCTGGTAGCCCGCGCCTGGGCCTGACGCTCCTCCTCGTCCCGGCGGATCTCCACGGGATCCAGGTTGGGCAGGCCCGGATCCTTCTCCCACCGCGCCTCGATGTGCAGGGGATACGACCGGTGGGGATCGGCGGCCTTCTTGCGGTAGGAGGGGTAGAGCTCGCTCTGGACGTTCTTGAAGAAGTAGACCGGCACGCCCAGCACCGCCTTGTACAGCACCAGGGCATCCGGTTCGTTCCAGCCAGACACGAAGTTGAGCCCGCTGACGACGCCCCGCAGCACCTGGCCCAGGGAGTCGTCCTCGTCGGTGTCGTACTGCTCGGCCAGACCGGCATAGAGCACGTCGGCGGGGGTGACGGTCGGATCGTCCCGCTGGATCGCGTCCACGTGGGCCAGCAGCACACACTCGTCGGCCACCCGTTTGAGCTTGTCCTCCACACCCCGGCGGACGGTGTCGGCCGGCACCGCATCCACCGCGGCGCCGAGCTTGGCGGTCCGCCGCAGTTCGTCGATGTCTTCGCCCTGATCCAGCAGCGCGATGTATCGCTGCTCCAGATCCAGCGCCGACGCGAGGGTGAGGTTCATACCCTTTTCACCAAGCGCCCGCAGGTAGACCTCCCGGGCCGCACCCTCCAGCCCGACCCGGACCTCCTCGACGATCTCCGAGGCGTCCCGCGCGCGAATCTGACCATCCGTGTCCCGCCGCGGCTGGAACGCCGCGGTCACCAGCGGGAAGATGTCGTCGGTCTTGAAAAACGCCCCCCGGTCCAGCTGGTGCTGGAACAGCACGTTCCACAGCCGGTCCCGGCGGCGGTCGTCCCGCAGCACCTCGGCGTCGAGGTAGTACTGGGCCACGTCCGAGTCGGCGAACATCGCCGGGTCCTTGCGGAAGCTCTCGGTGGCGGTTTCGGCCTCGCGGGCGCGAGTGTCGGCGATCTTGGCCACGGTGCGGAAGGCGGCCAGCAGCTGCTCGCCCACCAGCCGCAGCTCGGAGATGAAGCTCTGCCAGAAGTCCCGCTGCAGGCTCTCGATCTGGTCCTGGGACAGCTCGTTGAGGTATCCGATCGCCTTACGCTTGGTGGCGTTGAAGGCCTTGTTCTCGCGGTCCGAGACCAGCCGCTTGAAGACCCCGGGATCGGCCACGGAGGCCAGCCCCTGGTTGATCTTGCCGACCCGGGACTTGACGTCCTCGGCGTCCAGATCGAAGCGCATGCCGGTCTGTAGCAGGAAACGTCCCTCTTCCGGGTCGGGGAAGGGCACGATGGCGGTCTGCCGCAGCAGCTTGACCAGGAACAGCCGCTGGGAGATCGGGTTGGCCTCGTGGCGGCGGAAGAACCCCTCGAGGAAGGCGCCCGTCTTCAGCTGGGTGCGCATCGAGCTCAGGTACTCGCCCATCACCTTGCCACGGGAGCGTTTGTAGGACCGCCGCAGCTCGTTGACCTGGCGCGTGACCGACGGATTACCCTCGGAGATCTCCTGGATCTTGAAGTCGGGCACGTCGATCAGCTCGGACAGCCGGGCAAAGGTCTCGTCGAGCAGGGCCTGGAAGCCGCGGACCAGCTTGCCGCCGCCCCGGCTCTCGTCGAGCTCCTCGTCGTCCTCGTCGTCGTCCAGCCGGGGCTGCTCGTTCTCGTCCATGATCGCGGTGAAGATGCCGCGTTCCTCGGCCTTGGCCTCCTCGTCCCGGCGCCAGCCCACGTAGCCGACGAAGGAGTCGTCGATGCGGCGGTTCTTCTCGTCCGGGGCCAGCCGCTCGAAGGCCGGATCCCCGTAGGGCACCTGGAAGTCGGGGTGGTCACCGCCGAAACACAGGTACTCGCGGAAGGCGCGGGCCACGTAGCGCAGGCCCGCGTAGCGCACGATGTCGTTGCGGGGCAGCTGCAGCAAGGCGGTGCCGAAGCCGCCGTAGTGGACCGAGAAGTGGCCCGACGCGAGCTGCTTCTGGTGCTTCTCGTAGTTGTCGTACTCCCCGGCCTGGTGGCCCAGCAACGGTGAGAAGATCTGCAGGAACGAGGCGTCGGCGACCGCGTGCTCGTAGCGGTCGATGGACATGTCGGCCGGCTGGTCGATCAGATAGGCCAGATCGAAGGGCCGGTCGGCGATGAACTGCCGCGAGTCGTCCAGGGCGCCCGGATCGTAGTGGAAACGAAGCCGGTCCATGCCGCCCGGGTAGCCCAGCTGGCGGGTGATGAACTCCAGCTCCTTGAGCGCCGCGTAGCCGTTGGCCTTGATGTCGTCGTGCAGCTGGGGTTTGACCTTCTGCAGGAAGGTCGTCGGCAGCGACAGGAATGCAGTGACGCTGGGCCGCCCCCAGCCGTCGTCGGCCACCATCCGCCGCAGAAGGTAGGCCATCGGCAGGAAACCACCGGAACCTGTGCCGCCCGCGATGGAGCAATAGACCAGAACGCGGACGACCCGGTCCTCGTTGTCCCGCCACGGATTCTCCCGGGCCGAGCAGTCCTGGAGCATCTGGTTGACCTTGCGGCGCAGGCCCGCCCGGTCGTCCTCCAGGTTGTAGTAGAGCCGCAGCCGGCTCTCCATCCGGATCTGCCCCGCCCCGGAGCCCTGGGTCGAACGGAAGCGGTAGTCGTCGGGGATCCACTGGGTGACCAGCGTGTCCTCGGGCATCTGGGCCAGGCCCCGCTTGCGGTTCACGTAGGCCGCGTTGTCGAAGGACGAGACGAGGAAGTGGCAGTCCGGGGGCACGTCCCGCTGCTTGTCCAGGTCGTCCTTGTTGGTGTCGATGACCAGGAAGTGCGTCAGCTCGCGGATGCGGTCCCAGTGGGGGTGGCGACGCAGCCGGCCGGCCAGCTGGTTGACGATCTTTCCACCGTTGCCACCGAGCCCGACGAACAGGCACGGCTTGAACTTGTCGGACGAGATCAAACCCATCGTCGAATCCTCGCTATCCGCTGAATTTCACGTACAGATCGCCCAGGCGATATATTACGCCCGCGTTGTAACCGTCTGCAAAGTCGCCCGGTTCCAGCGCCTTCCACTTCCGCGTCCTGCGATCCCGCACTTCGAGACCGGCCCCTTTGCGAAATCGCGTCCGTCCCCCGGGACCGGCCTGGAGCACCAGCGCGGCCCGGCCCGGCTTGCGCAACACGTCGCCAGCGCCGTTGAGGCACAGCCGCGCGTCTCGATAGAACCCGCGCTTGCCCCCCGGCAATTCCCGCAGGAGCTGTTCGGCGGCCCGCCGGAGCCCCCGTTCGGAGCCGGCGATCACCACCGCCACCGTGCTCTCGAAGTTGTTCGGCTTGATCCACCCGTAGAGGAACCAGGCGGCGAACAGGGCCGCCGCGATCAGCAGCCAGATCAGCCAGTGACAGCGCAGGAAGCCGGCGCCGGGCACCACGTAGCGGGTCGGCACGTCGATGGCGGTGCGCGGGCTGGATGCCCCGGGGCCCTTGACCCGCACCTGGATCTCGCCGTCGCGGGAGCAGCACCAGTGGCGGGTCGAGCCGCAGATCGTCATCGTGTTCGGGTCGGTCCGCTCACAGGAGAAGCGCACCCCGAGGGGCAGGTCGGTGACGTCGCACTCGAGATCCACGTCCTCGATGTCCCGCGATGGGCTCAGGTCCAGCTGGGTGCACAGCTGATCCCGGGTCCATCGACTGGGGACGGGCTCGAGCAGCAGCCGGTCCTGGACCGCCCGGAGCTCATAGGGCGGCGGCTGGACCACCACCCGCTGGGCGGCGGACTTGCGCATCCAGTTGTTGGCGAAGACCACCTCGACGCTGACCGTCTCGTCGGCGACGCGGACCGCTGGCGTCCACTCGCCGCGGAAGATGCCGCCCCCCGCATGGGACAACGGGATCTGCTCGCCTTCGACCTCGGCGACGGCCGAGAACCCGTCGGCGGCAAGAAACTCCGTGTCGTCGAAGGTCTGGCCGCGGAACAACATCCGGGCCTGCAGCGGGACCACCACGCCCGACTCGACGGTGGAGTCGACCGTGAGTTCGGCGGTCAGGTCGTAGCGCAGGATGACCCCGATCTCGACCTTGCCCGGCGCGCTGGGAAGCGAGAGGGTCCAGGTCGAGCGGCGGCTGGTGTCGTTGGCCGAACGGAAGACCTGGTAGTGCCGGCGCTTTCCGCCGCAGATGGCCGGTGGGCCCACCGACGACGGACAGCCGTTGTCCCCCTCCCCCGCCACGGACACCGACCCGTCCGGCCCCTCCAGGCGGGCGATGAAGGGGTCGCCTGGCTGCTCGGAGACCGCGATCACCATCACCTCGGACACGTACTTGCCGACCTTGATCGTCTGGGCCTTGCCCGGGCCCAGGGTGTAGGTGTCAGCCCGGGACCCGATGGCGCGGGCGTATCCGCTGGTGAAGGCACTCACGATCTCCCGGGGGCTCCCCACCTCCTGGAACTCGCCCGCACCCGGGGCCGGGTCGTGGACCAAGGCCTGGAGGTAGAGCGAGCCGGCCTCGCGGATGCGCGGATCGTTGAACAGGCCCACGGCCAGCACGTCGATCTCCGGGTGTTCGGCCGGATCGAAGATCCCCAGGAGTTCGTTCGGGGTCTGCACGTCGCTGGGCACGCCGTCGGTGAAGAAGATCAACACCTTGGTCTCCCGCTGCGACGCCTCGAAGATCGCCAGCGCCTGCTGCAGCGGAGCACGGAAGAACGTGGACTGGTAGGGCCAGGCGCGGATGTCGGGCTGGGTCACGGTGGACGGCGGCCGGTCGCGCTCGCGCTCGCCGAAGCCGATGACGGTCACCTGATCATCCGAGCCCTCGTCGAGGGAGTCGACCACCAGCGCGCCGAGCACCGCCAGCCGCTCCGGGTCGTTGGGCGGCACCCGGTCGTCGTTGAACCGACTCTCGGTCACCATCGAACCGCTGTTGTCCAGGATCACCACGATCTCGCTGCCGGGCTGGGGCGCGGCCGCGACCGTCAACGACAGCATCAGGGTGGGCAGCAGGCTCATAGGCCCTCCAGCTGGAAGTAGATCGGACCCGCGCGGTACACGGTTCGCTCGCCGGGCACGTGGCCGCGGGCCAGGTCGTCGGGCACGGCCCACTTGCGGGTGCGGCGGTCCTGCATCTCGACGGGCCCGCCCTCGATCACCAGCCCCTCGCTCCGCCGGGCCCGCAGCCGGCAGAGGGCGCCGCGGACGCGACCGTGGACCTCGCCGTCGGCAAACAGTCCCAGCCGCGCGTCGCGGTAGAAACCGATGGACGAGCCCCGGATCTCGACCAGAGTCCGGGCCCCGCTGCGCCGCAGACCCCGCAGGTCGCCGGCCAGGGTGATGGCGGTCCCCCGCTGGAAGCGCGCGGGCCGGACAAATCCGTAGATCCCCCAGGCAGCCACCAGGCCGGTGCCGATCAGCGCCAACCACCAGGCGTTGCAGACCAGCCAGTTCCGCCCCTCCACCTCCCAGACCAGGGCCACGTCGGCCTGCTGATCCGCGAACCCGTCGGCCAGGGGTGTGATCCGCAGCGCGGCGGTGTCGGGAGCCACCTCACCGGCACACGCGGGCACGGCCAGGCAGAGGGTCTCGCGGGCCGCCAGCTCGGTGGTGGGAACCGAGATCGATTCCGGCCGCCGCTCCGCGCCGGTCCCGGTGACCCGGCGGGGTTCCACCTCGCAGTCGTCGTCGAGCCCCACCAGCTCGAGCCGAACGGTGTACTTGTCCAGCCCCTGACTGCCGCTCAGGTCCAGGACCTGGCAGTGGTCGTCCGCCAGCGTCGGGGTGCCGGCCCGGATCCGGCCGAAATCCAGTGCCGCCGGAGCGCGCAGTTCCAGGGGCGCGGCGCGGACCGCTACCGACGCCCCAACCTCCCGCGTCATCCAGTCGTTGCCCAGCACGACCCGGATGTCCACGTCCCTGTCCTCGCCGGTGGCGCCGGGGATCCACTGCCCGGTGAACCGGCCCCCTCCGGCGTGGGTCAGGGGGATCCGCTGGCCGTCCGCCTCGGCCCAGGCCTGGAATCCGTCGGCCGCCAGGAATTCCCCGTCGTCCACCGCCTGTCCGGCCGAGGTCAGGGTCGCCTCGATGTCCAGGGGGACCCCGGCGGCGGCCTCGCCAGCCACCTGGACTTCGGCGCCGAGTCCGAAGCGCATGATCACACCGTAGTCCACGTCACCGGTGCCTTGGGGCAAGGACAGCAGCCAGTCGCCCGCTCGGTTGGCGCCGTTGGTGGCACGGAAGACCTGGTAGTGGCGCCGCGGCGGCGCGCAGATGGACGAATGGGCTCCCAGCAGGTTGCCGAGGAAGGAGCTGGATGAGTTGCAACCGTTGTCGCCCTCCCCCAGCCGTTCGACCTCGCCGTCCGGTCCGCTCAGCCGGGCATCGAAGGGGTCGCCCGGCCGCTCCGACGCGACGACCACCGTCAGCTCGGAGACGTAACGCCCCACGCCGATCTGGACCTCCGCGCCCGGTGACAGGGAGCCGGTCCGGGCCTCGGAGCCCACGGCGCGGGCGTACCCCTCGGTGAACGCGGTGATGATCTCACCCGCGCTGTCCACCGCCCGGAAGTCGGAGTCGTCGTGGGTGATGGCCCGCAACATCCGCTCTCCACCGCCCGCGCCACCCGCGAACAGACCGATGGCCAGTACCTCCACGCCGGGGTAGGCGTCAGGGTCGAACTCGGCGCGCATGTCGGCCGGAGTGGACATGTCCTCCGGCTCCCCGTCGGTGAAGAAGATCAGCATCTTGCTCGGCCGATCCGAGCTGTCGAAGATGCCCCGCGCCTGCTGCAGGGGTTTGCGGAAGTAGGTGCCCGCGTAGGGCCAGTCGCGGATGTCCGGGTGGGTGCGGGAGGTGGGCGGCGTGTCGGCGGCGTGGTTGCCGAAGCCGATCACGGTCACCTCGTCGGCGGGGTTGCGGCCCAGGGTGTGGATGATCAGCGCGCCGAGCACGGCCAGCCGCTCGGGGTCGGCGCCCTGCATCGATCCGCTGTTGTCGTAGATGACGACGATCTCCGCGCCCTGTTCCGCGGTCGCCGCCGCCGATGCGGGGGAGCAGAGCAGCACTCCGAGCGCGGTGATCCGGGCGAGCCATGCCACAACGCAAGTCCCCCGCGCGCTGCCACGCCCGTGGATCACTCCTCGTCCTCGTCCTCGCCCAGGGGCTGGTAGATAGTCTTCGGCTTGGGCCGACCCGGTCCGGGACGCGGGGACGGGGCCTTGGCGGCCTCGCCGGGTCCGCTACCCACGGGGGCGAAGACCGTCTTCGCCTTGGCCCGGGCCGGCGGCGGGCCGTCCGGCGGGGCGGCGGGCGCTGGCGGATCCGCGGGCGCGGAAGCGGCACCCCCGCTGCCGGGCTGATCCAGGCGTAGTTCGACCTCGTTGGCGAGCCGGATCCGTTGGCCTGGGTTGAGCTTGACCCGGGTACCCTTGGGGATCCGCTGGCCGTCCACGAAGGTGCCGTTGGTCGAGTGGTCGGTGACGTAGATGTCGCCGAGGGGGTACAGCAGGAAGGTTGCGTGTTTGCCGCTGAGCTTCGGCAGGTCGATCACCTGGTCAACCTCACCCGCCGAGGCCCCCACCGAGAACTCCTTGCGATTGACGAACAGGTACTGGGGTAACGATGTCGGACCTCGCACGACGTGGAGCCGGGTATCGGGCAGGGGCGCCTGCTTCAGTGGATTGACCCAGCCCTTCTTCAGCCCGGGCGCGTCCCCGCCGGGGGAAGCTCCGACCGCCGCGGCCGCGGCTGCGTCGCCGGATGCGGTGACGGGCGGCGCTGGCGGGATTTCCACCAGGGTCTTGGCCTTGGCCTGCGGTGCAGCCGACGGGTCCTTCTTCCGGCGGCGTAGCAGCAAGAACAGCAGCAACAACAACAGACCGAACAGACCGGCCCCGCCCAGACCGAGCATCCATGGCCACAGCGAACCGAGACCGCCGTCATCGTCAGGCACGGCAGTGGTCGTCGGATCGGTGGGCGGCGGGATCGGTGCCGTGGCGCAGTCGGCCAGGGCGCCGTCGGCGGCGTGCTGGCGGAAGGGCGCCTCGACGGTGATCGCCTTGCGAACTCCCGCCTCGAGGACTTCGACGGAGACGTTGTCGTCGAAATGGATCAACCCTGGCGGTGGATGCACGCCACAGAACGACAGTTGCAGCCAGAACAGTCGCTCCCCCGCGTTGGCGTAGGCGGCCATCGCAGCGCGGAACTCGGCGTCGGTCCCCCCGTGCTGGAGTCGACCCCCCGACTCGTCGGCGAGCTTCTTGGTCCGGTCCAACTGCTTCTGCTTGACGTTGTCCTTGAGGATCACGGGGTGGACCGGCACACCCTGGGTGCGCGCGAACGCGATGGTCTCGTCGACCGAGAAGACCACTCCCTCTTCGCCGGCGTCGGTGAACAGCAGCAGTTGCCGCGCGCCGTTCTCGGGTTGTTTCTCGGCCGCCCGCCGGGCCCCTTCCTGGACGGCGGACATCAGCGTGGTCTCGGAACTGCTCCCGAGGGGGCCGAGGGACTCGACCTGCCGCAGGATCGCCCGGAGCTCCGCGCCAGTGGTGGCCGTACCGTGCCAGTACTGCTGGCCGTGGAACGTCATCACCTCGACGCTGTGGCTCCCCGGCGTGGCCGGCATCGCGTCCGCGAACGCATCGGCGAGTGCGAAGGCCTCGTCCCAGTAGTGCTTGAACGAGCCGGAGCGGTCGAAGGCCATCACCGTGACCACCGGCTCGCCCGACTCCGCGACCCGGCTGACGCCGGAGATCCGCGCGTCGCCGTTGCCCACGATGGCCCGGAAACGCGAGGGATCGGGGTGGGCGCCGAGGCTCGCCGCCAACGCCGGATCGTCGACCTCCACCTGGACCCGGCCGCGACCCGACTCGGCGTTCCCGGCGAAGGTCAACTGGGCGCTGGCGGCTCCCGCGCCAGCGACCGGCGCCAGCGCCAGCAGTGCGGCGAAGACCGCTGCGGCGAGGTTCGCGGCGAGGCGATGGCCACCCATGGAGGCTACCGACCCTCGAAGGGCCGGGTCGGAAGGACCACGAAGACCGCGTGGATATTTCCCAGCACCAGCACCGAGCCGTGCTGGATCTCCACCTGGTTCAGGTGCACCACCTGCCCGTCGATCAGGCTGCCGTTGGTCGAGGTGTCCACGTAGCTGCCGCCGTCGGGCCGCAGCAGCAAGAAACCATGCTCGCTGCTGACCCGCCCATCGTCGATCACCACGTCCCGGGAGGGGTCTCTGCCGATGGTGGAGCGGCCGGAGTAGAGCGGGACGATGGCCCCGGCGTCGTCCGGATCCGCGTACAGGAACAGTGCGCCCTCGATGCGCCGCAGCGCCTGTCCCGGTCCCGACGTGTCGATGATCGTCCGGGACTTGGCCGGGGCCGCATCGCCGCGCATCGGAGTGGCGGGCGTGCCGCCGCGACCGGGGCGGAAGGGATCGTCGACATCGTGCAGGGCGGGGCGTGACGGTGGCGGGCTGCCGAAGAAGTCGACGGCCGGGGCCGGTGGTGAGGCCGGAGCCTGCCGCGGTGCCGGGGGCACGGCCGGACCCGGCGGGAGAGCGGCATCGGGTTCGAACATGGTCTTGCGCTTCTTGCTCGGGTCGTGGACCGGCGGCGCCTGGGGCACGGCGTCGGGCTCCAGCATGGTCTTGCGCTTGGGCGGGCCGGCGATCTCCGATCCGCACCACTCGCAGATCGGGGTACCCGGGGAGTTGTCGTTGCCACAGTTGGGACACTTCATCGTCTCACCCCTGTCGTCGGCCGCCGATCTCCGCCCGTTCATACGCGGGTCACGGGTTTTTCTTGCTTCCTTCTTCGTTTCCCTCGACCGGATCCTGGACGTCGGCCTCTGTCCCCGCCGCCGGGGTCACCACCGCCGGGTCCATCACATCCGCGGAGTCGTCGTCCCCCACCACGGGCTCGACTGCGGCCACGGTCTCGGCGGCCGCCGTGTCCTCGGCCGGTTCGATCTCCGTCGACTGCGTCTCATGGCGGGCTCGCCACAGCAGCAGCAGCAGGAGCGCGACGGCCAGGGTGATTCCAATGCCCGCGACCGCGCCGACGATCACCCACAACCATGCCTTGCCGCGACGCTGACCCGGTCGCCAACCTGGGGGCGGTGGTCGAGGCGGCGCCCCCTGACCCCGGACGCCACCGGGACGGCGGTCCTCTGCCGGGAGAGGCGCGAACAGGTTACCCCCCTCGGGCGGGGGCGGTTTGAGGGCCGGGGCGGCGGGGGCGTCGATGAGCGTGCGCCGCGTGTCGGTCGGGGGCGTCGCCGGCAACACCGGATCGCCGACGCTGGCGACGACCACGGTGACGTTGTCGTGGCCGCCCCGCGCGTTGGCCGTATCGATGAGCCGATCCACCGCCTTGCCGACGGGTAGCTCGCCGATCAGCGGAAACAGCTCGGCGTCGTCCACCAGGTCGTACAGGCCGTCGCTGCACAGGATCAGGGTGTCCCCGGGCTCCAGTTCCGACGGCTCGCCCCACACGGATGGACGGAAACCCGCCTGGGATTCGGGGCCGCCGCCCAGGGCCTGGGTCAGGACGTGGGCTTCGGGGTGGTGCTTGGCCTCCTCCTCCGAGAGGATCTGCAACTCCACCATCCTCTGGACCCGGGTGTGATCCTCGGTGCGGGTCTCGATCGAGCCCCCGCGGTAGTGGTACAGGCGGCTGTCACCGACCCAGCCGCACCACAGCGCGCCGTCGACCACCCAGCCGACCACCGCGGTGGTCCCCATAGACGGGACGCCGCGGACGGCGGCCTGCTCGCGAACCGCGTCGTTGGCCGCGACCAGGGCATCCCAGATCACCTTGGCCGGGGAGGGATCGCCGATCCGCGCGGCGACCTGCTCGACGATCCGGCGGGTGGCCACCTCGCTGGCCACATTGCCGGCCTCGTGGCCACCCATGCCGTCGCAGACCACCAGCAGCCAGGAGCCGTCGCCCAGCCGCTCGGTGTGCATCATGTCTTCGTTTTGCTGGCGTTCCTGGCCGACATCGCTGATGCCGTGGACGTGCAGCTGCATCCCCTGGTCCCGTTCCCCCGCACCGCAGACTCGCGGCCAGCTGCGGCTCTCCGTTTCAGTACGTGATCTCGGCCTCGAGGAGCTTGACGTAACCGTCGCTACCGCCGCTGGTCTTGACCCGGTAGTAGTTGAAGCTGTCGTCGAAGCCGTAGTAGTCGATCTTGTCGCCCCGGGACAGGGTCTCCAACACGGTCGAGCCGCTGTCGTTGTTGGTGTAGACCTGGGTCGAACTGGACGTGACCTTGACCTCCCCCCACTTCCACTCGCTCCCGGTGGTGTCGGCGTAACTGTCGCCGTAGTACAGCTCCACGTCGGTGGTCTGGATATAGCCGTCCGTGCCCGCCGCGGTCTTGATCTTGTAGAAGGCCAGGCTGTCGTCGAAGCCATAGTAGTCGAAGACGTCGCCGCTGGCCTTGGTCTCCGCCACCGTGCCGCCCGTGCTGTTGGTGCTGTAGATGCTGGCGGAGGTCGAGGTGACCTTGAGCTGGCCCCAGCTCCACTCGGAGTAGGTCCCCGTGGTGACGCCAGAGTCGTACCAGCCGCTGTCGTTCCAGTCGTTGCTGCCGGAGTAGAGCGGGACGATGGCCCCGGCGAGCCCATACAGACCCGGGCAGGCGCAGCACATGCCGCACGACAGCAGCAGGAGCAGCACGACCACGACCACCAGGACGATGGTCAGGGTGTTGCCCTTGCCCTCCTTCGGCGGAGGTGCATGGTAGGGCGGCTGTCCTCCGCCGCCCCCCGATCCGTAGGGACCGCCGTGGGGCGGCGGTGGATACCCGGGCTGCTGGGGGTATCCAGGCTGGGGTGGCTGGCCGGGCTGGCCGGGTTGGCCGGGAGGGGGATAGGATCCGCCGGGCGGTTTCATGGACGGGGGGTAGGACATCGGGGACTCCACGCGGCTCGCGCCGCGGTCAGAACGAGACCTCTACCTCGCTGATGGACACGTAACCGTCCTTTCCATTCCCCGTCTTGACCTTGTAGTACATCAGCGTGTCGTCCATGCCGTAGTACTCGAAGGTGTCCCCCTTGGAGTGGGTCTCCAGCACGCTCGCGCTGCTGCTCCCGGACTCGTAGACGTTCAGCGTGTCCACCGATGCCTTGAGGGTGCCCCAGCTCCAGTCGTCGGCGGTCAAGTCCGTGGTGTCGTAGTCGTAGGCGCCCATCCCCAGCAGGGACATGACCGTGGTGAAGTAGAAACCAGCGAAAGCCAGTGCGCCGCAACAGATGAAGATCAGACAGCCCCCCAGCAGGCAACCGATGATCTTGCCGGTCTTGGACTTCTTGACCTCAACACCCTCACCGTCGTCGAAATCCATGTCGGCCTCTCCCTCGCCGCTGGTGGTGGCTGCGGATTCGGCGGCCTCGTCGGCGGGCGGCGTCGCGGTCAGGTCATAGGACTCCGACTGGGCCACCTCGCCATTCTCGCCCAGGGCCATCCACTGGTCGGTGAGTCCGGTGTCCTGACCGGCCTCGAGCGCGTCGCTCGCCTCAGGGGCCGGTTCCGGTGTGACCGCGGCCTGCTCAGCCGAGGGTTCGTCGGCGACCGGAGCGGGTTCGTCCACCGGCACGGGAGGCGGCGGCGGCAGTGGCTCGTCGTCGGCTGCGTCGTCGATGATCGCCTGCGGAATCGGCTCGCTCGCGTACTTGGGCTCGACCGTGATCGCGCGGGGATCGACCCCCGCTGGCTGCACCGAGACGTCCGGTGGCGGGGGCAGATCGGGGGTGGGCTCCTCCGCCATCGGAGGCGGCGGTGGTGGATCGGCCGCCACCGGGGGCGGTAGCGGATCGGCCTTGATGTCGATGCCCTCGCCCCCGGTACTCATTCCGGGGAGATCGCGGGCCGGGCCCAGGCTCGCGGCCCGCTTTTTTTCGATCGCCGCCGACAGCGTCGGCGCGAACACCGTCTCCGCCTCGCTGGGATCGATGACCTTCTCTGCCGTCAGCTCCACACCGCAGGCCATGCAGAACCGGCTACCTTCGCGTGCCTGTGCGCCGCAATTGGGACACTTCATCCCTCACCTCTCGCAGATTCGTGTCGGACAAGATTCCCCCCTCTGGGGTGCCCCATCCTACAGAAAAGGCTGATGGCCGTCACCTACGCCGCCCCCGGGGACGGGGCTTGCGCCTGGAACGCCGAGTCGGGGGTTCGTTGCGCCCGGATCGCTGCCGGGCCAGGGCCCGCGCGAACTCCTCTTCACCCTGCCCGCGGGTCAGCTCCCACAGCAGCTTGACCTCGTCGCCAGCGAGCGTGCGGAACTCACCCCGCGGCAGGTCAGCCAGGCGGAGGCGGCCCACCGCCGTGCGCTTGAGCCGAAGCACCTTGTGACCGACGTGCTCGACCATCCGCCGGACCAGCCGATTGCGCCCCTCCCGCACGGTCACGTCGAGCCAGCTGTTGCGCTCGCGAGCCTCGGTGACGCGGACGATCGCCGGTGCGGTGCGGCCGTCCGACAGGGGCACCCCCTTGCGCAGCAGGGCCAGCTTGCGGTCGTTGAGGGTGCCGGTGATCTTGACCCGATAGAGCTTGGCCACGTGGTAGCGGGGATGGGTCAGCCGGTGCGCCAGCTCCCCGTCGCTGCTGAGCAGCAACAGCCCTTCGGTGCCGAAGTCGAGCCGACCCACCGGCTCCACGCTGCCGTGGTAGCGGGTCCCATCCAGCAGGTCGAACACGGTCGGCCGATCCTGGGGATCTTCCCGGGTGGTCACGCAGCCCGCTGGCTTGTGCAGGGCCAGCGTCACCGGCGGCCGGGCGGGGGGCAGACGCTTGCCCCGGACCTTGACGTGGTCCTGTTCCGGATCCACTTCCTGTCCCGGGTGGTCGGCGACGGTGCCGTTGACGGTCACCACGCCTTCGCGCACCAGGGTTTCGGCCTCGCGCCGCGAGGCAACACCCCGCGCGGCGATCAGCTTGCTAAGCCGCATCGTCACCTCCGCCGTCATCGATGGTCTCCCCGGACGGCATCGAGGTCCCGGCGTCGGCCGGGGTGGTCTCGTCGTCTTCGAGCAGGGCGTGATCGCCGAACAGCGACTCCTGCTCCCCCACGGCCAGCTCCGTGAACTCGCGCAGCGAGGGCAGGTCCGAGAGGTTGGCCAGGCCGAACACCTCCAGGAAACGTCCGGTGGTGCCGTATACCATCGGACGGCCGGGTTCGTCCCGGCGGCCGACGATGCGCAACAGGTCCTTCTCGAGGAGGGAGCGCAGCACGACCGACGAGTCCACTCCCCGCACGTCGTCGATGCCGACCCGGGTCACGGGCTGGCGGTAGGCCACGATCGCCAGCGTCTCGAGGGCCGCGCGGCTGAGGCGGAGGGGCCGTCGGCGGGTGAGCGCGCGGATCCAGGGGGCGTTGGCCTCGTCCGTGCGCAACCGATAACCCCCGGCGACCCGAACCAGTCGGATCCCGGAGCGACTCTGTTCCAGCTCGGCCTGCCAGCCCTCGAGCACATCCCGGACGGCGGATGGCTCCACCGTCCCCCCCAGCAGCTGGGCCAGGCGTGCGGGGGCCAACGGCCGATCGGCGATCAGCAGGAGGCTCTCGATGACCCCCCGCAATCGAGTCGGCTCCTCGAGCTGATCGGTGGGTAGCTGCTCGTCGTCGTCGTCCAGCACACCCCCGCGTCGGCGGCGAACCGGCTCCTCGGCCGGCTCGCTCCGATCGACGTCCGCGCCCGCGGCGGTGGACAGCTCCACCACCGACGCCGGATCCCGCGGGTCGCCGCCGTCGTTCACCGCTGCTCCTCTCCGCCGGGTATGGGCAGATCCTCGGGCGTTCCCTCGTACAGCAGCTGCAGGCGGATCTCGCCCAGGTGGTCCTGTTGGCGCACCTGCATCAGCTGTATTCGGATCATCTCCAACAGGGCCAGGAAGGTCACGAGGATCTCCTCGCGGGAGGCGTCGGCGTCGAACAGCTCGAGGAAGGCCGCGTCCCCGCGGTCCCCCACCCTCCGGACCAGCTCGCGCATGCGGTCGGCGAGGGAGAACCGGCTGACGGCGACCTTGTGCTCCCCGGGCGCCCGGTGGCGGTCCTCCAGCAATTGCCGCAGGGCATCGAGCAGTCCGAAGAGGTTCCCCTCCACGGGCCGCTGGGCGGCATCCTCCTCCTCCGAGCTCCGGACCGGCTCGAAGGTGTCCCGATCCAGTACGGGCTGGCGGCGGAGCGCGGCGGCAGCGTGCTTGAACTGCTCGTACTCCATCAACCGCCGGATGAGGTCCGCTGCAGGGTCGGGGCCATCGTCGCCCTCCTCGAGGGCGTCCGGACGTGGCAACAACATGTGGCTCTTGATCTGGCACAGGGTGGCCGCCATCGCCAGGAAGGTGCCAGCCACCTCCAGGTTGAGCTCCTTCATCAGGTCCAGATACGCCAGATACTGGTCGATGACCGTGGCCACGGGGATCTCACGGATGTCCAGCGACTGCTTGCGGCACAGGTGCAGCAGCAGGTCCAGGGGACCCTCGAACACGTCCAGCAGGACGCGGTAGGAGTCCTCGTCCGCCATTCAGGCCAGTCCGATCACGGCGCCGAGGGCGGCCAGCACTCCGCCGATCAGCCCGAACACGGGCCGGCCCAGCGGCGTGAAGATCAGCGCCGCGAACAGCAGGAAGCTGTACCGGCCCGCGGCCCGCATCAACTCCCGGGCTCCGGACGGCAAGAAGTGGTAGAGGATCTTCGAGCCGTCCAGCGGCGGGAACGGGATCAGGTTGAACACCGCCAGGATCACGTTCCACATCACCCCGGACCAGGCCATCCTCAGCAGCGCGGTCATCAGCGGGCTGGGATCGGGGCCCATCGTCCGCGCCAGGCCGAACGCGATCGCGAAGAACGGCAGCACCAGCAGCATGTTGCTGACCGGCCCGGCGGCCGCGATCAGCATCATGTCCTTGGACGAGACCCGGGGATTGACCGGCACCGGCTTGGCCCAGCCGAACATGAAGCCGGAGCCGCTGAGCATCAGGAAGATCGGCAGCAGCAACGTGCCGATGGGATCGATGTGTGGCAGCGGATTCAGGGTCAGGCGCCCCATGTGGTAGGCCAGGTCGTCGCCGCGACGAAGCCCCATCCAGGCGTGGGCGCACTCGTGGAACACCAGCGAGAACAGGAACACGGGGAACACCAGCACCACCGACAGCAGCGCCTCGGCGGTGAACCAGCTAGCCATTACCTTCTCCTCCTCCGCGCGGGTGGGCCATCCGATGGACGTCCAGCAGCCGTTCGCGCGTCACGTGAGTGTAGATCTGCGTTGTGGTGATGTCCGCGTGGCCCAGCAGGGTCTGGACGGCGCGCAGGTCGGCGCCGCGCTCCAGCAGGTGGGTGGCGAACGAGTGGCGCAGCTTGTGCGGGGACATGGGCGTCTGGATGCCCGCGGTGCGGGCCAGCTCCTTGAACCGTTTCCACACCGATTGCCGCCGCAAGGGGGCTGTCGTGCGGCCCGGGAACATCGCCGGTCCGGCGGCGCCGGGCAGGCTCGGCCGGCCGTCGCGGAGGTAGCGCCCCAGGGCTTCGATGGCCTTGGAGCCGAGGGGGACGAGCCGCTGCTTGCCCCCCTTGCCCCGGACCAGCAGAAGCTGGCCCTCGTCCCGCAGGTCTTCTTGGCGCAGGCCGCACAGCTCGCTGATCCGGATGCCCGTGGCGTAGAGCACCTCCAGCAGCGCTCGGTCGCGCAACCCGCGGGGGCTACTGCCATCGGGGACCCGCAGGAGCGCCTCGACCTCGTCCAGGGTCAAGGTGCGGGGAAGCGGCCGCCCCCAGGCGGGCGGCTTGAGGATCTCGGCAGGATCGACGTCCACGTGACCGTCGGCCAGCAGGAAGGCGAACCAGCCCCGGACCGAGCTGACGTGGCGCGCCACCGAGCGGTTGGCCAATCCGGTGTCCTGCAGGTGGACCAGGAACCGGTTCAGCCGCTCCCGGTCCACCGCCCGGGGCTCGGTCACCCCCGCCGCGGCCAGGTAGTCCACCAGCTTGGTCAGGTCCCGGGCGTAGGCCGCCCGACTGTTGGCGCTCAGTGCCCGCTCCACCCGCAGGTGGTCCAGGTAGACCGCCAGGGCGTCGTCCAGCGTCATGGGCCAGCCAGGGGGTCGGGGGGGGGCAGACGCCCCTCGTCCCGCAGGAAACCGACGATACCCTCGGCGATGGCCTGCGCCACCTGCTCGTGATAGGCCCGCGTGCGGGCCCGCCGCTCCTCCTCGGTGTTGCTCAGGAAGCACAGCTCGACCAGCACCGCCGGCATCTCGGCGCGCACCAGGACCGCGAACAGCGCCGTGCGCAACCCCCGGTCACTCAGCGTGTCTTCGCCGTAGAACTCGGACAGCGAATCCACCAGCTGCCGGTGGACGCGGTCGGCCAGTCCGCGGCTCGCCCCCACGTTCCCGGCCAGTTGCAGGTCGGCGAGGATCGACTCCAGCTCCGTGGGCGCGTCGTCCACGTTGAGGTTCTCGCGCCGGGCCAGGCGCTCGGCGGCGTCGTCGGTCGCCGTGTCCAGGTAGTAGGTCTCCAGGCCCCTGGCCCGGGGTGAGCCCGCGGAGTTCATGTGCAGGCTGACGAACAGGTCGGCGCCGGCGGCATTCGCCATCCGCGGACGGCGGACCAGATCGACGGCCTCGTCCACGGTCCGGCTGAGCTGTACGTCCACCAACCCGCCCTCCTCGAGGACGCGTCGGGTATGGAGGGCCACCTCGAGCACCAGGTCCTTCTCGGCGGCACCGGAAGAACCGACGGCACCCCGCTCATCGCCCCCGTGCCCCGGGTCGAGGAACACCAGCGGCCGCTCGCGTTGCTGCGGCGGGGTCACGGACGCTTCGGTGGCGGCCGGGCTCGGCGGCTCCGGGACGGTCGTGACCTCGGAGGGCGAACAGCCGCAGACGAGGCTGGCCAGCGCGAGCGCGAGCCAACCATACTCCGGGGTGCTGCGGCTGCTGGCGGGCGGGTTCATCGATCTTCGATCCCGGCGAGCTTGCGCAGCCGATCCAGCTCGTTGAGGGCCTCGATGGGAGTGATGGTGGCGGGATCGATGGTCCGTAGTTCCGCGGTGAGGGGACCCTCGCGGGCGCCGAACAGGTCCAGCTGGGACGACGAAGAGGCGGAGCGTCCTTTGCTGCGGGCCAGCTTGGGACCGCCGACCTCGTCGACCGCGTTGTGCTCCAGGTTGCCCAGGATCTCCCGGGCTCGCTCCAGCACGTCGTCAGGCAGCCCCGCCAGGCGGGCGACGGCGATGCCGTAGCTGCGACTTGCGCCCCCCTCGCGCAGGGCGCGCAGGAACACCACCTCGTCGCCCCACTCGGCCACCGCGATGTTGAAGTTGCGGACCCGGTCGCAGGTCTGGGCCAGCTCGACGAGCTCGTGATAGTGGGTCGCAAAGAGGGTCCGACAGCCGATCTCCCGGTGGATGAACTCGGCGACAGCCCAGGCGATGGCCAGGCCATCGAAGGTCGACGTGCCCCTGCCGATCTCGTCCAGCAGCACCAACGAACGCCTGGACGCATGGCGAAGGATGGTGGCGGTCTCGGTCATCTCGACCATGAAGGTGGACTGGCCGCGGGCGATGTCGTCGCTCGCGCCGACCCGGGTGAAGATCCGGTCGCAGACCCCGACGTGGGCCTCGCGGGCGGCCACGAAACAGCCAATCTGGGCCATCAGCACGGTCAGTGCCGCCTGGCGCATGACCGTCGACTTGCCGGACATGTTGGGGCCGGTGAGGATGATCAGCTGGGCGGACGCGGTGTCGATCTCCAGATCGTTGGGGACGAAGCGCTCGTCCAGGTTCATCCGCTCGATGACCGGGTGGCGGCTACCCGCGAGATGCAGCAGCTCCCCCTCGTCCACCGTCGGCCGGCAGTACCCGTAGCGGTCCGCCACCTCGGCGAGGGACGCGATCACGTCCAGGCCGGCGAGCCGGCCGGCGGTTCCGGTCAGCTCGTGACCCGAGCCCGCGATCTCCTCGCGCAGCTGCCGGAAGAGCTCGGTCTCCAGCTGCACCCGCCGCTCCTCGGCGCCGAGCACCTTGACCTCGAACTCCTTGAGCTCCGGGGTGTAGAACCGCTCGGCGTTCACCAGCGTCTGCTTGCGGATGTAGTGCTCGGGGACCATCGGCAGGTTGGGCTTGGTGACCTCGATGAAGTAGCCGAAGACCTTGTTGTACCGGACCTTGAGGCTGTTGATCCCCGTGGCCTTGCGCTCGGCGGCCTCGAGCCGGGCGATGGTCCCCTTGCCCTTGCTGGCCAGCTCGACCACCTCGTCCAGCTCGGGGTCGAAGCCCTTGCGGACGGTTCCGCCGTCCTGCAGCTTGGCCGGCGGTGTATCGGACAAGGTCCGCCGGATCCTGTCCCTGGCCACGGCCACGGGGTCCAGGGGCGCGAAGGCAAGCATCTCCGCCGTGTCGCTGCGGTCCAGCAGCTCGTTGATCCGGGGGATCTGCTCCAGGGAGCCAGCCAGCGCCACCAGGTCGCGGGCGCTGGCGCTCCCCGCGGCCACCTTGCCGTTGAGCCGCTCAACGTCCTGGATCGGCTCCAGCGCCCCCCGCAGCGCCTCCCTCAGCTCCACCTCGCCCAGCAGCAGGTCGACGGCGTTCAGACGCTCCTCGATGGCCGCCACGTCCACCAGCGGGGCGCCGATCCATGACCGTAGGCGTCGGGCGCCCATGGCGGTCACCGTCTGGTCCAGCAGGTGGAGCAGCGATCCCTTGCGCCGCCGCTCGGAGCCTGCACGGAAGAGCTCGAGGTTGCGCCGGGTCGACGGGTCGATGGCCAGCGCGGTGGTCACGTCGTAGGGCACCAGCCGGGCCACGTGGTCCAGCCCCTCGACGTGGTTGGACCTCAGGTACTCGAGCACCGCCCCGCAGGCGCCCACCGCCGGACCGTCGTCGTCCAGGCCCATCCCCGCCAGGTCGTGCAGGCCCAGGGTCTCGGCCAGGTCGGCCCGGGCCGGCTCGGGGTCGAACAGGGCGTCGGGCAGATGATTCACCAGCGCCTGGCGGTGTTTCCACAGGCCGGCCAGTTCACCGTCCTCCCGGGCCGAGTCCGTGAGCAGCACCTCCCGGGGATCCAGCCGGTCGACCTCCGCTTCGAGCGCCTCGGCGCCCACCAGTTCAGTGGTCCGGAACTCCCCGGTGGACACGTCGATGAACGCCACCCCCACCGACCGACGCCCGCGCACCAGCGCCATCAGGTAGTTGCCCTGCTCGCGCTGGAGCCCGTCGGGGTCGGTGATCAACCCCGGCGTGATGACCTCGGTGATCGCCCGCTTGACGATCCCCTTGGCCTTGCGGGGATCCTCCATCTGGTCGGCCATCGCGACCTTGAAGCCCTTGTCGATGAGCCGCCGGATGTAGTTCCGCACCGCGTGGTGGGGCACGCCACACATGGGGATCGGCTCGCCCTTGAGCTTGTCCCTGGCGGTCAGCGTCAGGTCCAGCGCCCGGGACGCCACCACCGCGTCCTCGAAGAACATCTCGTAGAAGTCCCCCATCCGGAACATCAGGATCGCGTCCTCGTGTTCCTGCTTGACCGACATGTACTGCCGGATCATCGGGGTCAGCCCGTCGGGGGACTTGGTCGCCACCGCACCTCCTCACTTGCCACAACGAGCGCGCGTCCGCGCGACCCGCCGACTCTAGCGGGCCCCGGTGCCACCTTCAAGTGAACCCGCGCACGCGAGGGCACGGTCCCTGGATCGATCGGGCGAGCCTGGGCTACATTGGCCGTCCACTGCAGCCCTGCGAGGTACGCGATGAGCTACGATCCGGCACAGCTATTCGACCCGACCTCCGAGCACGCGATGATCCGCGAGATGGTGCGCCGCTTCACCCGCGAGCGGATCGAGCCCCAGGCGGCGGAGCACGATCTGAGCCCGTCGCTCAACCTGGAGCTGATGCGGGAGGTCGGGGAGCTGGGACTGCTGGGGATCACCGTACCCGAGGAGCGGGGCGGCGCGGGGATGGACGCGGTGGCGGCGACCATCGTGCTCCACGAGATGAGCAAGTCGGATCCGGGGTTCGGGCTGGCCTACCTCGCCCACACGCTGCTGTTCGTCAACAACTTCAACAACTGCGCCAACGACGACCAGCTCGCGCGCTACCTACCCAAGGTGCTCAGCGGCGAGTGGATCGCCGGGATGGGGATGACCGAGCCCGAGGCCGGGACGGACGTGCTGGGGATGCGGGCCCACGCGGTGCGGGACGGCGACCACTACGTGCTCAACGGCCGCAAGACCTTCATCACCAACGGCACCGAGGGCTTCTGCTTCCAGATCTACGCCAAGGTCGACGGACGGATCACCGCCTTCGTGGTCGACCGGGACTGCGCCGGGTTCACCAACGAGGCGAAGACGCCCAAGTGTGGCATGCGCGGGTCGTCCATGTGCGATCTGGTGTTCGAGGACTGCCGCGTCCCCGTCGCCAACCGACTGGGCGACGAAGGCGGCGGCATCACCCACATGATGCGAAACCTGGAGATCGAACGGCTGGGGCTGGCGGCCCAGAGCCTGGGGATCGCCGACCGCTGCATGGAGATCATGCTGAACTACGGGCAGGATCGGATCGCCTTTGGCGAGCCCATCAACCGCTTCGGCCAGATCCAGCGCTACATCGCGGACAGCTATGCGATGACGGAGGCGGCGCGGACGCTGATCTACCACGTCGCCCACTCGGTCACACCGACCCACCGCAACCGCATCGGCAGCGACGCGGCCAAGCTGTTCGCCACCCCGGTCGGCAAGACCGTGGCCGACAACGCGATGCAGGTCCTCGGCGGCGCGGGTTATACCCAGGAGTGGCCGGTGGAGCGGCTCTGGCGTGACGCAAAGCTGCTCGAGATCGGCGGTGGCACGCTGGAGAGCCACCAGAAGAACCTCACCAAGGACCTGACCAAGCTGATGATGAGCTGACCCCGGCGTCAGGCCTCGTTGATGGGCAGCACGAAGCCCCGGTCGAGCAACAGCTGCAGCACCGTCCTGGCGTTCTGCTCGATGCTCTGCTCCTGCGTCTCGATCCGCAGCTCGGGGGATCCCGGCGGCTCGTAGGGATCGTCGACGCCGGTGAAGCCGACGATGTCGCCGCGCCGGGCGCGGGCGTAGAGTCCCTTGGTGTCCCTGGCCTCGCAGATATCCAGGGGCGTGTCCACGAACACCTCGACGAAGCGGTCGGCGCCGACCATCCCCCGGATCTGGTTGCGCGCCGCCCGGTAGGGGCTGACCGAGGCGCAGACCGCGACCCCGCCATGCATCACGATCTCGGCGGCCACCGAGCCGATCCGCAGCACGTTCATGTCCCGGTCCTCCTTGGAGAACCCCAGCCCCTTGGACAGCCGAGTGCGGACCACGTCACCGTCCAGCAGCGAGACTTGGCGGCCGCGCTCCTGCAGCCGCACGGTCAACACCTCGGCGGTGGACGACTTGCCCGCCCCCGAGAGCCCCGTGAACCAGACACAGATCCCCTGCTCGTGGCGCGGCGGGTGGCTCTTGGCCAGGATCTCGGCGACCTGCGGCCGGGTGAACCACGCGGGCAGGGTCTTGCCCGCTTCCAGGTAGTCTTCCCGTACCTGGGTCCCGGAGATCGACTCGGTCCGGGCGCCGTCGGGGACCCGGTTCATCTGCTCGTACCGGTCCTCGTCGGGCAGGTAGACCAGCATCTGGAAGGGCACCATCTTGACGCCCAGCTCCTCCTCGTGCTCGCCCACCATCTCCTGGGCATCGTAGGGCCCGTAGAACGGCTCGCCCTTGGAGTCGACGCCCGGACCGGCATGGTCGCGGCCGACGATCAGGTGGTTGGCGCCGTAGTTCTTGCGGATCAGCGCGTGCCACAGCGCCTCCCGCGGCCCGGCCATCCGCATCGCCAGCGGGGTGAGCGCCAGCACGATGCGATCGGGATCGAAGTAGTTCTCGGCCAGGGCCAGGTAGGTCCGGGCGCGGGTGAAATGCTCCACGTCGCCCGGCTTTGTCAGGCCGACGGCCGGGTGCAGCAGCAACGCTCCGTCGATGCCCTCGACGGCTCTGCGGGTGAGCTCCTCGTGGACCCGGTGCATCGGGTTGCGGGTCTGGAAGGCGACCACGTTGGTGTGGTTCAGCTCCGTCAGCCGCTGTCGCACCTCCCCCGGGGTCATGCGCAGGTGCAGGAAATCGTTGCGGCGAGGCAGCTTGACCACCTCCAGCCGCCCCGACACGTTCAGCCGGCCCCAGCGGTGCATCTCCGCGACCAGCGGGTGGCGCAGGTCTTGGCTGCCGAACACCGACCTCGCGGTCTCGGCCAGGTCCCACGGGTAGATCTCCTCCACCCGCTGGATCGCCAGCAGCTCCCCGCGGGCATCCCGCAGGGCGACCTCCCGGTCCAGCTGCAGCGTGGTGTTAGCGGGCACCGGGAGGGTGATCGGGATCGGGAACAG
Source organism: uncultured Rickettsiales bacterium (assembly GCA_964436045.1). Classification (GTDB taxonomy): domain Bacteria; phylum Myxococcota_A; class UBA796; order UBA9615; family CAYRNR01; genus CAYTBN01. The sequence continues at coordinate 5,517 of CAYTBN010000063.1, read as the reverse complement.
GGCGCCGCTGGCCAGTCGCATCTCGGCCAGCACCCGCTGGTAGTCCCCCTGGCCCATGAAACGATCCAGGGGCGAGAAAGCGCCCGTGGACAGCAACTCCAGGTCACACATGGTCCGCGGCGATAGCCGGATCGAGGGCAGCTCGAGCGCCCGGCGTTCCAGCTCCTGGGCCCGGGCTGCATCCGCCCGCAGATCGACCAAGGTTCCGCCGTATGGTTCGATCAGCTGCCCGACAGTCGATGTACTGGTCATGTTTGCCTCGTTCCCGGTCATGCGGCGACCGGGCAGCCACGTAGATAACCGATTTGCTCGGCATTATGCATAAATAAGTTTCGCGGGCTCGTTTGGGGGCACGGGCGAGTGGGGGACGGGGGGGGTGGAAGGGGCAAAAGCGGGGGCAAGGGGCACGAGGCGGGGCTCGGACTCGGGCTCGGGCTCGGTGGTCCGGCACACCGGCTCGGACCCGGCCCTACGGCATCGAGTAGCTGGTCATCTCCTTGGTGAACAGCGTCTCGAGCTGGAAGTTGTTCACCGGGTTGGTCCACTCGTACCAGAACCGGACGATGCCGATGCCCTCGACGAACCACTGGTCGTAGGTGCCGCTGATGTCACCGACCAGGCCCATGCCGGTGTCGGCCATGTAGTAGTCGGCGTGGATGTGAATCGCGTCGTAGGTCTCGCCGCTGACCGTGATCACCTCGAGGCCCATGTTGGTGTAGTCGATGGTGGTCTCGAAGCTGTAGCTCATCGTCATGTTGTAGGAGATGTCGATGACCTCGGACCAGGTGGTGATCACACCCAGGTCTGCCGGTCCCTGCAGGATCGTCCGCCCGGGGCTCTCGAGCTCGGAGAGGGCACCGTACTTGGGCAGGTTGGCGTCCATCCCGTACTTGGTGATGGCGCCGCTGGCTGCGTCACACCACACGTAGTAGTCGAAGCTGATCCCCAGATCGACCTCGGAGTGGACCGGGAAGACGTCGTTCCCGTTCCAGCTGTCCTGGGGCATGATCTCCATGGTCTCCACGCCCGTGCCGAACATCGGGTAGGTCACGTCGTAGACCTTGGTCGCTCCGACCGCGTCGATGGGCTCCCAGGAGTTGCAGTAGGGTGACTCGTCGACGATGCCGTCGCAATCGTCGTCCTGCCCGTTGTTGGGGTCCTCGATCACGCCCGGGTTGACGGCCGCGTCGCCGTCGTCGCAGTCGCCGCCGCACTCGGTGTAGCCGTCGCCGTCGGCGTCGAAGCCCTCGTCGACCTGGCCGTCGCAGTTGTTGTCCACCGCGTCGCAGACCTCGGTGGCGTCGGGGTTGACCGCGGGATCCGTGTCGTCGCAGTCGGCGGGCGAACCACAGGCGTCGAAGCCATCCCCGTCCCCGTCTTCCTGCTCGTCGTCGGTGGTGCCATCGCAGTCGTTGTCGATCCCGTCGCAGAGCTCGGGGGCACCGGGGTAGATGGCGGCGTCGCTGTCGTCGCAGTCCAGCTCCGGGTAGATCCCCGAGCAGTCCTCGCCGAAGAAGGCATCGCCGTCGACGTCGAAGTCCTCGTCGACCTGGCTGTCGCAGTCGTTGTCCAGCCCGTCGCACAGCTCGGGTGCGCCCACGTAGACGTCTGCGTTGGTGTCGTCGCAGTCGTTGCTGCACTCGATGAAGCCGTCGCCGTCGGCGTCGAATCCCTCGTCCACCGAACCGTCGCAGTTGTTGTCGATGTGATCGCAGGTCTCGGCGGCGTCCGGATGGATCTCGTCGTTGGTGTCCATGCAGTCGCCTTCGCAGCTGGTGTAGCCGTCGGCGTCCTGGTCGAAGCCGTCGTCGACCGTGCCGTCACAGTCGTTGTCCAGGCCATCGCAGTACTCCACCTCGCCCGGATTGACAGCCGCGTCGTCGTCGTCGCAGTCCAGCTCCGAATAGGCGTCGGCGCAGTCGGCCTCGTCCTCGTCCATGAAGCCGTCGCCGTCCCCGTCGAAGTCCTCGTCGATCTCGTCGTCGCAGTCGTTGTCGGCGCCGTCGCAGACCTCGGCGTTCCCCGGGTAGGCACCGGGATCGCCGTCGTCGCAGTCGTCCTCGCAGGTGGAGACGCCGTCACCATCCGCGTCGGTCCAGTTGAGCTTGGACTCGTTGTCGTCGCAGTCCTCGGCCTCGTCGCTGGGGCAGTCCGGACCCACCCGCCAGCCGTCGCCGTCCTCGTCCACGCAGTCCTCGCCGGGGCCCGTGGCGTCGTCATCGTCGTCCTGGTTGTCGGGGCAGCCGACCAGCGCCAGCATCACGACCAGGGGAAACAGAGGGAACCAACGGGAACGTGTGGGGCTCATCACAACTCTCTTGCGTGGGGTGGTCCAGATGGCGCGCATCGTAAGGAAAGCGCGCGCGCTGGGCAAGGGCAGCTTGGGGTCTACGATGCAGGCGCCATCAGGAAGATCGGCGCAAGACGGCGGCATAGAACGAGTCCCAGGGACCCTGCGTCGGCCAGGTGAGCAGATCGCCGACGGGAGTCCGGGCCCCCCCCCAGGCGGCGCCGATGGGTACACGCTCGAACGCCAGGTGCTGCTCCACGAACCGGTCGACGACCTCGGCCCCCTCCTCGTCCGCGAAGCTACACACCGCGTACACCAACGTCCCGCCGGGCTTGACGGCGGCCGCGGCCGCCCGCAGCAGGCTCTGCTGGAGGGCGGCGAAGCGCGGCAGATCGGCCGGCCGCCGCTGCCAGCGAAGCTCCGGGTGGCGGCGCAGCGTGCCCAGGGCCGAACAAGGGGCGTCGAGCAACACCCGGTCGTATTTGCCCTCGTGCTCTGCGGTCCCCAGGCATCGGAGAGCGTCGCCGGCAAGCACGGCCACCCGCTCCAGTCCCAGGCGGGCTGCCTCGCTCCTGAGCAACTCCAGCCGCTCGGCGGAGACGTCGAGGGCCACGACGTGCCCCCCCTCCCCCACCGCATCGGCGATGGCGAAGGTCTTGCCGCCCGGCGCGGCACAGGCATCGAGCACACGTTCGCCCGGCTGGGGGTCCAGCAATCGCACCACCGCCTGGGCCGCCGCGTCCTGGATCGCAAACCAGCCCTCGGCCCAGCCGGACAGGCCCGTCGGGTCGCGGCCGGCCACGAGCAGCGCTCCCGTGTTGTCCAGAGGGGGCTCAGGGACCGCCAGCTCCACCCCGTCCCTCGCCAGCTGTTCCGCCAGCCCCGGTCTGCGGGGACGGATCGCCAACGATGGCTCGCGATTGAAGGCCGCCGCGGCACCCATGGGCATCCGTTTCAGGATCCACGGAAGCAGGGAGTGGATCGTCGCCTCGTCCCGGGGTTCGCCCGCTCGCTCCGGGCTCCGTTGCAGGCTTCGCAGGGCTGCGTTCACCAGCCCTGCGGCCCTGGGCGCGCCCAGGGCGCGGGTCACCTCGACAGCCTGGTGGACGGCGGCGCGCTCCGGAACTCGATCCAGCTCCCAGATCTGGAACACCGCGCAACGCAGCGCGGCCCGTACGGGCGGGTCCAGCTCCTGCGGGCGGCGGCTCAGGTGGCGATTCAGGCTGTGGTCGATGCGAAAGCGGTGGCGCTCGACTCCCAGCACCAGGGCCCAGCCCAGACGCCGTTCGGCGCCCTCCACACCCCGGGCGTGCTGTCCGTAGACCTCGTCGGCGTGTCCGCCCCGCTGCTCCAGCTGGACCAGCGCGCGGGCGGCGGCCAGGCGCCCCGGAGAGGGCCTCATGGATCCAGGGCCGGATCCTCGCCAGCGAGGATCCGATCGATGTAGGCGCCGTACGCGTCCGTCGTCCGTGGCAGGCGGACCTGGACCCCGTTGACGAAGAAGGTCGGCACACTCTTGACCCCCGCGGATCGGGCCAGTTCGCGCTGATCCTCGAGCAGTCCGCCGTCCGCGGCGGCCACGTAGTCGTCCCGGAAGCGCTCGACGTCCAGGCCGGCGTTCACCGCCAGCTTCTCCATCGACACCCCGTCCTCGACCACGTGTTTGCTCAGCTTCTTGCGGCCCTCGAACAGCACGTCCGCCATCGGCAGGAACGCGTCCTGCTCACCGGCTGCGTAGGCCGCCATCGCCGCCTCGTCCGCCGAAGGGTGGATCCGCAGGGGCAGGTTGAGAACCGAGATCTGCAGCTGTTCACCGTACTCCTCGTGGAGTTCGGTGATCATCGGGTAGGTGTCCGAGCAGTAGGGGCACTGGAAGTCCATCCACCACACCATCTGCACCGGGGCACCCTCCGGACCCAGCTGCGTGGCTCCGGCGGTGTCGAAGTCGAAGCGAACGCCCTGGTAGAGCTTGGCCCGGGCTTCGTCCTGGGTGCGTCCGGCCGCCAGCAGGTCGCGGGCGTACTCGGACTGGGTCAGGCAGACGCCGCACTCCTCACCGCTGGCCAGGCTCCAGGCCAGGGTGTGCCCCAGCTTGCGGTGGTCCTGCAGCGGGCTCGGAATCCGGTTGAGCAACTCGGCAAAAGCGTCGGCCCCGACGGCCCCCAACTCGGCCACGACGCCTGCCTCGTCGGCGGGCCATCCCAGCGCGCCGGTCAGGGTCGCGGGGGTCTCCTCGGTCGCCAGCAGCAGCGGCATCACCAGCGGGCGATTGGCCCTTTCGGCCCCCATCCGCTTGCCCAGCGACACCCCCGCCACGACGCCGTCGGAGCGCCCCAGGAAGTAGCCTCCCACCCCGGCTCCCGCCACAGCGAGAATGACGATGATCCACATCCATCTCTTCACGACTCGACCTCCGGAGTGGGCTTCTACCCCACCGGCGGTGATTCGCCAAGCCTCGGTAGAAATTCGGTCATCCCTTCCTCACCATCCTCTCCGGAGGGCGGGCGGGCGGGCGGGGGAGGGTGGCGGGGAGGGGTGGGCGGTAGCGGATCAGAAGTCGTCGAAGACCTGATCGTCACCGGCGAACGCCTCGCGGGTGGAGACCGGGGCGTCGTCCCGTGCCCGGCCGCGACGCAACATCAACACGACGGTGTACAGCCCCATCACGCCCAGACCGGCGGCGAAGGACGCCAGCATCAGCAGGGGTACGGGCGCCGGGCTGCTCGACTGCCAGGTCCAGAATCCAAGGTGGAGGTAGAGCACCACCTGGGTGGCCTCGTTCTGGAAATAGAACAGCGCTCCGAGCACGACCACGATCAGGGCGATGACCGCCATCACGTAGAGCCGGATCGGCTTTGCCTTCGAATGTTTCATCCGCACTCGCCTCGTCCAGGTGATCGCCGGAACTGCCGGGATTCGAAGTGAGATTACCTTACTAGTTCCCGTTCCGAAAATGGCCCTTTTCCGCGATCTCCATCCCGCATTTCGGGATGGAGACTTACTAAGGATGGGGCGCGGGCGTCCAGGAGGCAACACCGCGGTGGTTCGGGACGGTTGGAGGGGGGGCTGGATGGGGGCTGGGGTAGCCCCCGGGAGACCAGGAAGAGGCTATTCGGGCGCCTTTTCCTCGGCCGGCTCCTCGGCAGCGGGCTCCTCGGCGGCCGGCTCCTCGGCAGCGGGCTCCTCGGCAGCGGGCTCCTCGGCAGCGGGCTCCTCGGCAGCGGGCT
>CAYTBN010000062.1:0-39901 GCA_964436045.1 uncultured Rickettsiales bacterium | reverse complement strand
AGTACTTCCGTGACGAAGAAGGCCAGGACGTGCTGCTGTTCATCGACAACATCTTCCGGTTCACCCAGGCCGGCTCCGAGGTCTCCGCCCTGCTGGGCCGCATCCCCTCGGCGGTGGGCTACCAGCCGACCCTGGCCACCGACCTGGGCGAGCTGCAGGAGCGGATTACCACCACCACCAAGGGTTCGATCACCTCTGTACAGGCGATCTACGTGCCCGCCGACGACCTGACCGACCCGGCGCCGGCGACCACCTTTGCCCACCTGGACGCCACCACGGTGCTCAGCCGCCAGATCGTCGAGCTCGGCATCTATCCGGCGGTGGATCCCCTGGACTCCACCAGCCGCATCCTCGAACCCGAGGTCGTGGGCGATCACCACTACAAGGTGGCGCGCCAGGTGCAGGAGATCCTCCAGCGTTACAAGGACCTGCAGGACATCATCAACATCCTCGGCATGGACGAGCTGAGCGAGGAGGACAAGCTGACGGTGTCCCGCGCGCGCAAGATCCAGCGCTTCCTGAGCCAGCCCTTCCATGTGGCCGAGGCCTTCACCTCGGTGCCGGGTGTGTACGTGACGCTGGAGGACACCATCAAGGGCTTCGAGGAGATCGCGGCCGGCAAGCACGACGACCTCCCGGAGCAGGCCTTCCTGATGGTCGGCACCATCGAGGCCGCAGGGCGGAAGGCCGAGCAGCTGATCAAGGAGCTGGAGGGTTAGCCCATGTCAGCCGACAGCTTCTTGCTGGAGGTGGTCACTCCGGCAGCCAAGGTGTTCTCGGGCACCGTGTCCGAGGTCCGCGCGCCGGGATTCGAGGGCGAGTTCGGTGTCCTGCCGGGCCACGCGGACTACGTCACCGCCATGCGCCCCGGTCCGCTGACCTTCCAGCACGAGGGCCAATCCCGCCGCCTGCTGGTAGGCGCCGGCTTCGCCGAGGTGGGCACGGACAAGGTGGTCCTGCTGACCGATCTCTGTGAGGAGGTCGACGGCATCGATCCGGAGGCCGCCGCCGGGTCCATGAGGGCCGACGAGCGGGTGATGCTCGAGCACAACCCCTCGGACCACGAGTATCTGGACGCCAAGGCCGACCAGGCCCTGCAGATCGCCCGCATCCAGGCCGCCGATCCCCGGGATTGAGCCCCGGAAGGAGGGGCCGCCTTCTCAGTCACAGTAGTTGCAGTTCAGCAGGTAGCAGTCCCGGTGACAGCGGGCGATGAGTTCCCGCACCCGGTTCGCCTGGGGCGACGACCAGGCCTCGTAGAGGGTCTGCTCCGTCAGGTTGCCCACCGGGGGCATCTCGTGACAGATGCGGACGTCGCCCAGGTGGTTGACGTTGATCGACTTGCGGCCGATCTCACAGCGGTCGATGCGGGTCGGTAGTTCGCCGGGGGGCGCGGGAGTGACGGCAAGCGCCGGGTCCACGAGCGGTTCGCCCGTCGCGGCCTCGTCGAAGTACCTCCGGATCCCCTCCAGCTGCTCGACCCCGTTGTCGATGGGGCCACCGTCGCGCTTGATCGCCACCAGCGCGTCGATGGCCTCGTCGGTCGTCTCCCGATCCCGTGGCCACAGCTCGCTGGCCACCAGCCATCCGTGATCGTGGGTCGACCAGAACGGAGGCATCACCGGCTGCAGCAACAGATTGTCCGCGCCGCTGTCCGCCACCCAGGCGGCCAGCGCTGGTAGCTCGTGGACGTTGAACCCGGCCACCACCGCCGCGGCGTTGATGTACATCCGCGCACCGTGGCGCCGACGCGCCTCGTCCAGTAGCTGGATGGCCCGTACCGCCCGTTCGTGGGCGCCGCTGCGGCCCCGGTTGTGGTCGTGGAGTTCCGGCGTCACCGAGTCCAGCGCGACGTCCACGTGGCCCAGTCCCGCCCGGACGAGCGCGTCGGCGAGCGCTGCGTCGATGCGGCTGCCGTTCGTGGCCAGCGAGACCAGGTTCCCCCCCTCGGCGGCGCGTTCGATGATCACGGCCAGGTCGTCCCGCAAGGTGGGCTCACCGCCCGCCAGGAACAGCTTGTAGTCGCCGACCCAGTCGTTGAGTTCGTCCAGCGTCGAGAGGATCAGCCCCGTGGACAGGCCGCGCCGGTCACCGGTGCGCCACGCGTAACAATGGCGGCAGCGCAGGTTGCACAACTCGTTGGCGACCAGGGTGATCTTCCATGGCCGGGGCACCGTCGGGTCGTAGCGCGAAAACTCGGACACAGGGGCAGTGTAGCGCGCGATGTGCATAATCCCTCGCGCGGGAAATCTACGATCGGGTTTTTGTGGTTTTATGGCGTTGCCGGCATGCCGGACTTACACTGAGGCCATGGGGCGCTCCACGAACCTGCTCGCGATCTTGATCGCCTTGTGCGCGTGTGTCTTCGGCTGCGCCTCGGGTTCGCCGCCGGACGAGGCGCCCTATGTCGTCGGAGGTCTGGGGCTGGATCGCCCTCCGGCTGGCTACGACGACGACAGCACCGGGGACGACGACGACACGACCGGGGACGACGACGACACGACCGGGGATGACGACGACACGACCGGGGACGACGACACGACCGGGGACGATGACAGCGCGCCGATGACCGTAGCGGTGGTGGACACGGGCAGCTCCGGGGTCGACCACATCGTCGACATCCTGACCCTCGATGGCCACACCGTCGACCTGATGGACCTGGGGGACGTCACCGCTCAGCTGGGGCCGGGGCACAGGCTGCTGGTCTATCCGGGCAGCGCCGATGGGGTGCTGGCGGTGCTGAGTCAGCCGGCGCTCAAGGACTCCATCCGCGACTTCGTCGGCGCCGGAGGTGGCTACATCGGTGTGTGCGGGGGCTCCATCGTCGGCGCCACCGACCTGGTCTACAACGGCCTCGGCCTACCCAACGCGATGATCGGCCTGCTGGATGTCGAGGCGACCTGGTACCAGGACTGGAGCGCGTACATAGGCAACATGGCCCAGCTGTCATTCGAGGCCGAGACAGTTCATCCGATCCTGGCCGGTCTGGCCCCGGGAGACCCCTATCCGGGCGACTACGCCGGGGGGCCGACCTTCGACAGCGCCACGGTCGACGTTCTGCTGCGCTACGACCAGGACCTGGACCCCTCTCTGGCGGGCCACGAAGTCAGTGGCGATGGCGCCCTGGTCGCCGGTCAGTACGGAGCCGGCCGGGTCGTGCTCAGTGCGATCCACCCCGAGTACAACGACGAGGCCCTGTTCCTGTCCTACGTGGACTGGACCTGCCCCTGACGGCACCCCGCTGCCTCACTCCTCGGGGCCGATGTCCAGCGCCGGTTTGAGGCCCGAACGCAAGAAGGACTCGATCACCTGGCCCTGGGCCGCGGTGACACCGTGCAGCTGGATGCCCATGCCCCCCTGTATTCCGCCGCCAGCGGCATCCCGCACCCAGCGGACCTCGCCGCCGAGTTCCATCGGCGGCGCGTGCAGGATGCGCAGCACCAGGTCGACCCGGGATCCGACGGGGTAGGGAGCCTTGGTGGCCACGAACAGCCCACCTGCGCTCAGGTTCTCGGTGGTGGCCTTGACGAAGCCGTGGGGTCCGACCAGGTCGATGCGGACCCGCAGCGGGTAACGGGGGTGGATGCGGTGGTCGGCGTCGCTGGTCATCGGCTCTCCGGATCTCCCCCCGTGTCCCCGCCCTCCCCGCGATCCCCGTCGACGATCGCCTGCTGCAGCAGCATGACGTCGGCCAGCACCACGGCCATCATCGCCTCGGCGACGGGCACCAGCCGTGGGCCGATACACGGGTCGTGTCGGCCCTTGACCCGGATGGTCGTCGGATTGCCGTCCAGGTCGACGGTGTCCTGCTCCCGGTCGATGGACGGCGTCGGCTTCACGGCCAGCCGCAGCACCACGTCGGCGCCGCTGGAGATGCCCCCCAGCATGCCCCCCGCGTGGTTCGAGGCGAACCCCGTGGGCGTGATGGGATCGTTGTGGGCGCTACCGCGCATCCGCGCCGCGGCGAAACCCGCGCCGATCTCGACACCCTTGACCGCGCCGATGGACATCATCGCGCCGGCCAGCTTGGCGTCCAGCTTGCCGAACACCGGATCGCCCCAGCCCGCCGGGACGCCGCTGGCCTCCACCTGGACCACCGCGCCAAGCGAGTCTCCATCGGCCCGGGCGGCGTGCACCGCTGCCACCATCCTGGCCGCCGCCTCCGGATCCCCACAGCGCATCGGATTGGCCTCGACCTGGGCCGGGTCGTAGGACTCGGCTGCGATACCACCGGCCTCGACCACGTGCCCGCGGATCGACACACCGGCCTCCGCCAGCAGGCCCCGTGCCACCGCGCCCGCAGCCACCCGCCCGGCGGTCTCACGGCCCGAGAGACGTCCGCCTCCGCGCCAGTCGCGGATCCCGTACTTGGTGAGCCAGGTCAGATCGCCGTGCCCGGGGCGGAACAGGGCGCGGATTCGCGAATAGTCCTTCGAGCGGGCGTCGACGCTCCGCACGACGATGCAGATCGGCGCTCCGGTGGTCCGCCCCTCGAAGACCCCGGACAGGATCTCGGCGCGGTCCGGCTCCTTGCGGGCCGTGCTGACCTCGCTCTGACCGGGCCGTCTCCGGTCCAGTTCGGCCTGGATCGCCCCCTCGTCCATCGGCAGGCCAGGACGTACGCCGTCGATCACGACGCCGACGGCCGGGCCGTGGGACTCTCCGAAGGTCACGATCCGGAAGGCGTCTCCGTGGTGGTTCGATCCCATGGCGCGATCCTACCCTCGTATCCGTTTCCCGGTCAGCCAGCCACCCTTCTGGATCCGGGTCAACTCGCGCATCAGCGCGGCGGCGCGTGGGTGGGAGATGCGCTGGCTGACCAGGTCGTCGAGGATCTGTCGCGAGCGTCGCCGCCGCAACACGCTGTGCAGGTAATCCAGGGAGCCTTCGATCAGCGCCAGCAGCGCGCCGCGGATCGAGAGCCGGTCGCGGCGTCGGGTGATGGCCGCGGCACGGCGGCTGGCGATGTCCAGAAGCTGGATCTCGGCGAGTTCCGCCTCCTGTGCCACGTCGGACCAGGCGTGTAGCCGCTCGGTGCGCAGCCGGGCGATGGTCTCGTGAGCCGCGCGGGAGTCGAGGAGGCCGTAGTCCGGGTGGTTTCGCAGCTGGCGCAGCACCTCGAGGGCCTCGGGGCGGTCCGCGTTCTCCAGCCGGACCAGGAGCCCGGTCACATGGTCGTAGGCGATCCAGCGATAGACGAAGTCGAGCCCGGTACCCTTGATGTTCTGCATTCCCATCGCCCGGGCGTGGACCCCCGGCGGCAGCTGACGAGCCACGAAGTCCAGGACCTGATCACCGCTGGCGGCGTCGTCATCCAGGGGGCGGACCCGTTCGAGCAGGAGGTCGGTGAAGAGGTCGCGTATCCGCCGGTTCCGCCCGTCCCCGGGGCCCTGGTCGGCCCAGCGCGCACCCGCCGCGGCCACCGCCGCCAGCGCCACCTGACGCCGCACGAACGGCACCAGTTCCGCCCCACGCTGCTCGCCCGCCGCCGCGTGGCAGAGCTGATGGGTCGCCTGCTCCAGATCGCCGTCTTTTTGTGCCTCGGTCAGCGCCGGGGCCAGCCCCGGAGCGGTCCGCCCGAAATCGAATCCGGTGACGAACCGTGCCACTGCACCGCTGAATCCCGCTGCGTCCATCTGCTGATGTGCCAGCTCCCTGGACACGCCGCAGCCCGCGAACCAGGCCGCGACCTCGTCGAACACGACCTGCGGATCCCAGCGGCCGAGGGCCAGCCGGGCCATCAACCGGCGGTAGCGATCCGCGGAGGTCTCGCGATCCTCGCTTAGCCGGAAGTCGGCGAGCCACCGACGCAGTGCCCGGCGCAGGTAGCCGACGAATCCGCTGAGGTTCGTGCCGATCAGGCAATACATGTGAGCGGTCAGGTCCCGGGCCAGGATCGACGCGAAGACCCGCGACCGCGACACCCGATCGGCGCGGTTGTTGACCACGCCGACGATCCAGGTCGCGGCCTCGCGGTCCGGCTCGGTCATCCCTCCCCGCTCCCAGCTCGCCAGTAGTCCGGCGCGGTCGTTGGCGGAGTGGCCGTTCACGTAGGTCAGCCGTCGACCTGCGTGGTGGGCCTCCCGATAGACCTTCAACGAACCGACGTCGGGCACCACGTGGTCCGCCATCGCGATGATCGCCTCGGTGGAATCGACCCCCAGCTCGCTGGCGAGCCGCGCCACCAGCGCCACGTTGCGCGGGTGCTCGCGGTAGGGGAACCGATCGAGCAGATCGCCGGGGATCAGCTGGGCCGCCAGATCGTCGACCTCGAGGCAGCGGGTGGACCGCTCCGCGGCACGCTGGCGCAACAGCGGCAACATCTCCTGTTCGCTGGTGACCAGCACCCCGTCGCGGGGGACGAAGCGGGAGATGCTGGCGGCCACGTCACGCCCCGAGGGCCCCTGGATATCCTCGTGATCGGGGTAGCAGTTGGTGATGGTGGACAGGTCGTCCTTCATCCACTCCAGCGCCAGGATCTCCACGTAGCGGGGGTTGAGCGCCATGCATTCCCAGAGCATCACCTGCACGCCCATCTCCGACCCCAGCCGCAGCACATCGCGCTGCTCCCAGATCGAGGCCTTGTCGTAGGGGCGGTAGAGATACACCTCCCGCGGGGGGATACCCGGCGCCGAGTGAATCAGCATGGCCTCGCTGCCCGTGGTCTTGCTGAGTACCTCGCACCCCTGGGCGTGGAACAGGGCGGCCTTGAGGCGCTCCGTCCCGCTCTTTCCCCGGGTTCCCCAGCCACCGATGACCAGCGGGATCGAGCGGCGCCAGCGGCGGATCCGCGCTGCCTGCAGGGCCGCATCCCCCAGGACGACCGCGCCCATGCCCACGAGGAACGCGACCAGCTGCAGCGCGTTGTTACCGCCCGCGCTCACCAGGTAGTTCCAGGCCTGGTCGCCGAGGGCCGGCAGGGAGGGGAGGCCGGCGAGGATGCCCAGGGTCTGCTCGTTGGAGCGATCCGGGTAATAGCTGTCGATGGTCGGGTTCCGCAGCGAGAACGACTCGGCGCCGACCCGGATCGCCGAGGTCCGGGGCTCGAACCGGAAACCCAGAGCGGTCAGCTCCTCCAGGTAGGCTCGGCGGTCCTCGGCGTCCGTGGCCTCGGTGGAGCGGCGCCGCAACCCGTTGTAGCGCGACAGCCCCCAGCGCAGCTTCCAGGCGGCCAGCCAACGGCGACCGAGGCGCGGGGGATGGACCACGGTCTCGCCGTGGGGGTGGAACAGGTGCAGGCGGTGACCCCGCCGCGCCGCTTCCAGGCAGTCCGCCACCGTGGGGAGGTGCGGCGCCCAGGAACCCGCGACCGGGGAGACCGCCGGCTCGTCCGGTACGTTGGTCGGCGTGATCGGAGCCATCCGCGCCGACGGCGCGCGCAGCTGGCCGCTCCAGGAGGGGAGGGTGGTGTGGACACCCCCCTGGCGCTTGTCGGGCGCGCGGTTTCGCAGCTCATGGAGGATCCGGGCCAGCGAGGTACGCTCGCGTGGGCCGCGCTGCACCACCAGCGTCCGCCCGCGGAGAGCGGCGGCAAACCCCAGGTCGCCCTGGCCGGCCGCGGCGAGCAAGCCCCCCCAGTCGCGCTCGACGATCTGCGCGCCGCCCTTGCCCAGCCGGATGGTCTTGCGTTGGCCCGGGGTGAGGGCCGTCAACTTACCCGCCAGCTTGTCCAGCACCGCGCGCCAGCGTGGATCGAGAAGAGGCTGCAGGGCGGTCAGCTGACGGGCCGCGTCGAAGGCCACAGCCGCGGGCGCCACCTCCCCCCGAGCCACCCGGGCCAAGGTGCCCAGCAGCTCGGACATCCAGCGCTGGACCCGGCTGGTTACCAGTCCGCCGGGGCGCAGGTCGTTCATCCTGCGGATCAGCGCCACGGCACGGGTCACCGCGGCCCGCTGGGCCACCGGATGTTTCTCCTCGGCCAGCGCGGTCCGCAGTGCGCCGAGGTGAGTGTCGATGCGCGGCACCAGCGCCTTGCCCTGGCCGTCCGCTTCGAGGCGGTCCAGCCGCTGGTCCAGGATGCGGCACCAGGCGACGTAGACGGTCGCGCGGACGCGGAACGACGGGTCTGGGCGCTGTCCGCCCGCGCCCAGCTGGACCAGCAACTCCTCGGTCTCCCACTGGTCGAAGGCGCCGAGGGCCTCGACCGCGGTCATCCGCACGTGCTCGCTGGGGTCGCCCCGGTCCACCAGCTCCCGCAGGACGCCGAGGGCCCGCTTCTCGGGGAAGTGGGCGGGCACCAGCCGCACCGCTGCGGCCCGGTACAGGAAGTCGTCCCGGGGCCCTGGCAGGGGCGAGCGCAACAGCCGGCGCTCGACGATGGCCATGCCTTCATCCGGGTTGACCATCAACATCAGCCGTCCGGCGTCCCGCTGGATCCGGAACTCCTCGGCGGGGTCCTGGGCCGCGCCCACGATCTCGCGCAGGGAGCTGGGATCCAGATCCACGGGCCGGTCCCCGCCGAGGGCCCGCCGCACCAGGAATCCCAGCGTGGTGAATGCCGCCTCCCGCGGATTGGTGGGGTCCCGCTCGCGGATCAACTCCAGCAGGAAGGGGCCGAGTCCGAGGAACTCGACCACGAACCGCTGCAGGCTGCGATCGCCCCCCTCGGGCTGGAACCCCTCGGCCTCCAGCTGGCGGGTCGCCCGGCGGATCACCCGCAACGCCACCTCGATGCGCTGGCCGAGCCCGTGCATCCGGCGTCGGTGGCGTTCGGAGAGTGCCTCGTGGTCCAGGTGGCGTCGCAGGGCCCGCAGATCGCCGCGCAGGCGCCGGGGATCGGCGACGGTCGCCCGTAGATGCTCCTCGGCCAGCTGCCTGCGGGCGTCCGTTCGGCGCACCCGGAAGTAGCTGTCCGAGAACCCGTCGAACCGGCGTTGTTCCTCCCCCGCACGCCGTCTCAGGTCGAAGGCGAGATCGGCCAGCCCCTCCATGATGGTGAGGGTGTCCCGCGGGCCGGGGCGCCAGCCGTCTTCCCGTGGCAACTCGGTCCTGACCCGCCGGAGATCGGCCACGGTTCGTTCGATGAGGTCGTCGTGGACCAGAGCGGTCAGCGGCGGCAGCAATCCGGCGATCCACAGGGCGAGGGGATCGGGAGCTGGCCCGCGTTTTGTCATCGGCGCCACCCCCCCTCGACCCAGGCAGGTCCGCGCACGTCCTCGAACAAGAGTTCCGGTGGCGCCACGTGGTCCAGGGCGCGGCGACCGGGGATCAACGCGACGCCCGCGGAGACCTCCAGCCGGCTGGGATCGAACAGGTAGGCTAGCCGGATCTCGGGCCGGATCCAGGTCTGCGCGGGCCCCAGATCCGCCCAGGCCTCCAGGGCCAGCTCGGATCGCCACCAGCCCGCGTCACGGTGGGCGTCGGCCATCCTGCGGTCCAGATCGTATCGCAGGGTAATCCCCAGCGGCCGCGGGTACACCCGCAGCTCGACCCGCCCCCCGGCGCTGTCCACCGTCGCCGGATCCGCGTTGGATTGCACCCGACCGGCCAGCAACAGCTCGGCCTCCACCCAGGGGCGCCAGAGCAACTCCGCCCCTGCGCCGAGGCCGAAGGGGTGTTCCCGGCGATAACGGCTGGCGATCTCCAGATCAGCCTCGCCCGCGAAGGCGTCCAGCTCATCCCGGGGCTGCAAGTAGCCGCGGAGATCCAGATGGGGCACGAGTGTGACCTGGAAGCCAAGCCTGACGGGGCGGTCGATCCGCAGCCGCCCGCCGAGCGCTCCCCGCGTCCCGAGGGCCGTCGACTGGACCAAGCCGGTGAGCTGGCCTCCCCAGCGGAGGCCGGCCGGCCGGATCCGCTGATGGATCCCCAGGCGGAGGCCCGCCGACGGCGTCGACGCGAAGCGGATTCGGCCGAAGACGCCTCCCCGCAACCAGAGGCCCTCGGCGGCGCGGACCCGGTGGACCCCCTCCAGTTCCACGAAGACGTTCCGCTCGTCCACCGGTTCGAAGTCCACCGACCAGCGATCCCGGACCATCGCCCGCAGCTCGACAGTTCCGCCCGCGGATGGCCGCGGCAGTACGGCCACATGCGAGCCCGCGGCGCCGACCATCGCCCCGGCGACACGGTCGCCACCCGCGAGGGTGTCGCTCGGCAGCGCGGGGAGCACCCGCTCCCCGGCCATTCGCCGGGTGACCCGCACGGCGACCGCGCCCTCCAGACCCTGGATCTCGATGCGGTGGACGCCGTCTCCCTCGACGCTGAGGTCGGCCTGCTCCACGGGGCCGTACGCCACGCCCTGGTCGGTGTGGGTTGAGGCCTGTGCCGACCCACCCCCCAGCGTGGCCCGCAGTTGCCCGTCGACCCTGATCTCCGAGCGCGGAAGCGGCCGCTCCGGGCCCAGGTAGCGGCTGCTTGGCTGACCACGTGGGATGTTCCAGCTCTCGACCCGGTCCACGTGCTCGAACAGCAGCTGGCAGGTGGGGGCGGCGTTGGCCGCGGGGACGCGCAGGTCATCGCACAGTGCGGTCAGGGCCAGCTCCGTGGGGGCACCCGGCGCCGGGGCGACCACCCAGTGGGTTCCCGCAGCCAGCACCCGGTCCACCCGCTCCATCCCCGCGCCGAGCATGGTCCAGCGCGCCCAGGCCGCCGGTTCCGCGAGGGCGTCGGGCACGGCGGCCGCGCTGGACAGCCAGACCCGGTCATGGCCGCGATCTGTCGCCAGCAGGGGATCGGGGCGCGTGGCCTCCAGGGCAGTGGCCACGATGCCGGCGGCGACCGCATCATCGACCACCTCGCGAACGGCGATCCCGTGGAGTAGGGCGGCCAGGGCCGCGGCGGGGTCCTCGCGGGCGTCTGCAAGGGCGCGGCTGGCGAGTTCGCGGCGGATGGCGGGCAGCATGGAATGCCGGTCGGCCAGCTCGCCGAGGCGGTCCGCCGCCAACAGGGTCGCGTCGTCGTTCATGTCCAGCGTGTCGAGCCACGCGGCCGAACCCTCCCCGGCGCTGGCAGACAGGTCCAGGGGCAGCGCGGAGCGCCCGTCTGGAAGGTGGACGGTCACGTGATCGGGGCCATTCCACGCCCGGGTCGCCTGGTCCAGTTCGCCCAGCGCCCGCAGTGCCGAGGGCGAGCTGCCCGGCAGCGCCCCGGCCGCGGCGATGTCCCGCCGCGCGTAGCCCTCCAGGGCCGCATCGAGGAGCCACTCGGCCCGGAGCAGGCGGGCGTCGGCCTCCCTGGCGTCGTCCGCGGCCCCCAGCACCTGCAGGCTGAGCTCCCTCAGCTCCCCGCCTTCGCCCCCGATCCGGGCGATCTCGTCGGTCTCACCCGCTGGCAGCCGGGTCGCCGGCTGCCTCAACGACACCCGCGCCCAGGACTGCCCCTCGCCGTGGATGCGCACCCAGTGCGCCGCCAGTGGCAGATCGATCGGGGCGGCCCCGTGGGACAGATCGAGGGGTTCGCCGAGGTTCGCGGGCATCGCCACGGCCGACGAGGTGGCGAGGAGGACGATTCTCCGCGAGCCATCCGCCGCCTCCAGCTGGATCTTGAGTGGCTCGTCGCCGGCCCACCACGCGTCGAGCCGGAGGTGAGTCGGCGCGCCAGCCGTCGCCGCGTCCGCGTTCCGAGTCCGGACAGCGGGTAGCTCGATCCGGGCGGGGCCGTGGTCTGGGCCGAGGGCGATCACCCGACGCACCTGCCAGGCGCCACCGGTCATGCCGCTCCCGGGCAGGTCGATGGCCATACCCAGCCCATCGTCGGATCCGTCCGGCAAGGCGAGCTGGATCTCGTGGGCGCCCACGGGCAACGCCAGCCGGAATGGGGTAATCGGCTCGGCCAGCAACACCCGTAGGGGGGCGTCGCCGTCGATGGAGATCGCCGCGACGGCGGGACGACCCGTGCTGTTGAAGGCCAGCCCGCGCGCGATGCCTCATCGTTCCGGTGCCCCCCCCGGCGCCCCCGGCACGTCGATGGAATGAGCCTCTCCTGCCGGCACGGAGTGGTGGATCCCGGCCCGCCGCCGATCCGCCAGCGACAGCCCGAGCACCGCCGCCCCCGGCACGAGGTGCTCCGCCAGCACCGTGCCGCCCTCCGGCATGACCACTCCCCGGACCGAGTAGGCCGAGGACTGGAGCCACCCGTGGCGAGCGGCCCCTCGCAGGGATCGGCCCGCAGCGGCGCCTCCCCCGCCGTCGCGGGCCCGCAGGACCACCTCGATGGCGGCGAGGGCATCGGGCACCAGGCCGGGTACGGGGGGCGACCGCGACTGGACCAACGCGTCCCTCTCGAGGGCCTCGGGGTCGCCGGGCCGGTCGGACAGCCAGCCCCCCAGCATGAACGCAGCGGCGCGGAAGTCACCCCGCGCCAGCGTTTCGTCCACCGTCGTGCGTGGCCCGTCGGCGAGAGCCGACTCCCCCGACGGCAGAGCGGCCAGAAGCACCCGGTCGGGCGGCGCGGGCAGCAACGCGCGTGGTCGATGCAGCCGTCCACGCAGCTCGGCTGCGGATCCGAGCACGGAGGCCCACGCTGGCCCCTCACCGGGTGCCAGCTGTACCTCCAGCTCGCGGCCGCCGTTGGCCCGGCCCCCGGAACCGCCGCCCGCACCAGGGCGCTGCTGGGGAGCCGCGCCCACGGCCGGTCGTCATCCCGGCCGAGCAGCAGGTCGAAGACGGTCACCGCGTCGGGGTGGGGTCCGGCCTCCGTTGGCCGCGCGAGCAGGCGCAGTCTCCCCGCGCCGGTCGCTGCGATTCGCACCGGCTGCCCCTCGTCCACGGCCAGCCAGCCGGGCGACAACCAGAGGCCGGGCAGGTAGGCCGTGCCCCCTTCGAGCAACCGCCCACGGCCGGTCAACAGGGTGTGCCGGAGGCGGTCCGAACGGTCGTCGCCCGCGTGCCCGGCGATATCCAGAAGCCATTCGCGCAACCGGGCTGCGCCCGGGACCGGCGGTGCCGCCGGGGGGGAGCCGATGCCCGTTCCTGCCCAGCGCCAGCTCTCCCGGTGCCAGCGGGCCAGCGCCCGATCCCCGTCGTGGGCGTGGAAGGTGAAGGCCCGGACGTCGCCGTCGGCGATCACGGCGTGGGGGACGGACGGCGACGGGGGGATCCAGACCGTCCAGCGATCGCCCACCGGGCCGGTCAGGACCAGTTCCACCTGGGAGGTGGCCGAGCCGTCGGCCCCGGTCTCCACCCGCCAGACCGTCGGCGGTCCATCCCCTGCGACCTCCAGGGACAGGAAGGCCGCGCCCGGGGGTTCGAACCAGCTGGATCCGGCCACGGGGAGCGGTCCGGTGCGTTGGCGGGAGAGCTCCTCCCAGACACCGGCGCTGGCCGGTTGCGACGCCTCCTCGGCCGGCGCCCCGGGGACGCTCCACGGCAACGCGATGGTCAGGAAGACCGCCGCTGCCGCGAGGCTCGTCCGGGAGCGCCGCTGGCTCAAGGCGCCCCCTCGCCAGCGGGTGTCGTGGTCGTCTCGGTCGCCAGCGCTATGGCGCGCAGGATCGAGGAGCGTGCAGCCGGATCGATCCGCAGCGTGTCCCGCAGCTCGGGGCCGATCTCCACGTGCAGGAAGGCTCCTCCCGGGCGGGCGGCTACGGCCCGACCCTGCCGGTTGAGCTGGGCGCCCAGCAGTCCGGTGTCGTCCGGGTAGGCGGCGACCCCGATGGACGGCGACAGCTCCCGCAAGGTGTCGACGAAGGCCTGCACCACGTCCGCTCGCGGGTAGGCCCCGCCGCTGACGATGACGTCCAGGCCGGGATCCTCGACGGTAGTGCGGCCATACCCGTGGATCTGCACCACGAGCGGCCGATCGATGGCGTCGAGAAGGCCGAGCATCAAGGCCTGGAACCAGCTGTCGTCTCGTTTGGCCAGATCCGCCAGGGCCTCCTCACCACCATCGCCGCGGCCGCGGGAATAGCGGTGGCGGGTGTTGATCTGCAGCGCCGGGAACGAGGAGGCCTCCCAGAACTTCAAGGCGATCTCACCGGAATGGCGGTCGTGGAAGACGTGGGGCGCCTGGAGGACCACGCGGCTCGCGGTCCCCCCGAAGCGCAACAGCAACAGACCCCGGCCATCGCCACTGGCGTCCAGGAGGGCCACGAAACGCCGATCACCCACCCGCAAGGGGCGCAGCTCGAAGCCCAGTCCCTGGGCCTCGGCGGCCAGCGCGGGGAGGGCGTCGACCGCGTCTCCACGGGCCGCGACGGCCAGCCGCCAACCCAGCTCGCGGGCGGCGACACGGGCGCCCTCGGACGGAAGCTGATAGTCGGCCCGGGGTTCGGACAGCGCCGACTCGAAGGTCTCGGACAGCGATTCGACCGGTTCGAAGGGGTCGGCCCAGGCGAAGGCGCCCTGCCGATGGCCCATCTCCTCCACCCACTGGGTACCGCTGGGCCGCGATTGGGGAGCGACGCCGAGGGCGACCAGCCGCACCCACATCGGCTCGCCGTCGTCCTGACGCTCCACGACCACCGAGGCCGTTCCGCCCGCGAGATCGTCTCGCAGGGCGATGCGGATCGGTTCGACGGCGACCAGGGTCCGATCCGAGCGGTCCGCCAGGAATCCCCCGAGCCGCGACGCCGGCTCGAGCTCTCCCTCGAGGATCGTCGGAGTGGTGCCCTCGAACAGCTCACCGGGCTCCCGCCCGGACGAGGAATCGACCCGGACGCGGCAGCTCGCCGTCGATCCCGGCCACGTGCGGCCACCGGCCAGCTCGTAGTAGGGCAGCAGATAGAGCGCCACGTCCGCGCCGCGAGCCACCGGCAGCGACGCCCGGATCGGCAGGGACCGGGAGAGGCGGTAGACCGTACGCTCGCGGTAGAGAGCCCGGGCCGCCGCGCCGTCCCCCGGCGGGAGATCCACCATGGCTGTCAGACCTGGGGCGTCGGCCGTCAGGACAAGCTCGTGGCTGCCGTCGGTGATGGGGCCGACCGGCAGCTCGATCTGGCGCGCAGTCAACGGTACGTGGGCCAGGTCCCGACCATCCAGCCGGAGGGTGGCGTTGGAGCCCAGCAGTCCATCGTCGTGAAGCCACAGGGCCAGCCTCGTCTCGTCTCCGCCGCCCGCAGACCGAACCACCGCCGTCGGCTCGCCTGCGGGCAGGGCCGTGCGTGCTCCATCCGGCCAGCGCCCGGGCAACGATGAGCTGTAGCCCGTCGACCACCGCTCCAGCAGGCGCTGGCGGGGAAGCTCGCCGTCCGGGAACCAGGCGTGTCCCTGCCGCTGGAGCGTGTCCAGCCGCCAGCTGAGGGGATTCTCGCCGGACAGAGGCCGCAGGGCCGTGGACGTGGTCGGTTCGAGTCTGACCTGGGCCCCCATGAAGACCTCCCGGCGTTCTGCCTGGATTCGCTCCAGCTCGTCGGGGACCAGGGCACTCCAGCGGCGGTCCAGCTGGGGTTCGTAGCGCAAGGTCACGCCCTCGGTCTCCACGTCGTACGCCGGGTCGACGTCCAGGTCGTCCCAACCGGTATCCAGCGGAACCAGCACGCGGACATCCACGTCCGCCCCCGAGGCGAGCCGCAGGCGGGTGGCATCCGAGCCGCTCCAGATCTCGGCCACCGTCGGCGTGCCGGCAGCCAGGGGTTCGCCCTCCGGGTCGGGGGAGGGGACCGACTCGTAGGGGGAGAGACCCGCGGCACAGACGAGGGTTCCGGTCACGAGGACCGCGCCGTCGCCGTCGAGCAGCTCGATGTCCACGTTCTCCTCGTGCCCGGTCCGGGGCCTGACCTCGATGCGCAACCGCTCGCTGACTCCTCCGCGGAGTGAGTAGCTCACCGGCGCCTCCCCGAGTCGTACCATGGGTACGCGGCGGACCTCGGGTCCCAGGACATAACCCTGGCCCGCGTCGTCGAGGATCGCCGTCGTCCGCGCGAACAGGGACTCCGGCACGTCCAGGGTCCGGGGCACGACCCGCAGCGGCTGCGGCCCGTGGTTCAACACCGAGACCGTCGTGACCACCCCCGCGGGCAGCTGGAGCTGATGGACCGTGCCCGCCGGATCGTCGATCTCCATCGGCAGAAGCTCGACTTCACCCCGCTGGGACACGGTCACCACCGAGACCCCGGTGGGAAGATCCTCACCGCGTGCAGCCTGGGGCTCCAGGGCCAGGTGGAGGCGGGCGGGCCCCCTCAAGGTCAGGGCCACCGCCCGTCCCGGTTCGAGGATGTCGGGGCCCTCGCCGGGGACATCATCCGCTGGCTGCGGACTCCGCAGGTCGGTGATCACCACCCGCCGGGTCATGTAGTCTCGTCCCCGGGCGCCGCGGGCCTCCATCCGCTGCCAGCGGAAGGTGGACAGTACGGACTTCTCCGACGGGTCCAGGGCGTGCCATGCGCCGACACCGATCCGTTGCGCCAGCTCCTCTCGCTCCGCGTCCGCCAGGATCGCCAGCCCCAGGGGTGACGTCTCCTCGTCCGCCCGGTGGTGCCGGAGGGGTCGCACGAGGATGGGCCAGGGTGAGCCCTCCAGCGCCTCCAGACGCAGCTCGCCCCCCCCGCTGGTGTCGTCGAGGGCCAGCTCGACCACGCGCTCGTCCGTCAGTGTCCCGCTCCCGGTGGTCAGATAGGCCCGGTGCTGTCGCGGTCCGCCCGGGTAGAGCCTCTCGCCCTCGCTGACCCGCGACCGTAGCCAGATCGGAGTGGACCAGAGCTCCTCGCCGCCGGCGTCCAGCAGCCGGGCCCGCAGGCCAAAACGGATCTCCTCGTCCATCGGGACGTGTCCGCCAGCGCCCTCCATCAGGGCCACTCCCACCAGCTTGACCCGTCGCGTGTCGCTGCCCAGCGCCAGGATCAGCGGCCGACCGGCCTCCAACCCGTAGAACAGCTGCGGGTGGGCGTCGGTTGCCCCCGGGGTGCCGTCCCCGTCGTCCCGCGGGTGCCACAGGGACAGCAACAGCAGGGCCACCAGCGCCGACAGCAGGGTCACGAGCAGCAGGCGGCGCATGCGCTCACTCCTCCGCTCGCACCAGGGCCACCTGGCCCAGGCGGATGGCGCCCACCGGATCGGTCAGTTCCCCCGCGCCCTCGAGGGTGGGGGAGGCGGGATCGATGACGAGGACCGTCGCACCCTGGCGCAGCCACAGCGACGGCCGGTCCGTCTCCCGGTCGACGACCCATTCGATCCCGATGCCGGCGTCCCGGGCCCGGACAACCAGGTCCTGGATGGCGCCTGGATTGGCCGTTCGCTTGACGGCGACGACCGCCTCCAGGGTGCCCCGCATCCCGGCGCCGAGGTCCGGCGCGGGGCTCGACAGGGAACCCGCCGCGCCCGCCGTGGTCCCCAGCTGCTGGGCCCAGCGGGCGTCGAGCCACAGCGGGCGGGGCGTCAGTCCCGCCTCCCGGGCGGCCTGGTTCAGCACGCTGGCCCGGCCCCCTCCGAGCTGGCGCCGGAGCCCTGTGGATGCCCACAGCACGCCGTAGGGCAGCCCGTCCAGGTTCCGCGCCATGGCCAGCTGCGGGATGCCCCCGCCGCGGAGTGCCAGCAGCTCCTCGCTGCCGTCGTACCAGCGGGTCGCCAGGCCGGCGCCGGCGAGGCGGGCGGTGACGCCATGTAGCCCGGGCAGCTGGGTTGGCGGATCGTGGGCCAGCACCCCCGCGCTCAGTACCAGGGGCGCGTCCAGGTCGTGGCGGGCGGCGTACCCGCGAACCTGCATGCCAACGGCTGGCTGATCCGGCGGGGCCCGGCGGTACGCCAGCCGGTGAGCGAGGGTGAACAGGGTGGTCAGGTTGTCCTCGCCGAGGACGTCCCGACGGAGGTCGGTGGGGCCGCGTGGCATGGCCCCCGCGACCACCACCAGTCTTCCGTCGAGGATCCGCAGCAGGTGCAACGCCAGGTCGACGGTGCGCGGCTCGGCGACGGGCCGCGGGACCGCCAGGAAGTGGGGGGAGGCCGCGGCCGGTCGCACGAGCACCGCCCCCCAGCCCCGGGTCGCCGGGGCAACCTCGTGTAGCAGCAGCACCACCTCGCCATCCCCCAGTTCGACCCGCCGGACCCCGTAGCCCAGCAGCGACGCCGCGCCATCCAGCCGCCGCAAGTAGCTCGCATCGTCCACGGCGCGTTGGCCGTGCTCGAGCAGGGGATTCAGCACCTCCCGTTCCAGAAGCCGAAGCTCGGTCTCGGTGGCGACGCGGTGGCCCCGCGCCGACACCGCGTCGGTGAACCAGGGCCGGCTGCCGAGCGCCGACAGGCCGACCTCCTCGGCCGTGACCCATGGACGCGACGGATCGGCGGGGTTGGCGGCCGCCAGCGCGCTCTCGAGACCGGGGATCGAGAGGCTGAGCTGGACCCGGTCGTGGGTCGAGCCCAGCCCGAAGGCGTCCTCGCCCGCGGGCGGGTCGAAGCGCAGCTCGGTGTCGCCGATGGTTTGTCGCAGTTGCTGCAGATCCAGGGAGGCCGGGAGATCCCGGGGGATCCACAGGTCGCTTCCCGCGGGGCTGTCTCCCCCGCGGACTTCGAGCACGGGCTGGCCCGCCAGTGCCCGCCGTGCTGCCACAAAGGGCTGATCGCTTCGACCGCCCAGCCCGAAGGCAGCGGCGGGATCCGCCTGCGGATCGATACCGTTGACCAGCAGCGCCGCGGCGTCCAGCTCCTCGAACAGCACCGCACCGGCCACCAGGGTGCCCGGTTCGGAGAGGGGATGGGGGACCTCGACCACCAGGGACCCGGAGGCGCCTGGCCGTGCCACCAGTAGACCCCAGCCGGACAGGTCGCCGCTGTCACCGTCCGTTTCGGTGAGCAGCAGCAGGGGATCGCCGCCGACGTTGCGCAACTCCACGCCGACGGACGCGGCCAGCGCCTGGCGGTCCCGGTCCCCGAGGGCCTCGGCCACGACCAGGTCGTGCACCAGACGACGGAAGGCGTCCAGCCGATCGCCGCCGGGGCGCCGGGCGCGGGTGGGCAGTCCCGTCAGGGTACGGCCGTTCGCGCGGTGGACCTGGCGGATGATGCCCTCCCCCTGGCTCGGGAGGGTCACCGACGGATCGTTGACCGGGCTGGGCGTCGGGCTGTCGGGCTGGAGAAGCGCCAACGTCAGGCCGATTCCGGTCCCCAGCCCGAGCGCCACCAGCGAGGTCTGCAGCGTGGGCAGCAAGACCACCGCCAACCCGCCACGTTGCAGGACCTTGACGGCCAGCAGAGCCGGCAGCAGATAGCCGAAGCCGAAATAGTCGGTGGCCTTGAGCCCCGGGTACTGCTGAGCCAGCAGGTGGCAGGCGAGGAACTTCAGTCCGAAGCCGACAGTGAACACGATCACGAGCCGCCGCGGTCCCTCCAGGTTGGTCGCACGGAAGATGCGGGCCGAGAACAGCGGGCGGGTGATCGTCACGAGGATCGCGACCTCGGCCACGGTGGTGAGCACCTTGAGCGGCGAGAGCCAGGCCAGCGCCACCAGCGCCAGAACGACGATCCCGTGGGAGTCCCAGCCCCACTCCAGGCTGTTTCGCATCGCCAGATAGGCTGCGGTCAGCAACACGATGTAGGTCTTGGGGGAGTGCAGGAAGCCCAGCGCCACGTTCTCGTAGGAGAGCTCGAAGTCGCTGATCGACAGGTTCGTGTAGGGGATGAGCACGAGCTGCAGGGCGCCGTAGATCGCCAGGGTCGGTATCACGACCTGGGGAGCGCCCCGCCAAAGCCCGGTCTTCCACAGCATGTTGGCGGTCAACGGCACGACGATCAGGCCCACCGAGTACAGGTTGCCCACGAGGCTCGGCGAGGCCCAGCCGGCCTCGGCGAGGGCACCGCCAGCGGCGGGTAGCAGGGCCGACTCGAAAGCCAGCCGGACCGCCACGGACACCAGCAGGATCAGGAAGAACCGTTCGCGGCCGAAGAAGCGGTTCCACGGCACCACCGGTCCCAGCCAGTCGCTGATGGTGCGCGCAACCAGGTAGGTGAACACCGACTCCAGTCCGATCACGGCCCCGGCCAGCGGCTGGATCACCATCACCGACGCGAGGTAGCCGGGGACCACGAGCCCGGTGAAGACCCAGCCGAACGACTCCGTCAGCACGAACAGCAGCAACAGCCCGAGCAGCACGGCTGTGAACAGGGAGTTGTCCAGCCCGCTGGCAGGAAACAGATCGAACGCGATGGACTCGCCGTTCATCGGCCCCGTTCCGCCCCCATCACGGATCGTCCGAGCCCGGACCCGTGGGGAGGTCGCTGACCTTCACGCGCTTGGAAAAGCGGATGCGATAGGAGGTCCCGCGGCCGACACGACTGTCGATGGCCAGCTGTCCGCCCCCAACGCGCACGTCACGGACGACCCGGGCCAGGCCGTCCGCCGGGTCCACCGGGTGGTCCGAGTCCGCGTCCAGCTGCTTCAGCACCGCGTCGGGGATCCCGTACCCCTCGTCTCGCACCTCCAGGAACACGCCGGATCGGTCCTCCGTCACCTCGATGGTCGTGACCGCGTCGGCCGGACTGTTGATCAACGAATCGTAGAGAATCCGGTACAGCCCCCGCGCGAGGCGGGTGCGATCCATCAGCACGGGTGTGATCGGACCGTGGACGCGAAGCTTGAGCCGGTGCTCCGCGGACATCGCGCCCCCTACCTCGTCGACAACGGCCGCCGCCAGCTCGGCGGGATCCACGGGGATGACTCCGGTATCGCTCCCCTCCACCGGACCCAGGGCGCTGGCGAACTCCTCGATCAGGCCCACGAGCACGTCGGCCTGGGTCAGCATCTGGCTCACGTGGCCGGCCGATTCCAGGGGCAGATCGGCCTGGGCAAGCAGCATCTTTCCGACCCGGTGAAGGCTGGAGACGTGGCCCTCGGCGCGGCGGGTGAGGGTGTCGAGCACGGTCAGCATTCCCCGCTGGGCATCTCGGGAGGCGGTGACATCCTCGATCACGCACAGGTAGCCGAGCGGGGTGGGGCGGATCGACGACTGGTCGTCGTCGTTCTCCTGGTCGGCGCGGGCGTCGGCCACCGGCCGGACCGGCATCCGGAAGGTCCGCGGTGCGGCCCCGGTCGTCTCCCAGCGGAAGACCGACGGTTCGTCCGTCGTGTAGGTCGCGAAGAGGGCGGCGGAGATCTCCTCGGCCGGCCGCCCGGTCAACTCGCCGATCAGGGTCGGCAGGTTGGCCCCGGGAAAGAAGTGGTAGCTCGACGCCTCCAGGACTCGCCGGGCGGCGTCGTTGATCAGCTGTACCTCGCCCATCATGTCGGCGAATAGCGTACCCACGGGCAGCGCCTGCAGGATGCCGCGAAACTGCTGCCGGTCGTCGAGCACCAGCCGGGTCAGGACCCCGGCGATATCCACCTGGTGGTCCACGCCCAACCGGCGGAAGGGGCCCGCCAGGCCCTGACCGCTCCTCCTCCGCTCCGCCCGTTGGGAGCGGGGCATGGAGCTCCAGATGGCGGCTTGCGTGCTGCGGCGCTGTTCCACCATCCGGCCGCCGACGGCACCTCCGGCCACCAGCCGGGCGCCCTCGCTCCGCAGGGCGTGGCCCGCGTCGGCGGTGACCAGCAGGGCGAGGGCGTGGATCTCGTCGCCCGTGCCCAGGGGCAACGCCAACAGCTCGTCGTGGCCGCTCCAGTCCTCTCCGGCCAGCACCGCGGGGCGCCCCTCCAGCAGCGAACGCTGGAGACGCAGCTTGCGCACTGCCGTGGCCTCCAGCCGGACCTCCTCCAGCTCGACGCCGTGTGCCCCTCGCCACTCGTAGACGTGGGCCCGGCCCTCCCGCTCGCCCACCACCACCCGGTCGATACCGGTGAACTGGGCCAGGAAGACGGCCAGGTAGTTCCAGAACTGTTCCCCCTGGCGGGCGCTGCCGGCCGAGGTGCGGAAGGTCGGCGTGTGGCTCAGGTCCACCAGCAGCTGGCGCACACGCCGGCGGGTGCGCGTGGCGCGCGCCGCGGCCTCGAGCGCCACCGGACCGGCGACCACCAGGATCGCGCCGACGACGGGCAACCGCAGGTCGAGGGCGAGGGAGGCGGCGGTCACCATGGCCAGTGCGACCAGGGTCAGCAGGACGCTGCGGACCGTCGCAACGAGCATGTCCACCCGCCGGACGAGCAGATCCGAAAGCAGCGCGAGGGGCGCGAGCAACAGGAGTCCCAGCCACCACCACTCCCGTACCCGCCGTCCGTCGAGCACGGTCGCCAGCGCGCTGGCGTGAACCTCGGCCGCGGTCATCAACCGTGGGCCGGGGCTGGTCGGGGTGGAGAAACGCTGGGCCATCCCGGGCGTGGTGACGCCGATCAGGACCGCCCGGTCGGCGAAGGACTTGGACTCGATCTCACCGCGGACACACTTGATCGCGGAGACGTGGGCGATCTCCCCGGGACGGCCCACGAAGGAGATGCCCAACGGGTCGGCCAGCCGATCGACGTCGTGGCCGGCATCCGTCAGCAGCAGCGCTTCGATGGCGGGCTCGGTCCCGGTGGTGGTCGCGTGGGCGAGGGTCTGGCGGCGGACCCGGCCGCCCCGGTCCGGCTGTAGCTGGCGAACTGCCGTGCGGGCGCCGCGCACCAGGGATTCGGCCGGGGTCCCGGTGAGGCCCGGTGTGGCGCTGGGCAGGGAGGCCCCCTCCGGCGTCACCAGCCGGGAGGCCAGCACGACCCGTCCGTCGGCGATGGCGTCGGCCAGGGCGCCCTCCGGCTCGACGTCGTCCGGGAACAGCTGGTCGGGGTAGGGCAGCAGGCCGATGGCGGGGGGCGATGCGGCAAGCACGGGCGCGATCAGGCGGTCCAGGTCGGTCCACGCCCAGGGCAGGGGCCCCAGCGCGCCCAGGCTCTCGGTGTCGATGGCCACCAGGATCACGGCATGGCGAGTGGGGCGGTCGCCGCGGGCGCGGCCGGCGAGATCGTGGAGGGTCAGGTCGGCGCGGGTCGTGGCGCCGGTGAGGACGAGAACGGCGACGATCGTCCACCACCCAACCGGTCGCCCGAAACGCTGCAGCAACCCAGCCTCCTGCCTGCGATCTCCACCCTGGTTCCGCGGGTTACCGGGTCGACGTCCTGGTCGACCGTGGCCCTGTCATGATACCGGAACCCTCGCGCGGGTGCCCCGCGCGCGCCCCGGGCGCGAGCGGTGGGAACGTTGGCTCCCGTCGATCGGCGCGCTACCATGCTGCTACCATTCGGGGGTAGAGGTCATGCCACGCTTCATCGTCATGCTTGGACGCGAGAAGGTCGATGCCTTCAGCCTGACTCAACCGCGGGTGCTGATCGGCCGGAGCAGCAAGGCTGACATCATGCTCGACAATCTGATGGTCTCCCGGCGCCACGCGGAGATCCGTCAGCTGGGTCCTGCCTTCATGATCGTCAAGCTGGCGGGCAAGAACGGTGTGTTTGTCAACGGCCGCTGGATCGACACTCTGATGCTCGAGGACGGCGACGTGATCGAGATCGGCAAGTACTCGGTCCGCTTCGAGTTGCCCGCGGACGAGATGGCGAAGCTCGTGGCGGAGGAGCGCAAGGAGGCCGGTGCGGGGTTCAGGGTGACCACCACCGAGATGATGTCCCGCATCGACGACGAGGAGGCGGGCCGCAAGCGAAAGCAGGCCCAGGCGGCGACGCTCGATTCCAACGTCGACACGATGCAGCTCAAGCCGAACGAGCTGGCCAAGGTCCGCGAGCAGATGGCGCTGGTCAAGAAGGCCCACCTGGCCGTTCTGGGCACGCCCCCCCAGGCCATCGACCTGGACCGGGAGCGGACCACCCTCGGGAAGGCCGAAGACTGTCACCTGACGCTGGATACCGGCTGGCTGGCCCCGAAGGTGTCGGCGATTGTGACCCGCACGCCCAAGGGGGAGTACATCGTCGAGGCCATGGGTGGGACCGTGAAGGTCGGTGGCGAACGACTCAAGGGCAGTCGTGTTCTCTCCGACGGCGACATGATCGACGTCGAGGGCACGCGGGTGCGCTTCCATACGCCCGCCAGGTAGCCCCTCGGCTCAGCGGAACTCCAGACCCAGCACGTAGGCCTCCCAATGGACCTGGAACGCGGCCATGTCCTCGGTGGCGAGGACCTTGCCCAAGGTCCCGTGACCGGTTGGATCGGTCGCCCGCGCCGCGTGGAACTCCCGGTAATAGCGGCGCAGCGAGTCCTGGTCCTGCAGGTATTGGCACAGGTAGCGGGCCTGGGCGTAGTACAGGCCGCTGTCGTCGCCGTAGAAGGCGTCCTCGGTCAGCGCGGTCAGATCCTCGAAGGAGAGGGTCTCCCCCCGTCGAATAGCGGTCTGCAGTGCCGGAAGTCGCCAGTTGCTCACTCCGCGGATCCGTCCTTCGTCCTCGGTGCAAGCCTCGTACAGCGAGCCCAGCCCCTCGTTGAACCACACCGGGCAGTCCGGGAAGTTGGCCTCGACGTAGGGGTGGACGATCTCGTGGACCAGGGTGCCACCCCCGGTGGCGATGTTCATGATCAGCGCGCCAGCGGTGGGCGAGTAGTAGCCGAACGGTGTGTCCGGGACCTCGCCGAACAGCCGCTCGGTGTTCGCCATGTAGCTCGCCTCGTCCTTGAACAACCAGATGTCGATGGTCGCGGACGGATCGCGCTCGAAGAACTCGGCCTTCAACAGCCGAACGGCCCAGGCGACGGTGTGCTCGGCCCGGCCGCGGACCACCTCCGGCCGCTCGTCACCGACCACGGCGAAGGGCGGCGACGGGACCGCGGTGAATCCCTCACCTCCCCGCGAGGCGAGCGCCTTGCAGCGCACCAGCAGGGGATCGGGCTCGGGGGGGGCGGCCGAAGGTGCGGCCGTCCCCGCCAGGAGCAGACAGGCCAGGGCCAGCGAGGGCCTCATCCAGGGGTGGGATCGGCGGCGTTGAGCTGGCGGAGGTTGCCGTCGAGCAGCCGCTGGACCTTGTCGCTCAGGTTGACGAAGCGAACCGCAACGCGGAAGACGTCGTCCTGTTGCCGGGCGCAGCGGACCACCTGGGCGATCACGTTGGACGCCTGGTCGGGCAGGTGAATCACCATCTCGAGGAACGTGGTCGAGGGGATCGAGGTGCGGGAGCGGAACGCGAGCCCACTCGCCGACAGGTCGACCGTGGCCGCCGTGTTGAGCTTCTCCTGGACGCGGGCGTCGGGCAGTACCCAGTACTCCACCGATACCTCGGCGTTGATGCGCCGGTATTCCCGGCGCTCCACCTGGTAGAGCTTCTTGTCGATGAACAGGTCGACGATCGAGGCGTCGAACTGGCTGCCACGTCCGGACTCGAGGATCGCCAGCGCCTCCTCCACCGAGCGGGCCTTGGAGTAGGGACGGTCCCACGACACCAGGGCGTCGAATACGTCGACCACGGCGAGGATCCTCGGGATCACGCCGATCTCCTTGGCCGTCAGGCCGTTGGGGTAGCCCTTGCCGTCCACCCGCTCGTGGTGCAGCGAGGCGATGCGCGGGATGTCGCGCAATCCGCGGGGGAATTCGATGCTGCTGAGGATCCGGTCGGTGAAGACCGCGTGCTCCTTCATCTGCGAGTACTCATCATCGGTCAGCCGGTCGGCCTTCAGCAGGATGTCGTCCCGCACGCCGAGCTTGCCCACGTCGTGGAGCAGGGCCGCCATCTCCAGCGAGGACATCTTTTCGTCGCCCAGCGCGAGGGCGTGGCCGATGTTGAGCGCTAGCTGGGTCACCCGCTCCGAGTGGCCCGCTGTCACCGGATCGCGGGCGTCGATGGCAGCCGCCAGGGTCTTGACCACGCTGCGGAACAGGGTCTGGTTCTGCTCGTAGAGTTTGGAGTTGGTGATGGCCACCGCCGCGTGGGAGGCCAGCGCCTGCAGCAGCTCCTCGTCGTAGTCGTCGAAGATGCCGCCGCCGTGTTTGTTCAGGACCTCGATCACGCCGGTACAGGCGCCCTCGTGGTTGAGCATCGGGCAGCACAGGATGCTGCGGGTGCGGAAGCCTGTCTCGCGGTCCACCTCACGGTTGAAGCGCGGGTCCGCGTAGGCGTCGTCGATGCGGAGCGTGGTCTTCAACTCGGCCACGTGGCCGACGATTCCCTTGCCGAGGGGAACGCGGATGGTGTGGCCCGCCAGCTCCTGGGCGATGGTGGTCCACAGCTCGCCCGCCTCTTCGTCCAGGACGAACAGTGAGCTGCGCTCGGCATCCAACAACTGCGTGGTCCGGCGCAGGACAAGGTCCAGCAAGCTGTTGAGTTCCCTGGTGGCGACCATCTGCCGGGAGATCTCCAGCAGTGCCTCCAGGTCGCGGACCTTGTCTCGTTGGATCTCGGTCATCCGTCGGCTGCTCGCCCCATGTTGGGTCGCCTTGCCCGTGCGTTCCCCCACCCTAATGATCGATGATAGGAGTCGGTCTGAAGGGTGGTCAAGGAAACGGCGGCGCCCGCCCGGTTCGTGGCGCTCGCCAGCGAGGGTTGGATGGTCCAGAGGTGTCCGCTGTGGGTTCTCCTGTCGTGGCTGCTCGTCAGGGTCGCTATTCCGGCCTCCGCCCTCGAGCAGGTGACGGCGCCCACGGACCGCGTCCTGGTGCTGGCCGAGGATGCAGCCCTGCGTTTCGTCCAGCGACGGATGCTCGACGCCCGCCGCGCCCCCCACACCCGGGTCGCCCTCGAGCCCGGAGCGCTGGCCGGCGAGCTGCCAGGGGCCCGGTCGGTACTCTCCGAGTCGGTGGGGCTCCTGATGACCTACGCCGCGCTGGCCGACGCACGGCCGCTGTTCGACGCCCAGCTGAGGCTCGCCGAGCGCGTGCTGCAGGGACCCCACGGGTTGCTGGCGTGGCGGGCGTCCCGCCATCTGGCGCGGACGGATGCGTCCAGCGCGTCCATCGACGACCTGACCGTCGTCCGGGCGCTGCTGCGCGCCAGCGCGCGGTGGGATCGACCGGACCTGGCGCGGTCGGCGGCGGCCATCTCGACGGGGATCCTGGAGCACCAGGTGGTGGACGGCGTGCTGGTCGACGCGGCCAGCTGGAATGGCGACGGGATCTACTCCGGCCGAGAGGTGCAGCTGGCCTACCTGGACCTCCGGACCATGGCCCTGCTCGCGGAGCGCGACGCCGCCTGGGAGCCCGCGTACGAGAGCGGCCTGCGGTTGCTCCGGGAGGGCGGCGATGGCCACGGGTTGTTCGCCGAGACCTGGTCTCTGGACAGCGGGGAGTACGCCACCCCCGATCCGGTCAACGGGATCCTGGCGGCCTACTGCGCCCTCCACCTGGCCGAGGTGGGCGAGGGGGGGGCGGAGACCCTGGCCCTGTTCGACGCCCGCCTGGCCGACGCCGGCCGGTTGGCCGGGCGCTACGGGCGAGACGACCGCGCCCCGGTCGACGGCTACGAGGCGGCGGCCGTCTACGCCCTCGCCGCGCGACTGTCCCTTGCGCTGGGGCAGATCGAGCCCGCCGAGCGCTACGTGGCGCGGCTGCTGGAGACCCAGAAATCGGAACCGCGCGGGGCCGCCGGGGCGTTCAGCCTGGGCAACACGGCCCACACCTTCGACAACCTGCACGCCCTGATCGCGGTGCGCTCCTTGCGCCTGGCCCGCGCAGGGCGCTGGGGGATGCTCTGATGGTGGGTCCACGCACCCCGCTCGCCCCGGTCCTGGGCCTGTTGTTGCTGCTGGGCTGCCCGACGGGACCGGGACCGGATCCGGTGCCCACGGGCGTCGGCGCGTGCTCCGAAGGTCCCCTCGAGTGCGACTGGGGGCTGGGCTGCCACGACGGGGTCTGCGGTTCGTGCGTGAGCGCCGACGAGTGTCACCCCTACGCCGGCTGCCGGGACAACGGGACGTGCGGCGAATGTGACGACAGCGCCGACTGCCGTCCCGACGAGGTCTGTCTCCATCGCCAGTGTATGCCCGCGGCGCTACCCGTCTGGGAGCTGACCGTCGATCCGGAACAGTGGGGGTCGATCCTCGACGACCCGGAGCACGACACCTACATCCCTTGCACGCTGACGGTCGGTGACCTGGTCTATGAGGGTGCGGATCTCAGGCTGCGCGGAGGCTCCACCCGTTCCTACCCCAAGCAGTCCCTGCGCATTCGCTTCCCCGAGGACGCCGAGCACCCGGGGTACTCGCGCAAGATCAACCTGCGCGCCGAGTACAACGACCCCTCCTTCCTGCGCACCTTCCTGGGCTTCGAGTTCTTCCGCCGGTCGGTCTCCTTGCCGACACCCCGGGCCCGCTACCTGGAGCTGTACCTCAACGGCGGGTACCACGGCCTGATGCTGGAGACAGAGCGCATCGCCGGCAAGTTCCTGCGCCTGCGGGGCCGGGACCGGGACCGTTCCATGTACGAGGCCGTGGACGTGGATGACGAGGGCGCGTTGACCCCCAACGACGACGAGGAGGAGTACCGGGCGATCTACGAGAAGAGCACGGGTGATCCGGCGGACTACGCGGATCTGATCGAGCTGATCGAAGGGACGCTGCTCGCCGATCACCAGGACTGGACGGAGAGCGGCGTACCGCTACTTCAACGCACCCGGGGCGCGGTCCACCTCGACAGCTATCTGACCTACCTGGCGCTGATGGCCGTGCTCCAGAGCCAGGACCACGTGACCAACAACTTCTACTTCTCCGGCCAGCAGGCCGGCGGCGGCGAGCCCCGCTGGGAATTCTACGCGGCGGACATGGACCTGACGTTCGGTTGCCGCTGGGACGAGGCCAACGACAACTCCCTGTGTGACGAGTTCACGTACGACGGCTGGTGGATGAACGGCTGGATCCCCGACGATGTGGAGATCGGCAGCGACCCTGCCTGGGGAAATCTGCTGATCCACCTGGTGCTCCAGGATCCGCTGCTGTGGCCGGTCTACCAGCAGGAGGTCTGTGGGATCCTGGCCGGCGAATCCTGGAACGAGGGAATCCCCGATCTCATCGACGCGGTCCACGACACCATCGCCTCCGCTGCGGCCGCCGATCCTAACGACCTCAACGACGACCTCGAGGACCTGGATGCGGCGCAGGAGGAGGTCCGGTCCTTCGTCTCGCTGCGCCGCGCCTACCTGGCCGAACAGCTGACCTGTCCCTGATTCCCGTCGCATGGGGGGTACAGAACCGGGCCCCCGCGTGGTAGCCTCGGCGAGAATGGGGCGAGTGCATGCGCGCGTGAATGCGCGCGTGAATGCGCGAAGCTCGCAGAATACTGGAGCCCGCATCGTGGATCGCAGGCGAGGAACGGGCCGCTACGTCGCGTGCGCTTGCGGCGCCGCCCTGTGGGCGCTCGCCCTCGGGTGCGAGTGGGGCGAGGACGCCCGCACGGGCAAGGCGGATCCGGTGGATGCCACCGGCAACGCCGCCTGGCGCGTCGAGATCACCCCTGCCGACGAGGCGACGCCGGGGTATACCGAGTCGACGGCCTGGCCCGACTACGCTCCCCCGGTCGCCCCAGCGCCCGCCTCCACCGCCCAGCCCACCAAGGGAGCTGCGGTCGCCAGCACGGCACCGCCGCGGCCGCGCCCGGTGTGGGACGAGAACCCCCTGCCCTGGGAGGTCGCGGGTCGTGTCGCCAGCGATCGGGCGGCCGGAACCGCGGTGCCTTCCCAGGTCGTGGTGCCCGTTCCGGAGAGCTTCCGCGGGCCGGGACCCTCGCCGATCCGGCGGGTCCCCGTGGACATCGCCCTTTCCGAGATCGATACCGAGACCGGACTGTGGGCGGCGACGGCGGGGACCGAGGACGCAGTCGAGCGGCCGCGGACCGCCGACGAGTGGCTGCAGCTGGGGTGGGATCGCAAGGCCGCAGGAGACCTGGACGGCGCGGAGGAGGCCTTTGCCCGGGCGGGCGAAGCCGGCGCCGACGCCCACGTGGTCGCCATGGAGCTGGGATACCTGGCCGTCGATCGCGAGGATCTGCCCACCGCCCGTGACCACTTCCGCGACGCGAAGATCGCCGCCCAGACCGAGGCCCGGCAGGCCCGCGACGCCATGAGGGGCGTCGAGAAGCCGCTGTGGTTCGACCTGTACGCCGAAGGCTACGGCTGGCACCGCTTCGTGCCCGACCGGTCCACCAACTTCGTACCCATGCTCCGCCTGCGCGCCCTGTGGAGCCCCTTCGACGAGGTGGATCTGGAGCCCTACCTGTTCGTGCAGGCCAGCCGGGACTTCTCGTCCCGGGGCGCCGACGGCCCGGACGGTGCGCCGCTGATCTACGCGGACAACTCGCTGATGTTCGGCGTCGGGGTCCAGCTGAGCGTGTGGAAGCGTCGCATCGGGCTGTTCGCCCAGATCGGTCCGGCGTTCAACCTGCTGCGCAACGATGGCCGCAAGCCCGTGATGCTCGACTTCCGGGCCGGTGCCTTCCTGTTCGCGGATACGGCCCGCTGCCGCCCCGCGGCACAGGAAAGCGCCCGGGACGCCTCGATCTCGGTGGATCCCTGCGCGGAGGTCTACGCCGAAGCCGTCTACGTCAGCCGCTTCGACCACAACCTGCAGGCCATGGCCCGGGGCCGATACGCCATCGGGTGGCTGGTGACCGGTCCTGTCGCCTGGCAGCCCATCGCCGAGGTTCGGGTATTCAAGGACACCAACAACGACTACTGGAACAACCTGGTCGACGGCGGCGTCGGGCATCGCTGGCGCCTGTTGCAACCGTTCGGTCTGGACTTGATGTTGAGCGTACATGTGGGCTCGTACTTCGGACTCGAGAACGTGGATCCAGCTCCCGATCCGCTCTACTTCTCCGAGTTCCGATTCCAGACCTCCACGTACATCGCCTTTTAACGGGAGCGAGGGATACCTTGGCTGACGCCGTCGATCTGGCCATGCGCGCTGTCGCACACCCGGTGTGCTGGGCGATCCTGATCAACGGTGTCGACGATCTGTTCATCGATCTCAACTACTACCTACGCGGCCTGTACCGCGCCGAGCGCCGCCGGATCACCGTCGAAGACCTCAAGTCGGTGGAGCAGAAGCGGATCGCGATCATGATCCCGGCCTGGCAGGAGGCCCCGGTGATCCAGCTGATGCTGGAGAACAACCTGCAGACCCTGGACTACGACCCCAACCGCTACGACTTCTTCGTGGGCACCTATCGCAACGACGAGGAGACCCAGGCCAAGGTGGAGGCGGTCGCCAGGCGGGTGTCCAACGTGCACAAGGTGGTCACCCCCCACGACGGCCCCACCAGCAAGGCGGACTGCCTCAACTGGGTCTACCAGGGGCTGCAGCTGGTCGAGGAGCGCCGCGGCCAGCGCTTCGACATCCTTCTGATGCACGATGCCGAGGACATCATCCATCCACTGGCCCTGCGGCTGTACAACTACTTGATCCCCGAACACGACTTCGTCCAGACCCCGGTCCTGCCCCTGGAGACCCCGCTGAACAAATGGGTCGCGGCCACCTACAAGGACGAGTTCGCCGAGCATCACCTCAAGGACATGATCGTGCGGGAGAAGGTCGACGGCCTGGTGCCGTCGGCGGGGGTCGGCAGCGCCTTTGCCCGGGAGGCCTTCGAGGAGATCTCGGTGGCCCACTCCCAGGAGGCGTTCAACCCGGTGGCGCTGACCGAGGACTACGAGATCGGGACCAAGTTCCGCCTGGCCGACAAGAACGTCTACTTCGCCTCCCGCGCCGTCCGGCGGGTGCGGATGGAGGAGCGGGGCTGGTTCCGCAAGCGGCAGGTGCCCGTGGCGGTGGACGAGTACATCGCCACCCGGGAGTACTTCCCGGACTCGTTTGGCGCCGCGGTCAAGCAGCGGACCCGCTGGATCCTCGGAATCGGCCTGCAGGGCTGGGAGCAGGTCGGCTGGCAGGGGCCGTTGCCCGTGCTCTACTGCCTGTGGCGGGACCGCAAGGCGCTGCTGACCAACTACGTCAGCATCCTGGCGTACGTGATCGCGGCGTACTGCATCGTGCGACTGGTGATCGGCCTGTTCCAGGGACACCCCTGGGCCTTCGACAACATCTTCCCGCCCGGTTCGGTGTTGTGGTGGCTGGTCATGGCCAACACCCTGGTGCTGCTGTGGCGAGTGGTGATGAAGTTCATCACCGTCGAGAAGGTCTACGGTGTTCCCCACGCGCTGCTGAGCATCCCGCGGTTCTTCGTCTCCAACGTGATCAACTTCACGGCCACCACCCGGGCCATCGGCCAGTACCTGTGGCACCGGATCAGCGGCGAGCCCCTGCGCTGGGCCAAGACCACCCACGTCTTCCCCACCACCGACGTGTTGCGCACCTTCCGCCGTCGGCTGGGCGAGCTGTTGATGGACCGCGACGGGCTGAACGAGGAGGACCTTCGGCAGGCGCTCGCGATCCAGGGGCGGACGGGGCTGCGGTTGGGCGAGGTCTGCACCCTGACCGGCCTGGTCAGCGTGCAGCAGGTGACCGACGCCCTCGGCGACCAGCTCTCGATGCGGGTCGTGACCCCCGATCCCTACGCCATCCCCTTCGCCCTGCTCCAGCGGATGCCGGAGCGCGAGGCGGCCGAGCTGGGGGTGCTGCCCCTGTCGGTGGAGGGGGACGAGACGGTCCTGGTGGCGGTGTCGGCGCCGCCGGACGAGCGGCTGCGAGGCCGGCTGGAGGACGTCTTCCGGGCGCGGGTGGCCTTCGTGTTCACCACCGAGGACGCCCTGGAACGGGCCCGCGGCCGCGCCTACCGCCGCTGGCTGGTCGAATACCCCGGCGCCACCCGCCCGCGGCGGCTGGGCGACGCGCTGGTGGAGAGCGGACACCTCACCACCGCGGAGCTGGCCCAGGCATTGCGGGAGCAGGCCGTCACCGGCGAACCCCTGGGCGAGCTGGTGGTGCGGATGGGGTTCTGCGACTCCGGGGCGGTGGGGGAGGCGCTGGCCGCCCGCAAGCACGGGGCATTCCGCGACGTGACAGTCGACGACGTGGACGTGGACGCCCTGAGGATGGTCGGATACGGCCCCTGCGCCCTGTACAATACGGTCCCGCTGCTCCCCGCGGAAGATGGCGGGCCCGCACAGCTGGCCTCGGGGTTCCCGATCCACGACGAGGTCCGCGATCTGGTCGCCGCGCGGCTGGGGGGCACGATGGTGCCGGTCCTCGCCCCCGCGCTGGACATCCGGCTGGCACTGGCGCTGGCCGCCCGTCGCGCCTGGCCCGCGGGGATCGCCGCGGCCACGGGGGGGATGGACGGGGTCGAGCTCTCCGCCATCGCCCGGGATCCGGGCTGGTCCGGGGACGTGGACCAGCTGCGGGACGCGGCGCGGGGCTCGGGCCGCTCTCCCATCGAGTACCTGACCGCGGTCAACGCGGTCTCCCCCGAAGCAGGCGGCAGGTTGCGGGCGCGGGCGCTGGGGATCCCCGTGGCCGAGGCTTCCGAGATCGACGCCGACGAGCCCGAAGACTGGCTACCGCCCGGCTGGGCCGAGCGCGAGGACGTCCAGCTGGTGGACCTCGCCCCCACGGGCTTGCTGGTGGCCTCCCCACGGCCGACCCCTGCGCTGGCGCGCGAGGTCGCCGCCCTGTTCCCCGACTCCGCCATCGCCTGGCGGGTCGCCCCAGTCAGCTCCCTGCGGGCCGGACCTTTCCCCCGGGGGGCACGGTCCGAACCGACAACCCAAGCAGAGGCAACACCATGAGACCTCGTGCTATCCGAATTCACATCATCGTGCTGGTCGCGGTGGCCATCGCGCTGTGCGCGGCGCTCGCGGGCGCGCAGGAGACCCGACGGGTCGACGCGGAGGTCCCGGTCCCGGCCACGGCCGTGTCCGCGGGCCCGGCGGTTTCCCTGTCCGCTCCGGCAGGCGCGGTGCGCCAGGCCAACGGCGACTTCACCATCGACCTGTCCTTCGCGGACCACCTGCGGAACGGCGGTGATGTGTCGCTGGTCGGGATCTACGCTTTCGGTGAGATCCAGTTCGGCATCCCGGACACCTGGGAGGTGGTCGGCGAACCCGAGCTGCACCTCGCGGTGCGCCGGTCGGCCCAGCTGATCCCCGAGGTCTCGTCGGTCACCGTCTGGGTCGATGGCCAGCCCGCGGGAACCTTCCCGCTGGACGGCGATCCCGGCGATGTGGATGACGAGGTGCTGCCCCTGGTGCTGCTCAACAGCAGCGGCTATCACACCATCCAGATGGTGGCGTATCACCGCAGCTTGTTGCCCTGCGAGATCAGCGATCATCCTGGCCTCTGGAGCCGGATCCTGGGATCGTCCTTCGTCCGGGTCCGCTATCGCCCCAAGCCCCCCGAACTCTCCCTGTCGAAGTGGCCGTACCCGTTCCGCGACGACCGGGATCCCGACCAGGCCCCGATCAACATCGTGATCCCGGCGGATCCCTCGGAGGAGGAGCTGAAGACGGCCGCTTACATCGCGTCCTTCCTGGGGCACTCGGCCTCGTGGTTGCCGATGGACATCCACGTCCACACCGGCAGCATCCACGACGCGGGCGAGGGACACCTGATCGTGGTTGGACGGGCGGACGGCCGTGGCGACGGGTACGCGGAGTCCAAGCAGCTGTTGCTGGCCTCGACCTCCCCGGAGCTGCAGGAGGCCGCGACCCTGCTCACCGCCGGCAATGTCCCCCGGGCGGGTGTGGTCGCACTGGCGCCGCGGCCATCGAATCCACACCACGCGGTCCTGATGGTGCTGGGCACCAACGGCCCGGGCATCGTCCAGCTCGGCCAGCTGCTCAGCGGCCAGCAGGCGTCCAAGCTGCCCTTTGGATTGCGCACCGCCATCGACGAGGTCGAGGCACCGCCGCTGATGGAGGCCCGGCGCTGGGAAGACACCATCCCGCCCGAGTCCGTGTTCACCCTCCAGGAGCTCGGCCTGACCGATCAGACCGCCGCGGGATACCGGGGCGGTACGGTCACGATCCCGCTGAACCTGGTGCCCGACGACCACCCCCGCTCCGGCGCCGCGCGCCTCGAGCTGCTCTACTCCTACACGGCCCAGGCCAGCTCGGATCAGTCGCGACTGGACGTCTACCTCAACGGCGTCGCCACCGGCGGCGTGGCGCTCAACGACCTCGACGGTCGCCATCGGCAGCGGCTGCTGCTCGATCTTCCGGTCCACGAACTGGGACCCCAGTCCCACCTGGAGGTCAGGTTCAGCCTGATCGGCAAGGACCCGCCGGTCTGCCTGGGCGAGCACCACGACGAGATGTGGGGCACCGTGCACTCGGACACGGTGGTCACTTTGCCCCGTGACCAGTGGGCGACCATCCCGGACCTCTCCCTGCTGCGCTACGGCGGCTATCCGTTCACGGTCCGGCCGGACATGAGCGAGACGCTGTTCGTGCTGGACTCGGTGCCGACACTGGCCGACTACCAGGCCTTCATCTGGCTGGCGGCGGAGTTCGGCCGCGTGGCCCGCGGGGACCGGTTCGCATACGGGGTGCAGCGCGGCGCGGTCAACCCGGACAAGGTCCAGGACCTTCACCTGGTGGTGGTCGAGAGCGGTGACGACGCCAACGTGATCAAGAACAGCGGGCTGCTGCCGTCCATGTCCTTCACCATCAAGAAGTCGATATTCGTCGGCCTCGCCCTCGCCGATGGCGGCGAGGTGGTGATGGGGGTCGACGACCGGGTGGCCTACCTCGAGGAGATGGTCCTGCCGTGGAACGAGAAGCGGGCCGCGCTGGTGGCCTATGCCGCAGACGGCGCCGTCTTCCAGCGGGTCGGGCCCTGCCTGGCGGCCGGGCCCCTGTTCGACCGGCTCGAGGGGAAGGTGACGCGGGTTGCCTCGTGTCTGGACCTGGCGATCGTGCCCGCCGAGGTGGTCGAGGTGCTCGGCGAACAACCGGCCCGCGAGGCGGTGTACGCCCCGGTCAAGCGTCACTACTGGTGGATCATCCTCGGCCTGGTGCTGCTGGCCGGGGTCATCCTGCTGGTCAGCATCGTCGCCCGCTCCCGTCGCCAGCGACGGGAAGGCGAGGAGTTCGAGGAGTTCGGCGAGGAGGGCTGACCCGGTGGCGATCCCGGAAGACGAGGGGGGGAGTTCGCGCAGCTCGGCGGTGGACCTGCCGTCCTCGGAGGGCGTGCCGGCGGGGGGACCACTGCCCGCGGCGCGGCTACTGATGGTGGAGCCCGACGAGGACTTCGGGCGCCTCGTGCGGGACTACCTGGCGAGCCGCGGTTGGTCCATCTCCTGGGTCCGCGACGGGCGCGACGCGGTCCGGCGTTGGAACGACCTGGCCCCCGATCTGTTGATCACCGAGCTCGGGGCCGGAGATCTGGACGGCTTCGACCTCATCGACACGATCCGCCGTACCGCCTACCCCCCGCCGATCGTCGTCCTCACCCGGCTGGCCGGCGCCCGGATATGGGACGATGAGATCCTCCGCGAGCTGGGCGTCTCGGCGTTGCGCGTGCGGCCCCTGCGTTTCCCGGAGCTGGCCCAGACCCTCGAGGACGTGATCGCCGCGGTCCCGGTTCACATCACCATCACCGAGGAATCGCTGAAGTAGGCGAACGGGCGGCGTCCTATTGTTCAGAACCGCAGCAGCGTCACACGAAAACCGATGCCCTGCAGGGGCCGCTGGGCGGTCTGATGGAAGGCGCTGTTGATCAGCAGCGCGATCCCGCGGTTGCTGGCGTGGCGCTCCAGGACCGACTGCAGGTGGGGAAGGGCGGCGTCCAGGTTGGCGATCTGACCGTCGCTGATCAGCAGTAGATCGCGACGGTTGCCGTCGTCCACCACCATCCCGGGGAACTCGGCCTCGGGCAGGATCGTGCTCTTTTTCTGCGACTTGCAGATCACCTCGGCGATGTACTGTTCGTCCTCCGACTCCTCGGCGATGTAGAGCTTCTCGGAGAAGTTGATCACACCCACCGGGATCTCGTGGTCCAGCGCGGACTTCGCCGCCGCCCAGGCACAGCGGGTGGCCGGCGAGGTGTAGTGGTTGCGGTTCATGCTGCCCGACGAGTCGATGACGATGTACAGGGCCGCGGGCTGCGCCTCCTCGAAGAGCAGGGCGTCGGGATAGATGCGACAGTCGCGGGGAGCGCCCGACGCCGCCCGGGACAGCCGATCGACGTCCACATCGTGGCGCCCTGCCAGCCGGCCGTAGTTGCGGTAGACCTGCATCCCATCGGCTCCGTCGACCGCCGTCGGGGTCTGGCGGAACTGCTCGCGGAACCCCTGCAATTCCGCGTCGCTCACCGCCACCAGTTCGCCTCGCTCGACCCGCTCTCCAACGGCGCCGGCCAGCGAGGGGTGGACCTCGTGGACGTCGCCGTTGTCGTACACGCACAAGGAGTAGTCCTGGCTGCAAACGCCGACCGGGGCCGTGGCCGGGTTCGCCGCCTGGGGGGGCGCGATGTTCAGGTTCAACGGCAGCGGGACCGCCGGCTCGGCTCCGCTGTCGCTGCCGTCGATGGTCAGGTCGGCGATGCTGAATGCGGGGCTGGGTTCGGCGGGGGCGGTCGACGGCGCATCCGGCTCACCGCCCGCGATCTTCTCGACGGGATCGGGCAACTCCCGCTCGGGTTCGTTCAGCGTCTGCCGTTCCTCGCCGTCGTCGGGCTTCGCCCCCCGGGAGTCGTGCTCCCCGTCCGGCGACATCTCGTAGAGCATCACCTCGATGGGGGGCTCGTCGGCGGGCTGCGGGGGACTCCACGAGCTGTGGACAGCCATCCGTGGCAGCCACAACAGCAACAGCAGGTGGAACAGCAGGGCGGCGAGGGCGGGTAGGATCCACCGCCGCCGCGAACCCTGGCGGGCGCGGGCTGCGGGGCTGTCTGGGGCACCTCGGGGGCGGCGATCCACCGGCGGACTCCTCGCGGGGAGACACGGGGGGGCGGGGGGCTATTCCGGTCCGCACCCGTCGCGCCCGGTCACTCGTGGACCACGGGCAGCCCTGCGCGTTGCCATGCCCTCATGCCGCCGCTCAGGTTCAGCACGTCCGCGAAGCCAGCCTGGCAGAGGATGCGGCTCGCGGTCGTGCTTCGGACGCCGCTTCGGCAGACCACGATCAGGGACCCTCCTGCATTCGACGTGCGGCGGAGTACGCGGGATGAGATCAGCGTATGCCTTCGGGAAACACCATGCCCACGATGGCCTCGAGGTGCAACGCGTCCACGTCGTCGAAGGCATCGGGAACGGTCGCGTCCACGTCCAGCACACCGGCGACGGTTCCGTCGGGGTCGTGGAAGGGCACGACGACCTCGGAGTGGGAGCGGGCGTCGCAGGCGATGTGCCCGGGGAATGCGTGGACGTCGGGGACGACCAGGGTGCGATCCTCGGCGGCGGCGGTGCCGCAGACACCCCGGCCCCAGTCGATGTTCTGGCACGCCAGGCTTCCCTGGTAGGGGCCTACCACGAGCTGGTCCCCCACCCGGCGATAGAAGCCGGTCCAGAAGAAGTGGGGTTGCTTGGCGTGCAGGATCGCGACGGCGGTGGCCATCCGGGCGATGGGGTCCCCGCTCTTGGTCAGCTCCGCCTCGAGTTGTTCCCGGAGCCGCTGGTAGCGCCCCGCCTTGCGCGCGTCGGTCATCGTCGTCTCCCGGGGGTGAACATCGCACGAAGTGCGGGACCTGTCAGCCACCCAGGGCGTGGGCCACATCCGACCCCGGGAGGGTGCACGGTCCTTGCATGTGATGGTGGCGCTTGCCGG
The DNA here is from genome assembly GCA_964436045.1 of uncultured Rickettsiales bacterium. Classification (GTDB taxonomy): domain Bacteria; phylum Myxococcota_A; class UBA796; order UBA9615; family CAYRNR01; genus CAYTBN01. The sequence goes on along the minus strand of CAYTBN010000062.1, from coordinate 1,555 downwards.
GAGGAGGCGTCGATGAATCGCGGGATCATCCTGATGGGGCTGGCGTTGGCCCTGATCGTCAGCGGGCGCGCGGGGGCACGGGCGGTGGTCGCCATGGGGTGCCACGAACTGATCGAGACCTTGCTCTTCGACCCGGTCAAGGACCGGCGAGAGGACACGGCCGAGGGGCTCGGGAGCAAGGGGTGCGAGGCCGGGATCAGTGCGCTGATTGACACGGCGTTCCACGATCCCAGCCGCGAGGTTCGCACCACCGCGGTATGGGCGCTCGAGGATCTGGATACCCCGGCGGCCCGCGGCGGTCTGCTGAGACTGGTCGAATCTGCGGGGGCGGGGGGCGCGGCCCGCCTCGAGGCCTTCAGGGCCCTAGCGAAGCTCGACCCCGCCCGGCTGGACGAGTCGCTGGGACCGGCGATGGTGGACTACCGACAACACGCCCCAGCCCTCGGCCTGGCCCTGGTCGAGCGGGTGGGAGCGCAGGAACGGACCGAACTCGGCGACACCATGGTCTTCGTCGCCCTCGACCGGACGGTGGAAGCCCGCGTCCGGCTGGCCGCTCTGGGTGCGGCGGAACGCCTCGAGCACCCGCGCAGCTACGAGGCCCACCTGGCGTTGCTGGATTCGTCGGATCGCGGCGTCCGCGCCCGCTGTCTCGAGGGGCTGGCGCGGGTCGGAGGGCCATCGTCCGAGCTGGGCCCGGTACTCGAGCGGATCGCGGCGTCCGACCCCTCGGGGGAGCTGCGGGGCAAGGCGATGGCGGCGCTCGCCTTGCACGCCCACCCCGGGCTCCTCGAGACCGTGCACCGCGCCCTGGTCCACGAGAAGAACCTGGTGGCCTGGGCCCACGCGATGAACTTGCTCGAGGCCCTCGCCGATGGCGGCTCGACAGCGACCATCGTCACGGTGCTGGACGAGCAGGGGGACTACCTGCTTGACGAGACGTCCGAGCGGCTCGTGCGGCTGCTGGTTCGGATCGGCGATCCGGCGGCACGACCGATCCTGGATGAGTTGTCCGGAGCCAAGAAGAAGAACGCGGTGGCGGCGATGGCGGCCCAGGCGCTGGAGATGCTGGGCGCCGACGAGGCCACTCGCCACGCGTGGTGCGACGGTTTTGCACCCAAGGCCGAGGTCCGGGTCTGGGATCCGTCCACGCCCGATCCGGAGCCGCCCCCGCTGGCGGTGTCGCTGGACGAGCAGGGACGGCTGGTGGGGTCCGGGGGCGACCGGCAGCGCTGTCCGGGACTGCTGCGCGTCAGCGGATTCGACGACGCGGGGATCGAGCTCCAGATCGATGGACTCGTCGCCGCCCGCAGCGGGGACGGCGGCGCGGACGAGCGGGGATTGGTCCTCGACGAGGGGAGCCACTTCGTTCGAGCCGTGGAGCTGCCCCAGCGCCTGACCCGGAGCTCGGGAGAACTCGTGATGGTCTGCGGAACGACCGCCGTGGGGGGTGTGACACCCGACCGGGGATTGACGGTTTTCCTGGATGAGCTGGAGACGGTGTCCGAAGCCGAAGCCGAAGCCGAAGCCGAAGCCGAAGCCGAAGCCGAAGCCGAAG
>CAYTBN010000061.1:0-40741 GCA_964436045.1 uncultured Rickettsiales bacterium | reverse complement strand
CCATCATGGCCCTCGAACAGGAACTCCGTCAGACCCACGCCACCCTCGCCCCCGTGCTCGCCGATCGCGCCGCCCTCCAGCGCGAACTGGCCCGCGCCGAGAGCCGGGTGGAGCGCCTGGACGCCTACGGTCCCGCGCAGGACCGCCGCGAGCGGAAGTTGCGCCGCCAGCGCGATCAGGCCCGCGTGGAACGGGATGCTTTTGCCGAGGAGCGCGACGAGGCTGAGTCGACCGCCGAGCAGGCCGTGGAGTTGCCGCGCGAGAAGTTCGGCTACCCTGACGACGACTAGGCCTTCCTGTCCTTCCGCCACCCAAGCCGGGTGCCATGGCGTGCTTGCCACGCCATGCCGCCTCCAAGGCCACGGCTTGGCCAGCCCCGTCGGCCTTCACCTCCACCTCCGTTCGATCCAGCTCCCATACTTGGCACTGCCAGGCGTGGTTTGAACCGCAACTTGACGCCGTGATACGGTCGCCCTCGGTCGGGGGGACCACCCCCAGGATTGCGTTTCGAGCAAGGAGCGGGTTTATGTCCGAGGTGCGTCTTCCCACCCGTTCCGGTTCCATCAATCCAGCTGAAATCACGACGGAATTCATGTGACACCGGCAGCATCAACCGGCGCGACCGGCGGCTGAGGGGCCACGCCTGCGCTCGCCGAGCATCTGCCTGAGCGTCGCCGCCCCAGCGACCTCGACTCGGACCTCGGTGCCGGCGGGCGCCCTGTATCGGTCGACGTTCTGTTCCCAGGTCTTTCGGCGACGCTGTCGGTCGGCGGCATCGACAGCCACGAGACGGGGCCTCTGCTCGTGCGGCGGTGGCATCTTGACGTGGACTCGAAGAGTCGCCCCGCGGAAAGTGTTTGTGAAAGTGTGCCTTGCCGCGGCCGGGAGGAAGAGTGCGTTGGTAATCGCGGATCGTCCAGGCTTGCCTCGAATGGGTTCGATGGTCCTGGGTCGATGCCTCGTACTGCGGACGAGTTCCAGCCGCTGGCGGAGTTCACCGGCGACGCAGGTCGGGATCGAAAACTCAGCGTGCTTGTTCGCCAGCGACCGCTCCGATCGCAGGCAGCGCAGGCGGGATGCGCATTCCTCGCAGCCCCCCTTGGGCCGACGGAGGATGATGCCCGTTCGGCCCTTGGCGTACTCGGCGGGCCGGACGCTGGTCAGGGCCAGGGCGCGGCCCTCCTCACAGTGCAACTCGCCGGCCCCAGCGTCCCAGCGCCATCCCGGTCGCTGAGCCAGCAGCGCCTCCCAGTCCAGATCGGCGAGGAGGCCGTGGAGCACCGGGTCGCGCTGCCAGTGCTCGGGGATCCGCTCGTCGACCTGGGGGCGACGGATCGCCTGCGCAGGCCGCTCATGTGGCGGACGTTCCAGCTCGAATCCGCGGACCAGGCGCAGGTTCCACAGGGACAGCCCGACCAGCGTTGCCAGTTCCTGGCCGGGCAGGTGGTAGCTGATGATCCGGTCCAGGCCCAGTTCGCGGTCCTCCTGGGCGAAGCGATTCTCTTCGGCGATCCGACCGAAGTAGGCCGCGACCGCCTCCGGCGCCGGCCAGGCATCGGCGGGTAGGTCCACGGCGAACAGCTCGACCTGCCGGCCATCGAGGGTCCGGCCGCGCTTGGCCTTGCCCGTCTTGTCGAAGACGCTGGCCACGACGCGGATGCAGACGGGCTCGTACCGGCCGCCGTCGGGACGTCGGGTCTGTCGGCCCGCATGCACGGTCAGGATGCCGAGGTCGGCTGCTGCGCGCCGGGGGCCGGCGAGGCTATCCGGGACCCGGTACCAGGTGGCCGATCGCAACCGGTCCAGGACCTCGGGATCCTCGCAGAGTTTCGGGCGATTCAGGCGCGTGACGAAGGGCTGCCCGCGCTCCCGGCAGGCCGCAAACCACGGCACGTTGCCGAATTCACCATCCCTCCGGACCACGGCCCGGGAGCGTGGATGCCCCAGCCGGTCGCAGGTCTCTACCACGGTATCCAGTGCCCGCTCCAGGTCGCTCACCCCCTCGCCGTTGCCGGGCGAGAGGTGGCCGTGGACCCAGACCCCCGCGCCCGCGTGCTGCACCGTGATCCGCCGGAACTGGATGTCCCCGCGCTTGCGCCCCGCGTGCCCGGGAGCTCCCGTGTCCGACGACCGCCGACGTGGCTCGGGGAGGTCATCATCGACGGGCAACGCGCGGTGCCGCAGGGTCGTCACCGTCGGATCCAGATCGAACACATGCCAGCCCCGAGCCTGCGCATCGTAGGTCTGCATGGCCGGATGACGAAGGACGTCATCGACCTCGGCCACTCCGGCCAGCAGCCAGCCCGATGCCGAGCGCAGCAGGTCCGGCTCGACCGCGTCCAGCGCCCGGGACAAGGACGCCGGCGCCGGAAGCCGACGACGGCCGGCCAGCGCGGCCAGCTGCACCACGTGTGGGTGGATGACATCCCAGAACGCGCGGATGCCCTGGCCGGTCCCCGCCGACAGGAACAGCAGCAGGGTCAGCCATACGTCCAGCCCGCAGTAGCCGCCCTGCCGACGGATGAGCACCCGATCCCCGACGGCCGTCAGGATCCCGCGCTGCCGGAGGTCCATCAGCAACGCGGCTCCCTCCGTCAGCCGATCGGGGATGCGCGCCTTGTCCGGGGACTTGTAGGTGACTGCGATGCGACCACGTGCCATGCTGACCTCCCTTTATGGGGCGGTCGCGGGCTCACTTGTCGTCGAAAACTGTGGAGTCCGCGACCGCATCTACCCCCGGGAAGCATCCCCAGCGGCGGACTCCTTTCTGCCTGGTCTACGCGGAAATCGTCAGATATCGACTACATTTTCTTTGTGATATCATGCGGTTCCATGGATCCGGAATGAGTGGGGAGCTGGAGGCCGATCTCGTCCATCTCCAGGGGCACGTGCCGGGAGCAGAGGCGGAAGTCGAGGCGTCCGGAGAAGCCGTGATGGCGGCACAGGAAGCCCTCGGCGTGGCGGAGCGTGCGTACGAAGCCGCCGCGGACGCCATGGAGGAGTGCGAGGAGCGAGGGACGGACGAGGAGCCCGGCGGCGACGGCGAGTCCCTCGAAGACCTGCAACAGCGGCGGGACGAGCTGACTCCCTACTCCGGCAGCGAGTGGGTCGAGCGAAGCGAAGCCGTCAAGGACGCCCAGTGGGACGCCGACAGTGACTGGGAGGAGCTGTTCAACAAGGCGGAGGAGCACGCGGGATTCTACGACTGGGACTCGTTCGAGCGATGCGACGTGCCAGACGAGGAGTGACCGTTTCGCATTGTGCGATCCGGCGATCCTGGTGAGATATGCAGGCTAGGATGAAGGCCATCGCCCGTCAGGCGTACGGCCCGCCCGAGACCCCGCGGGCCCTGGGATACCTCGGGGAGGGGCACGCCAGGGGCAAGGTGGTCATCTCGGGCGGCGCTGCCCCGGAAAATGACCCCACGACGCGAAAAGAATGAAAAAAAGGAGAATCCCCCCCCTTTGTGACTCCACGAACCAAACCTGACAAGGAGGCAACAATGAACGCTCTCATCAAGTTCAACACGTTCGCCCTCCTGGCCTTCCTCCTCAGCGCTGGATCGGCCTGTTCACCCCCGCCCCACTCCGACGACGACGACGACTCGGGTTCGGTGGGCGACGATGACGACGACGCGACCGATGACGACGACGACGCGACCGGTGACGACGACACAACCGGTGACGACGATGACGACGATTCGGATCATCAGCAGCCCCCGACCCACGAGGAGTTCGAAGCGCTGGCACTCGACGCCCGCGACAGCCTGCTGCAGACCTTCACGAGGGACGTGGACGACCTCCTCTTCATCGAAGGGGCGCAGGGGACCACCCTCTCGTTCCCCTACCACGGCCCCCTCGTCCACCTCGACGGCAGTCCCGTGGTCGGGGATGTGCTCGTCGATTTCCTCGAGATCTTCGACAAGGGCTCGATGCTGGTCACCGACATGGCCCCTGTGGGACGCCTGCCCTCCGGGGAGATCGCCCAGCTGATCTCGGGTGGCGAGCACTTCGTCAACGCGACCCAGGAAGGCGAGCAACTCCTGCTGAACGGCGGATTCGTGCTGACGGCGCCCGTGGCCGAGAACGAGGAGAATCCGGACGGCATGGGGCTGTTCCGGGACGAGGAGCCGGGCGACGGTGACGCGCTCGAGGACGAGGTCCTCTGGGTCGAGGAAGAGCAGAATCCGGAAGGCTTCGCGGTGATGTGGGAGGACGACCTGACTGGAAACGGCGAGGGCGTCGCGACCGGCTACTGGGCTTTCTCCTCACAGTTCGGCTGGACCAACATCGACCGCTGGCAATCCGATCCCAGCCCCAAGACGACCATCCACGTGGACGTGCCGGACGGCTGGGATGACAGCAACTGCGCCGTGTACCTCTCCTACGACGGCGAGGAGACCGCGCTCGCGAGCTTCGACACCTACGACGCGGACGCCGAGCTGTTCACCGAGCACTACGGTCTGATCCCCATCGGCCTCGAGGTGCACGTGATCCTCGTCACCGAGAACGAGGGGCTGTGGAGCTACATCATCCAGGCGGCGACCATCGAGGAAGACCACCTGACCGTGTTCCCGTCGGCCGGGGACTTCATCGATACGGACATGGAGGGGCTGACCGCGGTCATCAACGCCCTGCCCTGAGGCCTTCGCCCTGACCACCCACCACCACCCGCCGGGGCCGCCATGAATCCCCTCCTCGAGAACCCGCCTTCGAACCGGCCCCGGCGGGCTTGCCCCGCCAGCGAAACAATCCTAGTCTTGACTCAGAGGTTTCATCACACACAATCGGCGCCCGCGTGGCGGGCCGCCGCCCCAGCGTCGAATGCGCCCAGCTGGAGAGTGGCCATGGCCGACCACCGCACCTGGGCCGCCTGGATATCCGAGCATCGACAGGACCTGGTCCACGCCACAAAGAGCCTGCTGGACGCCTGCACGCGCGGCGTCCGAACCGTGGCCCAGCGCTACCCCGGCGTCTACTTCGAGCTGGGATGCCGGACCGACGAGGCGATGATGAGCCTCATCCACAGCGTCTTCACCGACCTGGACGGGCGCGAGTTCGGCCGCTTCCCCTTCTCGAACCGGACGCCGTACGACACGTTCCACGCCGAGTCGATGACCGACGACGAGTGCCGATACCATTCGTTCAACGCCCGCCTGTCCGTCACCCGCGAGGCGCTGCGCCAGCGGTACCAGCACAACGTCCGGCGGCACCCGGCCTGGCTCCAGCGAGAGGCGCTGCATCGCTCCGTGATGGAGGCTCTGGAGGAGGATTGTGTGCCCTTCCCGGGCCGGCATCCAAGCTGGCCTCGGTACGGGCTGCCAGCCTGGTCGGACGGCCTGCGAGCGCCCCGCGCGGACTGGAACCCCGACGCGGTCGTTCGCCAGCTCCGTCGCCGGGAGGGATGGTCCGTGTCGGCGCGGGTCCAGATCGTGTTGAGCAAGCACGGCGCCCCGATGTACCCGGGCGCGATCTCCCGGCTGTTGCAAGATGCGGCGGTGGCACCAGATACTCTCGAATCCACGGATCTGCTCCCCTCGAACGAGGGCGGATCCCCCGACGACCGCCTGGCCATCCGCCTGGCCGCCGCCGACTCCTACGCCTCCCTGACCAGCGCGGAGCGTGCGTTGCTCGTCCTGCTGTTGGCTGGGCGCCCCTACAAGGACATTGCCCGCGAGATCCCCGGGCTGGGCAACCCCAGCGCCGTCACCCGCGCGCTTGGCCGGATCTGCGATGGATTCCTCGCGCAGGTTCTGCACCAGCTGGGCACCCGGCGCACCGAGGCAGCGACCCTCCGGCCCAAGGCGGCCGCCGAGTTGTTGCTCTCCGTGCTCGTCACCCTGCCCGGCATCCGTGAGCAACTTCTGGCCGCGGACGAGGAGACCACATCATGAGTGCCATCGATCCCACTCTGCTGGACGAGGGCTCGTCGGTCCCGGACGAGGACACCTTGCTCGCCGCCGATCCGTCGGGGGCCTGGGGCGCACTCGTGTTGCTCCGCGCGGCCGCTGTGGAACAGGCTCCCGACCCGTTGCCCGTGCCCGACCTCGACGCCTTGACGCGCTGGAGCGCCGAGGTGCCCCGGACGGGGGACGAGTCGGTGCCGTTCTACGCCCGCCATTCGCTGCTGGTGGCCGAGATGCTCGAGGGGTGCCTGGACGAGCTCGCCCCGGCGGAGGAGCGCCAGCTCGCCGCGGCCCCCCACCGCGGTCCAGCGGCCGATGCCTGGCCAGCGCGGTACTCGGGAGGGGGGTGGCGCGTGGTCCTGGGTGTGGACGAGGCGGGGTGGCTGTACTTCAGCATCGAGGCGGCGCCCGCTGGATCGGCACGCGCCGGTTCGATTCGGCTGGACGACCTGGACCTCACCTTGCCCACGAAGACGCGTCCGGGGACGGCGGCGGGCGTCGGGGATGCCGAGGAGCTTCTCGGAGGACACGACCTCAACCCCGTTCGGACCGTCACCCTCGCAGGCACCACGCTGAGCAGGGAATCTTGATGCTCCGGCGCATTCCTGCTGCCCTTTTCTTGGTACTGCTGGCGCTGCCCGCGGCGGCGACCGCCGAAGAGGTGTACGGGACGTTGACCCTGGTGCAGGAGCGCCGCGCGGGGTACCTCGAAGAGGTCGACGAGGCGCGGAGCGAGGTCGCCGTGGAGCGCGACGGAGATCCCCTCCCAGCCGCACGGGGGATGACGATCCACCACGGGGACATCCTGGTGACCGGACGGGGTTCGTGTGTCGTCGGGACCGCCGAGGGGTGGCAGGTGACGGTCGGGGAGAACTCCCGCGTGGAGGTTCGCACGACCTGGGCTCAGCGGCTGGGCACGGCGATCTACCGGGTCCGGGAGACCTTTTCCGTCCGCGTGGAGCAGATCGAGGTCCTGGTGGAGGGGACCGTCTTCCGGGTCACCTGGGATGGACTCGTGGGCGAGGTGGCGGTCACGGAGGGGGCCGTCAGGCTGCGCGGTGAGGGTGACCTGGAGACCGTCGTCAGCGCCGGGGAGCGCGCGGCGTTCACCGCGACACAGCCCGGTGCGGCGGAGCCGTTGTCGGCCGACGCACGCTCGGTACTGGCCGACCAGGAGCGCCGTCTGGGCACACCGAACGGGGGCTCGCGCAGCCGCGCAGGGCGCGTCCGGATCGGCCTCGGCGGCGGTGTCTCGGCGGCCCAGGACCGCACATGGGGAGCGGCCCGGCTGCGCGGGAGGTTCCGCCTCGCGGGGCCCCTGTGGTCGAGCGTGTCCGGTGGCCTGCTGCTGCGGCCGCTGGCGCCAGAGGGCGACCTGGTGACCCTCGCGTTTCCCCTGGTGCTTGGCCTGCAGGTCGCCGCCGATCTGCCGGGCGGTGTGGTCGGGACGCTGGGCGGCAGCCTGGACGTCTTGCTCGGGGAACGTTGTGTCGAACCGGTGAACTGCCAGCGCGCGGTGGTCGCAGAGCCCGGGGGCACGGTGGACCTGGGCGTCGGCCTGCACATCGGCCGGTGGCTGGCGCTGTCCGTCGAGGCCCGCCTGGGCGCCAGCCTCCGCCACGAGTTCGGCGAGCAGTTCCAGCCGAGTCCTTCCCGGGTGGTTTCGCCGCGCCTCGGCGTGGCGGTATGGTTGGAGGTGCGACCATGAGATCGGCTCTACTCGCATTGGTCTTGATCGCCTCGCTGCCCGCTGTCGCCAGCGCGCAGACCTGCAACGGCCAGGTCGAGAGTGTGCTCCTCCTCCAGAGTTCCACTCCGGATGGCGTGCGCGTGGCCGACCTCGTCGCGGAGGCGGGGTATGAAATCCGGACCATGCGGCCGGGTGAGGTCACCGCCGCGGACCTCGACACGACCACGCGGATCGTCGTCTCGTCGGCGCAGGACGTCGAGTTCTACGATGGGCTCGCGGCGCTTCAACCCTCGATCGACGGCTGGCTGGCGGCGGAGTGCTGCCGCGTGCTGCAGTGGCATGGCCACGCGGGCGCCGACGCGGACAGCCCCGGCTGGCACGCCGCCCCCGCGGGCCTGATGCTCCTCGCCTTAGCCTTCACCTTCGACCATGTGCTCATCGCCGATCCACAACACGCGCTGGTGGCCGGGGTGACAGAGCCGATCGCGTTCCCGGACGACTTCCCGGGCGCGCGGGGTATCGTGGACACGGACGCCGCGCTCGCGAACATCGTGATCGCGGAGCTGGAGGGGTCCCGCGGCCTGCTGGTCGAGTTCGAGGTCGGACCCTCCCGGATCCTGGCCACGACGGTCCACGTGGAGTCCTTCGCGACCCTCCAGCCAGCCCTCCTGAACAACCTGCTGGCCGCGCAGGCCGACGAGGCCCACTGCGAGCCGGGTGACGACGACGACGCCACCTCCGACGACGACACCACCGGCGATGACGACGACTCCACGTCGGCGGACGACGATGACTCCACATCTTCGGATGACGACGACGTCTCCGTGGACGACGACGGCCCCGCCGACGCCTTCGCGCAATGTGACACCCGGGACGAATATGGCCTCATCTGCAGCAGCTCGGCCGGGCCGGCGAGCGCCGTGCCGAGCGCGCTGCTGATCGCCTGGCTCGGGCTGGCTCGCAGGCGAAGCGCCGGATGACCCGGGACTCCTCCCTGCGCGAGGACTTGCGGGCCTACCGGGATGCCCGCGGCTCGGAGGACGAGCACGCCCTGGCGGCGCGTCGCAGGCGCATGCTCCCCGCTCTCCGACGAGACGCCGACAGCCTCGTTGGCGCCTCCGACCTGCGGACCGCCATCGCGATCCTCACCGCGGCCGAACAGGCGGCCTTCGGACCGCTCCCGCCCGGTGACGGGGTCCTGAAGAGCCGGCTCACAGAGCGCCTCGCGGCGATCCCTGCCGATTCGTATCGTGTGCCGGTCCTGCTGCTCGACGAGGGCGCGGGCGAGGGGGTGGTGGCCGATCTGGTCGTCGAGTTGACCTCCGCGCCGGGCCAGGGCCGAACGGTCGCTGTGGGCCGAGCCGACGACGCGGCCACCACCGCGGCCCGCCGCGCGGTCGCGGCTGCTGCGGCGCTGCTCCGCCGGCTGGGACGCTCCGCGGAGTCGACCGATCTCGAGGTCACCTGGCAGGTCGCAGCGGCTGGCGGCGTCGTCGCGGGTCCTTCCATCGGGCTGGGGCTGGCGCTGGCCGTCGTCGCCCGGGCGCTGGGCAAGCCGTTTCCCGCCGACGTGGCGGTGACCGGCGAACTGGACCTGGATGGCCGCACGGTCCACGTCGCCGGGGTCGAGCGGAAGGCAGCGGCGGCGCGGGAAGCCGGCTTCGCGCGGGTCCTCGTGCCCTCCGGCGCGGCCGAAAACGGCACCACGGAAGCCGCGAGTCTCGCGGACGCGGTTCGCCTGCTGTGGGGAGTCGAGCCACCCCGCGCGGTGTCGCGCTGGCGCCGCCCGCTGGTGGTTGCAATCTGCGTCGTGGTCGCCTTGCTGCTCGGCGTCCTGGAGATCCCGGCGGTGCTCGGGTACCCGGTGACGGCCGCTTCCCTGCCGGCGGAGGCAATCTCGGATCGCGTGGTCCTGGTCACCTGGTCCCGCGACGACGACACCACGGCCGCGATGAATCCCGCTCCACTCGCCGGCCGCGCGGTCGCACCCCTGGATCCCAGCGCCTTCCCCGACCACAAGAGCTACCGGGCTGCACACCCGGTGGTCCTGCGGCGGCTCGCGGCGGTCGGCAGCGCCGCAGTGGGCTTCGACGTGTGGTTCCGGGGCGGGGATCGGGCCGAGCTCGACGCCCTGCGCGAGGCGATCGGGGATGCCCGGAGCGCCGGCACCCAGGTGGTCCTCCCCGCTCGTCGCAGCGCGGGCCAGTGGGATGGACCGGACCCCGCCCTCGCCGCCGCAGCGACCGCCACTGCGTCGACGAACGTGATCGGCGAGGGGCCCCTGCGCCTCGTCCGATCCATGGACCTGGGGTTCCGCGATCCCGAGCCCGGCGTCCCCGCGTGGTCACTCGCCGTCGCCGTCACCGCGGCCGCCGAGGGCGTGGAGCCGCGCTGGAACGGTCTCGACCACGTTCAGATCGGCCGGCAGACTCACCGGGCCCGGGGTGGACGCCGGTTGCTGGCCTTTCCAGAGACTCCCTCCTATCGGCAATACAGCTATGCCGACGTGTACGGCGGAAACTTCGAACCCACCGATTTTGATGACTCGATTGTCATCGTCGGCGGCCGCCTCGGCACCCAGGATCGGCACCGGACGCCCGGCGGCGACTGGTATGGCGTCGAGTTGCTCGCGGCGAGCGTGGACAGCCTGGTGAGCGGTCACCCGCTCCAACCCCTGGCTCTCGGCTCACGGCTGGCCATCCTGTGCGCGGTGCTCCTCGTCGCCGTCGGGGTCCAACGGCGGATCCCGGCTGTGGTGTTGCTGCTCGTGGGTACAGGCCTGGCCTGTTTTGTGGCCCATCGCCTCTCGACATTCGGGGTGGTCTGGCCCTGGACCGACGTGGCCCTGGCGCTGGCTCTGCTGGCTGGCGTAACCCCCGGAAGATCGGGCGGGTCTCGCTGAAGTCGTACTGTGGGGTCTCGGTGCGGTCCGCGTGTCCGGCGATGATTCCGACGGCGCGGCGCACCTCGTCGTTGCCCATGCCCATGCGGTTGAAGATCGATTGGATCTCGGGCAACGTGCCCTCGACGCCGAACTGGACTGTGTACAGCCGTGCTACGTGCGAGGACATTCGGGAGAAACCTGTTCGAGTTCTCGTACATCGCCGTTCCCACGCCCTGCATCCGTGCGACCGCCGGGTTTGTCCTCGGGATGACTGTGCAGGAAGCCCGGTTTCTCCCGTGACGACGAACACCAAGGCGGAGTCCACCTCGTCGCTGGCCTCCCTTTCCGCCCTCCAGGCAAGGAGATTTCTCCTCCAACCCGTTCCCTGGCTCCTCTACGCCGCCGTGTGATCAACTCGGTGCGAACTCCCGAGTTCGCCAACACACGCCTCGCACTCAAGGTGCCTGTTCACCTCGAGGCGTGACTGCCGCGCGGTCTCTCTCGCTAACGCGAGCCGTTCGGGGATGTTCGCCGCAGTGCCGAAGTACATCTCGTCCGGTGTCTGCCCCTGGAAGGCCGAGTGGGGCATCTCGGTGTTGTGCGAGTCGACATAGAAGGCAACGAGTCGCCGGACGTCCTGGAGGCTGTTCAGCGGATTGAGGTAGAGCCACTGGTGCTTCAGCGATCTCCACCATGCCTCGATCATGGAGTTGGAGAATCGGACATCGACCTGGGCCAGGACCCGTCTCAGGAGTCCCGTGGCGATCAGCTCGTCCACGGCGCTGTTGAGGTTCTCGACGCCCGCGTCCGCCATGACCATCGGCGTACCGCTCGATACGATCCGTGCTTCACGGGCAGCCTCGGTCAGGATCTCGCACGTCGTCACCGGCCGCTGCTTGTCGGCTACCTTCCACGCCAGAATGCGTCTCGAGAAGTTGTCGATGACCGCATGCAGGTAGACCTTCGATCCGTCGAGGAGCCGGATGACTGTCGTGTCGATGTGCCAGGCTTCGTTGGGTTGGCTCGTCCGCAAGCCCCTCCTCGGCTTCCTGGGATGAATTCGCCGCCTGGGCCTGCGCCAGCCTCTCTCCCGGATCAGCTTCGCCCAGGTCGTGGGTGACACGAACACCTTTCCCATTCGTTGAGCGAACAGTGCCAGCGTCCGGGTTGGCATGTGCCGGTAGTCCCTGGATGTCGCCATCTCCCGGATGGTGGCCACCTCATCGGCTGTCAGCCGTCCCGGCACGGACCGTGGGCAGCTCGTCCGATCATCGAGCCCGCAGGTGTTCTCCGCTCGCTTCCACGCGTGGTACCGCGCCGCCGAGATGACCATGACGCGCAGGACAGCCCGGAGAGGCAGCACACGGCGCGCCATCTCGATAGCTTTCAGGACCCGGGCCTTGTCGAGGCCGTCGGGTAGCCGCTCGCCGTCCAGCCGGAAACCGGACAGCCGGACGATGGCGAGTAACAGCTGGACCAAGGCCTGCAGGATCTCGATCCTGCGTCGGAGCTTCAGGACCTCCCGCTGGAGATCGGTATCCACCTTCTGGACGACATCGATGCTGACGACGGGACGAGGATCACTGCGGAGCCATCCGGACACTGTCGAGCGGGGAATCCCGAGGTCGGCAACGATGCCAGGATCTCCGGTCTCTCGGACCAGCTCTCGAAGTCGAGGATCGTAGGTCCTCTGGGGCCGTCTCGGCGTCTTCATGCCGGCGAACATCGACACGAATCCCGACTCGGCAAGACGGCAGGGAGGATCGTCGTGGGACGTCATCGCCGGGAAGGAGGATCAGTTCCTGGCTGTCGGGAACTCGAACGGTTTCGTCCAGAATGTCGGCGTTCGTAGCTGCGTTGCTGGCGAGCATACGCGACCACGCGGCCATGGGCACCGGCGATCCGCGGGCGTCCAGCCGCCACCGCGGTGTGAGGATTGTGTGAGGGATGGCTGTGTAGACTGCCGGGCGCGCGTCGCTCGTTCGGTAGGGTACAGAACGCCAAACCCCCGATTTCCTTGCGGAAACCGGGGGGTAGGAGAATGGTGCGGCCAGCAGGATTCGAACCTGCGACCTACGGATTCGTAGTCCGTTGCTCTATCCAGGCTGAGCCATGACCGCACTTACGGGGAGCGGGGTGGTTCGGGTGGCGGAGAGGGAGGGATTCGAACCCTCGGTGGGCTTGTGACCCACACACGCTTAGCAGGCGCGCACCTTCAGCCGCTCGGTCACCTCTCCCGTGACAGGGCGAAGCGTCTCGTAGGGCGCTCGCCCGCCGCCAAACCAACTCCCGTTTGCTCTCAAAGATCGTCCGGGGCTCGAATGAGCCGTCCGCTGCTGGCGGAGGCGGTAGGATTCGAACCCACGGGGCTTTCACCCGGCGGTTTTCAAAACCGCTGCCTTAAGCCACTCGGCCACGCCTCCAGGCAAAAGCGGAGGGATAGTAGCGAGGGGGTTCGGGGGGATCAAGCGTTTTTGGGAAGGGAACACGGCCGGGCAAGCCGACCGTGGCACCCGGCACGGTGGCCGGGCAAGCCGACCGTGGCACCCGGCACGGTGGCCGGGCGAGCCGACCGTGGCACCCGGCGCTGCCGAGGACTACTCGCCGCGGGTGGCGAGGGCGCGTTGGGACTCGTTGAGCTTGGGGGAGTGGGCGCCGCAGGATTCCATCTCGGCGAGTTCCTCGTCCGCGGCGGGGTAGAAGCCCATCTCCTGGAGCACGCGCAGCTTGGGGCGGATGTTGCCGTCCAGGTCCAGGTGGAAGAAGCCGGGGAAGATGTCCGGGTGCTGCTGGATGAAGTCGAAGATGCCGGCGTGGCGCGGGTCGATGTCCACGTGGGCGTACCGGGATGTCTCGTGGCCGGTGATCATGTACTCGGGCAGCAGGTCCGGGGCGAACTGGAGCTTCGCCGGGTCGACGTGCTCGCGGTAGATCTCGGTCTGGGGCAACAGGCAGAGCAGGGAGGGCAGGATCCGGGCGCCCATCATCCGGAACGAGATCATCTGGAACACGGACTGGTGGAAGTCGTCCATGGTCTCGAAGGGGTAGCCCCAGACGTAGAACAGGTCGGTGCGGCGGAAGATGCCGCAGGCGTCGCGGACGACCTCGACGGTCTGTTCGGTTCCGAAGCCCTTCTTGGTCAGCCCCAGCACCCGCTCGGAGCCGGACTCGATGCCGAATCGGATCTCGACGCAGCCGGTCTGCTCCATGGCCCGCATCATCTCGGCGTCGGTGAGGTTGATGCGGCCGAAGGCCTTCCACATCACGTCCACGCCAGAGCGCGCCAGCGCGTTGCAGAAGCGCATGACCCGGGACTTGCCGGACACGAAGAACTCGTCCTGGAACAGGATCAGGCGGGCGCCGGCCTGCTCGTGGAGGAAGCGGATCTCGTCCACCAGCGACTCGGGTGAGCGGTGGATCGAGCGCAGGTCCCAGATCGGCGCCACCGAACAGAAGGTGCAGGGGTAGGGGCACCCCCGCGAGGTGATCATGCCGAAGCCCGTGTAGCGGGCCAGGTCAACCTGGTGGAAGGCCGGTGGCGTCAGCCCGTCCAGGTCCTCGATGCGGGGCGGGCGATCGGTGTGGCGGACGGCGCCGCCGCTGTCCCGGTAGGAGACGCCGGGCACGGTGGCCAGGTCGCCGCCATCCCGCAGGATCCGCAGCAGGTCGGGGGCGCTGGTCTCCGACTCGCCGCGGGCGATGACGTCGATCCAGGGGAAGCGCTCCAGGATCTGACCCTCGACGGACTTGGGACCCACGCCGGCCAGCACCAGGGTGCGGTCCGGGTAGGCGTCCTTGAAGGCCCTCATCGCCAGCAGGGTGAACGGCAGCAGGTTGGCCATGCACGAGAAGCCCACCACTGGCGCGGGGTCGGCCAGGAAGCGGACGATCTCGGCGGCGTCGAACAGCTCGTCGGCCTCGTGCATCTGGTAGTCGCGCAGGTCGACGTCGAAGCCGGCCTGTTCGAGGGCTGCGGTCACGTAGAGCGGGCCGAGGGGGAGGTGGCGTTCGCGTTCGACGGTGTCGAAGTAGCGGACGTACAGCATGTTGAGATTGAGGATGGTGATGTCGGCCATGGGGTCGAGTGGCCTCCTGGCAACCGGGCAGTCACGGCCGGACAAGCCGACCGTGGCACCCGGCTATCCGGTTGTTCCAGCTGGCATCGGGTTCACTTCCGTCGCAGCCAGCGCCAGAGGCGGCCGGGGATGTCGGCGCTGTCGCCCTTGGACACCGGTGGGATGTCGGCGCCGCGGCCCCGGGGTAGGGGCGGGACGTCGGGTGCGATGCCCTGGCAGACCATCGGCGGCGGTTCGTCGGGGGTGATGCCGAGGGTGACGATGGTCTCGCCGGGGGGCAGCTCCACGTCGCCGAGGTCGGGCAGCGCCCCGATCATGGCCCGCAGCTGTTTGGGGTCGGTGGATTCCAGTACCGCTTTCTCCGACGGGGTCAGTTCGACACCCGTGTCGGCGGCGGCTGCTGCCCGACGCTCCACGAGGTCGTCGGCGAATCCGCCGTCGTCCGCGGCCATCCGGAGCAGCCGCTGGATGCCCTGGGGTAGCGGTGGGCGCGTCGGGGTGTCCTGGTCGCCCATCAGTCGCCGGTCTTGCCCCCGCTCCTGGGTTCGGGAACGTCGTGGCTGTGGCCGCGGGTCAGCGGCGGGGGCTCGGGGGTCGGCTCTTCGGGGGGCGGCGGTGGGGGAATCTCGGGCTCCTCGGGGATGTCCGGGGCTGCCCCTCCGGTCGTCATCATCTCGTTGTGGTCGAGACGGTCGAGTTCCTGGTCCGGCGTCTCCGGCTCGGGCAGCTCGCCATGTTCGGGCTCGTCGGGGGCGGCGCCGCCTTCGGTCTGCATCATGTTGTGTTCGGGGCGCGAGGGCGTCAGTTCCGATCCGCAGCAGGCGCTGACGGCTTCGGCCATCGCGGCGCCACCGAGCAAGACCACGGCGGTGGCCGCGGTCTGGCGCAGCACGGCCCGGCGGTCGGGATTCGGCGGCGGCATCTTGACGGCCATCTCCCGCAGCTGGCTGTCGGGGATCGATCCCAGGATCGCGGCCTCGGACGCGGTCAACGTGACGCCGGCCGCCCCGGCGATGGATGCCCTCCGCTCCACCAGCTCGTCGCGGAACTGCCCGTCCACCGACGCCAGCCGCAGCAGGGACTGGATTCCAGTGGGTATCGGCAGGGCACCGTCGCCCTTCTCGGGCGGGCGGCCGCCGACGATGGTCTTGCGCGGGGAGGGGGTCTCGGGTGGGTCGTCGCCCATCATGCGGGAGCGGGCCATGGGGTCTCCTGAGCGGGTTGCAGGGGGATCTCAGCACATTCGCGTCGGAGATGACGAGAAAAAGTCCGACGAAGACACGGCCGGGCAAGCCGACGGGGGGGCCATCCGCGGTGGCACACGGTTCTCGGACTCGGAAGACACGGCCGGGCGAGCCGACCGTGGCACCCGGTTCTCGGTCTCAGAACCCGAACGGGCTCCGCAGCTTCTTCGCCGCCTCGTGGATCATCTCGGGTTGGATGGTCAGGGCGAAGCCGATGATGTCGGCGGACGAGCGGTAGGTGCCGTCGTTGGTGTTGTTGGCCTCGATGCCCGCCAGGGCGGTGAACTGGTGGTCGGTGCCGTTGCGGACGATGACGGTGTCACGGAAGAAGTGGGTCCAGGCGAGGTGCAGGTCGAGGCCGGGCGGACCGACCGAGGCGCCGAGCGCGGCGGCGATCTCGTCGGAGAACGGGGGCGCCAGCGCGGCGATCTGGTCGTTGAGATCGGTCAGGTCGACGCCCACGCCCCGCAGCGTGCTGGCGCCCACCCGCGACCAGAGCTCGGCGTGCACGTCCAGCTCGAACTCCAGGCCGTCCCGGGGCACGATGGCCACCCCGCCGCGGATGATCGGCGGCAGATCGGCCTCCAGCTCGATCTGGTCGCCAGTGTCGATCACCAGCGCCACGTCCTCCCAGACCTCGATCTCGGCGTCCATGGTCAGCTCGGCGTCGGCGCGCATCCGGAAGCCGGGCGCGAATCCCAGTCCGATCCGCATCCACGGCGCCGGCATCACCATCACACCCGCGTTGAACCAAGGCTTCCCCCGCTCCCAGGCGTCGACGAAGATGTCCAGGTCGTACAGGGGGTTCTCGTCGTTGTGGACCAGCCCCACCGACTCGTCGGCCAGCACATGGGCGGTGGCCTTCACCGACTGACGGCTGCGCAGCACCATCAACCCGCCGGTCAACCCCACCGCCAGCCACGGCGCCAGCTTGGCCGACACGAACAGGGAGAAGTGCAGCTGCCACGACGACGACCAGATCGACGCGTAGCGCTGGGGGCCGTCCGCGGGCCAGGTGTTGGGCATCGCGTAGGGCGCGTACCAGGCGAAGCCAAAGGTCAGATCCGGCTTCTCCAGACCGTATGCGATGCCCACCTCGGGGATGAAGCTGCTGCCGTTGTTGAGCACCGGGTCGAAGGGCCGGGCCAGCATGGACTCGATGTCGTCGGGATCCGAGGGATCCTCGCCCTCGCGAAAGGGCTTGTACATGCCCCGCCCACCCGCCCGCTCGAACTCCAGGTTGGCCAGGGCCCAGCCGGCGGCCAGGTGGATGTAGAGCCCGTCGATCTGGTGGAGCCCGGCGGGGTTGTAGAAGGCGCCGGTCAGCTCGTTGGCGGTGGCGACGTAGGCTCCACCACGGCCCTGGGCGACGATGCCGGGGTCCGGGAGGTAGAACGCGCCCGCGCGGGCGGCCGCTGGCGGGAGCAACAGCGGGCCTGCGAGCAGCAGAGACAGGACCACGAACACGGTCTCAGCACGTCGACGACATCCGGCGTCGGATGGTCAGCCCGCCTGCCAGCAGAAGCAGGATCGCGGCGGCGGTCGTGTCGTCCTCGTCCTCGGTGGGGGCGCACTTGCCGCCGTTGCCGCCGTTGTCGTCGTCGTCGCCGACGTCGTCCAGCACTCCCCGTCATCGCCGACGTATTCGATCCGGGCGTCCAGCACCCCGGTCACTCCGTCGGTGGCGATCTCGATCTCGGCGACCTCGGCGGTGTAGGCGAACACGCCGATCACCCCGGCGCTGGGCAGATCGAACAGCAACGCCGCCAGCAGGTCGGCGGCCTCGTCGAGGATGAAGCCCTCGATCTGTTCCTCGAAGTGGTCGATGGCCGATTCGATCAGGTCCTCGGGCAGGTACCACTGGGTGGTCTCCAGCTGGACGTTGCCCAGGTAGACCGAGGAGCTGTCCAGCACCTCGACCACCAGGGCGTCTCCCTGCACCTCCGCAGTCGCCCGCAGGATGAACGAGGTGCCGGTCGCCTCCAGGCTCGAGACGATCACGTCGTGGTCTTCCTCGTTGTAGTTGGGACAGAACCAGTCGGGCGAGGTGGCCTCGATGACGATGTTCCACAGCTCCAGGTTCGACACGGTCCCGGTCGCGGCCAGGTGGGCCGGGCTGCCGTCCACCGTGCCCACGTGCACCTCGCCGATCACCACCTCGCCCTCGTACTCGTGGACGGTCAGGTGGTATTCGCAGCCAAGTTCCTCGACGGTGAACTGCAGCGGGACTGACGGGAGCTGGATCGTCAGATCGGAGATCAGTCCGGCGGCGAACTCCAGCCCCTGTGGCGTGACGCGGGTGGCCACCCCCGACGGCACCCCCTGCGCGGCCGCGCGCGGAGCGATGACGGCGGGGGCGATGGCGAGCGTGAGAATCAGGGCTCCACGCGGCCATTCGGGCATCGGGCGGTCCTCGTCCGGTGAGGACACTCTAGCAGTCCATGGCTAGCCGGTCGCCTCGATCCGTTCGTACCGCATGTAGGGGTGCAGCACCTCGGGCAGGTCGACGGAGCCGTCGTCGCGCTGGAAGTTCTCCAGGATCGCGATGATGGTGCGGCCGATGGCCAGCCCGCTGCCGTTGAGGGTGTGGCAGTAGCGGGGCTTGGCCTTGGGCTCCGGGCGATAGCGCAGGTTCATCCGCCGCGCCTGGAAGTCGGTGAAGTAGCTACACGAGCTGATCTCGCGGTAGGCGCCGGCCTCCCCCTGGGAGGGCAGCCAGACCTCGATGTCGTGGGTCTTGTGGGACGAGAAGCCGGTGTCGCCCGCTGGCAGCGTCACCCGGCGGTAGGGCAGCCCCAGCTGCTCGAGCACCGTCTCGGCGTGGCGGGTCAACTGTTCCAGGGTGGCCCAGCCGTTCTCCTCGCGCACCAGTTGCACCAGCTCCACCTTGTCGAACTGGTGCTGGCGCATGATGCCGCGGGTGTCCTTGCCAGCCGCCCCGGCCTCGGAGCGGAAGCACGCGGTGTAGGCAACGTAGGCCTTCTCCGCCTGGTCCGGCTCCAGGATCTCGTCCCGGTGCAGGTTGGTGACCGGCACCTCGGCGGTGGGGATCAGCCAGTAGCGGTCCGGCTCCTGGATCCGGAACAGGTCGCCTGCGAACTTTGGCAGCTGGCCGGTGCCGTAGAACGACTCGGTGTTGCACAGGAACGGCGGCAGCACCTCGGTGTAACCGTGTTCGCGCGTGTGCAGCTCGATCATGAAGTCTTTGAGTGCCCGGGTCAGGGCCGCGCCCGCGCCCAGCAGCACCGCAAACCGCGAACCGGCGATCTTGGCGGCCCGCTCCAGGTCCAGGATGCCCAGCCCACGGCCGATCTCGACGTGATCCCGGGGGGGGAAGTCGAACGCCCGCGGCTCACCCCAGCGTTTCTCTTCCCGCGCGAAGGCCTCGTCCGGCCCCTCGGGCACGTCGTCCGCCAGCAGGTTGGGCAGCTCCAGCTGCTGCTCTTTCAGCCCGTCGAGTACCTCGTTCAGCTCGGGATCGATGGCCTTGATCCGCTTGCTGGCCGCGCCCGCCTGCTGGCGAAGGGCGGTCGCTTCGTCCCTGTTGCCCGCCTTCATCAGCTGGCCGATCTTCGGCCCCACGCTGTTGACCTCGGCCCGCAGCACCTCCACCTCTTGCAGCAGCGCCTTGCGGCGTTCGTTGCCCTCGATGATCGGGTCGATGGAGAGGTCGGAGCCCCGTCGTGCCAGGTCGCGGCGGACGCGGTCGGGGTCCTCGACGATGGTCTTGAGATCCAGCATGGCTTCGAGTTCCGTTCGTGCCGGAGGATCACCCTCCGGCGGTGAGAGACAGCGGCGAATTATAATGAATTTGGTCGGCGGAGATCCCGTCGATCAGTCCGCAGGTGGGAACGGACCGAGCGAAGCGCGGGGTCCGGTGTGCGGGTAGGCTTAACCTTGTCGTCGGGACGGTGTCGACTCCAGCGTCGGAACGGAGCGGGGGACACCGCCGCGGCGGTTTCCGACGGCGGAAGGGCCGATGAACCGGGTGGCAGCGCACGAGGCAGAAGATCTCGTTCGACGGTCGGTGGCCGGGGACCGCGAGGCGTTCGCGGTGCTGGTGCGCCGTCACCAGCCGGAGATCTATCGATTCCTCCGCCGCAACTGCCGCACGGACGAGGACGCCCGCGACCAGTGCCAGCTGACGTTCCTTCGTGCCTACCGGAACCTCGCGGGGTTCGAGGGGCGGGCCAGCTTCCGGACCTGGTTGTTCCGGATCGCGACGAACTTGGCGCTAAATTACCATCGCGACCGGTCGCGCAAACCCGAGGTGTCGCTGACCGAGGGCGATGGCAGGAACGCACGCCCGTCGTCCTCGGCATCGGGAGTGCGGGAGCGGGAGCTGGAATCGAAGGCCGCGACGGTCATCGAGCGGCTCGAGCGGGGAGAGAACAAGGAGATCCTGCGACGGGCAGTGGCGACACTCCCGGCGCGGCAACGAGCGGTGGTCGTGTGGCGGATTTACCACGACCTCTCGTTCGCGGAGATCGCCGAGGTGGAGCAGATCACGGCCAACAACGCCAAGGTCAGCTACTGCCACGCGGTCAAGAACCTGAAGCGGACCCTGGTGGTGGCCGGAGCGGGTGTGGTGCCATGAGCGCCCGACCCCTGTGGCGGCCCGTGGTGGTCCGGGAGGAGGACCGGGAGGCAACCATGCACGAATGCCCTTCCGAGGATGTGCTGACCCTGTACGCTTCGACGCGTCCGGATACCGATCCGGATGATGGCGAGTTGATGGACGGCTGGACCGCCGAGGCGGTGGCGAGCCACCTGACGCTCTGCCCGACCTGTCGCTCGACGGTGGCAGTCAGCGTTGCGATGACCAGCGTCCTGCGGGACGACCACCTCGCCGAGCCCGCCGCCGATTTCTGGGACGAGATGGCGGACAGCGTGATGCGCTCGGTGGACGCCGAGCAGGTGGCCGAGCCGCCGGTTGTGGGACGGGCCGCCTCGCAGGACGAAGCCACGGTCATCCCGTTGCGCCGGCCGGGGCAGCTGGGCAGGGTGCCCGGGTCCGCGGTCGAGCGCCGCACCAGCACCTGGCTGTGGGCCGCTGCCGCCGCGCTGGCCCTGGCCGCGAGCCTGGGGGCCTACCTGCTGCGACAGGACGGTACCTCGCTGGACGCGGTCGAAGACGACGGCACCGCACCCGCGGCGGTCGCCAGCGGCCTGCCCGACGCCGCCGCCGCCGCCGCGGCGGCCGCCGCGCTGGGCCTGTCCCTGGACCCCATCGACACGGGCGCCCTGGCGGAGGTGGACGCCATGGAGCTCAGCGGCGCCGCTGGCGGTGCCGGCGTATCCTCACTGCGACGGGAGCTGCGGGGAGCCAACGCCGATGACGTGGAGGCCGCGCTGAACTATGACGATGCCATCTCGGAGCTGTTCGAGATGGACGCCGAGGCGCTGGAGGAGGTCCTCACGGCGCTGGAGTCGAAGACATGATCACCACCAGGCCGATCCTGATGATCCTCGCGCTGATCGCGGCGCTGTCCGCCGGAACCGCCTTCGCCCAGGGACCGCCCCCGGGCGGTCCACCCCCCGAGGGCCCGCCCCCGGGCTCGCCGGAGTGGGAGGAGATGATGGACCGGATCGCCACGGTCCGGATCTTCAAGCTGACCCAGGCGCTCGACCTGGACGAGACCACCGCGATCAAGCTCGCCGGCTACCTCAAGGACCGGGACGCCGAGCGGATGGAGCTCAACGCCAACCGGGGCCGGATGGCCCGTGAGATCAAGGAGTTCCTGGACGCGGGTGCCGACGACGACGCCCGGGCCAAGGAGCTGCTGAACGAGGCCGTCGATCTCGAAACCCGCACCCACGAGGCCGAACGCGAGCTGGTCGAGGGCCTCGACGGGGTGCTCAGCCCCTCCCAGCAACTCAGGTTCATCCTGGCGAACCGGGAGTTCGACCGCGAGGTGCGGGAGATGATCCGGCAGCACCGCAAGGAGCGCGGGGGCGGCCCTCCGGGGTCGTGACGGGGCGCGGGCCGACGTCCATGATATGGCCGCCCGCCACCGCGCGAATGCAGTGGATTGGAGAGGGAGGCGACCATGGGGAAGTTCAAGGGCGACGGACGGGGCGACGTCGAGCGGCAGGCGACTACCCTCAGCGACTCTGGCATCCGGGAGCTACTGGTGGACCTCGCCGGGGAGAATGAGGAGGTCTGGCCGCAGCGGAGTCTGTACAGCCAGCTGTCCACCCTGCGCGAAGCCTACGGTGGCAAGGAACTGGATTTGCCACAAAAGCTCGGCGATCTGACCGAGGATCCGCGCTGGCTGTTCCTGTTCCAGATCATCCGCGACGAGGCGCTGTGGACCGCGTTACTGCAGATCGCATGGGAGGACAAAACGCCGCCCGAGGAGCGGATCCGTCGGATCATCCTGCTGGCAGCCAAGGTCCAGATCTTCCTGGGGGAGCCCGACGCGGAGTGGTTCCTGCCGCTTCCGAAGCCCGGGGATGCCGACGATTTGATCAAGATCTGCCCGAGCTGAGGGTCCCCGCCGCGGGGATGTCAGGGCTTCCGGGCCACGATCTGGTGAAACACGATGGGCAGTTCTCCGAACCACCAGTAGTGGTGCCGGCCGAACTCCGTCAGGGCCGGCGGGCCGTCCGCGGGTTGCTCGACCATCGCGTCGGTGAACGTCTTGATGCTGAGCATCGGGGACAGATCCTCCCAACGGACGTCCGCGAACCCGGCGTCCTCGATCAGGGCCCGGCGTTCGCTCGCACGCGGCGTGCGGTGGCGATAGATCTCGTCGAACCTCTCCAGCTCGACCCGCTGCACGGACGTCAGATCCCGCTCGAAACGCCGAAAGAGGTCCTTGAGGTACAGCGTGCCACCGCGGCGTAGCACCCGGTGCGCCCCGGCGAACAGGCGCCGGGGATCGTAGGCGTACCCCGACGCCTCGAGGAACATCACCACATCGAACGTGTCGTCGTCGAAGCCGGGCTCGTGGTAGTCGCGGACGTGGACCCGGACCCGATCGGTCAGCCCCGCCTCCGCGATCCTCGCCGACGCGATCTCCGCCTGGACCGGCGAGATCGTCAGCCCGTCGATCTGGACGTCGTCGATGGCCAGGGCGATGTCGATGGCGGGTCCGCAGACCCCGCAGCCCGCGTCGAGGACCCGGTCCCCGGGCGAGATACCCGCTCGACGAGCCCACCGCACGTTGCCGCTCTCGAAGCTGTCCCGCGCCTCGTCGTCGCCGGGCAGCCCCGCCTGGAGCGTCGGTCCCATCGCGTCCAGATAGGCACCGGTCGTCTCGTCGTAGTAGCCCGCGATCCGGCGCAGGATCTCGGCGACGGAGACGTCCGCGGGCTCCTGGTCGGTCATCGACGACAGCCGTCCCGCTGACCGCGGTTCGCCTTCGGCTTGCGCCGCCCCCGCGCCCCGAGCCGCCGCAGCTCGCCGATATCGCCGTCGAACAGGCGCTGGCCCCCCACCTGGAGATCCAGCCGCGGGCGTGTCTTCGGCGGCAGTAGCAGCCGCAAGGTGTAACCCCCGTCGCCGTGGTCCACCACCTCGGTGGCCACCCCGACCCGTCCGGCGGTCAGCGTCAGCAGGTGAGCCTGCCCGGGCCCCAGCAGATTCCCCCACTCGTCTCGCGGCCTCACGTGGACCGCGTAGAGCGGCACCCCCTCCAGGCGACCGGCCCGCTCGAGCTTGATGTCGGACATCTCGAGGGAGGCCACGTCGAACCGGACCACGGCGGTGACGGTCTGCAAACGCTCGTAGTCCCCGATCCGCGGATGGCTCCCGGACACGCGGAAGGTCACCGTGTACGGACCTGCCACGGTGGGGGTGGGCAGCGTCGCAGTGTAGGTGCCATCCCCCTGCCCAACGAGGGTCACCGTCTCGTGCACTTCCCCGACCTGGGACCAGAACTTGGCGTCGCGACTGGCCTCGGTCAGCAACGGCTGCCCGCTGGTGATCGCGCGCTGGCGCCACTCGCCGGGGATGGAGCCCAGCACCGTGTCCACGCTCTGTTCGGGATGGACCAGCGCGGCGGTGATCCGGTCCGGCGGGGGGTCCACCAGGGGGGTGTTGCCCCACAGCAACTGGACGGACACCTGCAGGGGGTTCCCCACCCGGCTCCGTCCCTCGCCCACCGCACAGCGGATCCCGAGTTCCGCCTCGTCCACGATCACCGCGGCCTCGTAGTGGGCCCCCTGTTCGCCGCTCACCTCCATCTGCCAGTCGCCTGCGGCCTCCACGATCCCGCTGCCGAGTTCGAGGGGCAGGTCCAGGGTCGCGATGCGGTAGAAGTCTCCTTCGATCCACTCGCAGTGAGGCGACAGGTCGACGCCGTCCTTGTGGACGCTGAACGCCATCTGCGCCCCCCGCGACCAGCTCAGCTTGAACACGACCAGGGTCGCCGTGGCATTGACCCCGAAGGACTCGGTCCATTGCTGGCCCAGCAGGGTGCGACTCCTGTAGTCCACCAGCTGGGGGCTGTAGTCCCGCAGGTTGTCGATGAGCTGCTCGACGAAGAGCTGCCGCAGATCGTCGTCCGGGTCGTTCGTGAACCGCTCGACGCCCCCGGTGGCGGTGGCGATGTCCTCCATCAGGGTCTCGTAGGCTCCTCCGGCGCCGATCCCGATGGAGCTGACCTTCTTGCCCAGGTCGGCGTCGAGGACCGTGCCGTCCGGGGTGACGTTGGAGCTGGCGGTGATCGTGGCGTCGTCCTCGATCGCCAGCGTGGTCGGATCGACCATCGGGTTGACGTTCTGCATGCCGTCGCTGAACAGGACGATGGAACCCGGCCGGTTCGGGTCGGCCGTGGCGTTCCAGGTGGCGTCGAGGGTGTTCACTGCGGTCTGGAGCCCACCGCCCATCGCGGTCAGGTCCCACAACGTCGTGGTCTGGCCCCGGACGTGGGCGATGAGCTGGCCCGCCTGGGTCTCCACGTCGGCCAGGGGCTGGTTGGCCGCGGGTTCGGTGTCCACCCCGGTGCGGAAATAGACGATGCCCATCCGATCCCCGGGTACGGAGACGGCTTGCCACAGCGCGACGAACAGCTCCACGGCGTCCCCGAGCACATCGATCTTGGGATCGCACCGTCGGCATCGGTATCGCGGTCCTGAAGTACCGGCTGATGGACATCGAGTTCGTGGTCCGCCAGACCATCGTCGGCGCGGTGGTCGTGACCGGATTCCTGTTCCTCTACAACCTGGTGATCGCCGTCTTCGCCGGGGGCCTGGCGGCGTCGCCGGGGGCGTCGGTCTCGACCTTCCTGGCCGTCTTCCTGACGGCCGTCATCTTCACCTTCTTGCTCCAGCCCGCCCAGCAGTTCCTCGTGGGGGCGCTCGATCGGATCTTCTTCCGCAACCGGTACCACCAGTGGGAGAAGATGGCATCGCTGGGGGTGCTCGCGGCGAGCGTCGCCCACGAACTGAACACCCCCCTCGGCGTGGTGCTCTCCAGCGCGGATCAGCTCGTCGAAGATCAGGACTCCGGGAGGGCACATCCAGTCCGTTCCAAGCGCCTGGCCCAGCTCTGCCTCGGCGGCGCCAAGAGGGCTGCGGACATCGTGCAGAACCTGCGTGCTTTCAGCCGTCCCGAGTCCCAGGATCTGCAGCTGGTCGACGTGCACGACTTGATCGACGGAACCCTGTCCCTGCTGGGGCCGCGGCTGGAGTCGCAGGGTATCTCGGTGAAACAGCGGCGGGGAGCGATCCTCCCCCTCGAGGGCTACCCGGTCCTGCTCAACCAGACCCTGACCAACCTGATCCTCAACGCGGCCAATGCGGCCGGCGACAATGGCGAGATCCGCATCACCACCGAGTTCCGCGACCACGACACGGTGGCGGTGATCGTGGAGGACGACGGCCCCGGGATCCCCGAGGAACTCAGCGGCCGGATCTACGAACCCTTCTTCACGACTCGCCCGCCCGGCGAGGGCTCCGGCCTGGGGCTCAGCCTCTGCTACACGATCGTAGATCAGCACGGCGGGAAGATCTGGGAGGAGGGAGAGCCCGGCGAGGGCGCCCGTTTTGTGGTCGAACTGCCCCTGCGGGCCTCCGATCAGCTGCGGCGACGATCCCTGAGCGGAGAACCGAGCCGGTAGTCCCGCCCCCGCGGCCCCGCAGCCCCTATTCGCCGATGATCTTGACGAGGACCCGCTTCCGCCGCCGCCCATCGAACTCGAAGTAGAACAACCGCTCCCAGGTCCCGAGGTGGAGCTGCCCGTCGGTGATCGCTACGGTCACCTCGCGCCCCATGATCTGGCGCTTGTGGTGGGCGTCGCCGTTGTCCTCGCCCGTGCGGTTGTGCCGGTAGCGGTCCGGGTCGTGGGGGGCTAGCTCCTCGAGCCAGCGTTTGTAGTCCTGGTGCAGTCCGGGTTCGTCGTCGTTGATGAACACCGACGCGGTGATGTGCATGGCGTTGACCAGGCACAGGCCGTCGGTGACGCCGCTGGCGCGCACGCAGTCCTCGACGTCGTAGGTGATGTGGACCAGGTCCATTCGTTGTGGGACCTCGAAGTACAGTTCTTTGGTGTATGACAGCATGGCGGTTCTTCCTCCTCCGTGCACGTGGGCTGCGCGCGGGTTGCCCCGCTCCACGCTCTGTGGTAGACAGCGCAATCCTAATCCGGAAGCTCAGCTTCTGCGCTTTCCCTACGGCGCACAGGGAGGCATTCCATGGGCGACCAAGCTCTCCAGCAAGTCATCGACGAACTCAAATCTCGCGGGCTGCGTGCCGGCGAGGACGAGGGACGCCAGAAGGTCGAGGCGGCCGAACAGCGCGCCCAGCAGATCGTCGCGGACGCCACCGCCAAGGCCGAGGGCATCGTCAGCGGGGCCAAGAACGAGGCGGCTTCGATGCGCGAGCAGATGCAGGCCGAGCTGCGGCAGGCGTCGGCGGTGGGGCTCGAGGCGTTCCGGCAGGCCGTCGAGAAGTCCTTCCTGGTGCCCACCGTGGACACGGCGCTCCGCGGCGTGCTGAACGACCCCGCCGAGGTCCGCGCGATCCTCGTGGAGACCGTCAAGGGGTTCGCGGCCAGCGGCGGCGCCAGCGGTAACCTGGAGGTGATCCTCCCCGGGGCGCAGCGCGCCAAGCTCGAGGGAGCGATCGTGGCCGACATGCTCTCCCAGGCCGGCACCAGCGTGTCGGTGCGGTTCGAGGACGGATTCAGCTTCGGCTTTCGCCTGTCCCCGGAGGGCAGCGGGTACCTGTTCGACTTCTCGGACGAGGGATTCCGCGAGATCTATCTGAAGTTCCTGGCCCCGCGGTTCCGCGAGTACTTCTTCTCGAAGTAGGCGCGACGCAGGTCAGGCTGCCCCGGGTCGCGTCGCTCCGTCCACGGATGGAGTGCCCACCGGGCGAGGCCGG
Source organism: uncultured Rickettsiales bacterium (assembly GCA_964436045.1). Taxonomy (GTDB): domain Bacteria; phylum Myxococcota_A; class UBA796; order UBA9615; family CAYRNR01; genus CAYTBN01. The sequence goes on along the minus strand of CAYTBN010000061.1, from coordinate 13,610 downwards.
GAGAATGCGATGAAGTATTTCCGCCTCCTCGCCATGGTTCCGCCTCTCCCCGGGGCACCGGATGCTCCGCCGATCTCCCTCGGAGAGCTGACCGAACTGTATGACGCCGACATGGCCGAGGGAGACCGGGCGCTGGCGGCGACCCTGCTGGGGTTCCTGGACTGCCGCAACGTCGAGGCGCGGCTCCAGGGGTACGACGTCTTCGACGAGCGTGCGCCGCTGACGGCCGAGGCCATCGAGGAGAAGGCCGAGCTGCCCGAGTACCTCGAGGAGTTCCTCGCGGCCCACGAATCGGGCTCCATCAGCGACCCGTTCCCCTACGACGCCCTCTGGCGGGCCTACTTCACCCACCTGGTGGAGGTGGCCGAGAGCAGCCGCAGCGTCTTCTTGCGGGAGTGGGCGAGCTTCGAGATCACCTTGCGCGACGCCCTCGCCCGCCAGCGTGCCGAGGGGCTGGGTGAGAAGGGCGACATGCGGATCTCCGGCGTGCCGGTCGACGAGGGCGAGAGCCACGCCGGTCTGCTGTCGACCCTGGCCGAGGCGGCCAACCCGATGGAGCGCGAGCGGCTGCTCGACGCCTCCCGGCTGGCGAAGATCGAGTCCATCTCGGGCATCGACCCGTTTTCCACCGACGCGGCCCTGTCCTATCTGGCCGCGATCCTGATCCTGGACCGCTGGGACGTCGGCAAGGCGGCCGACGTGACGAAGATGTTGGAGGTATTCGCTTGAGCGACCATACCGAGACCAAGGGCCTGGTTGTCGGCATCAACGGCAACATGGTCATCGTCGAGTTGCAGTCCGGCAAGCCTGTGCAGAACGAGGTGGCCTTCGTCCAGGTCGGTGAAGAGCGCCTCAAGGCCGAGGTGATCCGGATCCAGGGCCGGCTGGCCAACATCCAGGTGTTCGAGGACACCAAGGGCATCACCGTCGGCATGCCGGTGGACTTCACCGGCGAGCTGCTGTCGGCCGCCCTGGCCCCAGGCATGCTGGGGATGATCTACGACGGCCTGCAGAACCCGCTGAAGCTGCTGAAGAATCGCCAGGACTTCTTCCTGATGCGGGGCCAGTACGCGCCGGCCATCAACCCCGACACGAAGTGGGAGTTCCACCCCACCGCCCGCATCGGCGACGTGGTCAAGGCCGGTAGCTGGCTGGGTTGGGTCCAGGAGCTGCACTACGAGCACAAGATCATGGCGCCGATGGACATGCTCGGCAGCGCCAAGGTCGTCGACATCAAGACCGGCGGCGAGTTCACGGTCGACGAGACCATCGCCGTGCTCGAGGACGACAAGGGCAAGCGCCGCAACCTGACGATGATCCAGAAGTGGCCGGTCAAGAAGGCGATCAAGGCCTACGACCAGCGCGTCTACCCCCGCGAGATGATGGTCAGCCAGAGCCGGATCATCGACACGATGTTCCCGGTCGCCCGCGGCGGCACGGCCTGCATCCCGGGCCCCTTCGGCGCCGGCAAGACCGTGCTGCAGCATCTGCTCAGCCAGTTCGCGGCGGTGGACATCGTCATCGTCGTGGCCTGCGGAGAGCGGGCCGGTGAGGTCGTCGAGCTGATCTACGAGTTCCCCGAACTCGACGATCCCAAGACCGGCGGCTCGCTGATGGACCGCACCATCATCATCTGCAACACCTCGTCGATGCCGGTGGCCGCCCGCGAGGCGTCCATCTACACCGGCATCACCATGGGCGAGTACTACCGCCAGATGGGCCGCGACGTGCTGGTGCTGGCCGACTCCACCTCCCGCTGGGCCCAGGCCCTGCGCGAGATGTCCGGCCGCCTCGAGGAGATCCCCGGTGAGGAGGCCTTCCCGGCCTACCTCGAGACCCGCATCGCGAACCTGTACGAGCGGGCCGGACTGGTGGAGCTCCACTCCGGCGACACCGGCGCGGTCACCATGATCGGCACGGTCTCGCCGGCCGGCGGGAACTTCGAGGAGCCGGTGACCCAGGCGACCCTGAAGGTGGTCGGCGCCTTCCACGGCCTGAGCCGCAAGCGCTCCGACGAACGCAAGTACCCGGCCATCGACCCGCTGGACTCCTGGTCGCTGTACGCCGAGAACCTCAAGGCGGACCTCAACGAGCAGCTCGACCCCGAGTGGGGCAACATGGTCGCCAAGGTGCGCCGCGATCTGCGCCGCTCCTCGGAGATCGGCCGGATGATGACCGTGGTCGGCGAGGAGGGCATCTCCACCGACGACCTGGTCATGTTCCTCAAGGGCGAGATGTTCGACGCCGCCTACCTGCAGCAGAACGCCTTCGACGAGATCGACGCGGCGACGCCCATCGAGCGTCAGGTCAAGGACCTCAAGCTGATCTTCGGTGCGATGAACGCGGAGTTCGAGTTCGAGAGCAAGCCGGCGGCCCGCGAGTTCTTCGGCACGCTGCAGGACGCCTTCTACCAGAAGAACTACTGCGCAGAGGGATCGGAGAAGCACGGGGGCTATCTCAAGACCATCGAAGAGATGGTCGCCCAGGGGGTGCAGGCATGATCAAGACCTACACCGGCATCACCAACATCATCGGCGACATCGCCGAGGTCCACGCCGAGGGCGTCTCCTTCGGCGAGCTGGCGCTGATCACCAACCCCAGCGGCGAGACCACCCTGTCCCAGGTCATCCGCATCGACCGCGACAAGGTCTCGCTCCAGGTGTTCTCGGGCACCAAGGGGCTCTCCACCGCCGCCACGGTGCGGTTCCTCAACCACCCGATGCAGGTCGGCTTCACCGACCAGCTGCTGGGCCGCATCTTCTCGGGTTCCGGCGTGCCGATGGACAACAAGCCGGCCATCGAGGACGCCCCGCAGATCGACATCGCGGGCCCCTCGGTCAACCCGGTCAAGCGCATCGTGCCTTCCAAGCTGATCGAGACCGGCATCCCGATGATCGACATCTTCAACCCGCTGGTGGTCAGCCAGAAGCTGCCGATCTTCTCCGAGGCCGGCGAGCCCTACAACGAGCTGCTCGCCCGCATCGGGCTGCAGGCGGACGCCGACGTGATCATCCTCGGCGGCATCGGGCTGAAGTTCGACGAGTTCATCTTCTTCCGCGAGGAGTTCGAAAAGGGCGGCGTGATGGACCGCACGGTGATGTTCGTGCACACCGCCGCCGACCCGGTCGTCGAGCGGCTGCTGGTGCCCGACATGGCGCTGGCGGTGGCCGAGCAGTTCGGCGTCCAGGGCAAACGCGTGCTGGTGCTGCTGACCGACCTGACGGCCTTCGCCGACGCGCTCAAGGAGATCAGCGTCGCCATGGAGCAGGTGCCGTCGAACCTGGGCTTCCCCGGCTCCCTGTACTCCGACCTGGCTGCTCGCTACGAGAAGGCCGTCGACTTCGAGGACAGCGGCTCGATCACCATCCTGGCCGTCACCACCATGCCCGGTGGCGACGTGACCCACCCGGTGCCGGACAACACCGGGTACATCACCGAGGGGCAGTACTACCTCAAGGACGACGTCATCAATCCCTTCGGATCCCTGTCCCGGCTCAAGCAGCTGGTCATCGGCAAGGACCCCAAGTCCCGGGACGACCACAATCCGGTGATGAACTCGATGATCCGGCTCTACGCCAAGGCGCTGGAGTCCAAGAAGAAGATCTCGATGGGATTCGAGAAGACCGACACCGACGAGAAGTACATCCGCTACTCGGACCTGTTCGAGGCGCGGTTCATGGACCTGCCCGAGGAGAAGATCACGCTGTGCCAGGCCCTGGACCTGGGTTGGAAGACGATGGCCGAGTGCTTCGAGCCCCAGGAGGTCGGTATCAAGAAGGACATCCTGGACAAGTACTGGCCGTAGGCGAGACCGGACGAACTGGGCGAGGGGAAGGCGAGAGCCGACCATGGCCGAGAAGGTAAAGCTAAACAAGAACACCCTGCGGGAGCAGAAGCAGATGCTCGCGTTGTTCCTGGAGTTCCTCCCGACCCTGGAGCTGCGCAAGCAGCAGCTGCAGACCGAGCTGCGCAAGCTCGACAAGGTGATCCGGGACAAGGAAGAGGCACTCCGCGACCTGCTGGAAGGCGCGACCCCCTGGAGCCCGATGCTGGCCAAGACCCTGCCGTGGGTGAAGCCGCTGGTGGCGCTGGAAGAGGTCGAGACCCACGTGGGCAACGTGGCCGGCGTCAAGGTCCCGATCTTCGATCGGGTCCGGTTCGCGCCGGTCAAGTACTCGCTGGTGGCCACGCCGCCCCTGTTCGACGCGGCCATCGAGTACTTTCAGGCGGCGATCTCCGCCCGGGAGGAGTTGCAGGTCACCCGCCAGCAGCGGGAGATGCTGCGGCGCGAACTGATCAAGACCACCCAGCGGATCAACCTCTACGAGAAGCTGATGATCCCCGAGACCCGGGAGAACATCCGCAAGATCAAGGTCTACCTGGGCGATCAGCAGACCGCGGCCGTGTGCCGGGCCAAGATCGCCAAGGGCAAGCTGGTGGCCAAGGCTGCGGCTGCGGCGGCGGGAGCGTAGGCGCATGGCGATCGTGAAGATGAAGCGGGTCGGCTTCGTCGGCCCCCTCGACGCCCGGGAGCCGCTGCTGGACGCCCTGCAGGACGCTGCCCTGCTGGACCCGGTCGCGCTCACCGAGGTCGAGGAGCCCCCGTCGGAGCTGGTGGCGCGCAAGATCGCCGTTCAGCGGGTGATCGCGGCGCTGCTCAACCGGCGCAAGGAGATGAAGAAGGACGCCCCGGAGCCGGCCGAGCGTACCGACCGGACGGCGGCCGGCGATGTGGTCGCCCGCGCCGAGACCCTGCTGGCGCGGCGTAACGAGCTGGACAACCGGCTCTCGATCCTGACCAAGGAGCGCGAACAGATCGCACCCTGGGGCGAGTTCGACCCCGCGGACCTCGGGGCGCTGGCGGGCAAGGACGTCCACCTGGGGCTGTACGTGGCCACGGCCGACGAGATCGACGGCCTGGACGGTTCGGCGGTCGACTGGAGCCAGCGGATCGAGCTGGCGGATGGTCGCGCCAAGACGCTCGGTCTGGTGGCGGTGAAGCTCGACGGACCGGTGGAGCTGCCCCTGGAATCCGCCGTCCACCCCGGGCGCTCGCTGTCGGCCATCGACGAGGAGATCAACGCGGCGCGCCAGGAGGTCGAGTCAGGCCAGCGGGCCCTGGGACAGCTGAGCGCCGAGCTGCCATCGGTGCAGGCGCTGGAGCGCCACATCGGCGACCAGCTGCGCCACGCCGAGGTCAGCTCGGGTCTGGGCGGCGACCAGGAGCTGTTCTCCCTGTCTGGCTGGTGCCCGGCCGAGGAGGTCGACGACCTGAAGGGCTCCCTGCGGGATCTGCCGGTGGCGGTGATCGTCGAGGACCCGGACGAGGGCGAGGACGTCCCGATCAAGCTGCGTAATCCGTTCTTCGTGCGGAACTTCCAGCCCCTGCTCAAGGCGTTCAACCTTCCAAGCTACGACGAGTACGATCCGACCCTGTTCATCGCCCCGTTCATGGGACTCTTCTTCGGGTTCTGTCTGGGCGACTTCGGTTACGGGTTGGTCCTGACGATCATCGGCGCGACCGCGCTGATGAAGTTCCGGCCCGAGGGCGAGATCAAGCTCGCGGTGCAGTGGCTGTTGATCCTCGGGGTCTGCACGATGATCGTCGGCGGCCTGATCGGCAACTTCTTCGGCGTGCCGATCTACACGAAGTTCGACGCGCTGAACGAGTCGATGCTGCTGTTCCGGCTGAACGCCGATCCCAAGATGTTCTTCTACACGGCGCTTGGCTTCGGCGTGCTGCAGCTGACCGTCGGCATGCTGATCAAGCTCGCCCGGCAGATCCAGCTGGGGCGCTGGGAGAACGTGATCGGCCAGCTGGGCTGGTTGTCCGTGTTCCCCGCCATCGGCGTCTGGATCGTGATGGGCACCCCCTGGGCCTTCGTCGGCTCCCTGGGCATCATCCTGCTGTTCGCGTCACCGAGCCCCAGCGTGGTCCGGCGGCTCGGCGGCGGCGCCTGGGCCCTGTACAACATCACCGGCCTGGTCGGTGACGTGATGTCCTACGCCCGCATCTTCGGGCTGGGGCTGTCGTCGGGGATCATCGCGATGGTGGTCAACACCATCGCGATGAAGATGGCCGAGGGCATCCCGATCCTCGGCTGGGTCCTGGCGGTGCTGGTCCTGCTGGCGGGCCATACCTTCAACTTCGTCATGGCGATGATCGGATCCGTGGTCCACCCGGCCCGGCTCCAGTTCCTCGAGTTCTTTGGGAAATTCTTCGAAGGCGGCGGTCGAGCCTACACGCCGTTCCAGAAGCTGGAAGGAGAGTAGAAATGGATTGGACTCCCGTGATGGCCTACCTGGGCCTCGGATTCCTGGGTCTCGGTCTTTCGGGTTCGGCCATCGGCCTCGCCATCGGCGGCAGCGCGGTGACCGGGATGCGTGCCGAGCGCCGCAACAACGGCATCGCCGTGTCCGTGCTCCCCGGCACCCAGGGGCTGTACAGCTTCGCCGTCGGCTTCCTGTGCTTCGACAAGATCGAGAGCGATCCGCTGATCGTGCTGGCCTGCGGCATGGTGACCGGCATCGCCTGCCTGTTCTCCGGATGGTGGCAGGGCGTGGTCTGTGCGGCGGGCATCAAGAGCATCAACCAGGACAAGATGGGTATGGGACAGGCCATGTTGTTGGCCGTGTTCCCGGAGTTCTACGCCATCCTGGGCCTGGCCTTCTCCGCGCTGTTGCTGTTCCAGTAGCCGATCTCGATCGGAGGGCGCGGGGCGGATGGGCCGTCCTCGCCGGCCGGGCCATCCCGCGGGGTGGGCCGGCGCTGGACAACGACCCACAGGGGGTACGTCATGCTCAAGTTCGATCGCTTGCTCGTCCCGGTGGACTTCTCCCATGACAGCATGGCCGCGCTCGGTTACGCGCTGGATCTGGCCCGCAAGCTCGAGGGGCCGCAGACCGTCGTCGCGCTGTACGTGGTCGACGAGGGCTTGCCGGTGGCGCTGGAGGCCAGCTCCGTGGGCAGCCAGGGCCGCAAGGAGCAGGAGCGGGCCATGAAGAAGGCCGCGACCGAGCAGATCGAGGCGTTCGTGGCGGCGGTGGATCCCGGCGAGGAGACACTCGAGATTGCGGTGGTCGCCGGGCGCCCGGTGTCCGAAACGATCTGCAACTTCGCCAGCGGGGGTCAGGTCGACATGATCGTCATCGGCGCCCAGGGTAAGGGCGCCTTGCGGCGGTTGGTGCTCGGCTCGACCATGCAGCAGGTCCAGCGCCTGGCGACCTGCCCGGTGCTGGCGGTCAAGGACCCCTACGCGCTCCGGGACTCGGACTAGACCCGCCCACTCATCCGCCAGCCAGTTGGATCCCCCGCGCCGTAAAGCAGTACAATCGGGTGTAGTTTTCGAGATCTAGGGATAGCTGCGGGATGGGTGGGACCGCAGAGGGAGCGGATCATGACGATCCCTCGGGAACCCCGGGACACGAGCGCCCGCATACTGATCGCCGACGACAGCGATTCGACGATCAACGCCGTCCGCTTCGCCCTGCGCGCCATGGACTACGAGTTGGTCGCGGCCGGTTCGGGGCGCGAGGCCATGGACTTCCTCGGGGACAGCCCCTTCGACCTGGTCCTTTGCGGCGTCAGGATGCCCCACGGCAGCGGCTGGGACGTGCTGCGCTACCTGCAGTCCAACAACATCCAGACACCGATCATCCTGCTGACCGCGGTCGACCACGTGGATACCGTGGTCGATCTGATGCAAGGCGGTGCCTACGACGTGGTGTCCAAGCCCTTCATGCCCGGCGAACTGCTGGCGTCGGTACGCCGGGGGCTGGAATTCAGCCGGCTGGTGAGCGAGCGCCAGCGGCTGGAGGCGGACAGCCGCGCGTATCGAAACGGTCTCGAGCAGCGGGTCGACGAGCAGGCGCGGCTGCTGTCCTCGATGCTCAACCTGACCGGGGAACTCAACGCGGTCGGCACTCTGGATGAGGCGCTCGATCTGATCGCCCGGGCGGTGGAACGGACGGTGGGCTGCCGCCAGGTGTCGCTGGTCCTGCTCGACCGGGAGAATCCCCAACGGATCGCCAAGGCGTCGGGCTACGACCCCGATTCCGGGAGGATGACGGCCCTGGGCCTGGAGGAGGAGCTCGCCCTCGCGGTTGCGCGCAGCGGCGACCTGATGGTTCTCGACCGCAAGAATCCCCTGCCGATGCTCGCGGGCCAGGTGCCGGACAAAGCGCTGGCGGCGATCCCGCTGCTGCGCCACGGCGACCCCCGAAACGGCATCTTCGGCGTGCTGTCGGTGGCCAACAAGGACGTCAACGAGTTCTCGCTGGAGGACACCCGGGTACTCAAGGCGATCGCGGACGCGGACTCGGCCGCCTCCTCGTAGGTCTCGCACGAGGCCACGCTGAAGCGCTCGTCGGAATCGCCGGGCTGCCGGGGTGGCAGGTCCACGAACTCGCCGCTGATCTCGGACGAGACGGTCTGTGGCCGCTCGTCGCGGCTCCCCCCGTCATCGGACTCGGCGCTCACCACAGCCTCCGGTCGAGCTCACTCGAAGGTGCGATGAGCCCGCTGGGTCGCGATCCCCCAAGCACGACCCCATTTGGGATCGTAGGAGCCGGGCTGGCCGGGGGTCAAGGAACATGGGCTGCCCGTTGCATAGAAGCCCCGCCATGGGCCCCATCGTCCTTGACCTGGAGTGACGAGGCGTACTATCTAGGCGCAACCTGCTCGCGTGCGCGCGAGCGGATCCACGGCTCAGTTGCCAGACCCGACCACGGGGTGGTGAGCGGGGCCACCGACGCCGGGAAGCCAACATGGAGATCGATCCGATCCTGATCGGGCTACAGCTGATCCCCTTCCTGATCGCGCTCGTCGGGCTCCACTTCATCATCTACAAGCCGATGCTGAACTACCTCGAGGAGCGCGAGCAGAGCGTGGTCCAGGACCGCGCCGCAGCGACGGGTCTCCAGGAGCAGGTCCAGCAGAAGGTGGCCGCGCTCGAGGACAAGCTGACCGTCGCCCGGGCCGAGGCCAACGCGGAGCGGGCGCGGCTGCGCGAGCAGATCCGTGAGGAGGAGCAGACCATCCTCGAGCGGGCGCGGGAGCGGGCGGACGCGATGGTGGCCGAGGCCCGGGCCGAGATCGCCGGCGAACGCGAGGCGGCCAGTCGAACCCTGCGAGCCGAGACCGAGGCGCTGTCGAGGGACATCGCCAGGTCGGTACTCGGGCGACCGGTGTAGCGATGACGGGACGACGATCCAGGGCCCTGTTGCTTCTGCTCCCGGCTGTCGCCGGCCTGGCGGCGCTCTGCTACACGGGTGTCGCGCTGGCCGTCGGCGACGGCGGTCACGCCATCGGCGTGGGCGAGCAGCTGAAGAAGGTCGGGGTCCACGCGGTCAACTTCGTGCTGTTCGTCGGACTGCTCGTCTTCGTGCTGCGCCGCCCGCTCAAGGACTTCCTGGCCAACCGCCGGCTGGCCGTGGCCCGGGAGCTGGACGAGTCCGCACGGCTCAAGGACGAGGCCCAGGACGCCCATACCGACGTCGAACGGCGAGTCGCCAGCATGGACGCACAGCTGGCCGAGATGATGGAGGCGGCCCGCAAGGAGTGCGAGCTGGAGGGGCGCCTAGCGAGGCAGCGTGCGGAGGAGGCGGCCGCGGGCATCGCCGCCGCCGCCGAGCGGACCATCGCCGAGGAGATCGAGAAGGCCCGCCACGACCTCCGGCGAGAGAGCGTCGAGCTGGCCGTCGAGAAGGCCCGCGAGGTGTTGATCCGTTCGGTGAGCGCCGCCGACCACCAGCGCATCGCGTCGTCCTACCTGGACCGGATGGCGGAGGAGTCATGATCACCGGCTCGGTGGCACGCCGCTACGCCCGCGCCCTGTTCGAACTCGCCGTCGAGGGCGACATCTCCGGTCAGGTGGAGGCGGATCTGCGCGACTTCGTCCAGACCCTGGAGGACCAGCCCGAGCTCGGCAGCGCGTTGCTCAACCCGGCCATCTCCACCGGGGTGCGGCGAAACGTCGTCGACAGCCTGCTGCCCCGGTCCGGCTACCAGCAGATCACCCGCAACTTCCTGCGGCTGCTGGTGGACAAGAACCGCATCGACCACCTCGCGGCGATCGTGCGAGAGTACCGCGGGCTCAGCGATGAACAGCAGGGGCGTGTCCGGGCCGAGGTCCGCTCGGCCGTGGCGCTGCCCGATGCCGACCTGAAACGGCTGACAGACCAGCTCGGCCGTATCACGGGCAAGCAGGTGCTGATGAGCCACCGGGTCGAGCCCGGGCTGATCGGTGGGATGGTGACGGCGGTGGGCGGCCTGGTGTTCGACGGCAGCCTGCGGACCCAGCTGGATCACCTGCGCGACCGGCTGCTGCGAGACACGACCTGACGGATACCCGGGCGCTGCCGAACCGGCGCTCGAAGAGGAACACCGATGGACATCAAAGCCGAGGAAATCAGCGCGATCCTCAAGTCGCAGATCGCGAACTACGAGGCCAAGGTCGAGGTCCGGGAGACCGGAACCGTGCTGGCGGTAGGGGACGGGATCGCCCGCATCTACGGGCTCGACAACGCGGAGGCCGGCGAGTTGCTGGAGTTCCCCGGCGGTGTGACGGGCATGGTCCTCAATCTGGAAGAGGACAACGTCGGCGTCGCGATCATGGGCTCCGACCAGCACATCCGCGAGGGCGCCGAGGTCACCCGTTCGGGCAACATCGTTCAGATCCCGGTCGGGATCGGGATGATGGGGCGCGTCATCGATCCGCTGGGCAGCCCGGTTGACGGCGGTCCGCCGATCAAGGCCGAGGACACCCGCCGCATCGAACTCAAGGCCCCCGGCATCGTGGTTCGCAAGTCGGTGCACGAGCCGCTGCAGACCGGGATCACGTCCATCGACGCGATGACGCCGATCGGTCGCGGTCAGCGCGAGCTGATCATCGGCGACCGGCAGACGGGCAAGACCGCGATCGGCATCGACACGATCATCAACCAGAAGGGTGAGGACTGCTTCTGCATCTACGTGGCCATCGGTCAGAAGCAGTCGACGGTGGCCCAGGTGGTCGAGAAGCTCCGTCGCTACGGCGCGATGGAGTACACCTGCGTGATCATCTCCGGCGCCTCGTCGCCGGCGCCGCTGCAGTTCCTCGCGCCCTACGCCGGCGCCACCCTGGGCGAGTTCTTCCGGGACTCGGGCCGCCACGCGCTGGTGATCTACGACGACCTGAGCAAGCACGCGGTCGCCTATCGCCAGCTGTCGCTGCTCCTGCGCCGGCCGCCGGGGCGCGAGGCCTACCCAGGGGACGTGTTCTACCTTCACAGCCGCCTGCTCGAACGCGCCGCCAAGATGGCGGACGGCCACGGCGGTGGCTCGTTGACGGCGCTGCCGATCATCGAGACCCAGGCGGGCGACGTGTCCGCCTATATCCCGACCAACGTGATCTCGATCACCGACGGCCAGATCTTCCTGGATACCGACCTGTTCAACTCGGGCGTCCGCCCGGCGGTCAACGCCGGTCTGTCGGTCAGCCGAGTGGGTGGCAACGCCCAGATCAAGGCCATGAAGCAGGTCGCCGGTACGCTGCGGTTGACCCTGGCCCAGTACCGGGAGCTGGCGGCCTTCGCCCAGTTCGGATCCGACCTGGACAAGGTGACCCTGGCGACCCTCAAGCGGGGCCAGCGGCTGATGGAGATCCTCAAGCAGTCCCAGTACAGCCCGCGTTCCGTCGAGGACCAGGTGCTGATCATCCACGCGGGCACCGCTGGCTTCCTCGATTCGATCGAGGCGGCCCAGGTCGGTGCCTACATCGAGGGGCTGATCTCCTACGTGCGCGCCCACTTCGACGGGCTGCTCGAGGACATTCGCAGCCGGGCGAAGCTGGATGACGCGTTGAAGGAGCGGATGGACGCGGCCCTGACCCAGTACTCCGACCAGTTCGGCGACTAGGGGAGACCGATGCCGAACCTCAAGGAGCTGCGCAAGCGGATTTCGAGCGTCAAGGGGACGCAGAAGATCACGCGTGCGATGAAGATGGTCGCGGCGGCCAAGCTGCGGCGCGCGACCGAGGCCGCGCTGGCGGCCCGGGAGTACTCCGGCGGGATCGCGGAGCTGTTCCACTCCCTGCTCGGATCGATGGACGACCTGGCGGAGCACCCGTTGGTGGCGGAGCGGGAGGAGGTCCGCTCGGCGGCGATCGTCGTGCTGTCGTCCGACCGCGGGCTGTGCGGGTCGTTCAACAGCGCCCTGTTCAGGTCCGTCGAGCGCTTCGTCTGGGAGGAGCGCGACCGCTTCCGGAACCTGGAGCAGATCTCCCTGTGGACCTACGGCAAGAAGGCCCGGGACTACTTCGTTCCCCGGGACGTCGACGTGGCCCGCAGCGAGATCGGCCTCGAGCCCGTCGGCTTCTTCACAGCGTCCCAGTCCCTGCGGCGCGACCTGATGAAGCAGTACGAAGACGGGAGCATCGACCGCGCGTACATCGCCTACAACAAGTTCAAGAGCGCGCTGACCCAGTACCCGACCATCACCCAGGTGTTCCCGCTGGAGGAGCAGCTGGGCGGGGCGCAGGTCGAGCCCGCCGCGGTCGCGGACGCCTCCGGCTGCCATGTGTTCGAGCCCTCGCGGGACGCGATCTTCGAAGCCCTGCTGCCCAAGTACCTCGACACGGGCCTCTACCAGGCGTTTCTCGAGAGCGAGGCCGGTGAACACGGCTCGCGGATGACCTCGATGGACGCCGCGACGCGCAACGCGGGCGAGATGATCGACCGCCTGACCCTGCAGTACAACCGCGCCCGCCAGGCCGCGATCACCAAGGAACTGGTCGAGATCGTGTCCGGCGCCGAGGCACTCTGAGGAATATGACCATGGAAAACGGGACGATCGTGCAGGTTATGGGTCCGGTGGTGGATATCCGGTTCCCGCCGGGGCAGTTGCCGGACATCTATACGGCGCTGAAGATCTCGAACCACGCCATCAGCGAGGCCGACTGGAACCTGGTGGTGGAGGTGGCGCAGCACCTCGGTGAGAACACCGTGCGTTGCATCGCGATGGACACCACCGACGGCCTGCGCCGCGGCCAGGAGGTGCTCAACACCGGCGAACCGATCATGATGCCGGTCGGACCCGAGACCCTGGGCCGGATCATCAACGTGGTCGGCCAGCCGGTGGACGAGCAGGGCCCGGTGGACGCCAAGATGCACTACCCGATCCACCGCCACCCCCCCGAGTTCGTCGATCAGAGCACCGAGGTGCAGATGTTCGAGACCGGGATCAAGGTCGTCGACCTGCTCGCCCCCTACTCCCGGGGCGGCAAGATCGGCCTGTTCGGCGGTGCCGGTGTGGGCAAGACCGTGCTGATCATGGAGCTGATCAACAATGTGGCCATGAAACACGGCGGCTACTCGGTGTTCGCCGGCGTCGGCGAGCGCACCCGCGAGGGCAACGACCTTTGGTTCGAGATGATGGAAGGGGACGTCATCGCCGTGGAGAAGGACGAGCACGGCGAGATCGTGCTCGACGAGAAGCGCAGTCTGCCGATCCTCAAGGACGAGGGTCACAAGTGTGCGCTGATCTACGGCCAGATGAACGAGCCCCCCGGCGCCCGCGCCCGGGTCGGCCTGTCCGCCCTGACCGCAGCCGAGTACTTCCGTGACGAAGAGGG
>CAYTBN010000060.1:0-41018 GCA_964436045.1 uncultured Rickettsiales bacterium | reverse complement strand
GCGGATCCGCGGCTGAAACCGTCACACCAATCGCGGACGTGAAATGACCGGGCTAAAGCCTGACGCCTGAAGCCTCCCGGCACGAAACGCAGTTTCGGGACGGGAACGAGCTAGGCTGGTTCGGGAAAGCTCCGTCTCCGGGTGCCACGGCGGGCGGGCCCCGCCGTGTCTTTCGGGCAGAACGGCGGATCCGGAACGCCAATAGCAGTGAGATGCCGACGAGTATCGAGTGCGTTTGGGGTCCGCCCTCGCCCACAGCCTGTCCGCACTCGCAGCCTTCACCGGACCCGGGTGGCGCGTCCCCACAGTCCTCGTCCTCGTGACCTGCGAGGCCGTCGCAGTCCAGGTCCGCCTCGTCCTCGCAATCCTCCTCGGTCCCCGGATGTACCGAGGGATCGAGGTCGTCGCAGTCCTCGCCAGGCGGGCCACCGTCGTGGCCGTCACCGTCCTGATCGGTCAGGTCGTCCCCGTCGCAGTCCTCGTCGACGCCGTTGTACGGGATCTCCGCGGCGTCCGGATGAACCCCTGCGTCCTGATCGTCGCAGTCCGCACCCCCACAACCCGAAAACCCATCTCCGTCCCCGTCGATGTCCTCGTCCGCCTCGCCATCGCAGTCGTTGTCGAGCCCGTCGCATAGTTCAGCGGCGCCTGGATGGGAGAGCGCTTCGCCGTCGTCGCAATCCCCATCACAGCTGGCGTACCCATCCCCGTCCTGGTCGGGGCAGAGTCCGTTGGTGAACACGTAGACCTGGCCAGCGTCCTCCCCCGCCTCGTCGCTCCCGCGGGACGAGACGAGCAGGTCCGCGATCCCGTCGCCGTCCAGGTCTCCGATGCCGGCGAGGGCGTCGCCCGCCTCGTCGTCCACGTACTCCCCGACGAAGAAGTAGTCAGCCGCCGACAGGGGCGTGTCCATCGCCCAGCCGGCCGCTCGCCCCCGCACCAGGTACACCTGGCCGGCCATGTCCCCGCCCTCGTCGTTGTGGGGAGCCGCGATCAGGAAGTCGTCGTAGCCGTCCACGTCGACGTCACCGGCTCGGGCGACCACCTCGCCGGCGACGTCCGAGCGGACCTCGCCCAGGAAGGAGGCGTCCGACGCCGCCAGGTCGGTCGCCTGCGCCCAGCCCGAGGTCCGGCCCAGGACGAGGTACACCTGCCCCGCGCAGAGGTCGACCTCGCTGTTGCAGTAGGCTCCCACCAGGAAGTCGTCCAGCCCGTCGCCGTCCGCGTCGCCGACCCCGGCGACGCTCGCGCCCGCCTCGTCGTCCTCCGCCTCCCCGACGAAGGAGGCGTCGACCGAGGCCAGCAAGACGTCCGCCGGCCAGCCGCTCGCGTGGCCCAGCACCAGGTAGGCCCGCCCCTCGTCCACGATGGCGTACGGGGCGCCGATCAGCAGGTCGTCGTATCCGTCGCCGTTCACGTCGCCAGCGGCTGAGACGCTGAGGCCTGCCCCGTCGTCCTCGCTCTCCCCCACGAAGGCGGTGTCGGCCGCCGACAGCTCCACGTCCATGGCCCAGCCCGAGGGGTGGCCGAGGACCAGGTAGGCTTTCCCTGCGTCGTTGACCCCGCCCCAGGCCCAGGGGGCGCCGATGAGCAGGTTGTCGTAGCCGTCGGCGTCGACGTCGCCCGCCCCTGACACGGAGTAGCCCGCGTAGTCATAGGTGCCCTCCCCGAGGAACGAGGCGTCGACATCTGCCAGCGAGACGCCGGTGGCCCAGCCGCTGGGCTTGCCGAGGATCAGATAGGCTTGACCTGCGGCGCTAGCGCCCTCGTCGTTCGTGAACGCGCCCACGATGACGTCGTCGAATCCATCGCCGTTCACATCTCCGCAAACGTCGACCGCATCGCCCGCGCGATCGTGGTGTGCCTCCCCCAGATAGGAGGCGTCGGCGTCGGAGACCGAGGTGCCTTCACCCCAGCTACCCCCACCGAAGAAGATGTAGGCACTGCCGTCGTCCTCGGCGGCGGCGGCACCGATCACCACATCCGCCAGACCGTCCCCGTTCAGGTCTCCGGACGCGAGATCGCTCCCCAGATAATCCCCCGCTGACTCACCCACGAAGGAGGCCGACGGCACCAGACGCGGGCCGTCACATCCCTCGTCCACCAGCCCGTCACAGTCGGTATCCAGTCCGTCACACTCCTCGCCACCCATGAACAGGACCTCTGGATCCTGATCGTCGCAGTCGAACTCGTAGGCGGTTTGCCCGTCGCCGTCGAGGTCAGCGCTGGAGACGCCGAACACCAGGTAACTCTGGCCGGCGTTCACGGCGTTCACGGCGCTCTCGTCGTTGGTCGGTGAGGCGATCATCAGGTCGTCGAGCCCGTCGCCGTCCACGTCGCCGACACCGGCGGCGGCCCAGCCGAGCCCATCGCCGGCGACCTGGCCGGGCAGGTGGGCGTCGGCGCTGTGGATCGAGATGTCCAGGCCGCCGCTGCCGGCGTGCCCCAGCACGAGGTCCGCTCGACCCGCGTCGTTGCCTCCGTCATCAGCCCCCACGGCGGTCAACAGCAGGTCGGCGAGTCCGTCGCCGTCAAAATCGCCGGCCCCGTCAATGGACCACCCGGCCAGATCATAGGCGGACCCGCCGCGGTAGGATTCGGCGGCGGCGGCTTCCACTGGCGTGTCCATGGACCAGCCGTTGGGCTGCCCGGGAACCACGTACACCTGGCCGGCATCCGCCGCCGCGTCCCTGTCCAGCGCCGCGGCGATCACGAAATCGTCGACCCCGTCGCCGTCCATGTCCCCGGGACCCGCGAGCGCATTTCCGGCCTGGGAGAACGGCATCATCCCCAGGAAGGAGGCATCGGCCGCGGACAGCGACGTGTCGGGCGTCCAGCCAGCCGGCTTCCCGGCGATCAGGTAGATCTGGCCGGTCTCGGCTCCGTTCTCCCCGTTCAGGCCCGCGGAAATCAGGATGTCGTCAAGTCCGTCTCCATCCACGTCCCCCGCTCCGACCACGGCCGTTCCGGCCTCGTCCCCGACGGACTCGCCCCAGAACGAGGCGTCGGCAGTACCCAGGTCCGTCCCCGAATCCCAGCCCGCCACGTCACCCAGGATCAGGTAGACCTGTCCCGTTCCCGCGCCCGCCTCCCCGTTGAACCGGGATCCGATGAGCATGTCGTCGACGCCGTCGCCGTCCACGTCCCCGGCACCAGAGAGGGCGAGCCCGGCCTGATCGGAGGCAGCCTCCCCCAGAAAGGATGCATCCGCGAGCGAGAGGGGTGTGTCCGGCGCCCAGCCGGCGGGACTGCCGAGCACGACGTAGACCTGGCCAGCGTCCGTCGAACCTTGGTCGCTGCCGGCGCGGCGATCAGCACGTCCTCGATGCCATCGCCGTTCACATCTCCGACGCCCGCCACGCTCGTTCCCGCCTCGTCCTCCGCGGTCACTCCGAGGAAGGAGGCATCGGCTCCAGCCAGGCTGACGCCCATCGTCCAGCCGCCGGGCTGACCGAGGAGGAGGTAGACCTGGCCCGCCGACAGCCCCGCCTCGCTGTTCCGCGGGGCGCCGATGAGCAGGTCGTCGTACCCGTCCTCATTCAGGTCGCCCGCGCCGGCGACGGCCCACCCCGAGAGATCCTGGGCGGCCTCGCCGAGGAACGAGGCCTCTGCGTGCAGCTCGATCCCGGCTCTGGCTTGGAGAGCGCAGGCGGCGCAACACACGATGGGGAAGACACGAGCGGCTGGTCCGGCGGTTCGTGGCATCCGAGACGCCTCCCCCGACCGTCCACGCCCCACCTCTGACACCTACGGCCGTCCGCTAGCCTACCACGCGATCAGATCTCCCCTCTCCCGCGAGAATCGACCGACGTACGGCGCATCGGTGTGAGCTTCGGCGGAAACTTGTATCCGGGTGCCACAGCGGCCATCCGCCGTGGCACCCGAGAACCGATGGTCCGCGAAAGTTGCTAGGACTCGCCCGACTGACCCAGGGTGGCGACGGTGACGCTGCGCTTCTCGAAGACCAGGGCGCGGGCGCGGCGGGGGGCGACGGTCTGGTGGACGACGCCTTTGTCGACCTTCAGGACGTCCATCGGACCGAGGGTGGTGGCCTTCAGGCCGCCCTTGAACTCCACCCGCAGCTCGCCCTCGAGCACGATGAACATCTCGTCCTGCTCGTGCTCGTGCCAGGGGAAGGTACCCTCGAACAGGACGACGAAGGCGTGGTAGTCGTCGATGCTGGCCACGTCGTGGGGCACGAAGGCGACGGTGGCGGCGCGGGCCAGCCGCTCCAGGTTCAGCTTGCGCGCCATGGCGTCAGCTCTCCTTCAGCATCAGATGGGCAAAGACCTTGGCGTCGCCCACTAGGTTGGACAGCAGGCAGAACTCGTCCGGTCCGTGCATGGTCTCCTCCATGCGCGCCCAGACCGCGGCCGGGATGCCAGCGCGGCGGAGGAAGGCGGCCACGGTGCCGCCGCCGATGCCTCCCGGCCGGGCTTCGACTCCGTACACCGCCTTGACCGCATCCCGCAGCGCCCGGACCACGGGCGCGTCGGCGGAGGTCGGCGGGGCGGCCTTCTCCCGCTGCGGATAGCTGATTTCGATCTGCACCCCGAAGCGTTTGGCCACGGCGTCGGCCTTCTCCTTGACGAAGGCCTCGACCTCCTCGAGCTCGTAGCGGGGCAAGATCCGGCAGTCCCAGTAGAAGACGTCCCGGTCGGGGATGGTGTTGATGTTGTCCACGTTGGCCTCGCGCTTGGTGGGCGCGAAGGTGGACCCCGGGGGATCGAAGAGCGGGTCCTGGGCCGAGAAGTGCTCGTGGAGCTCATCGAGGGCGACGGTCAGGTGGGCTGCTGCGCGGGTGGCGTTGCGGCCCCGCTCGGGCGTGGAGCCGTGGGCAGTCTGGCCGGTGACGACGAACTTCATCCAGGCGATGGACTTCTCGGCGACCTCGATCAGCGACCCGTCGGGCTCGCCGCCATCGGGCACCACCACCAGGTCGTTGGGCCGCAGCTGGTCCGCTTCGGACAGCACGTGGGCCACGCCGAACTTGCTGCCGGTCTCCTCGTCGGCCACCAGCAACAGTCCGACGTCGCAGGCCGGCGTGATGCCCTCCTCGGCCAGGGCCAGCACCGCCATGACCGAGGCCACCAGCCCCTGGTGGTTGTCCTCGACCCCGCGGCCGATCAGCTTGTCGCCGTCCACGGTCAGCTCGAAGGGATCGCTGTGCCAGCTCTCGAGGTCCCCGGCCGGCACCACGTCCAGGTGGGCCATGAACCAGACCGTGAGGGAGTGATCCTCGCCGGGAATCCTGACGATCAGGTTGGGTCGGTACCCGCAGGGCACCCGCGGATCGGGGGCGCGCACGTCCTCGATGTCGGTGATCCCCCGCGTTCGCAGGTAGTTCTCGAGGAACGCGGCCTTCTCCGCCTCGCCCTCGCCACCGCTGGTGGGCCCGAGGGCCACTCGTTTCACCAGCTCGGATTGCAGCTCGATCATCCGCTCTGGATAGCTCTCCAGGCGGCGGCAGACGCGGTCGAAAGCGGCGAGATCCATGGACATCCTCCCGGCGAGAGGAACGATCCTAATGCTGGCCCGAAGCGCCGGTCAATCGGCGCGGTCACGGCGGGTCAGGGTGGGGCCGGGTCGGGGGCTTCGTCAGCGGATGCGTGGTTGGGGCCGCAGCTGCGGGACATCTCGATCAGGGTGCCGCAGGCGGCGGCGAACTCGTCGAAGTTCAGGAGCTCGTCACAGACCTGACCCTTGGCCTGGGCGGCGGCCTGGACGTCGCTGCGGCCGAAGCCCACGTGGCACACCTCGCGGCCGTCGCGCTTGCCGCAGACCGTGCAGACCCGCTGGCGAAAGAGGGCATCGGTGCGGGCGGCCTCCGGACTGCAGGACTGGAGTACCAGCGTCCCTTGCCCACCCTCTGCGGAGGGTGCGGCGATCCGGCCCTCGCACGTGTGCAGGACGCCGGGCGCCAGCTCGGCGAGCAGTGCGTCCCATTCGTCGCTCCACTCGGCCGCGATGGCGGTGGCGTCCTTCTGTCCGGGCTTGCGGACCAGAGCCGTGCGCAGCTCGACGGTGCCGCCTTCGCCCGTGCCGCCGGCCCAGGGGCTCCCCGCGAGCCGCGGCGGCGTGTCCTTGGTCTCGCTCTTGAGCAGGGCGTTGTGCAAGGTGACCGGCTGTCCCACCCGTTCGGTGTGCGCGGGCGTCCCGGCGGCGGGGACCACGTCGACCAGCGCGGTGGCGAACACCATCTGCCCCCCCACCTCGACCACCCACTCGCCGTCCTCGATACGGGCGTCCCGCGCCCGGCTGTACCAGCCTTGCACGGTACGTTGCATGGCGTCGGCGCCCTCCATGGCGGGATCGGTGCGCAGGCCATCGAAGAGATCGAGCCCGTCTTTCAGGCAGCACAGATCGCCCATGGTCCGCGCGTAGGCCACTGCGGCTCGGGCGTCGGTCTCGGCGCGCGCCAGGGCCGGGGACTCGAGGGTCGAGCCCAGCTGCTCGACCACGCGCAGCTGGTTGGCCAGCGAGGTCCAGGCGCCGTCTTCGTCGGCTGCAGCCACGGCCGCGTCCAGGCAGGCGGCCACGGTGTCGGCGTCCTGCTCGGCTGCGGTGTCCACCCGGCCGATATCCTTGATCAGGCCGAAGCCCTCCTCGACCCGCCCGGCCGCGCAGGCTTCACGGGCGTCGGAGGGGACTGGACCCCCCTGGCCACAGGCGAGGGGGCCGAGACAGCCGAGAAGGACGAGGACAGCCGTGAATGCGTGGGGTGGTGTGCCTTGCATGGGGGCTCCCGAGGCTGGCGAGGATCGCGCACGAGCCGCGGGTCGTCAACCGTTCACCACGGCGGTCAGGGCGAGGCGCAGCGATGGGCCGCGGGGGGGGCGCGGCGGACCGGCAGCCCCGACTCCCAGACCACGGGGATAGAATCCCAGACGGCGTGCAGCAGGGCGCACTCGTCCAGGTAGTAGGCCGACAGGTCGAGGACGCCGTGGTCGCCGAGCTCCGTCGCCGCGTGGAGCGAGGCGCCGTCGAGCAGGGTGTGGGCCACCGGACCATGAAGCTGGGCGTGGGCCAGGCGTTGACCGTTGTCCCGATACCAGATGCCCAGCTGGCCGTTGGCAAACCCGGCGATCAGAGTGTCCAGCGGTCCCTCCTCGAGCCTGACGACCGGGCTGGAGGGGACCCCCTCGAAGGCAAAGGCGGAGCGGGACCCCTCGCCAGCGACGGGATAGAGCTCCAGCGATCCGTCGGCAAATCCCACCACCAGCTCTGTTCCGCCTCGCATCGCGGCGGTCACACCGGCTCCGGTGGGGAACGTCCGGCGCTGGCTCCCATCCGGAGCGAGTACCCGGACCGCGTCGTCCGCAGCCACGAGGAGGTCGTCGCCGTCCAGCGCGATGGCGACTGCGTCGTCGGCCAGGTCGATCCGTTGACCGGAGCGGGCGTGCAGGCGCGCGGATCCTCCGGCGCCGCTCCCCGTCGCCGCGGACAGGGTGACGCAGCCGTCGGTCCGGGCCAGCACGTCCAGGAGATCCGGCATGGGTTTGCTGAACAGCTGCTCGTCGCGCCCGGTGTCCCAGGCCTCGATCCCCGCGGCCGTGCGCAGGCAGAGGGTCGACCCGTCCGGCGCCAGCGCCGCGTCCAGGCCGCGGTTCCCCACCGCCATCCGCCAGGCGCTCGTCGCGCCCGGATCCGGTGAGCCATCGGCTGTCCGCCAGCCGCGGTGGGTCGACAGGGCCACGGGCGGTCCGACCAGCAGGGGGGCGCGCCAGATCGGGTGGCCGGTGGCGGTCTCCCACAGGCGGACCGTGCCGTCGTCGCTGGCCGTGGCCAGGGTGTTGCCGTCGGGACTGAACCCGACCCCGTTCACCTCGGCCCGGTGGCCGGTCACGGTGAGGACTGCGCCGCCCTGCAGCTCGATGATCCGGGCGGTGCCGTCGGAGAGCGCCACCGCCAGCCGCCCGCCACCGGGTGGGAAGGCCACGCTGTAGATCCGGGCGTCGAAACGCGCCAGCACTGCTCCCTTCCCGGTGTTCAAGTCCCACAACCGCACCGTCCCGTCGTCGCCCACGGACGCCAGTCGCCCCCCGTCGGACGCAAAGGCCAGATCGCGGATGGGCTCGGTGTGGCCCTCGTACAGGGCGAGCCGGCGGCCGCTTTCCGGATCCCACAGGTGGACCGCCCGCCCGTACCCGGCGGTGGCGACGGTCCGCCCATCGGGGGAGATGGCGGCGGTCATCGCCGTGTCCGTGTGGCCGGTGTATGGATGGCGTTTCGCCCGGGTCGCGGTATCCCAGAGGTAGGGGCGTAAGCTCCCGCCGACGGTGACGGCGAAGCTGCCGTCGGCGGACATCGCCAGGTCGATGACCCCCCCCGGGTTGCCCTCCAGCGTTCGCGGGCGGCCCGGCGCCCCGGCCAGCCAGATCCGCAGCTTGCCGTCCCGACTGCCGGCCCAGATCTTCTCGCCGTCTGCGGTGTAGGCCACCGACGGCGACGCCTCGGCGTTGGCGATCAGGGAGTGCAGCTGCTCCCCGGTGGCCGCGTCCCAGATGCGTGCGGCGCCGTCGGCGCCGACCGACGTCAGCGTCGCGCCATCGGGGGCGAACGCCACCGCGAACGTCGCTCCGGTATGTCCTCGCGCCGGGTTCCCCGGGGGGGTCTGGGGCAGCTCCCAGAGCTGGACCAACTTGTCACCGCCGCCGGTCGCGACGAGCCGCCCGTCGCGGCTGACGCTCACGCAATACAGGGCGTCGCCCGGGCCCGCCAGCTCGAGCAGGGTCTCCCGGGTGGCCAGGTCCCAGACCCGGATCGTGCTGTCCCGGGAGACGGAGAGCAGACGCTCGCCATCGGGGGTGAAGGCGACGTCCCAGACCTTGCCTGCGTGACCCGACAGCTGGATCTCCTCGCGCTCTTCGAGCTCCCACACGCTGACCCGCATGCTTGGCCCGGCCACCGCCAGCCGTGTCCCGTCCGGAGAGAACGCCAGGTTGGTCAGGGAGGTGGGGCGCGCGGGGAACGAATCGACCTCGGTGCCACTCTCGACGTCCCACAGCCGCACCACGTTGTCGCGGCCTGCGCTGGCCAGTCGCCGCCCGTCGGGACTGAAGGCGACGCCGTAGACCCGGTGTGTGTGACCGCTGAGGACCCTGGGCTCGCCGTCGGAGGCCAGGTTCCACAGCCGGACCGTCCCGTCGTCGCTGCCGCTGGCCAGTTGCCCGCCGTCGGGGCTGAACATCAGGTAGTTGATCCCCGCCTCGTGACCGACCAGCTGGCGAGTCTCCCCGCTGTCCAGCCGCCACAGCCACAGCTCCCCCGACCACGATCCCGAGGCCAGCCATTGCCCGTCCGGCGAGACCTCGACCGAGTACACCTGATCGGCGTGGCCGCGCAGCACCCGCACCTCGCGGGTGACCGTGTCGAACAGATAGATCGAACGGTCTCCGCACGCCACCGCCAGGGTCGCCCCATCCGGGGTGAAGGCCACGTCGTTGATCGCCGCGCCCAGCGCGTGGCTCCAGACCAGCGGATCGGCCGTCAGCTCGCCCCAGAGCGCGCGCCCGATCGGTGTGATCTCCGCTTCCAGGGCGCCGCGTAGCTGGGCCCGGGCCTCCAGCCGATCACCCCGCATCAGCGCTGCCCGTGCTCCCTCCAGCCGGGCCTCTGCCTGGCCCTGCTCGGCCGCCCGCCGCTGGCGCTGGGCCTCGCGCTCCTTGTCCGCCAGCGCCAGGGCCGCCACCACAGCTGCGAAGGCCACCACCGCCAGCAGCGCGAACCCGATCCCCGCCACCGCCTGCCGCCGCCGCTGTTGTCGTTGTTCCTGCTCCTGGCTGGCGGCCAGGAACTGCCGGATCAGGGTCGGCGCCTGGCCGGGGAGCCGCTCCAGGGTTCGGCGCGCGTCCCGCAGCGCGTCACCGCTCCAGACCTCGTCGGGTCGGCGTCCGCGGCGGTCCCAGAGATCGGCCGCCTGCCCCACCTCGTCCAGGAAGGCCAGCTCCTCGCGGCTCTCGTCGAACCATTGCCGCAGCTGGTGCCAGCTTCGGATCAGCGACTCGTGGACCAGCTCCACCTCGGCGTCCGCGTCGCTTCGACCCTTGTAGACCGTCAGCAGCCGGGCCTGGATCAGACGACCGAGGACCTCTTCGGCCCCCGGGCCCAGCCCGTCCAGGGCCGCCGAACGGGGCAGACGGCGCCGGGTGCGTTCGGTCGTCACCAACCGCAACAACAGGTCGCGAGCGTCGGCGGTCTGGTCCGGCGTCAGGCCTGCCAGCACGGACTGCGCGTGGTCCGCCAGCGCCCCCGCCACGCCACCGGCCGCCCGGTAGGTGGCCCGGCGCAGCAGGCGACGTTCCCGATCGCGGCGGTCCCACAACAGCCGGGCCGTGAACTGCAGCAGCGGCAGACAGGCGGGCTCGCCGCGGATCTCGTCGAGCATCTCAGCCACGACCGTGCGGTCGTCGTAGGAGTAGCCCACCGCGGTGAGCGGCCGGGTGAGGATCTCCTCCAGCGAGGCCGGCGCGGGGCTCCGCAGAACGGCCACCCGGCCCAGGACCTCGCGGACCTCGGGACCGACGGCCAGCCGGCCGAGGAAGTCGTCCCGCAGCGTGAATACCACCCGGACCGGCGCCTCGGGGTCGTCGGCGGCCGTGCAGATCGCCTGCATGAAGGCCCGCCGCTGCCGCGGATCGTCCACGTGGGTGTGGAGCTCCTCGAGCTGGTCGATGAACAGCAGCACACGCCCGCCCGAGGCGTCGGCGATCCGTTGCAACTCCAGGTTGAGGCGGCGGGGGGCGTCCCGCAGGCTGGAAGCCAGTCCCTCGGGCAGGTCGTCGCCGGGTGCGGGGACGGTGGGGGCCTGGCTGGACTGTGGGGGCGGCGGAACGGAGAGCCCCAGAGCGGTCTTCTGCCGGGAGAGAGCGACGGTCTCCGACGGCGTCTCGTCGGAAGCCGCGCGGCGGCTGCTGCGGGGGCGCTGGGTGCTCTCGCCCGCCAGCAGTCGGGTGGCCAGGGTGTGGAAGGGGTCCCCGCCTGGGCGTAGGGTCAGCACGGTCCAGCTGCCTTGCTCGCGTAGCCGGGGCACGACTCCCGCCTGGACGAAGGAGCTCTTGCCCGCGCCGCTGGGGCCGACCACGGGCAGGATCGGGTCGGTGCGCAGCCGTTCCAGGAAAGCGCCGATCTCCGCGTCGCGTCCGTGGAAATAGCCCGCGTGACGTTCGGTGAACGCCTCCAGACCGCGGAAGGGCCCCTCCTCCTCGGACAGGCGTTCGCGGCTGGGCGCCAGGAAATCCCTGAGCGACTGGACCACCTCGGCGGCCGGGGGGCGGTGCTCGGGCGCTTTCTCCAGGCAGCGGAACACCAGTTCCGCCAGATCTCCGGGGATCTCGCCCAGCGGCGGCGCCATCGGCACGGGCTCCGGGCCGCAGACCCGGACCGCCAGCGAGGGATTCTCGCGCTCCGAGGGAGCATAGGGGCGTTCGCCGGAGATGGCTTCGTAGAGCATCACCCCAAGGGCCCAGATGTCGGTGGCCGCGTCGACGTCGACCCCCTCCCACTGCTCGGGCGCCATGTAGGCCGGCGTCCCGCAGAGCTTGCGGTCCGCGGTCTGGAAGTCGCGCGCCAGCGGCTCGTCGTCGTCGCCCGTGTCCCGCTCGGAGTCCGTCGGCGCCGGTTCGTCGCTGGCCGCCAGCTTGGCCAGCCCGAAGTCCACGACCCGGAGCCGTCCGTCCCGGGGCAGCAGGACATTCTCGGGCTTCAGATCGCGGTGCAGGACACCGTGGCCGTGGGCCTCTTCCAGGGCCTCGGCGATGGCAAGCCCGAACCGGGCTACCTCCCGCACCGACGGCTGCTCGCGGCGCAACCGCTCCCGCAGGTTCTCGCCCTCCAGGTATTCCAGCGCCACGTAAGGGCGGCCCAGGTGCTCGCCCACCGCGTGGATCGAGACGATGTGGGGGTGGCTGAAACGGGCGGTGGTCCGGGCCTCGAACACGAAGCGGTCGATGGCCTGCTTGGATCCCAGCTTGTGGGCGTGGACCATCTTGAGGGCGACCTTGCGGCCGAGTCGGACGTCCCGTGCCAGGTACACCCGGCCCATGCCGCCGCTGCCGATCGGTCGGATCACGCGGAAATGGTCCACCAGCTCCCCCGCGGCCAGTGTCCCGTGGCTCGGCCGCGGCTGTGCGGACGGGACCGGCGGCGCGCCCACTTCGTGCGCGCCGGGCGCGGCTTCGCCGTCTGCCGTGATCTCCCGGCTGATCGCCGAGCGCAGTCCCTGGAGGGGAGGCTGGTTTCCCATCGCGGGGATCATACCGGCGCGGGGTCGGTTTGGGGATGCTGTGGTAGCTTGGATTCCGTGTGAGGGAAGGAGAGAGCTGGATGAGATGCCGGTGCGAGACGTCGGCTAGATGGATCGCGGTGTTGGCGGGATTGTTCGCGCTTTGCGGTGTGGCGCAGGCGCAGCCACGGGCACTGGACCCCGATCTGCCGTGGGCGGGAGACAATCGTCAGCGGCTGGATCGCCTGCTGCTGGAGCTGGGTAGCACCGGAGATCGCTTCGACCCGGAGCGGCCGACTGTGGCCGTGTTCGACTGGGACAACACAGTCATCAAGAACGACATCGGCGACGGCACCATGTTCTGGTTCCTGCGCAACGACCTGATCCTGCAACCCCCGGCAGGCGACTGGCGGACCACCAGCCCCTTTCTGACCGATGCCGCGCGGGCGGCCCTGGATGCGGCCTGCGGCGAGCACCCGCCCGGCAAGCCCCTGCCCACCGCCAGCGACCTGGACTGCGCCGACGAGATCCTCTCGATCTACGACGACAAGCGGACCGCCGCTGGCGAGCCCGCCTGGCTCGCCGGGGGCTACGACCACCGCCGCATCGCGCCCGCATACGCCTGGGTAGCCCAGCTGCAGGCGGGACATACCGCCGCTCGGATCCACGAGGCGGTCGGCGGGGCCATCGACGCCTATCTGGCGGCACCCGAGGGCACCACGATCCAGGTCGGTACCCACGCCGGCCTGCCGGGCTGGATCCGGATCTACCTCCAGATCGCCGACCTGATCGGCGCGCTTCAGTCCCACGGCTTCGACGTGTGGGTGGTCTCCGCGTCCCCCGAACCCTCGGTCGAGGCCTTCGCCGATCGGGTTGGAGTCGGGCACGACCGGGTGATCGGCATCCGCGTGCTGACCGCCGCAGACGGCACTCTGACCACCGACCTCGCAGGCTGCGGTCCCGAGGCGGACGGCAGCAACCGGATCATGACCTACAAGGAGGGCAAGCGCTGCTTCATCGCCCAGCAGATCTTCGGTGACCGAACCGCAGCCGCCGTCGATCCCCCGCGGGATCCCGCCCGCCGTCCGGCCCTGGTCGCTGGCGACGCACAGACCGACATCTCGATGCTGCTGGACGCATCCGTCCTGCGGTTGGTGCTCGACCGCCAGCGGGACGAGGTCATGTGCCACGCCCTGGCCGGAACCGGTGGCGAGTGGCTGATCAACCGATGTTCATCGATCCAATGGCCCCGCGGAGCGAGCCCTACCCCTGCGCCACCACCGGCTGCACCGACCGCTCCGGAGCCCCCGCCCCCTGCCTCGACCCTTCCGGCCAACCCATCCCCGACCAGCCCCCCCGCTAGTTCCCCGGCTGGCTGGCATCTCAACAGGCTAACGCCGGGCTTCGGCCGCCCGGGCGCGGTCGATCTTGGCGGCGAGGATGAAGTCGCTCTCGCTGAGGCCGTCGATCTTGTGGGTCCAGATCTCCACGTCGCACTGGCCCCAGGAGACGTGGAGGTCGGGCTGGTGGCCCTCGAGCTTGGCGATCAGTCCGACAGTGCCATATGCGCCTCCTAATTAGGCAAAGCTAATTCTGTTTGCATAAACTGCAGGCTAGGATCGCGGCGATGGACGGGCCGATCCTGATCACCGGCGCCTCGGGTTTCGTGGGCGTGCACCTGGCGCGGCGGCTGCTGCGCGAGGGACGGACCTGCCGTGGGTTGGTCCGCACCACCTCCGCGACCGCCCCGCTGCGGGCGCTCGGCGTGCCGCTGGCGGTGGGGGACCTGACCCGGCCCTCGACCCTGGACGACGCGCTGGCCGGGTGCAGCGCAGTGGTCCACCTGGCCGGCGCCGCCGACGTGGCCGACCGGTCCCTCAATGAGCGGGTCAACGTGGAGGGCACCGCGGCCGTCGGGCGGGCTTGCGAGCGCGCGGGCGTGCGCCGGGTGCTCCACTTCTCGACCAACTGCGCCCTGCGGGAGCTGCGGGACGCGTACGGGGAGAGCAAGCGCCGCGGCGAGGAGGCCCTGGCGGCTTGCGATCTGGACCTGCGGATCTTCCGGCCGACGATGATCTACGGCGAGGGCAGCAAGGAGTTCGCCACCTTCGTGCGGACCGTGGGCCGCTCGCCGCTGGTCCCCGTGCCTGGCAGCGGGCAACACATCCTGCGACCGGTGTTCGTCGACGACGTACTCGACGCGGCGGTCGCGGCCCTGATCCGCGACGGGCTGGCGGGCCGCGCCTACGACATCATGGGCCCCACGGAGATCGTCCTCGACGACCTCATCGCCCAGGTCGCCCGCCGCATCGGCGTGCGCCGCCGCCCGGTCCACATCCCCCTGTCCCTCAGCCTGGCCGGAGTCCGGGCCCTCGGACGGGTGTGGACCCACCCCCCGGTCGTGCCCGATCAGGTGCTCGCCTTCGCCCAGGATACCCGCGGCGACCTGGAGCCCGCCGCCCGGGATCTGGACTGGCATCCCGTGGATATCGAGACCGGCCTCGACCGCCTGTTCGCCCGCGCCGACTGGCGCCGCCTCGGCTCACCCCCCCCGGTCGACTGACCCCCCGCCCGCCTCCCGCTGGCCCCAGGCGCGGACCTCGCGCAGCCGCACACCCCCGATCATGATCACAGGGATCCCCACCGCCGCCATGGGCAACAACAGCAGGCCGTGCACCATCAGCGCCACACCCACCGCAGCCTCCGGCTCCACACCGTACAGCTCGGGTAGCGCCAGCCGGGTCGCCACCTCGAACACGCCGATGCCGGCTGGCGCCAGCGGGAGGGCGTAGCTGACCATCGACAGCACGGTCAGCAGCAGCACTCCGTGCCATGGCAGCGCCACCCCGCAGGCCTTCAGCACCAGCGCCACCACCGCGATGTTGCCCAGCCACTCGGCAGCCGCCAGCCCGAAGCCGGCCGCCAGCAGGGGAGGGCGCCGCAACGCGCCGGAGCCCGCAGCCAGCCCCCGCAGCAGCCGCCCGACGAGCCCGGGACCCGGGGTTCGGGGCGCCACCAGCTGCAGTCCGACCAGGCCGCAGACCAGCACCAGTGAGACCGCCACGACCACCCGCGGCGCCGTCGCCAGCCACCCCGGCAGGGGCACCACCAGCGCCAGCGCCACCAGGCTGGTCAGCAGGGCCAGGAAGTCCAGCAGCCGTTCCAGCGCCATCGAGCCCAGCAGCGACGCGCCGGGCAGCTTGGTGATCCGGTGTGCCACGTAGGCCCGCACGAACTCGTCCAGCCGGAACGGCAGCATCATCGCCGCCGCCCCGGCGGCGTAGAACGACGCCTGCAGCCCCAGCAGCCCCGGCCGGCCCAAGGGCGTGAGTACCACCTTCCACTTGGCCGCCTTTGCGGCCACACACAGCACGTCCACGACCAGCGCCACGGCCAGCGGCCACAAGCTGGCGTCGCCCAGCACCTCGGCCAGCCGCGAGAGGTCCAGCCTCCGCAGCGCCAGCCACAGCAGCAGGCAGCCGCAGGCCAGCCAGAGGATCACGATGGCGATGCGGGCGGCGCCCCTCACCCGCGGATCCAGAGTTCTGCCCGCAGGGCCGCCATCTCGCGGATGGTCCGGAGGATCGTGCGAACGTTGCCCCCGGTGGCCTGCCCGCCCTGTCGCGGGTGATAGGCCGAGTCGACCTCGGCCACGGTCAGCCCGCAGCGCTCGCCGCGGACCAGGATCTCCTCGAGCAGGAACACGCCGCGGGAGCGCACCGACACCTGGTCGAACACCCGCCGATGCCACAGGTGGACCCAGTTGACGTCCTGCACGTCGGTGCCGAACAGGGCCCGGATCAGGACCAGGAAGGTCCGGGAGCTGGCGAGCCGGAAGGGGGTGTAGTCGCTGCGCGATTCCCGCGCGCCGATGACGATGTCCGCGGTCTCGGCGGCCTGGAGGAAGCGCCCGATCTCGCCCACGTCGAACTGTCCGTCGGCCGGCACGTAGATGATGCACTCGCCCCGCGCCGCGGCGATACCCGAGCGGATCGCCATGCCCGAGCCCTGGTTGCGCAGGTGGCGCAGGTGCCGGACCGCCGACAGCTCGTCGGCCAGCGATCCGGCGATGGCGGCGGTCCGGTCGGTGCTGCCATCGTCGATGACGATCACCTCGTAGCCCACCCCGAGCCCGTCGCAGACCGCGACGATCCGGCGAACGATCTCGTCGAGCGTCCGCTCCTCGTTGTAGGCCAGCACGGCCACCGTCAAGCGCACCGGATCCCCCGATCGCAGACGCCCATTCTAGTGGCAATCAGATGAAATCGCGCCCTCCGCCGTCAGCGGAGCCCGATGTCGCCACCCAGGAGCCGAGGCGGGCGAGGCCTTCGGCGATGTCGGCGGGGGAGCGGGCGAGGGTCGCGGCGCGGCGGCGCATGTACGACGGGCGCAGGTAGAACCGGCGGTAGAACATCCGCTCCCAGCGCAGGAAGTCGGCGTAGGAGGGGATCCCGGCGGCGGGCAGGGGTTCGCAGTGGGTGGGGACCAGCGAGAAGCTCAGCCGCTCGCGGTGCTCGGCGTGCAGGTCGGTGCCGGGCCAGTACTGCAGCCTCGTGACGATCACGTAGTCGGGCTCCAGCTCCAGGGCCAGCTGCAGGCTGGCCTCGACGTCCGACTCGGTCTCGCCGGGGGCACCGACGATGAAGAATGCGCTGACCTCGATGCCCGCGGCCTGGATCCGGGGCACGGTCTCCCGGATGGCCTCGACCGTCAGGTTCTTGCGGTACAGGTCGAGGATACGCTGCGACCCGCTCTCGATGCCCACGTACAGCCGCCTGCAGCCGGCGCGGTGCATGGCCGCCAGCTGCAGGTCGTCGAGCCCTCCCAGGCGAGTCAGGGCGGTCCAGGTCAGCCCCTCCTCCCTGCTCAGCCGGTCGCAGATCTCCAGGGTGCGGTCCCGCCGGACCGTGAAGGTGTCGTCCATGAAGCGGACGTGGCGGATCCCGAGCCGGCCCAGGCTCGCCACCTCGTCGGCGACCGACGCCGCCGAGCGCAGCACCAGCTCGCGGCCGTAGGTCCGCACGCAGAAGGTGCAGCGGTGGGGACAGCCGCGAGCGGTCATGATCGCGCCGATCGGACGCGGCATGAAGGACTCGCGGTAGGCGCCCTGATCCAGCAGGGAGTGGTCGGGCCATGGCAGGGCGTCCAGGTCCTGGATCCGCCCCCGCTCCGGCCCCCGCTCCACCCGTCCATCCACCCGCCGCACGAGCCCCGGGATCCCGTCCAGCCCCGCGCCTCGCTCCAGGCGGTCGAGCACCTCGCCGAAGGTCAGATCGGGCTCTCCCAGCAGCACCCCGTCGCAGGCGTCGTGGGCCACAACCTGCTCCGGCAGCTCGCCCGCCAGGTAGCCGAAGGCCAGCACCGTCGACGGCTGCAGCGCGCGGCGGAACACGGCGAGCGCGTCCAGGTCCTCGCCGCAGACCTCGAAACCCAGCAGCGAGACGATCACGTCGGGCCGGAAG
This sequence comes from uncultured Rickettsiales bacterium, assembly GCA_964436045.1. Lineage (GTDB taxonomy): Bacteria > Myxococcota_A > UBA796 > UBA9615 > CAYRNR01 > CAYTBN01. The sequence goes on along the minus strand of CAYTBN010000060.1, from coordinate 23,333 downwards.
CGCTGGGCGCGCCGCACCGCGGGCACCAGATCGAGTCCGGCGGCCACACAGTCCAGCAGCCGAACCTGGTACCCGGACCGCTGGCCGGCGATGGCGCCCAGCCCCATCAGCTCCAGGGGGGGGATCAGGAAGTTGGGCGCGTAGTACGAGGCCACGTAGCGCCGCATCAGGCGCACGCGGCCGGGCAGGTTCAGCAGCAGGACGCGCATGGCTCAGCGGGCGCCGCGGGACTCCGGGGTGCAGCCCCGATCTGCGCACTCGCCGTCGCCCCCGGTACCCTCGGCACAGGGACCCGCGGGGCGGCGGACGGTGCGGATCGCGTGCTGCATCAGCCCCCCGACCCCCATCGCCAGGCCCAGGGGGATCAGGGCCGCGGCCCAGGGGTAGCGCAGCGCCGCACGGGTGGCCCTGGCCAGTCGGGAGCGCCCCTCAGGTCGTGGCATCTTGGTCCACCATCCGCCGCAGGTTGTCGATCCGCTCGTCCAGGTCCAGGCCGAGCCCGGCGATCGTACCTCGCACGAACCGCACGAGCAGGGGGTACTTGTCGTGGCAGTACCGCGCGGATTCCCGCTCCCGGGTGTCGGGCATCAGCGAGTAGAACAGCTTGCCGTACACGTCGGCGGTCACGCCGAACGGGCAGGTTGCCTGGGTATCGAACAGGATGAATTGCCGCTTGAGGTTGTGCTGGCCCGGGACGCCCATCTCCGCCAGCCGGTTGTCCGACCGCGACTCGTCGTAGATCGGCGAGCGGTGGTGGATGCCGAACTCCCGCTGGTAGAACGCCCGGTGCCGCTCCAGCACCGAGGGCAGCTGCTCGGGCACGGTGGACTGGTCGGCGATGGAACCGTCCACCAGGTAGGGGATGCCGTGCTCGAGCAGGTAGGCGACGGCCCTGGCGTGCATCGCCATCCGGCACCCCAGGCAGATCAGCACGTTGTTGTTGAAGCCGTAGTCCTTCAGATCCTGGGGCATCCGGGACCACAGCAGCCGATGGGTGGCGGGTCGGTTGTCCAGGATCTCGTGGCGCACCCGCTCGGCGCCGTAGTGGCGCTGCAGGCGGGCGGCGTTGGTCCGGGAGTTGTCCAGGAACATCACGAAGCCGGGATCGAAGGTCAGCAGGGTGACGTCCCGGCCCTCGTCGAGCATCAGCGCCGCGGCCAGCGTCGAGTCGCTGCCCCCGGAGAACAGGATCGCCGCCGGGGCGGGATCAATCTTCGCCACGGGGCCCATCGGCCTCCTCCACGTCGCCGTCGCGCCACCAGCGGGCCAGCTGGCGCGGCAGCATGGTCTGCATCCCGTCTCCGACCACGTGCTCGAGCAGGTGCCGGTACGCGGCCAGCAGGGCGTCGCCGCCCACGAGGTGCGGTTCGGTGTGGGTCGTGACCACGCCCATCCCGCCCACCCGGCGGATCCAGGCCAGCTTGTGAGCCCAGGCATCATAGCTGGCCGATGGCGACCGTCCCAGCAAGAGCAGCCGGTCGTCCAGGGGCAGGGTCGGCGGCAGGGTCAGCAGGTCGCCGCGGGGGAAAGGAAACACGCTGGCGCAACCCCGGCGGGGGCCCGCCAGCGACTGGACGTCGGTGTCCGGGACGCTCGAGTCGTACTCGAAGCGGCGGGCGAGCTCCGCCGCCAGCGAATCGCTCATCAACAGGGCCGGCGAACGGAAGCCGACGACACCGTGCCGCTCGACCAGGTCCCGACAGCGATCCAGGCGGCGGTTGATGCGCCGCGGGGACAGGTACGCCAGCCGGAAGTCGTGGCGGGCGCCGTGCAGGCCGATCTCGTGGCCCGCGGCCCGCAGGTCGTCCAGCAGGGCGTGGTCCAGGGGGTAGCGGTCGCCGACCACGTAGAAGCAGGCTCGTAGCCCGAGCCGCTCCTCCTCGCGGGCCACGCGGGGGGCAGCGCGGAGCCCCTCGGCGGTGTCCACGTCGTGGGTCAGCACCACCGGAGGGTTCCCCCCGGGCCAGGGCGGCGGGTCGTCGATCCCCAGCAGGCCCTTGACCACGGCCCGGAGCCGCTCCAGGGAGTCGTCCAGCAGATCGTCGTCCCCGGCGTCCCGGGTGGATCCGGCGAGCAAGCGGTGACCCGCCAGCCGGAGCGGCCCGGGCAACCGGAAGACCGCGGCTGGCAGTCGGGTGGCCCACGAGCGGAAGGGTGGGAGGTGGCGTTCGGCGGTCACGTGCTCCAGGGCCGCCCAGGGGTCGAAGTGGAAGTGGACCCGGCCGTCCCGGCGGCTGATCGCCGTTTGCCGCAGCCCCCCCTGGTTCAGGTCGGCCAGGGGCGTCCCGTCGTCGTCGCGTTCCGCCATCGGTGGGGTGAACAGCGGGATCGGCTCTGCGGCCCGGACCCAGCCGGGCCAGTCCATGCCCTCGAGCACCTCCGGTCGCAGCTCGAGGCTCGCCGGCCGGACCTGCCCCGGGTCGCCACGCTGCGGCGGACGGATCGCCGCTGGTGGCTCGTTTCGGGTGTGGATCAGCGGGTCCCTGGACACGGGCATCGGCTCCGGGCTCAGTAGTTCTTGAAGAAGTCCCAGATCGTGTCGGCCACCCGGTCCACCTCGTCCATGGTCAGCTCGGGGAACATGGGCAGCGACAGTAGCTCCTGGGATGCGTGCTCGGCCTCCGGATGGCCGCCGTTGCGGTAGCCGGCGTAGGCCGGCTCCTGGGGGATGGTGCGCGGGTAGTGCCGGGCGGTCTCGATGCCCCGATCGGCCAGGTGGGTGCGGAGTCTGTCCCGCTTGCTGGACCGGATCATCAGATGGTGGAAGACCGCCCCATCGGAGGTCTGGACCAGCCGCACACCAGGGCAACCGGAGAGGGCATCGGTGTAGCGGCGGGCCAGGACCCGGCGGGCTTCGTTCCAGCGGTCGAGGTGGGGCAGCTTGCAGCCCAGGACCGCCGCCTGGAGGGTGTCGAGCCGGCTGCATTGACCCACCAGCTGGTGCTTGCCGTCCGATCCGCGGCCGTGGTCCCGCACGCGGCGGATCCACTCGGCGACCTTGACGTCGTTGGTCGCCACCGCCCCGCCGTCGCCGAACGCTCCCAGGTTCTTGCTGGGGTAGAAGCTGAAGCAGCCCGCGCTGCCGATGCCGCCCACGCGCCGGCCATCCCACACCGCCCCGTGGGCCTGGGCCGCGTCCTCGATGACCCTGAGGTTGTTGTGGGAGGCCAGCTCGAGGACGCCGGCCATGTCCGCGGGGTTGCCGTGCAGGTGCACCGGAACGACCGCCCGGGTCTGCGGGGTCAACCGATCCTCGGCGTCCTCCACGTCCAGGTTCAGCGTGTCCCGGTCCACGTCGGCGAACACCGGGGTGGCTCCGGCCATCAGCACCGCCTCGGCGGTGGCGGCGAAGGTGTTGGCCGGCACGATCACCTCGTGCCCGGGACCGATGCCGAGGGCGGCCATGGACAGCGCCAGGGCGTCCGTTCCGCTGGCGAGGGCCACCACGTGGCGTACACCCAGGTAGCGGGCGAAGGCCTCCTCGAACCGCGAGCAGGGCGCGCCGCGGACGAAGTCGCCCAGCTCGATCACCCGACCCATCGCCGCATCGAGCTGCAGCCGCAGCCCGTCGATCTGGCGGCTCAAGTCGATGAAGGGGATGTCACTGGGCGGTGGGGTCACGTTGGATCCAGCTCGGCGAGGTGATCGCGGTACCAGTCTAGGGTGCGCCCGAGCCCCTCGTCCAGATCGACCCGCGGCCGGAACCCCAGCCGCTTGCGGACGTGACCCACGTCCGGCGACCGCAACATCACGTCCGCCTCGATGTGGGGCGCGAAGGTGATGGGGGAGCTCGATCCCGCCCGCTCGACGAGGCGGCGAGCCAGCTCGATCATCGGCACCACCGGCTCGGCGTTGCCGACGTTGAACACGTCCCCGATCGCCGCCGGGTTGGACATCAGCACTGCGGTGGCGTCGATCATGTCGTCGATGTAGCACCAGGTGCGGACCTGCTGCCCGTCCCCGGTCACCCGGATCGGCTCTCCGCGGAGGGCGCGGATGCCGATATCGTGGATCGCGCCCTCGCCCACCTGACCCGGGCCGAAGATGTTGAACGGCCGCACCGACGTCACCGGCACCCCGTACTGGCGGTGGTAGGCCAGGCAGAGGTGCTCGGCGGCCAGCTTGCTCGCCGAGTAGGTCCAGCGGGACTCGGCCACCGGTCCCAGCGCCGTCGCCCGGTCCTCGCGGGCGCCCAGCGCGGAAGGGCCGTAGACCTCACTGGTCGAGAAGTTGACCAGGCGCTCGATGGACCGGTCCTTGACCGCCTCGAGGACCAGCTGGGTGCCGATCAGGTTGGTGACCATGGTCGTCGCGGGTTGCCGCACGTAGTTGCTGACCCCGGCCACCGCCGCCAGGTGCACCACGATGTCCACACCCTCCAGCAGGTCGTCCAGGGCGCCGGGCCGGGCCACGTCCCGGGTCTCGAAGCGGATCCCGGGGGGCGGAGCGAAGAACCGCATCGCGTCCCGGCGGCCGTTGTCCACCACGATCACCTGGTTGTCCGCGCACAGGCGCAGCGCGAGGTGGGTTCCGATGAACCCCCGCCCGCCGGTCAGCAGGACGGTCTTGCCCTGGATCACGGTTTGCTCCCGGCGAGGGCCGCCAGGGCGTCGAGGCAGCGGCGGTCGCCCTTGACCAGCACGGCCGGGCCCATCACCAGCCCGTCCATGTCCGTGGAGTCGAAGCAAGCCAGCGCGTCCTCGGGCGTGTTGGCGATGGGACGGCCGCGAACGTTGAGCGAGGTGTTGACCACCGCCGGCACCCCCGTGCGATCGCCGAAGTGGCGAATGAGGGCGTGGTAGTCCGGTTGGGTGGCGGCGTCCACGGTCTGGACCCGGGCGCTGCCGTCGACGTGGACGGCGGCCCGCAACCTGTCGATCCAGTCCGCCCGCGCGCCGTAGGCCTGCAGCATGAAAGGCGACGGCCCGGCCTGGTCGAACAGTTCGCCGCAGCGTTCGGCCAGCACGGACGGCGCCAGCGGCCGGTAGGGCTGGCGGAACTTGATCGAGGCGTTGATGCGGTCGCGGGTCGCGGCGGCCCGGGGATCGGCCAGGATCGAGCGCTGGCCCAGGGCCCGGGGACCGAACTCGGCCCGGCCCTGATACCAGCCGATCACCAGCCCGGCGGCCAGCAGCTCAGCCGCGGCCCGGGACGGGTCGTCCACCCAGGTCGCGTCCCGCCGCCCCAGCTCGAGCAGGTCGCGGATCTCGTCGTCGTCACAGGCGGGGCCCAGCGCGGCGCTGGCGAACTCGTGGCCGGTCCGGGGTTCTCCCAGGTGGCCGTGGGTCAGGTAGAGGGCGGCCCCGGTGGCCGCGCCGTCGTCGCCGGCCGCGGGCGGGATGAACATCCGCTCGAAGGGGGTCTCCGTCAGGATCCGGCCGTTGGCCACGCAGTTGAGGGCCGCCCCGCCGGCCACGACCAGGTCGTCGCAGCCCGTCAGCTCGTGGAGGTCCCGCGCCAGCCGCAGGTAGGCGGCCTCGAAGGCGACCTGCAGACTGGCCGCCAGATCGCGATGCCGGTCTTCCAGCGTATCTTGCCAGTCGCGGGCAGGACCGAATCGCTCGACGAACCGCGGGCTGACCCGGCTCGTGTCTTCCTGGAAGAACGCGAAGTAGGCCAGGTCGAGCTCGAAGCTGCCGTCGTCACGGAAGCGCAGCAGCTCGGACAGATCACCGAAGCGCCCCGGATCCCCCAGCGCGGCCAGACTCATGACGATGCCCTCGTCACAGTTGGGCCGGAAGCCCAGGTGCTGGGTGACCGCCGCGTACAGGGAGCCCAGCGAGTGGGGCCGCTCGATCCGCCGCAAGGTCCGCAGCCGGCGGCCCTCGCACAGCACCAGCGAGGTGGTGGTGCGCTCGCCGAAGCCATCCACGGTCAGCACCGCGCAGCGCTCGAAGGGCGACACGTAGGCCCAGGCGGCGTGGGACAGGTGGTGGTCGACGTACGCCACCCGCAGGGGGCGGTCCGTGCCCTCGAAGTGGTGGATCTGCTCGGTCACGCTGCCCAGCGGCCGGTCGGGCAGGTCCTGGAGCAGCAGGTTGGGGACCGCCGTCAGGTACTCGCTGTGGTGCCGGATCCGCGAGCTGCGGCGCCAGAGCAGGGGCTGCAGGTGGATGGTCGGGTTCCAGCCGAGGGCGACCCAGTCCAGCTCTTCCATCCGCGTGCCGCCCTGGGCGAGGCAGAACTCCGACGACCGGGCGGGGTAGGCGCGGTCGTGCTTGACCCGGGTGAAACGCTCCTCCGCCGCGGCCGCCAGGGGCACGCCGTCCCGCAGCAGGCACGCTGCCGCGTCGATGTCATATGACAGCCCCAGGACATCCATCCGGTCAGGGTACAAGATGCGGCAGAAGTCGCAACCTGCGGGCGCCGCCGCTGAGACACTCGCCGGAGTCACTTTGAAACAGAACCACGTCTTTCGAGACAGCTCTCCCCGGCGAAAAACGGGGTGCGCTGTGCGGGAGGGCGGATTCTTGGAGCCTGGCCCGTTAGTTGCAGCTAACCTACCCGAATGCGAGGTGTACATGCGTGGCCCGCTGGCGATCCTGATCATCTTCTCCCTGGCCCTGCTGTCCTGCGGGGACCTGACCGGGGACGACGACTCGACGGGTGACGACGACGACACTACCCCACAGGGTCCCGAGGATCTCGCCTTCGCCCAGATCCTCGGCGGACAGGGCGGCCCGGCGTTCGTGATCGACGGGGAGCTGTACGTCGTGTTCGGCGGTCAGTTTCTACGGATGACCAACAAGGGCTGGGACCTGGTGGTCGACACCTCGCCCGGCGGGCTCAACTGCTACAACGGCTACAACATCGAGGTCCTGGGGGACAGGGCCTACGTGCTCGGGGGCCACTTCCACCCGGACGGCAACTGCGTCAACGGTCAGGCCGGTGCCTCGGCGGCGGTGTGGGTCTTCGATCCCCAGGCTGCCACGGTCACCCAGGGACCGGACCTGCTTGCTGCCCGCGAGGTGCTCGCGTCGGGGGTGGCCGGCGGCGCGATCTGGGTCATCGGCGGCTGGGATCCTGCGAACAATGCACTGGGGATCAACGAGCCGACGGTGGAGCGCTTCGACGGTGTAGCCTGGGCGGACGTACCCTACAGCGGCAACTACACCCCCATCCGCAGCGCCGCCTACGCCGCGGTCGGTGACGACATCTACCTGTTCGGCGGCTGTGTCCACGACGAGATTCCGCCGCTGCCCTGCCCTTGCAACTCCCAGTACGTGCAGCTGTTCGACACCGTGACCGCCACGTTCAGCCAGGCGCCGTTGATGCCTCTGGCAGGCCGCCACTTCTCGGGCCAGCACGCAGCGGCCCGGGGTGACCAGATCTACGTCTTCGGTGGCTCGACCGGCTTCAGCTGCACGATCTTTGACGACGTGGCACGGCTGGACACCACGACGGGCCTCTGGGAGATCCTGCCAGCGACCCTCACCATCGAGCGCAAGAGCGTGGGATCCGCGTTGCTGGGCGACGAGTTGTACGTGTTCGGCGGGCTGAGCTGCGATCCGGTGCTCGGGTGCTCCGCGCTGGACGAGTGCAACCACATCGGACAGGTTCCGGACTGCCCCCACGCCGGCGCCGGGGCCAACGAAGTCGGCGTCTTCTTCTAGGAAACTCCCGGGTGGGCCCGGAACTCGGTTCCGGTCCGGGCGGATTCGTGGATCGCGTGGGCCAGCTCCAGGATGCGGCGGGCATCGGCGCGGTCGATCAGCGGGGCGTCTCCGTCGACGATGCAGTCCCGCACGTGCCGCAGGAAGCGGCGGTGGCCGAAACCGTAGACGTCCGGGGGATTCTCGGAGAACTCGGCCAGCACCCGCTCGTCTTCGGGCCGTGTTTCGTCGAATCGCCAGTGGCGCAGGCGGTTGACCGCAAAACCGCCGATCTCGACGCTGCCCCGCTCGCCGAGCACGCTCAGCGACCCCTCCAGATCGGTGGGGCGGGTGGCGGTGGTGGCCTCGACGACCCCCAGCGCGCCGGAGGCGAAGCGCAGGATCGCCACCGCGGTGTCCGGGGTCTCGGTGTCCACCCCGAAGGTGGCGTCGTGGGCGTGGACGGTGTCCACCGGCCCCATCAACCATTCCAGCAGGTCCAGGTGGTGGATCGCCTGGTTGAGCAGCACGCCGCCGTCCTGGGCCCAGGTTCCGCGCCAGCGGTCGGCGTCGTAATAGGCCTGGTCGCGGCTCCAGCGCACCCTCACCGTGCCCATCAGGAGCCGCCCGAAGCGGCCCTCGTCCATGGCTCGGCGCAGCCGGGTCACCGGCAGGTTGAAGCGGTTCTGCTTGACCACGAACAGCCGCCGGCCCAGCTCGTCGCAGCGGGCGATCAGCCGGTCCGCGGCCGCCAGGGACAGATCGATGGGCTTCTCGACCACCAGGTTGGCCACGTAGGGTGCCAGCGCGATGCCGTGCTCGGCGTGCATGCCGCTGGGCGTCAACACGCAGACCACGTCCGGCGTCACGGCCCGCACCATCTCGACCGCGTCCTCGAAGGGTGGGACGCCGTAGCGCTCGCCAAAGGCTTCCGCCCGCGGCCGGACCACGTCGCAGACGGCGACCAGCCGGGCGTAGTCGGCCTCCGCCAGCAGGTCACAGTGCCGCCGGGCGATCCGCCCGCAGCCCATCACGGCGAAGGTCAGCCTTGACATGGTTCCATTCTAGCCGCTGCTGCTCAGAGGTAACTCTCGGGCTCGAAGGGGTGGAACGAGACCCGCGCGGTGCCGTGCTCGTCCACCTCCACCCACCAGCTGTCGATGCGGTGGGGGACGCCGGCGATCCCGTCGACGAGCCAGTTGCGCACCAGGATCGCGGTGCCCTGCGGCACCCGCACCACGATGGCGGGGTGGCGGTCCGCCTGGGGGAGGGCGGTCATCCCGGTGGCGACTCCCCGCGTGCGCGCGGCCCCGTCGAGCCACTGGTGGATCGGCCCGACCCGCACGAGGCCCAGCTCGTCGTCGCCCAGGGTCTGGAAGGCGTTCAGCTCGAGGGTCAACTCGGCCGGAGCGCTCGTGCCGGCCTGCAGGGGAAACGCCACCACCGGGAGGGGCTCGGGTTGCCAGCGCACGTCCACCTGCTTGAACACCACGTCCAGTCGTTCCGGATCGGTGAGATCGACGAAGGCCGATGTATCTTCCTCCACGGCGCGGATCGCACCGCCGGGGTCCCCGACCAGGCGATCCAGGTCCAGGCGCAGGGTGACCGCGGGGTCTTCCGCGACGCGGATCTCCGGCGGCTCGCGGGCGGGCAGCCAGCGGGCGATCCAGGGGCTCTCGAGGTAGGCCGAGCCGGCGCCGAACAGGTTCGCGCGGATCGAGCGCGCCACCTGCCGCTTGCGCGGGTACTGCAGCTTGAGGAACGGACGGTGGTACCCGGGCAGCAGGGTCAGCGGCGCGAACGCCTCCCGGAGCTGGGTCACATAGGCCGGCGTCTCGGTCTGGTAGAGGGGTTTGCGGACGTAGGTCTCGATGTCGGCTCGGGCATCGACGTGGGCCAGGCCCAGCCAGATCCCCCCCACCGCCGCCAGCGCGGCCGTGGCCGCGGCCAGCCGTCGCCCTGGCCGCCCCCGCCGGAACAGGTGGTCCAGCCCGAGGGCCAGCCACAGGATCCACGCCAGCCCGCCGCAGAGCAGGATTCGCAGCTTCTCGCCCTCGAGCCAGTCGCGCTGACAGGCCAGCACCACGAACGGCACCGCCACGATCCAGACCAGCGAGGCCGCCAGCGCCCGGTCCCGCCGCCAGGCCACGACCGCGCCCACCAGCACCGCCGCGGCCACCGCCAGGCCCAGGTGCCCCAGCAGGTTCAGGGCGTACAGCTCGGCGTTGGGGTAGGGGAGGAAGGGCGTGCGGGAGTGCTCGGTGATCGCGACCAGCACCAGGCGCCACAGGGGTTCGCTCTCTCCCAGGCTGTGCAGGCCGTGGCGCGCCAGGTGGGGCAGGTTGATCGCGGCCACCGCCAGCGCGGCTCCGCCGAAGGTCAGGTACCCGCGGGGGCGCGCCCGGCCCGCGGCGTACATCGCCAGCAGCGGCGCCAGGTGGATCACCGGCAGGAACCGCAGGCCGCTCCCGGCCAGGGCGCCGAAGATCAGGCCGTGGAGCAGATGGGACCTCGGCTGGACCCGGACGGCGTGCCACAGCACCGCCGACAGGGCCAGCGCGATCAGGTTGCGGTCCAGCACCTCGATGGACAGCGTGTAAGGGTTGGCGACGGCGAACAGGGCGACGGCGGTGGCGATCCCCCGCCTGCCGGTCAGCTCGGCCGCCAGCAGGCGGACGAAGAGGAACAGCGCGACAGCGAGGGCCACGTAGAGGATGCGGAAGGTGTGGAGGCCCAGCACGGGCATCAATCCGGCGGTGAACAGGGTGTTACCCGGAGTGTTGATGATGTCGAAGAAGAGCTCTGGCCGAGGTCCCGCCGCTCCGGCCGCGAGCCCCGCGGTCAACTCGAAGGTCTGCATGTAGAAACACTTGGCCTCGCCCGTGTCCAGGTAGGCGGCCAGGTTCAGCAGCAGCTCGGCGTCGGTGTAGTGGACGGCCGCGGCGGCACCAACCGCGACGGTCAGGATCGCGACCAGGGCGTCGTCGGCGCCCGGGCGCGGCAGGCGCAGATGGCGCAGGCGGGTGGCCCCGTGGAGGGCCGCGAACAGGGCCAGCAGCCCGAGCATGACTCCCCAGGCGAGGCCGGCGGTGACGTGGCGAGACAGGCCCAACGCCAGGATCGAGGTGACCAGCGGTGGAGCGCCGACCGCCAGGATCAGGGCGTACCCCAGCCGCTCCGCCAGCGACCCCCGCCTGACGAACCAGGCGGACGCCAGCACGCCGACGAGCAGCAGCACTCCCAGCCCAGCCACCACCACCAAATTCCTCCCTCCCGGAACCCTAGAAGAACGCCAGATCCACCACGTCGAGGGCGGGCAGGACCCCCTCGATTTCCCGGATCCCTGCCTCGCTCACCCCCGTGTCGCCCAGCTCCAGCTCCCGCAACCGGGTGAGCCCGTGGAGGTGGATCAGCCCCTGATCCGTGACGTCGGTCCCCGCCAGCTCGAGCTGGCGGAGACCCCGGGCGGACTCCAGGGAAGCCAGCCCCCGATCGGACACCGCCGTGTACCACAGCTGCAGTTCCCGCAGCGCGGGCATCGAAGCGGCCTCGGTCGCGGCGCCGTCACCCACGGGGGTCGCCCCGAGGCCCAGCACCTCGAGGACCGGCAGACCGGCCAGCTGGGCCACGCCGCGGTCGGTGACCCGGCTCGCACCCAGGTCCAGCAGACGCAGCTGCCGCAATCCGGCCAGGGCCTCCACACCCGGATCGCCCACCGCCGTGCCCCCCAGCACCAGCTCCTGCAGCTCGGTGTGGGCGGCCACGTGGACCATGCCGGCGTCGGTGACGGGCACGCCGGCCAACCCCAGCTCCCTCAGCTGGCCCTGCTCGGCCAGCGCCGCCAGCCCGGCGTCGGTGATCCCGGTGCCGCCCAGCTCCAGCTCCCGCAGGGTGGGGATCGCGGCCAGCGCCCGGGCCGCCCCGTCCCCGGTGCGGGTTCCGTCGATGGCCACGAACACCAGCGATGTGCTCGCCGCCAGGTGGCCCACACCCTCGTCCGTCACCGGCGTGTACCAGGCCAGCAGCTCGGTGAGCGAGCCCATCCGGGCCAGGTGGGCGAAACCCACGTCGCCCACCTCGGTGCCGCCGATCTCCAGCAGCTCCAGCTCGCCGCTGGCCGCCAGCTTGGCCATGCCCTCGTCGCCCACGGCGGTGTCGTTGAGCGACAGGAACCGCAGCTCCGGGAAGGCCGCCAGGTGGTCGATGCCGGCGTCGGTGATCCGGGTGTCCCACAGGGCCAGGTCGACCAGCTCGGTCAGGGGTGACAGGGCCGCCAGCCCGTCGTCCCCCACCCGGGTGCCGCCCAGCCGCAGGGCGGACAGACCGCCCAGACCGGTCAGGTGGACCATGCCCTCGTCGGTGACCCGTGTGTACCACAGGTCCAGCGCGTGGAGCCGCTGCAGGGTCGCCAGCGCCGGGAGCCCGCCATCGGTGACGTCGGTGGACCACAGCTCCAGGGTGTTGAGGGCCACCAGCGCCGCCACGGCGCGTAATCCCTCGTCGCCCACCCGGGTGGCGCCCAGCCCCAGGTGGGTCAAACTCCGCAGGGGACGCAGGTGAGCGACCCCCGCGTCGCCCACGCCGGTCCGCCCCAGCTCCAGCTCCTCCAGCGCCGTCAGCCCGGCCAGGTACCGGAGCCCGGCGTCGCCAACGTCGGTGTGCCACAGGTCCAGCCGGCGCAGCCCCCGGAGCCCCCCCAGCTGGCCCAGGCCCGCATCGCCGATGCGGGTATCGGTCAGGTCGAGCTCATCGAGGGAGGCCATCGGGGCGAGGGTCGCCAGCCCGCCGTCGTCCACGGCCGAGCCGGCGAGGGAGAGGGAGCGCAGGCCGGTGACGTCGCCCAGCGAAGCCAGGCCGGGGCCGAACACCGGGGTCCGGGAGAGGTCGAGACTGACCAGCCCTGTGAGCCCGCCCAGGTGGGCCAGCCCGTCGTCCCCCACGCCCGTGTCGTCCAGGGCCAGGTGGACCAGGCCCCGCAGCGGCGCGAGGGCCGCCAGCCCGTCGTCGGTCACCGCCGAGTGGGACAGTCGTAGCTCCACCAGCCGGTCCCCGGCGGCGGCCACCGCCGCCAGCTCGCCGTCGGTGGCGCCCTCGAAGACCAGGTGTATCGCCCCCACCGGCAGGTCGGCCAGGCAGGACGGGGCGCGTCCGCCTGCGACGGTCAGCGCCAGCCGGGTCCAGCCCTCCAGCGCTCCGCGCACCGCGGGTTCGCAGAGGGGCTCGGGCGGGCTACGCAGGGCCAGCCGAGGGCCGTCGAAGTTCCGGATGGCGTCGGCCGCCCCATCGGCGGACAGGCCCGCGAGGTCCAGCCCGACCCCCTCGCCGTCGATGGTGACGCGTCGCCCGTCGACGGCGGCGTCGACCTCCTCGGCGTCAAATCCAGCGGCGATATCCCCGGGAACCAGCGCGAACATGGGGTGGATCCGGCCCATGGAGACGGCGCGCGGGCCGCCGCTCGCGGGCAGCGGGCCAGCTGTGGGCGGTGGCCCGGACGCCCGGCGAGCCAACAGGATCCCGCCGATCAGTACCCCGGCGATGCCGGCGACGATCGCCAGCAGGCGCAGCGTGCGCCGCCCGCTCACGGCGCGACCCCACGGCGCTCGCGCAGGCTGTCCAGCAGGGTGCGGGCTTCGGGGTCGTCGGGGAAGTTCTCGATGGAGGCATTCAGCAGCGCCTCGGCGTCGTCGAGGCGGCCCTCGTCGATGTAGATCCGGGCCAGGGCGTTGAACTTCTTGTACTCGATGTCCGGGTTCAGATCGACTGCCCGCTCCAGCTGGTCGCGGGCCTCGTCGACCCGTCCCTGGCGCAGATAGACCAGCCCCAGCCCCTCGTAGGGACAGGTGTAGGCGGTGCCGCGCTCCAGCGCCGCTTCGAAGCGTTGCTCGGCCCCCCGGTCGTCGCCCAGCCCGTAGCGGATGACCGCCGATTCGGCCAAGGCATAGGGATTGCCCGGATCCAGCTCCAGCACCCGCTCGAGCAGGGCGTCGGCCTCGTCCAGCCGGCCCAGCCCGATCAGGGAGTTGGCCTTGCCCAGTAGCCCCAGCAGGTCGTCGGGGTTCCCGGCCAGGGCCCGGTCGAAGCGGCCCACCGCGTCGCGGTGCTGGTTGCGGTTGGCCGCCACCCAGCCCAGCCCCAGGTGGGCCAGGCCCACCGCCACCCGGTGGTAGTCGGGCTCGGCGGATCCCTCCAACCGCTCGGTCGTCCAGCGCTCGACCACGTCCCGGAGCCGCTGCTCGGCCGCCCCGTGGTCCCGTTCGGCGATGGCCAGGTGAGCCAGCCCCACCGCCGGTCCCGGATCCTCGTCGATGGCGACCGCCTCGGCCTCGAACACCGCCCGGGCCGGGTCATACCGCTGTTCGAACAGCATCAGCAGGGCGAGGAACACCCGCTGCGAGCGTCGCGGCCGCAGCTCCTCCGCCCGCTCCGCCAGCGCCCGCGCGGAGCCCCGTTCGCCCCGCTCGTACGCCGCCAGCGCGGCCTCGAACGCCTCCCCGGCGTCGCCCATCGCGGCGATCTCCCCGGCCGCCAGTGGATCGCGGGCGGCCAGGTCGGTGTACAGCTCGCCCAGCCCCTGGTAGGCGCAGCCCAGCCGCGTTCCGTCCGGGTGGGCGACGGTCCGGCCGAAGATCGCCTCGGCCAGGTCGTAGCGGTCCTGCCCCAGGTAGACCTGTCCCAGGGTCGTGCGCGCCTCCTGCATCGCGTAGACATCGTTGGCGGTCTGGGCCAGCTTGACCGCCTTGCGCGCCAGCGAGCCCGCCCGGTCGTGCTGGCCGAGCCGCAGGTAGCCGCGGGCGAGCCGCGAGTGGGCCCGGGAGTCCGCCGGCCGCCGCTCGATGACCCGTTCGTAGAGCGCCAGGTAGGCGGTCTGGTTCGACGGATCGAGGCGGATCGCCTGCTCGAACATCTCGATGGTCAGCAGGGGGTCGCCGGCCTCGGCGAGCAGCCCCTCGGTGGGGGAGTGGAGCAGCCCCAGCGCGATGTAGGCCCGCTCGTCCTCGGGATACAGCTCCAGGGCGGTCCGAAGCTGCCGTTCCGCCTCCTCGAAGCGCGCCGGATCGCCCTCGGCCCTTCCGAGCGCGACCAGCGCCTCGGCCTCCAGCAACAGCCGGTCGGCACCGGTGGGTGTGTCGGCAACGGCGCCCACCTCGGCGACCGGGGCCTCGGCCTCCGTCGCGACCGGTTGGACCGGAGCGGGCTCGGCGGGCGGCGCCCCCGGGGCATCCCCGCAGCCGAACAGCAGCGCCGCCAGCACCCAGGGTGCCCTAGTACCCATGGGGCTGTCCCTCTTCCGTCGGGCGGGCCGGCGCTCCCGTGGCGGGGGGATGGGCGGGCATCCCGTTTTCTCGCAGCTCGCGGAAGTGGAGCAGCGCCGTGCCCCGCAGCGCCAGCCGGAGCGAGTCGTGGACCGGCCCGTCCGGCCCGTCGGCCTCCAGGTGGAACTGGAACACCACGGTGTCGGCCAGCTCGGCGGCCCCACTGGCGTAGTTGCGAACGTCGTAGTTGGGGTGCTGGGCGCCGGCCTGAGCCGGACTGAAGCGGTAGGTCCAGCCCGCGCCGGTCGGCTCGATCGATCCCTGGTCCATCACCCGTCCCGGCATCAGCGCGGCCCAGTGGACGGTCACCCTGCTGAGTTCGGCGGGCCAGCGCAGGGGGACCTCCACGTCCGCGGCCGGGTCGATCCAGGTGACCACCGGAAGCTCGGCCGCCAGCGTCGGCGGATTGTCCGGCGGCACCACCGAGATCCAGAACCAGCCGTCGGGGGTGCCGATCACGTCCCCCCGCAGGTCTTCCCAGGCCACCTGCACCCCCACCCGGTACAGCCCCGGTTCGTCGGCGGGCAGCGCCCGGTCGGCGCGGACGATCCCCAGCCGGTTGGCCCTGCCGGTCACCGTCGCCCGCTGGCCCGAGGGGGAGATGACCTCCCAGGTCACGTCCGCCTCTACCGCCGGGAAGACCATGCCCCCCAGCCGGATCGGCTCCCCCACCTCGAGGGCGTCGTGGGTGTCCAACCCCAGCATGATCCAGTGCTCCCGGCCCGGCTCGGTCACCAGGGGGCGCTCGCCCGGCGGCAGGATCGCCGTCGCCTCCCCGTCGGTGGGCACCACCACGATCGACGAGGCGTAGGCGTCGTAGTGGTTGCGTCCCGTCTCCCGGTCCAGCAGCACCGCACCGGCCTGGATCCGGTAGAAATCGCCGGGCAGGTCGCCGTTGGTGCCGGCGTTGAAGTGGTGGCCGAAGCGGTTGGGACTGGCCAGCCAGTAGAGCCCCAGGGCCTCGGACTGCATGGTCGCGGTCATCACCGGGAACCCGGGCCGGACCACGCCCAGGTAGACGTAGGCCTCGACCGACGCCCGCTCCGGATACGCGAAGGCATTCCACCCGGCCTCGCCGATGGGCATGATCGGCAGCTCGTCGGCGTGGGCCTCGTCCGCCGGGAACCAGGCCGCGCTGTCCGCCGATACCTGCAACACGTCCTCGAGGTACGTCCATGGACCGGCGTTGAACTGCAGCAGGGGCGGCGGCAGGACCGTGGCCATCCGGTGGGCGGCCAGCATCCGGGCGCGCAGAGCGGCGTCCTCGACGGTCAACGACAGGTGGGGCTCGACGATGGACTCGTTGAACCCGTTGGAGGGGATGAACAGGGTGTCGGCCACGTGATACGGCGCGAACACGTCGGGCAGCGGAGCCGGCTTGAACGGCATGATCGGCGTCGAGATGTCGGGGCGGCCCTCGAAGCGCTGGACGCCCCCGTAGTAGTCCAGACCTGGCTTGAAGTTGTACGGCAGGGTCCGGGTCCCGTGCAGGAGGATGGTGCGCTCCTCCCGGGGGGCGATCACCCCGGAAGAGACCTGCTGTTCCATCCAGAGCTGGCCCCCGGCGTCCTCGTAGCGGGCGGTGACCCGGCTGACGTACTCGCCGGGCTCGTCGAACACCAGCGACTCGATGCCCGTGGGCGAGAAGTGGCCGAAGCGGGACGCCTCGCCAGCCGTTGACCAGCGGATCGCGCGGGCCGGGTCCGAGTCGGGCAGGTACTCGACCTCCACCTCGACGCTGGCCGGCACGGGCGGGACGAGGTTGACCTTGGGCGGGTAGCTGTCCCCCACCAGGAAGCTGGTGCCCGGCTTGACCGAGGTGGAGAAGGTCAACGGCCAGGCCACGTGGACCACGTAGCTGCCGCCCCCTTCGAAGCGGCGGCCGAACCGGTCCTCGAGCTGCCCGGTCAGCTCCACCCCGTAGCGGCCGGTTCGCGTCATGTCGACCCGCAGCGTGCCGTCGGGCCCGACCTCGGCCTCTCCGTCGGGGAAGGGCCGGTGGGTCCCCAGATCGTCGGTGCCGTCCGGCGATTGGACCCGGCAGCTCAGCTCGACGGTGGCCAGGTCCAGGTAGTGGTTGTTCCCGGGCGGGAAGACCTCGATACCCCCGTCGACCGGGGCCATCGCGCGGTCCGGGTAGAGGCTCGGCAGCGCTGGAGTCAGGTCGTAGTGGCCCGGTGGCAGCACGTAGTCGTGGGGGAAGCCGGAGCGCGCGGCGAGGGCCACATGGCCCTGCTCCTCGAGGGGCAGGAGCCCGGACTGGCCCCGGTAGGGGTGCTCGCCGAACAGGGTCCAGGGCAACCGGGGAGTGGCGGGATCGCCCACCGCCACCAGCGGCAGCACCTGCTCGTCCGGCGTGTTCGAGTTGTCGCCGAAGTTCTCGAGCAGCACGGGCTCTTCCACACCCTCGACTTCGGCGTAGACCAGCAGGCGGGGCTCGTAGTATCCGGCGGGCGCGTCGGCGGGGAGCTGCGCGTCCAGGGTCCCGCTGATCCGGTGCACGCTGGCCAGATCGCCCTGGTCGGCGGGCAGATCGAAGCGGGCGACGGCCTCGAAGGGGCTGCCGCCACGGTCGTGCAGCAATCGCAGCGAGGGCCAGCCGTCGAAGCGTTCGAGGGGCATGCCGGTGGTGGAGAAGCGGGAGGTCAGCGCCACCGTCCGGTCGCCGGCCAGGTAGTGGCCGTCTTCGTCGTGGCGCCGCTGGGCGTGCAGCGCCACGATCAGCCCGGTGAAGCGGCCGTGGCGCGGGTTGTACTCCCGCAGGTCGGCCTCCACCTCGAAGGTCGCCTGCCAGCTCCCGCCGGGCTCGACGGAGAGCCCGGGAGTCAGCGCGGACACCCTGGCATTCCACAGGTAGGGGCGGATGTCGGAGGCCAGCGGGTACTCGCCCTCGACCACGGGCGCTGTCGCCCCGGGATCGCCGCAAGTCGCCAGCGCGCCGAGCGCCAGCGCGAGGGCGGCGGCGCCCAGGCCAGCCACGGTCCGCCGCGCTACCACCGCAGCCTCCCGCCGTCCACCGGAAGGTCGTGGGGCAGCAAGTTGCCCATCCGCTGCGGGTCGGCGATCAGCGCCGCCCAGTCGTCCGCTACCCGCGCCTCCGTCGCCCCGTCCAGGGGCTGGGCCAGCTTGGTGCTCATCCGGCCCACGAGCGACCGGATCTCCGCTTCGTCCCGGCCCACGTAGCGGTCCGCGCCGTGGGCGACCGGGTGGCAGCCACCGCAGCGGCGGTCGACCTCCACGACCGGGTCGGGGACCGTGGCGTCGTCGCTGCCATGGGTCCGACCCAGGTGGGCGACGAGCTGCGCCCGCACGTCGGGACGGTAGTAGTAGGGCGAGACGCGGGCGTGTCGGTCGACGATCCGGCCCCACTCCTCCGCGCTGCGGTCCTCCCAGGCCCGGGTCTCGAGCCCGTGGCAGCGCTGGCAGCGGGTGCGGAAGATCCAGCGGTCGGGATAGGACCGGACGCCCCGCAAGAAGGCGTTGAGGTCCTCGCGCTCGCCGTCGCCGAGGCTGACCCCCTCGACGTCGACCTGAACCGCCACGGTCCGCTCCCACTCGGCAGGGGTCTTGACGTAGTACAGGGTCAGGGCACGGTCGTGACAGCTGCCGCAGCGCTGCTCGAAGATCGCCCGGCCGGGGGCGCTGGCCGCCCACACCGCGCGGGGTCCGGCGGCCACGAGTGCGGGCAGCAACACCGCCACGGCCGGTAGTAGCACCGCAGTCCAGGCCGCTGCCCGCAGCCATCGCAGGCGGCGGGGAGCCCCGGCCGCGGGTGTCAGGCCGCGGTGCAGCAAGGCGGCGCCAGCCACCAGCGCCGCGGGCGCCACCGCCACCGGGACCTGGGTCCGGATCCACTCGAGGGCGGGATCGATGTTGCCGTACCACTGGATCCAGGCGAAGGCCTCCACCGAGATCCACAGCGCGAGGGCCAGGGCGAAGGGTCCGCAGAACGCGACCAGCGGCAGGCCGCAGATCAGGGCGGCGAGGCAGCGGGTTCGCCGCGAGAACGCGCCGACGTGCAACGGTGACGTCGGTGCCCAGCGCCGGACCGCCCGCTGGAGTCCGCGGGCGCCCAGCAGGCACCACAGGGGTGCGGCGCCCGCCTGCAACGCCAGCCGCCCCGCCGGGATCCAGTCCCGCCGTGCCCACCACGGCGGCGGGTAGCCCGGCGCCCAGTCCTGGGACACGTTGACCACCATCGCCTCGTACTCGAGGGCCAGCACGGCGGTCACCCGGTAGGCCACCAGCAGGTAGGTCAGCAGCGCCGCGATCCAGGTGGCAGCCGCCAGCCAGGCCGCCGACGGATGGGCGCGGGTGGCGGCGGGGGTGGTCACGGGCCGTCCATCGGATCGGGGGCCGGTACGGTGAAGGTGAACCAGTCCCGATCCGACCGGGGTTCGGTCCCGTCGCCGGCCAGCTGGCGCTGGGGTACCGCGGGGTCGAGCACCGTCGCCCAGCGCCAGACGTCGTGGGCGTCCGCGCCGGCCTGCAGGGGGATCGCGATCGTGTCGGCCAGGGGCTCGTCGATGGACAGGGTGATCCCGTAGGGTCCGGGCTCGCCGACCGTCTCGACGGCGACCAGGTAGGTCGCGCCGGGCTCGACCGGCAGCGAGACCTTGGCGGCGGGATCCTCCACGTCCGGGTCGTCGGCGAAGGCCAGCCAGCGGGTCGGATCCGACGCGGGGTACACCGCGATCGTGGTGTCCAGCCCGGTGTCCTCGCCGACCGCGAAGGTCCCCACGTGAGCCATCGGATCCCGGGCCGCGGGCACGTAGAACGGGCCGAGCCAGCCCTGGGAGTTCCCGACCGCGTCCGGCGCGTCCGCGTCACCCTGCGTCCAGCGGTATCCGCCCTGGGGATCGGGCGCCGTGAACTCCGTCCAGCGGTCCCCGTCGTGGGCGACCCGGAGCCGGGAGATCCACCACACCCCGGCCGCCAGCGGCTGGGGAAGGAAGTCGCAGACCAGCTGCCACTCCCGGTCGCCCTCGTTGAACGCCAGCTCCAGGTCCGGATAGAGGGCGTCCGGCCCCTGCAGGTCGACCACCACCCGCTCGACCTGGTCGTCGTCGGCCTCCTCGAACGCCACGTCCAGGTAGGGCCGCGGATCCGAGAGGTAGCGGACGAACCAGCTTCCCTCCAGCGCCGGCGCCGCTCCTGCGCCCGCGGCCGCGCTGCCGGGGTGTCCGCCAGCGGACATCAGCGCACGGTAGTTGTAGAGCTTGTCGCCGCGCAGGAAGAGCCGGAGCGAGTCGTACACGGGCTCGTCACCATCGCGGGCCTCGAGGAAGAACTGGAACACCACCGTGTCGGCCATCATCCAGTCGCCGGTGCCGAAGTGGCGCACGTCGAAGTTGGGGAACTGGCGGGCGACCTCCAGGGGCTCGAAGGGGTACTCCCACTCGTTGCCCTCCGGTCGCAGCTCCACCTGGTCCAGCACCTGCCCCGGCATGATCACACCCAGGTACAGCCGCACGTCCTCCAGCCCTCTTGGCCAGCTGACCGGGATGCGGATCCCTTTCAGCGGATCGAGGGTCGTCATGCCCTCGAGGATCGTCGACAGCCTGGGTCGATTGTCCGCCGGCACGACGCAGTGCCAGAAGGAGCCGTCGACGGTGCCCACCACGTCACCCCGCAGATCCTCGTGCTCGATCGAGGCCACCACCCGGTAGATCCCGGGCTCGTCCGCGGGTACCGACGGGCTGCCTCGCACCAGCCCCAGCCGGTTGGCGGTGCCGGTCACCTCGACCACCTCGCCGTCGGGCCTGGTGACGGTCCAGCGGGCGTCGGCCGGCAGCGCGGGGAACACCATGCCGCCGAAGCCCAGGGCGCCGCCCACCTCCTCGGTGTCGTGGCTGTCCAGGGCCAGGAATATCGGATGCTCGCGGCCGGCGTGGTTCGCCAGCGACCGCTCTCCCGGGGCCAGGATCGAGACCGAGTCCCGCGCGCCGTCCGGAGGGTGCACCACGATGGAGGCGGCGTAGGCATCGTAGTAATTGTCGCCCGTCTCCCGATCCAGCAGCGCGGCCTCCGCCTGGATCCGGTAGAGGTCGCCCGGCAGGTCCCCGTTGAGGCCCGCGTTGAAGTGGTATCCCGCGCGGTTGGGGCTGGCGAGCCAGTACATGCCCGGCGCTTCGGTCTGGAAGGCCAGCGTCATCACCGGGAAGCCGGGCCGGACGACGCCCATGGTGGTGTAGGCCTGGACGAGCTGCTTCTCGGCGAAGACCGCGGGGTGCCAGCCGTCGTCGCCGACCGGGAGGATCGGCAGCTCGTCCAGCCCCGGCCGATCGCCGGGGAACCAGGCGAAGCTGTCGTTGGAGATCTGCATCACGTCTTGCAGGTAGAGCCAGTCGCCCCCGAAGGGCTGGTCGAAGGCCGGGGCGACTACCGTTGCCTCTCGATACTCCTCGATGAGTCGCTGTGCCAGTAGCGGATCGGTGATCGTCATCGAGAGGTGGGGCTCGATGATGTTCTCCTCCGAGCCGTTGGAGGAGATGAACAGCGTGTCCTCGGCGTGGTAGGGGGGGTAGGGGTCCTGGAACACGTAGGGCGTCATCGGCAGGAAGGCGGGGCTGGCGCTGGGCCGGTCCTCGAACCGCTCGACGGCTCCCCAGTCGGGCTCGTCCATCCGGTTGGCCCACGGGAAGGTCCGGGTGCCGTGCAGCACCAGCGTCCCCGACTCGGGCGCGACCACCCCCACCGAGACCTGCTGGCCCCGCCAGCGCTGGCCGTTGACGTCCACGTAGGTGGCGTTGATCTCGCTGCGGTACTCCCCCGGTTCGTCGAAGGTCAGCGCCTCGGAACCGTAAGGGATGTAGTGGCCGAAACGGTTCGCCTCGCCCTGCACGCGCCAGCTGCGCTTCCGGGCCGGGTCCGAGTCCGGGTAGTACTCCACCTCCACCTCGAGGGTCGCCGGGAAGGGGGGCAGGACGTTGACCTTGCCGGGGTACTTGTTGCCGACCAGGAAGCTCGTCCCGGGCTTGCACGAGGTCGAGAAGGTCAGGGGCCGGGCGGTCTCCACCCGGTAGGTCCCGCCCCCGTCCAGACGCCGGCCGAAGCTGTCCTCGATCCAGCCTTCGAGGCGGATCTCGTACGAGCCGGTCTGGCTCAGGTCGACCTGGAACGGGCCGTCCGTCAGCCGCGGTCCGCCGTCGCCATGGTCGGCCATCTGGCGGGTCCCGAGGGGGAGGGTGCCGTCGGGTCCGACCACCGTGCAGCTCACCCGCCCGCGGGTATAGTCCAGGTACCCGGGCATCTCCATGGGGATCACCTCGATGCCCCCGTCCACCGGCGGCACCGCGGCGCGGGGGAACTCGGAGGGGAACATGGGGGTGACCTCGTAGACACCGGGGGGGAGGATCAGGTCCGCGGGGAATCCGGACCGCGAGGCGAGCTCCAGCCGTCCGTCGTACTCCTCGGGGAGGGTCCCCACCCGCCCCCGGTAGGGGTATTGGGCCAGGATGGTCCAGGGCATCCGCGGGGTCGCGGCGGCGCCAACCTCGACCAGGGGGAGGATCGGCGGCGCCAGCGAGTCGTTCCAGTCGGCGGCGAAGAACGCCAGGTGCTGGGGCACCTGCTGGCCCTCGACCTGGGCCAGGACGTATAGACGCGGCTCATAGTGTCCCAGCGGCGTGTCCGCCGGAAGATCCACCGTCACCCGCCCCCCGAAGCTCTGGATGCCGTCGATCCGTTCGGGTTCGGGCAGGGGGAACCGGGCGACCCCCTCGAACGGGCTGCCGTCCTTGCCGTGCAGCAGCCGGAAGTGGGGCCAGCCGTCGAAGCGCTCGATGGGGGCGCCGGTGGTCGTCAGGTTGGAGGACAGGGCGAAGGTGGACGAACCGGAGCGGTAGTAGCCCTGCTCGTCGTAACGCAGCTCGCCGATCACGCCGACCACCAGCTCGGTGAAGCGTCCGTAGCGCTCATCGTAGCGGTCCAGATCGACCTCGAGCTCGAAGTCCACGCTCCAGGTCTGGCCGGGCGACGTCTGCAGTCCGGGCTCGAAGTCGGTGATCCCTGCGACCCAGGTGAAGGGTTCCAGGCGATTGCTGACCAGGGCCAGATAGTCCCCCGTGTCGGCCGCCTCGTCCGGGGCGCCGCCGTAGCCCGCGACGCAGCCCCACAGGGAGGCGGCGACGACCAGCGCCGCCGCCAGGGCTCCGGAGCGCCGGACCCTCACCACCGCAGGGGATCCCCGGTCACGGCGCGATCGTGGGGGTAGAGGCGTGCGAAGAGGGTCGGGTCCGCGATGAGTTGCTGGTAGTCGCGGGCGGCGCGGATCCGCTCGTCGTCGTCGAGGCCGGCGGGCATGCGCGCACCCATCCGGGCGACCATCTCCTCTACCTGTTCGATCGGCGCGGTGCGGTAGCGGTCGGCCTCCCGGGAGAGGGAGTGGCAGAGCCCGCAGGTCTCGCCCACCGCCCGGAAGCGGGCG
>CAYTBN010000059.1:0-41553 GCA_964436045.1 uncultured Rickettsiales bacterium | reverse complement strand
CGAGACCGAGACCGAGACCGAGACCGAGACCGAGACCGAGACCGAGACCGAGGGTTCGCGGTGAGCAACGGCGAATCCAGCGCGGACCGGGGGGCCTGGATCTGGTTCGCGGCCACGGCCGGGGTGTTCGCGCTGGCGCTCCGGGGCGAGTTCCTCAACTGGGACGACATGCAGTGGATCACCGCCAATCCCTGGGTGGTGACTCCGGACCGACGGGCCTGGCTGGACATCTGGACGACCGCCGACCTGGGCTCCTACTACCCGCTGTACTTCTCGGTGCTGCGGATCCTGTGGGGGATCGGTGGGCTGCTGGAGGGGTGGGTCGGAGGCAATGCCGGGCTGGCCGCGGTGTGGCAAGACCTGGGCGGCCGGGCGCTGCCGTTCCACACGTTCAACGTCCTCGCCTTCGCGGGCGCCTGCGCCCTGTGGCACGAGGTGTTGCGGCGGCTGGGCCTGGGTCCCGCCGCCAGGGCGATGGCGGTGGCCTTCTTCGCCCTGCACCCGCTGCGGGCCGAGTCGGTGGCCTGGGCCTCAGCGCTGCGCGACGACCTCAGCCTGCTGATGGTGGTCACCGCCCTCTGGCTGCACCTCTCCGATCGGGAGGGGCATCGACGCTGGCTCGCGCCCCTGGCCTTCGCCGCCGCGCTGCTGACCAAGTCGATGGTGTTCGCCCTGGCCCCGGCGCCGCTGCTGATCGACCTGCTGTGGCGCCGTCGCAGCTGGGGCGAGGCCGGGCCGGGGTCGATCCCCTACCTGGTGCTGGGGCTGGCGGGTGCGGCGGTGGCCTACCTGGCGTTCCAGCCCATCGCGGCCCAGAACATCTACCCCGCCGGGGATCTGGTCGGTTCGTTGCCCGTGATCGGAGCCACCCAGCTTCGATACCTGGGGTTGCAGGTCTGGCCCGTGGGGCTGGCGGCGCTGCCGACGACGCCGGCCCCGGGCGTGGTCGGTTGGCTCGGATTGGGCATCGGAGCGGCGGCGCTGGCCGGGGCCGGGGCGCTGGCCTCGCGGGGGCGGCGCGGGCCGCTGCTGGTTGCGCTGCTGTACCTGCTGCCGATGGGACCGGTGAGCGGCCTGTTGCCCCTGGCCTGGCCGGTGGCCGATCGCTACACCCTGCTGCCTTCGCTCGGCGTCTCGCTGGCCGCTGGCTGGCTCGTGGGGCACGGCTGGGAGCGGCTGCGGGAGCCCGTGGCGGGCTGGTGTGCCCGCGGGGCATTGCCGCTGACCGGGATCGTGGCCGCGGTGCTGGCGCTGGCCACCCTGCAGACGCTGCCCCACTGGCGGGACAGCCGCGCGCTGTGGGAGCGCTCGCTGTCGGTCTATCCGCGGGAATGGGCCGCCCACCTGAACTACGCCGGGGTGCTGGGCGGCGACCTGGAGCTGGACGAGGCCGCGTTCCACCTGCGGGTGGCCCAGGGTCTGGAGCCGCGCCGGGAGGTCGATCGCCAGCAGATCTCGGGGCTGTTGCTGTTCGCCGAGCTGCTGCGGGCGGGCATGCCCGAGCCGGTGATCGCCGAGTACGGCACGCGGTATCAAGACGGCATCGAGAGTGGGCGGACGCTGTCGGGGTTGGCCCTGGAGCTCGCCGCGGCGGGGCTGGCCGAACCCGCCATCGTGGTGATGCGACGCGCGGAGGAGATCGGTGCACCCCCCGCCGCGCCCTACCTGGTGCGCGGCACACTCGCCGGACGCGAGGATCAATGGGCCCGTTCCCTGTGGCTCGCCGAGCGCGGGCTGCAAGTGGTCCCCGACGATCCCAACCTGCTGACGCTGGAGTGCATGGCGCTGCTCAAGCTGAAGCAGAGCGAGGCCGCCCTCGGGGTGGCCGCCAGGCTCGCAGCAATGATGCCCGGCACCGATCCCGTGGACATCCTCCGGGAGATCGCCGGGGTCGGTGCGCGACGGCCGAACATGCGGCGGCCCCCGCCGGCCGGGCCCTGACCGCGGATTTCTTCAGTCGTCCAGAGCGCCGCCCTCGATCCAGGCGCAGAGGCAGCCGAGCTCGTCCTCGGTCAGCCCCTCGAAACCCTCGGGGGGCATCGACGGCAGGGCGCTGCCGGAGGTGAGCAGGTAGATCAGGCTCTCGGCGCAGCTCCCGGGCACCACCACTGGCCCACTGTGACCGCCCTGCAGCACCGCCCCGTACTCGTGCAGGCTCAACCCGCCCAGCTCGGCGTTGGGGCGGTGGCACTGGCCACATCGTCCGTGCAAGACCGGGAGCACCGCGGTGGCGAAGCTGGGGTCGTCACAGCTGCCGATGGCCGCGCCTCCATCCTCGCCGTATCCCGGTGGGGGTCGACCCGTCCCGGCTCCGCACCCCGCCAGCACGCCCAGTCCGAGGGCGACGGCAAAGGCGAACAGCACGATGGGCGAGCGACGGGCCATGGCGTTTGGATTCTAGCTGGGGCTAGCATGGGGGGCGAGGAATGCCCGCAGAACACCACCATGGCTCCCGTCGCGCCGCTGGCCCGCCCGTCTCGGGGGGTTGGCTGGGTCCGGTCGCGCTGGTGCTGGCGCTGGCGGCGTCCGGCGGACCGGCACGGGCCGCGACCGCGGATCCGGCCGCGGGGGGTCAGGCGCTGGCGGCGGCGGGGGTGGGCACCGAGGCCGTCGAGCTGGGACTTGCCGTGGCCAGCCTGATCCAGGCCAGCCGGGGGGACCACACTGGGCTGGCCGGGCCCGAGATCGCGCTGTCGCTGGTCGGGTTCGGCCTGACGGGCCCCAAGATCGCGGGCTTCCGGCTCGCCGCGGGCCAGCCACCGGGTGCCCGCACCGGTCGCGGTGAGGGCTGGTTGCAGACCGGCGTCTACCAGCTGCTGCTCGGTGGAATCTACCTGGCCACCGCCCACCTGCTCGACGAACATCCCTGGTCGGGGGAGTCGATCCTGGCGGAGATCTACGCGGCCATGGCGTTGCCCCACCTGATCCTCGGGGCCATCGCCTTGCCGCTGGGGATCGGTCTGCGCGCGCCGGGGGCCGATCCGGATCGGGACGTCCACGCCGGCCGCCGCGCCGCCCCACTCCTACCCGCACTCGCGCTGGGACCCGGGGGGGCCGTGGTGGGGGTGGTGGGGATCTGGTGAGATCCGCGGTGGAGGTCAGAGCCGTGGCGGAGGTGGCGGGAGGCTACTGCCCGAGCTCGTGCCGCCGAGGATCAGCGCGCCAGCCGCCCCGGGATCCCCGTCGACGCGGATCTTGGTCTCGCCCATGATCACCAGGTCGCGGTCCAGCGATTGCCAGTGGCCGTCGTCCCCGAGCCGCTGGACAGCCAGCCCGTCGGGGGGCGCTGTCAGCGGCAGCAGGCCCACCCGGGTGTAGCTTCCCCCTGGTTCGGGCATGAGCGAGAACCGATCCCCGGCGTTCACCGTCACGACCGACGCCCCGTCGCCGGCCTGCAGCAGGGGTTCACCCGGGCGCAGCCCCTCCCCGATCACCGGCATCGTCAACGTCTCCCCCGGACGGGTGGCCGGTTGCAGCCATACCGAGACCTGTGGAGCCGTCCCACTGCCCCCGTGGGTCACCAGCAGGCTCTCGCTCTCCAGCGTGTGCCCCTCGTCCCCCAGGACCGTCGAGTAGACCTCCTGGCCGTCGATGGTCACCTTCATGAATACCACCGACCACCCCTGGGCATACGACCACTCGCCCGTGTAGCTGACCCGCCCCGCGAGGAAGGTCCAGCGGGTGGCGACGGTGGGATCCAGCACGATCTCGCTCGGCCGATCGGTGACGTCGAACGACCAGTGGCCGAGCTGGCCCGGTGCCAGCGCGACCTCGTGGCGCCCGCGGCGGGGCTCCCGGTCCCTCATCGGCACGTGTTCGAAGCGGACCGGACCCGAGTACTCGGAGACACCGGTGCGGGTGGGCCAGCTGGGCTGGATCAGGATGTCCATCGGCGGGATGTAGTTGGGCACCTCGACCATGTACCGCAGCCGATCGGCGCGGGCCGACGGCAGCTCGGCTCCCTGGATCGAGACCCAGTGCCGACCGCGGGCGCTGGGGCTGGGGAACTCCAGCAGGTAGAACCCCTCCTCCTCCGGCTGCAGCTGCAGGACGTCCTGATCGGCGGGCGCCACCAGGGTGCCCACCAGCTCGCTGTGGCCCGGCCGGATCGGCTTGTCCACCCAGCGCAGGCTGTCGACGCCGTAGCCGTGGACCAGGGCGCCGACCGCCAGCACCCCGGTGACCCCCACCGCCAGGATCGGCAGGGCCCAGCGGCGGCGCGAAGCCGCGGGGGTCGGATCGGGCAGACCCGCCAGGGCCGGGAAGCCAACGCCGATGGCGGCAAAGGCGCCCAAAAAAGCGCCGCTGACCACCGTGCACAGGGCCAGCAGCAGCCCGGTGTCCCAGCCCACCTGGGCCAGCGGCTGCAACAACGGTCCGTAGGGACTCGCGGACGGCCAGGTGGTGGTGATCGCGCCAGCTGCCAGCACGGCGGCGAGCACGCCGCCCATCGCCAGCAGCGTCGCGATCGGTGGACCGACCGCCAGCCGCAGCAGCCTGGGAAGTCCGCGCATCACCCGTTCGACCCCCATCCCGCAGAACGGGCCGAGCACGGCGACGCCGACCATGACGGTCACCAGATCTCCCCGGCTTCCGGCGTACAGGTAGACATCGGTGAACGGGATCGGCAGCGAGGGCGCGCCCCACCATTGGGCGTAGAGGATGCCGATGCCCAGGGGCAGGTAGGCCGAGACGAAGGCCGCGATCCAGTTGCGCAGGTGGAGGTCCTGGGCCAGTCCCAGGGGGCTGCGCAGCCGGGTCGGTGCGCCGGGATAGGCCGATACGAACGGGATGGCGATCAGGAATCCCAGCAGGGGGTAGGCCAGCAGGCCCAGGGTCCACTTCCAGCCCAGCCAGGGAGCCCAGAAGTAGCGGATCCCCCGGGAGAGGAGCTGGTGCGCCGCCAGCCCGCTCAGGCTTCCCACGAACGCCCCCGCTGGACCGAGCAGCAATGGCAAGAACCGGCGGAAGACGTGGATCATCAGTCCCCGATCTGTGCGGTACACTCGCGCCGAACGCAAGCCCGAGGTCGCCTTGCCCCCTCCAGACATCCCCCCCGACTACTACTGGCGGTACTTCCGCACGGTGGTGGATACCGCCCTGGAACACCACCGGCACCTGTTCACGTCCCCCGAGTTGCGATCGATCGAAACGGCATTGACGCTGCCCAAGCCCGCGCAGCAGCTCTACGTGCGGATGTTCACCCGCAAGGGCGACCTCTTCCGCCGGTCGCGGCTGGACTACCCGGAGATCGGGGATCTGGAGCCGGTCCTCGAGCAGCTGGCAGCGGTGGATCTGGTGGCGCTCGATCCTCCGGACCGGCTGGCGGCGCCCGAGACCCTCGATCTGCTGACCATCCCCGAGCTGCGGCTGCTGGCGGCGGAGCTGGGGATCAGCGCGCCGGGCCGCAAGCCCGAGGTGCTCTCCCGCCTGGAAGAGGCGGATCCGGCCGCGCGGGCCCAGGCACTGGCCGCCGTGGATCGATTCGTCGAGCTGCGGCGATCCGAACCGTTCGCGCTGGCGCGGGTGGTGTTCTTCGGCAACCGCCATCAGGACCAGACGGCCTTCGTGCTGGTGGACCTGGAGCTGAGCGCCTACGAGGACTATCCGGTCAGCCAGCACGCGCCCCGGTTCCCCGCCCGGGCCGACCTGGACGAATTCCTGGTCGCCGCCAGCCGCTGGGACGAGGGGCTCGAGCGGGCCACGGAGGGGGAACTGGAGCCGTTGGTCGAGCTGGCGCGCCAGGCCCTGGGCTCCCTGGCGGACCGGCCGGAGCTGCCACCCCACCGCCGCCGGGTCGATCCCGCCCGCTACGACGAGCGGGTGGCGTCCCTGGCGGGGCGAGAGCTGGAGCGGGCGGGCAGGCCGGCCGAGGCCCTCGACCTGTATCGCCCGCTGCTCGAGCACGGGCGGCGCGGCTCGAGCGTGGCCCGCACCGCCGACCGGATGGGGCTGGCCCTGCGCCGGGCCGGCGAGGACCCCGGGGAGCTGCTGGAACGGATGGAGCCCTGGCTCGCGTCGCCAAGGCTGGACGACATCTCCCGCCACTGTATCGAGCTGCGGTTGCACCGGCTGGGCGTGGGCGAGGACCCCCGCGCCGCCCTGCTGCGGCCGCCCATCGAGGAGCTGACATTCGAGGCCGCCGGTCACCAAGGGCCCAAGGCCCTCTACCGGGTGGGCGAGGAGGCGGCCACGGTCGAGGAGGCGGTCCTGGCCCACCTCGGCGGGGACGGGATGTGGTGTGAGAACGTCCTGTACACGACCCTGTTCGGCCTGCTCCTGTGGGACGTGATCTTCGCGCCCATCGACGGCATGTTCCAGCACCCGTTCCAGGACGGCCCGCTGGACTACCGCACCGGTGATTTTTTCGCCAACCGTGCGGAGCCCCTCGCCGCGCGCATGGCCGAGCTGCGGGCGGGGGATCCCACCGCCGAGATCCTCGCCGCCCACGCCGCCCACGCCGCGCGCCGCTGCCCGGGGGTCGGCTGGGAGAGCCTGGATCCGGCGGTGCTGGCGTCCGCCGCGGGGGCGCTCGGGGACACCCTGTTCCCGATCCTCGAGCGAATCGGCCGGCACCCGAAGCGCCACGGCCGCGGACTGCCCGACCTCTTCCTCTGGCGCGACGGTGTGGCGCGGCTGGTGGAGGTCAAGGGACCGGGAGATCAGGTGTCGCTGGAGCAATCCCTCTGGCACGACTTCCTGCTGCGACAAGGCGTGGACGTGCGGCTCGCGAAGATGAAGAGGACGCCGGCAGGCTAGAAATCGGGGAAGTGGGCGAGCTCGAAGTCGGGGATCGTCCGGCGCACGAAGGCCACCAGGCCGGGGTGGACGACCCGGGTCTCGCCGGCCGGATCGCCGGTCTCGGCGGAGACCCAGTACTGGTCCCAGGCCCACAGGGACGACGACCGGTGGTGGGTCACCCCGGTGGCGTCCGAGGGCAGGTGGTGGACCGTCAACCCGGTCAGCTGCCCGCGCAATGGCCCGCCCAGCTCTCGCTCGGCAGCGGTGATGGCGCCATCACCGGCCCGCTCCAGGAACAACCCGTACAGCAGGCCTCGATAGAACAGTGCGCAGACCTGGGGCCAGGGATCGCTGGCGCGGCACTGGGTGTTCGGGTCGCCGAAGCGCTGGGCCGTGAACCCGGGGAACAGGTCGAGGAACTCCCGGCGGCCCTGGCCGAACGTGACCTCCTGTCCGGCCAGCTCCAGCGAGGACGCCGGGTCGAAGGGACTGCCCAGGTCCCGGCACAGGGTCGGCACCCGGAAGGGGAACGTCTGGGACGGCCCCGAGACGTCGACCACGACCGCGAACCAGGTCTCCTCGCCGTCCGGCTGGCACAGCGGCTTGACCCCCTGCCCCTCCAGCGAGCCATCCACGTCGGCCCCCCACAGGGGACGATAGCTCTCCGGGGCCAGCTCGGCCGGGAAGCCGTGCTCGGCCAGCACCTCGGCGAACCGGGTGATGGCCAGCTCCTCGCCGTCGCGCATCAGCACGAGGCGGGCCCGGGGTGCGTCCCCGTCCTTGGGCCGCTGCACCCGGATGGCGTCGAACTCGATGGGGACCGAGCGTTCGGGGGGGCGCTCGGCCAGGGTCAGCGGCCAGAAGGTCCCGGCGCGGCTGGCGGCCAGGAAGACCTGGGCCGACCGCCGCTGGGCCAGCTCGCGGGCCTTGAGCGCCTTGGGATGGTCGGGATATCCGGTGGCCAGGGCCAGCAGGGCCAGCGGGCCAGCCTCCTTGGCCTCGCGGAACTGGGATCCATGCCAGCGTTCCTCGGCGTCGGCGAAGCGGGGGTGATCGGGCCAGTTGTCGAGGAAGGCACGCCACCCCGCCGAGGAGTCATCGGCCTCGGCCTCGGCGAACAGGGCCTCGTGCCAGCGGCCCGTCCCCTCGGCGTGGCGCTCGTGCCCCGGCCAGCGATCCAGGAACGTCTGCCAGGCTCCGGACGAGCCATCCTTGGCCGCCTCGCCGAAGGCCAGCTGACTCGCCCGTACCCTCGCGTCCGCGGCCTGGGGCGCGTCGGGAAAGGTCTCGGCGAAACGGAGCGCCGACGCGGAGGTCCCGTCGTCCAGGGCGAGTTGCCAGATGCGGCCGATGGCCTCCGTACCCGCCGTGGTCTCCGGGAACTCGACGCCGACCTCGAACAACAGCTCGCGGTTGTCCCCGGCATCGCCCACCAGGCTGCGCGCCGCCATCTCCCGGGCGCCCGCTGCCGCGATCGTCCCGTCCCACGATGTCCAGAACTCCTCCAGGTTGGGCACGCTGAGGCCAGCGGGGTTGGCGGTCATCAGCCAAGCCAGCCGCGCCGCCGCGCAAGCCTCGCGAAGCTCGGGATCCGCGTCCATTTCGCCTTTGGCCAGCTCCCGGGCACACAGGGACCAGGCCTTGTCGCTCTTCTCCGCTTCCACCAGCCGGTCGATCTTCTTGGCGCCCGGGGCGGCGAGGGCTGGCCATGCCACCCCCGTGACCACGAACAGCACGATCAGCCAGCGATCCGACATCTTCTCCTCAACCGCCCCCGGAAACCCGGCTCATACACCGGAGATGGTGATGTTGCCAAATTCCGACGTCACGCGCATGACGTTCGTCGCGCCGGGCTCCTCGCTGACGCCATCGACTGTCACCTCGCCCACTGTCGATCCGGCGACCACCTGGTAGGGACCGGCGGGCACGGTCAGGACGATATCCCCCGACACGGTCTCGATCTCCACCATCGCAGGCGCCTCGTCCCAGGTCAGGTACACCGGCCCGGAGTTGGTGGACGCCCGTCCCTCTCCGGACGCCAGGTGGGTGCCCACCAGCAGCCCCAGCTCCGAGCTGAGTTCCAGGTCGCCGCCCACCCCGTCCACCACGATCTCCCCGTCGTGGCTGTCGGCGGTCACCGACCCGGTCACACCCCGCAGGTCGCTGGGGCCCGAGGCGTTGCGAAGGTCGACGCTGCCACCGATCTCGTCCAGATCGACCGGGCCCTCCTCCGTGGTGACCGTGACCACGCCGCCGACACCTTCGACCACCACGCCCCCGGTCGAGGAGTTGAGGTTGGCCGACACCGAGGGGGGGACGAACACCGAGAACGAGCCGTCGCAGGCCTCCGGATCGTCGCACAGCAGCGTCAGGTAGAGGGTAGCCCCCTCCTGGACCACGCCGAACTCGGGGCGGGGGCCGCTGTAGCGCAGCTCCACGTTGACCCTGGCTCCGAGTGCGTCCGAGGTGCCGATGGTGGCCGTGGCTGGACCCAGGTCGGTCTCCACCCGGTCGACGGTGCCGTCGAACAGGAACTCCTCGGTGTAGACCCGTTCGCCGCAGCCGACGAACAGCAGGGCAATCCAGACCAGCCCGACAACCCGGTTCGCTTTCATTCGCCCCTCCGTGCTGGAGCGACGCCATCATAGCGTTTCGGGGTGGGCGACCGGGCTCGCACGGTCTATGTTCTGGGCCATGGACGAACCGTTCGATCCCCTCAGCGGCCTTTTCGTGGCCCAGTCGGAGCGGCCGGCGCACCTGCGACCGCTCAACCTGCGCGCCCTGGCGCCAGCGCAGAGGGCGCTGCTGGTGATCGACGGCACAGTCACCAAGTTCCTCGAGGCGTTCACCATGGAGCGAATCCAGGTGGCGCAGCTGGGGCAGGTGGGGCGTTCGCTGGCCGAGGCGCATCCGTGGCTGGAGGCCGAGGCCGGGGCCCAGGTCGTCGACCGAGACGTGATGCTGCGGGGCTCGTGGAGCGGCACGGAATACGCCTACGCCACGTCGGTCATCGTCCCGGACCGGCTGCCCGCGGAGCCACGGCGGCTGCTGCTGGAGGGCGAGGTCGGCCTGGGCCGGATCCTGCTGGCGAGCGCGCTGGAGAATCGCCGCGAGGTGCTGTGGTGTGGCCGCTCCAACGGCGACGATCTGCCCGCCGTGCTGGCCCACCGCGCGAACCAGGAGTTCATCGTCCGCTCCTACCGGATCATCGCTGGCGGGGCACCGCTGATGATGATCACCGAACGCTTCCCGGCGATCATCGAGCACTCCCTGTTCGACGCCTGATCGTGTAGAACCAGCGGCGTCGCCCGGGGGGGCGACCCACGAGGGGAGCACAGTCGGATGTTGCGCGAGCTGAGCGGCCCGTTCCTGGAGACCATCGGGCGCAGCGCCCTGGCGGAGATCCAGATCAAGAAGCTGCAGCTGATGCTGGAGCCACTGCTCCGCGACAACACCTTCGTCGCCGACCGGATGCGGGGCGCGGAGGTCGAGCGCCCCGAGGACGTGGCGTCGATGGCGGACTACCGCCGGCTGCCGTTCACCACCAAGGAGCAGCTGGCCCAGGACCAGGCCGAGCACCCCCCGTATGGCACCAACCTGACCTTCCCCCGGGACGCCTACACCCGCTTTCACCAGACATCGGCGACCTCGGGCCAGCCCCTGTACTGGCTGGACACCCTGGAGAGCTGGGCCTGGTGGGCACGCTGCTGGGAGTCGGTCTACCGGGCCGCCGCTGTCACCGCCGAGGACCGGGTGTTCTTCGCGTTCTCGTTCGGCCCCTACATCGGCTTCTGGGGTGGGTTCGCCGCGGCCAAGCGGGTCGGAGCGATGGTGATCCCCGGCGGCGGGATGTCCACCCAGCAGCGGGTGCGGGCCATCGCGGTCAACGACGTGACTGTGGTGGTCTGTACCCCGTCCTACGCCCTCCACATGGCCGAGGTCGCCGAGCAGATCGGGGTCGATCTGCCCGCGGGCAGCGTGCGAGTCACGATCCACGCGGGTGAACCCGGAGCCTCGATCCCCTCCACCAAGGGGCGACTGGATCGGCTGTGGGGAGCGACGTGCTTCGACCACGCCGGCTCCACCGAGGTCGGGGCCTGGGGCTTCGAGTGCGGCGAGCGGACCGGACTGCACATCAACGAGGGGGAGTTCATTGCCGAGGTGCTCGATCCGAGCACGGGCGAGCCGGCGGACGAGGGTGAACTGGTCGTCACCAACCTGGGCCGGATCGGCATGCCGGTCATCCGCTACCGAACCGGCGACCGGGTCCGGCGGGCTCCGGAGCCCTGCGGCTGTGGCCGCTCGTTTGCCCGCCTGGACGGGGGCGTGATCGGCCGCATCGACGATGCCATCGGCGTGCGCGGGGTCAACGTGTTCCCCTCCGCCATCGAGGACGTGGTCCGCCGCTTCCCCGAGGTGGGCGAGTTTGCCGTGGACGTCTTCCGGCGCGATCGGCTGGACGAGATCGAGATCCGGATCGAGGTCGCGGGCGCCGACCCCGATCCCCTGGCCAAGGCGGTGACCGAGGAGTTCCGCAACGCCCTGGGATTGCGGGTCCACGTGCGCCCTGTGGGCCACGGCACCTTGCCCCATTTTGCGGGTCGGACCCAGCGCTTCGTGGACCACCGCGTCGACGCGGACTGAGGGATCGGACGGGTCCCTGATACACAAGGAAGTTCGATGGCACCATATCCCCTGCTGTTCGCGGTCGCTGGCCGGCCCATCCTGCATAGCCTGAGTCCGGTGATCTTTGCCGCCGCCTTCCGGGAGGCCGGGCGCGACGGGGTCTACACCCGACTGGCCGTGGACACCGCCGAGGAGGCGCTGCGACTGGCCGGCGAGATCGGCCTCTCGGGCATGAACATCACCTCCCCGCTCAAGGAGGAGATCGCGCCGCGGCTGGATCGGCTGAGCGATTCCGCCCGGGCGATCAGCGCGGTCAACACGGTGGTGCGAGAGAACGACCGCTGGGTGGGACACAACACCGATCCCGCGGGTGTCCACGCGATGATCGAGGCGGCGGGTGTGCAACTCGGCGGCTCGCGGGTCGCGCTCCTGGGCGCCGGCGGCGCGGCGCGGGCGGCGATCTACGCCCTGCGCGAAGGCGGCGCGCGTGAGGTAGCGATCGTCAACCGATCGGAGGACCGCGGCCGGCAGACGGCGGCCGAGTTCGGGGCGCGCTTCGTGGCCTGGGCCGACGCCGAGGCCGGGCTCGCCGAGGCGGACCTGGTGTTCTCCTGCTTGCCCACCACCGTCGCCCCCCTCGATCCCGGCTGGCTGTCGCCCGGACAGACCCTGCTCGACGCCAACTACAAGTCCCCCCGGCTGGCCGAGGTGGCAAAGGGGGCCGGCTGTGCCTACGTGGGCGGCCGGGACTGGCTGCTGGGCCAGGCGCTGGCGGCCTATCGGCTGTTCCTCGACGAGGAGCCTCCGGCGGAGGCCATGGGAGAGGTCCTGGCGGCGGCGGAGATCCCGGCCTCGCCGGAGCGCATCGCCCTGTCGGGCATGATGGGCACGGGCAAATCGGCATCCGCAGAATGGCTGGCCCGGGAGCTGGCGCTGGACTGGATCGACACCGACCGGCTGGTCGAACTCCACGCGGACGCGACGATCGCGGAGCTGTTCGCCAGCGACGGCGATGCGGCGTTCCGCAAGCTGGAGGCGGCGATGGTCGAACACGCCGTCGCCGGACCGCCCTCGGTGATCGCCCTGGGCGGGGGCGCACTGGTCGCCGTGGGCAACCGCGAGCGGGTGACCCGGGCGTCGACGGTGGTCTGGCTGTGGGCCGACGTGGACACCTGCTTCCACCGGGCTCACGGGAGCACGCGCCCCCTGCTGGCCGTGGACCAGCCGCGGGAGCGGCTGGCCAACTTGCTGGTGGACCGACTCGGCACCTACGCCGGGACGTCCTCCCTGATCGTGGATACCGGCCGGCGATCCCCCCACGAGGTGGCCTGCAAGATCCTCGAGGAGATCATCCACACCTGGCCCAAATAGGGCTCCCCCCGGTCCCTGTATCGCCTCCCCCACCCCCAACGCACTCCCCTGCCCGTGCACCACATTGCCCGAAGTCCTGGTGGGATCCGTGAACCCTCGACGGCGCGGGGCACGGGATCACCAGGCGCGACGGTGGTCCCCCACAACGAGCCGGGAGGAGGACACGATGATCCGGGGAACTCACTTCACGTGGATGGCGATGCTGGTGGCGGTTGGACTGATCGGCTGCCCGTCAGCGTCGGATGACGACGACGCCTACTACGAGGGCGATGACGACGACGACGGTCAGTACTGGGGCGACGACGACGACGATGACGACGATGACACCACCGAGGAGGAAGAGGAGGACGTCTGCGACGAGGCGACCGAGGAGGAGACGACCCTCTACCTGTCGGCGGACGACTCCAACTCCCAGGCGGCGCCGACGCTGGCTCGCCAGGTCATCGGTCAGGGAGGCTTGCTCCACGGCGGGATGCGGCCCTACGAGTTCCTCAACTACTACGACTTCTACTTCCCGGCAGCGCCCGCGGGAGAGGTGCGACTCGTGCCCGAGCTGCGCGACAACGGCGAGGGCAGCTACACGATGATGGTCGCGGTGGTGGCGCCGTCGACCCACGAGTTCGGACGCCGGCCCCGGTCGCTGACCTTCTCGGTGGACTCGTCCGGATCCATGTCGGGCCACCCGATGGACATGGTCAAGGAGGTCATGACCCAGGCGGCGAACAACCTGATCGAAGGCGACGTGATCTCGATCCTGAGCTGGGACACGGGCACCACCGTGCTGCTCAACGCCCACGAGGTGAGCGGACCGGGGGATCCGTCGGTGATCGGCGCGATCAACGCGCTGTCGACGGGCGGCTCCACGGACCTGGACAACGGCCTGGAGAAGGCCTACGAGCTGGCCCAGGACGCCTACGATCCCTCCCGCCTCAACCGCGTGATCCTGCTGTCCGACGGCGGCGCCAACACCGGCGTCACCCTCGAGAACATGATCGCCCACCACGCGGACGACGCCGAGGCCGAGGGCATCTACATGGTCGGCGTGGGCATGGACGACTACGGCAGCTCCTACGACGACAAGCTGATGGACACCATCACTGACGCCGGCAAGGGCGCCTACGTCTACATCGACACCGAGGAGGAGGCAGCCCGGACCTTTGGCGACGACCAGACCTTCCTGACGGTGATGGAGATCGCAGCCCGCGAGGTGCAGCTGTCGATGACCATGCCCGGCGCCTTCGTGATGGACGAGTTCCACGGCGAGGAGTACTCGGAGGATCCGGAGGAGGTCGAGCCCCAGCACCTGGCGCCCGGCGACGCGATGCTCTACCACTTCGACCTGATGGATTGCGCCGCCGAGCTGCACGACGGTGCCGAGGTGTTCGAGTTCGCGGTGACCTGGATCGATCCGGCGACCCGCGAGGAGCGCGTGACCTCCCTGAACATGAGCGTGGACGAGATGATCGACGAGGCCGGACCGCAGCTGCACAAGGCCAACCTGGTCGTCGAGTACGCCCAGGCTCTGACCGGCGTCTGGGACCTGCCCGCCGATGAACGAGGGCCCTTCCTGGACGCGCTGAACGCGCGGGTCGACGAGGCCTATGTGGACTCGGGCGACGCGGACCTCGCAGAGATCGCCGACCTGCTGGGCAAGTACAAGCAAAACGGCAACTGACCTCCCATGGTTCGACCGCGGCGGCGGGCGCCGGCCCCCGCCGCGGTCGTGCGTACGGCGAAGTCAGCGGGGGCGCGGGGATGGCAGCCGGTTGACCCGGCGACAGCGGATCGTCCTGGTCGGCGCGACGGCGGTGCTCGGCACCAGCCCGTTGCCCGCGGTGGGCGAGCCGGCCGGGGACGACACGGCCCTGCTCCGCG
Organism: uncultured Rickettsiales bacterium; assembly: GCA_964436045.1. Classification (GTDB taxonomy): domain Bacteria; phylum Myxococcota_A; class UBA796; order UBA9615; family CAYRNR01; genus CAYTBN01. The sequence goes on along the minus strand of CAYTBN010000059.1, from coordinate 26,940 downwards.
TCGTGACCCCGGGCACCTCGGTCGAGATCGCCGAGGAGCTGGAGGGCGGTCACCGCGTACCCCTGGGCGACACGAGACTGGGGGACGGTCGCGTCCGACTCCTCGCCGGGCCGCATCGCATCTGTCTTGTCAATGCCGCGCTGGGGACCCTGTGCCGCGAGCTGGAGCTGGCGGCCGGGGAGGAGCGCGAGTGGATCGTCTGGCCGACCGAGCTGGCGACCGTGCCGGCCTGGATCGAGCTGCCGGACCGGGTGCGGGCAGTGCGGATCGTGGTCGACGGTGAGCCCGGATCCCTCGAGCCGGTGGAACCGGGCGCGGCCGTGCCCGTGCCACCGCTCCGGGACGTCTGGCTGGAGATGCGCGACGGCGAGGGAGCCGGGTGCCTGTGCCACCCGCCGCTGCTCCCTGCCCTGCGCCGCTACCGCTGCCCCTGGCCCTGTGACTCCAGCTCGGACAGGTAGCCGTCCACGTCCTGCACCTGCAACATCGGATGCAGGGGCGTGTTGCGGTAGAGGTCCAGGGCGTTGGCGTGGACGTCGGGGCGGTGGGCGGCGCAGGCGTCCTCGACCAGGACGGCGTGGAAGTCCAGGGCGACGGCGTCCAGGGCGGTGGCCAGCACGCAGACCTGGGTGGTTATCCCGGCCACCGCGACCGCCTCGACCGCCAGGGTCCGCAGCGTCTGATCCAGGTCGGTCTTGAAGAATGCCGAGAACCGCCGCTTGGGGAGGACGATGTCGCCGGGAGTCCGGGTCAGCAGGGCCGTCGGCTCGGCGCCGGGCGTGCCCCGTAGCGCGTGGGGCCTCATCTTGCCGCGGAACACGAAGTCCCCCTCCAGGAACGAGTCGCAGGCGAAGATCACCGGCTGATTCGCGGCGCGGGCTCCGGCCGTCATCCGGTCGATGGCGGGCACGATGGCTCGCGCTGGACCCGTGATGGGCAGCGGATGGTCGTCCCGAAAGTAGTCGGCGAGCATGTCCACGACGATCACGGCAGTTCGCATCGGTTTTCTCCGCTGGGCCGCCCCTGGCGCCCGATTCGAGTTTATCCCCTGTATCACCGCTTTCCACTCCAGCCCCGGTTGCGGTACCTTGATCTCGATGGCCGGCTTTTTTCAGAAGTTGCTGAACCCCCAGGACACCATCGACCAGTGCCGTGTGGAGACCCTCGAGGGCCTCCACATGAGCCAGTTGATGTACGCCCAGGTTCTCGAGGCGCTGCACGACCAGACCACCGAACAGGTCAAGTCGCGGATGAAACAGATGGATCTGGAGGTCAACCGCCTTCAGCGGTCCGTCCGCCAGAAGATCTACCGTCACCTGTCCCTGAACGAGGGCAAGGACCTGCTGTCCGGCATCCAGCTGCACGACATCGTCAACGAGATCGAGCGTGTGGGGGACTACTCCAAGAACATCGCCGAGCTGGTGGACATGCTGTCCGGACCTGTGGACTGGGGCGAGCGCGAGCAGGGTATGCGCGCCGCCCATCGGGACGTTCTCAAGATGTTCGACGAGACCTTCGCCTGCATCGAGAAGGGCGACCGGAACGCTGGCCGCCGCTGCGACGAGCTCTACGGCTCCGTGGCTCGCTACTGTGACGCGTTGCTCGAGGAGATCGTCGGCGAGGAGAGCGAGGACGCCGAAAACGTCGCGCGCTCGCTACTGTCCCTGGTGCTGATGCTGCGCTACACCAAGCGCGTTGCGGCCCACCTACGCAACGCGGTGCTGACGATCACCAATCCCTATCACCGGCTCGGTTACTCGGGCTGATCCGTCGGCGGCGGGGGCTCGTCCGATGCGGGCGGGGGTTCTGCTGACGCGGCGTTCTGCTCGTCGACCAGGGCCTGCACCGCCTCGGGAAGCGGCGGGAACGCGAAGTCCGCGCTGTCGAACTGGAAGCTCTCGAACACGATGACGCCTTCGATGGGCCCGGTTGCCTCGGTGCAGCGGCTGGCCACGGTGATGCCGGAGAACACCTTGTGCTGGTCGCAGGTGACCCGCACGGGCATGGGACCCATTTCCGTCTCGGTCATCCGCTCGGAGCCGACCTTCAACCCGGTGTCCTGGTCGAAGTACTGCGTCTCCTCCTGGCCCTCGGGCGTGACCACATGGACCTTGTACGCCTTGTAGGCGCCCCACTGGACGCGGCCGACGGTCTCCATCCGCTCGTACTTGGTCGCGTAGTTCACGTCGCCGTAGAAGTCGGCGTCACGCCGGCTCTGGATCAGTTCGGCGGCGTCCTGGAGGCTGGCTCCGGACATCGGATCCGCGCCCCAGCCGACCGCGCCGTCGTAGCCGCTCTGGAACACCCCCAGGCCGGGCATCTCCATGGAGGTGAACATCCGGTCGGGGGCCTCGGCCCACAGCTCCAGGGTCATCGTCAGCCCCTGCAGCGGGATGGAGATCGTCCCCCTGGCGTACTGATTCCGCGGTGCGCGAATGGCGGCCTCACCGCCCATCGCCTCGACGTTGCGGGCGAACAGATCCGCGGCCGCTGGCAGGGCCTCCTCCGCGGGCGGTGCTTCCTCGACCTTCTTCTTTGCCAGGGCAGGCGCGGGCGCCAGCAGGACCAGCAACAGGAGGGCCGAAAGCGCGGCCCGGGCGGTGTGTCGATCGATCATGGGGTGTCCTCCGTCGCGGAGGCCTTGTCGCCCTCCACGAGTTGGTCGGTTTCTGTCGCGGCCGCAGGCCGCTGTTCGGCGAGCCAGGCCAGCGCGGCATCGATGACCGGGTCCCGCCCGTCCGCGTAGGCCTCACGGGTCAACCCGACCACCTCGTCGGGCACGACGCCGTCCTTTTCCAATCGATTGCCGCCGGGGTCGAGGGATTCACCCATCGGCATCTGTAGCGAGTCGCCGTTGGGCAACTCCTCGATGATCGAGGGCATCGCCATGCCCGGCGTCTGGACGCCGAACACGCGGGCGCGTCCGATCCCCTGCAGGCCGGCGGCGAACACCTCGCCCGTGCTGACGGTGACGCGATCCACGAGGATGGCGACGGGGCCGTCGAAGCGCTGGCCGGCGGGGCGAGGGGCGATGCGCAGCTCCAGCCTCACCGGGCCCATGGTCGGATCCCGATAGACCATCGTGCCCAGGCTGGTCTTGTCGCCGACCAGGTGGCCGGCCATCCCGCGGACCATGCCCACCAGGCCGCCGGGGTTGCCGCGCACGTCGATGACAACGCCGTCCACGTCGGCCTCGATGAATCCCACCATGGCGTCGGTGTAGAGCTGGGGAGCGGGCATCAGGAATGTGTCGAACCACAGGTATCCGACCCGGCCCTCGTCCAGCAGCGCGTCGCGGCTGTGGACCACCGAGGGGGGCAGGTGGCCGAACCCCACCGGTTCCCGCGGGGGCGGGCGCCGCTCGATGGACAGTTCGACCGGCTGGTAGTCACCGTCGAGCAGCGCGAGGGCCAGCGGGCGGCCAGCCTTGCCCCCCAGAGCGCCATTGACCAGCATCGATATCCGCAATTCGCGGTCCCGTTGGTCGGGCATCTGTTCAGCGACGCGGGGCACGAAGGCGGCCACGTCGAGCCCGCCGATGTCGGTGACCAGCCAGCCCAGCTCGACACCGGCCGCGGCTGCGGGGCCGTCCGGATCCAGGTCGGTGACCAGCACCTGGTCGCCCACCAGCCGCAGCTGCAGACCCACGTCGCCGTAGCCGAAGCCGTCGTCGTCGTCGTCGTCGTCCGGGTCCGGGTCCGGGTCCGGGTCCGGGTCCGGGTCCGAGTCCGGGTCCGGGTCCGAGTCCGGGTCCGGGTCCGGGTCCGAGTCCGAGTCCGAGTCCGAGTCCGAGGTGGCGTGTACGGTCTTGCGTGCGGCCTCGGCTGCCTCCGCCAGAGTCGCTTGTAGATCGCCCGCGATGATCTCCAGGTGGGAGGTGTCCAGCAGGGCGAACATCTCCTCCAGCACCGGCCGAAGCGCTCCCGCGGTGGTGGCCTCCTCGGCCCGGGGCCGGAACTCCTCCCGGGCAGCTTCCCAGTCGACGCCGTTCATCGTCGGATCGGGGTAGACCTCCTGCACGCGGCTCCACGCGCGGTCGAAGCTGTCGATCTGGAGTTGGCGGGCGGCGCGCGTGTGGCCGGGGCAGCCCGACAGGCCCGTCGCGAGCGCTGCCAGCAGCACAATGGGGATGGTTTGTCTGGGCGTCATGGCCCGCCAGCATACCCCGGTTCAGTCCCGGACGGATCCAGGGGCCACGGGCTTGTCGGCGTTACCCGGACCCGCCACTATACTGTCGCCATGCGATCGATGGACTTCCGCCTGATCCCGCTGCTCTCGGTCCTGCTGCTCCCGGCCCTGATACTGGGCGCTGGCTGCGTCAGAAAGTCCGCGGTCGACGACGACGACACGACCGAAGAGTGTGTCGAGGAGGAGTCGCTGCTGACCCCGTACTACGTGGAGGGCGGACAGATCTGGTGCGGCAGCGAGATGCCGGGGGACATGACCTGCTTCGACTGCCACCTGTGCGCCGTCAGCGACGAGGCGGCGGTGAGCAAGCAGCACTACGTCTGCAACTTCTGTCACGACGGCCCGTCCGGAGAGGTTACCGATACCGAGCACGCCGAGACCTGCGGCTGCGTCGGCCTGACCTGCGAAGACCCCACTGCGCCGCTGGGTTGCGTGGACTGTCATAAGGACGGCTGCAACGGGTACGTGTCGGCCCAGGTGATGCGGGACAGCTGCCTGTACTGTCACACATGGGAAGTGCCCGAGGGCTAGGAGCCTGCGGGAGCCGTCAGTCTGTCTCGGACTCGGTCTCGGACTCGGTCTCGGTCTCGGACTCGGTCTCGGACTCGGTCTCGGACTCGGCCTCGGCCCCGGAGACCAACGTCCGCGCAATCCGCAAACCCAGATCCACGTGCCGCGATCCCGCGTCGGAGGTCTCGCAGTTGGCGACGCGGAACGTCGGGGCCTTCTTGTGGCGGAAGGAACCGCCGCGGGCGATCCGGAAGCGGGTGGTCACGATGCGGACCGGGTCCACCTCCTCCCCTTCTCCGTAGTCGCCATCCCCGTCCCAGCACCACTCCCAGACGTTGCCGCTCATGTCGACGAAACCCCAGGCGTTGGCCTTGTAGCTCCCCAGGGGGCAGTAGAACCCGGAGTTCTCGCCGTGGCAGGCCACCTTCTCCAGCTTGTCCGAGCCCGCGTACAGGGTGCCCTCGCCGGCCCGCGCGGCGTACTCCCACTCCGCCTCGGTGGGCAGCCGATAACCGTCCGCGGCGGGATCCCAGGTCACCACGCCTTCCTCGATCCGGTAGGCCGGGGTCAGCCCGTCGAGTGCGGACAGCCGGTTGCAGAAGTCCACAGCCCGGTACCAGCTCACCCCCACGATCGGCCGGTTGGTCCGCCGCCGGTCGTCGGGCAGGCGCCCCATCACCGCCTCGAACAGCTCGATGGGCACCTCGGTCACCCCCAGCGCAAATCCCCGGGTGAGCCGCACCGGGTGCTGCCCTTCGTCCAGCCCGCGCTGCCGCTCGCTCTCCGGGCTCCCCATCAGGAACTCGCCCGGCGCCACCGGGATCATCTCGTAGTCGTGGAAGGCGAGAGTCGGCCCCGCAGCCGGATCGTCGGCAGCCTCTTGCTCAGCGCGGAGGCGGCGGATGTGGTCCTGATTCCGCGCCAGCGGATCACCATCGACCGCCGCCGCCATCAGGTCCGCGAGGTACGCCTCCAGCCCCCCGGGGCACTAGACGGGCTGAGACGGATACAGTTGCTCGAGGGTGGGCAGGGTCGCGTCGTCGCCGCCGCCGCGGGCGAGTCCCCGCGACAGGTGGTGGAACGCTGCCGCCTCCCGGCCCCGGGCCAGCAGGGCGTGGCCCAGAGCCACCTCGATCCAGGGATCGTCGAACAGCCGGAAGGCCCGTTGCCGGTCGAGCAACGCCTCGTCGGCCCGCCCCAGGGACTCCAGCAGCTCCGCGCGGACCTGGAGCATCCACGCCACGGTGTTGGACTGGTTCTCCTCCCAGCGCTCCCGCCCGATCACGCGCCACTCGTGTGGATCACCCCAGTCCTGCCCCTCGACGGCGGCCAGCGTCCGTTCCACCTGGGCCAACGCCTCCTCCACCCCGTGGCCGCTCTCGGCGGCAATACTGCCGTAGGTCCGGACGGCCAAGCGTACGTACCCGCTGTCCAGGTCCGGCCCCGCCGCCCAGGCGGCGGCCCAGGCATCCACCGCCTCCTCTGGCCGGCCAGCCCTCTCCAGCAGAGACGCCCGGCCCCACTCCAGGGCCACACGCGCGCGCCCCGCCGCCGGCGTCGTCCCCTCGAGCGACTCCAGGGCGGCCAGGGCGGCCTCGGTGGAAAGCCCTTCCTTCGCATCCCAGATCGCCTGCACATCCGCCGGGGTCCAGTATCCGGCAGGATCCAGCTCCGCGAGCCTCATCCGCAGACGATTCCGCGTGTCGTTGTCTCCCGCCCGCAGGTACACAAATGAGGCCGCCGACACGAGCACGGGATCGTCGTCCTCCGCCAGCACCGCAGCGTCGGCCAGGGCCCGGGCGCGAGCGCGTTCCAGGGCCGGGCCGGCGACACCCTCCTGCCAGAGCACCCCGGCGGTGGCGAACTCGTAGGGGTGGTGGAGGTACGCCTCGCGTATGGCCCGGGCCAGGGGCCGGGTCACGCCGGACAGGTAGATGCGCTCAGAGAGCGCCCACGCAGCCAGCGGGCCGTCCCCCGGATCCAGTTCGGCCAGCGCGGCGCGGTGGGTTGTGATGGCGTCGGCGTTGCCCACGATGAGGTTCGGGGTCAGCAAGACGAGCAGCGCGTACACTCGATCCTCCTGTCCCGTGGGCAGCGGATCCAGCAGGGCCTCAACCTCGGCCAGCCGGTCGTACGACTCCAGGTTGTAACGGCCCAGGATGGCCGCGAAGGTCACCCGCCGCAGGTCGCTGTCGGGCTGCTCCTCGTACCAGCGGCGGTACTGCTCCCGAAGCCGCGCGCCCTCGCCGTTGTTGAACCCGGCAAACAGGTAGGCGTCGTGGGCGAGCAGCGAGTCCGGGTGGCGAGCGAGCAGCTCGCTGGCCTCGGCTACCGCGTCAGCGGAGCGGCCCGCGTCGAGGTGCAGGTAGCGGACGTAAGCAGCCTCCTCGGCGACCTCCGCCACGCACGGAGTCGCGGCGAGCAAGGCGACGGCCAGGCGAGTACAGACAGATTTCGTCGCATGCCGTGATCCTAACTCCATCCAGCACCAAGCTGCAGACCGTACGGTGCTGCCACTCCCCTCCTCCCCTTTTTTTCGATCTCGTAGTCGTAGGTGTGGGCGGGATGGTCCGGAAGATTGGCCGAGGCCGAGTCCGAGGCCGAGTCCGAGTCCGAGTCCGAGTCCGAGTCCGAGATCCTAGCAGCCGTTCCCCGGGTCCACCGAGCCGTCCAGGTCATCGCAGTCCCAGCCCGCGCCGGGGTAGATCGCGGGCTCGTAGGGCCCGGGCTGCCACCACTCTGGGTAGCCGTCGCCGTCCCGATCCCAGCCGGCGGCGTCGGAGCCGCCGTACGCGCCGATGTCGGCGGGGGAGCCGTCGGGGTCCGGCGTCGTGGGATCGCCGGCGTCCACAAGCTCGGAGGTGCGGGCCAGGTGCAGGTCCCAGGCGAGCAGGTCGGTGCCGGAGTCGAGGATGTAGGCGGGATGGACGGCGATGTTGCCATCGGCGCCTGTGGGGTCGCCGGTTTCGGATTCGACGTTGGTGGGCAGGTTGGCCCAGACGTTGCCCCAGCGGATCGCCGGGGCGCAACCGTCGCAGACCAGGCCGCCGCCGTGGGTGGCAGCCAGGTTGTTGCTGAGGTCGACGTGGTCGAGGGTGGCGTCCACTTCCCACAGGTACAGGCCGCCGCCCGCATCGAAGCAGCCGTTGCTGACGATGCTGGCGAACGACAGGGAGAGGGTCGAGCCGTTGACGTCCAGGCCGCCGCCGTCGTCCTCGGACAGGTTGCCTGCCGCGATCAACTGACGTGCGACCAACTCCCCCTGGTGGACCGACAGGCCGCCCCCGTCGCCCACGGCGTGGTTGTCCAGCGCGGCCACGTGGGTCAGCGCGGGCTGGGCGTTCTCGGCGAACAGGCCGCCGCCGTCGCCGCCCGCGCTGTTGGCGTAGAGCACCACGCCGTCCAGGGCGGGGGCGCAGCCGGCCACCAGCAGCCCGCCGCCGTCGTCGCCAGCGACGTTGTCGCGGAACACGGTCGAGCGCAGCTCGATGTCGGCGTCGTCGATCAGGGCACCCCCGCCCCGGGTGCCGGCGGTGTTGTCGGCGAGCAATACCCGGTCGGCCTGCAGGTCGGACGAGATGACGTAGAGCCCGCCTCCCTTCTCCGCCGCCTCGTTGCCGCTGATCTCTGTGCTCCGCAACCAGGTTCCCCCGGACGAGAGGTAGAGGCCACCGCCGTCATCGCCAGCGCTGTTGCCAACCACCTGGCCGCCGGAGAAGTCGATGACGCCACCGGCCACGGAGAGCCCGCCGCCGTCGCCGTCGGCCTGGTTGCCGCGGACGATCACGGATTCCAGCAGCGGGGCACCGCCGCTCACGTGGATCCCGCCGCCGCGCTCGGAGGCCTGGTTCCCGTCGATGATCAGATCGCGCAGAAGGGGCGAGCCGTCATCGATTCGTATGCCCCCTCCCCGCTCGGCGAGCCCTCCGGTGAGGGTGAATCCCTCCACGACGAAGCCGTCGAGGTCGCTGTCGACGACCAGGGCAGGTCCGGCTCCGCCCGCATCGATGACGGTGGCCGCCGGGCCGTCGAGCCCCCGCAACCGCACGGGCAGACCGTCCAGCAGCAGCGATTCGTGGTAGGTCCCCGGCATCACACAGATCAGGCCGGCCTCGGGGGCGGCGCCGAGGGCGGCGTGGAGGGTGGCGACGTCGTCCGGGACGGTCAGATCACAATCGACGCTGTCGTCGTCGTCCCCCGTGGAATCGTCGTCCTCCGTCGCGTCGTCGTCGGCGGTCGCGTCGTCGTCGGCGGTCGCGTCGTCGTCGGCCGGAGAGGGACAGCCGACGAGCACTGGGAACAAGGCCAGCCACCCCCATCTCCGCCAGATCGCATTGCACAACACCTGCACTGCGCGCCCGTCAGCCCTCTTCCGGCATCAGGATCGCACCCTGTCCCTTGCTGCCGTCCAGCAACACCCGCAGGGGCGCGGCGAAGCGCACGTGGCGCACGTACTTCAGCTCGCGCACGACGGGGGCCGCCGCCAGGCGCGACCAGTCCATGACCGCGTCGGCCTGCCCCGGCTGCACCGTCAGGTAGCCGATCTGGAACGAGGTCAGGTTGTGGAAGAAGTGGGATCCCTGGGACGGCTCCACCGAGGACTCGGCGGTGCCGCACTCGACCATCACCTTGGCGCTGGAGATCTCGTTCCAGTTCACCGGGATTCCGAGCCAGTGGTCGGCGGTGCCCCATCGGCCGATCCCCACCAGGATCGAGCGCCGGCCCTCGGTCTCCAGCAGGGCGTTGACCTCCCCCACCTCGCGGGCGATCTCCACGGTCTTCGCCGCATCCCAGCGGTCGGGGCCGACATAGACCACGTCGGTGATGTCGTTGACCACCCCGTTGCCCAGCGCCTGGTCGGTCCAGCACAAGGCCTCGCTCCGTTCGACACCGTCCAGGGTGACCACTCCCCGCTCACCGGTGGTCGCCAGCGGCCGGCACTGCACCACCGCGAACTCGTGCACGTCCTGTTCGGGGGGGAACAGGTTGACCGCGAACTCGATCTCCACCTCGCTGCCCATGCTGCGGCGGCAGACATCCAGCAGCTGCTCCAGGATGACGGCCATCGGGAACAGCTCGGACTTGAGCACATGGGCGAAGGTCACGTAGCGGGGGCCGTCGTGGTAGAGGCCATCCCGCAGCACCCCATCGCCCTTGACGAACACCGAGCCGATGGGGTGCAAGGTCTGATCCCGCTCGGCTCGCTCCAGGTCCAGCCGGACCAACGGACCCTCGCCCCCCGGCCGGATCCGCACGTAGGGGTTGGACAGGTCCAGGGCGTAGAACTCGCGCTGGGAGTTGCGCATCACGTCGGTCGTGGTGGCGAACTGGGGCAGGATCCCCGGGCGTGCCGGCGAAAAGCGCAGCACCGAGCCCCCCTCCACCACTGTCTTGCCCAGCCCCAGCGCCACGTGGGCCAGCCCCTCTTCGGCCTTCAGCCTGCCCACGGGGTAGAAATTGTGGGACTGGGCCACCCCCGCGAAGTTGGGGTAACAGACATCGTCGTGACGGTTGGCGGCCAGCCGCTGGATGACCACCGCCATCTTCTCCTCCTCCACCCGGAACGTGGTGGAGCGGATGTAGGACTTTGGCGCCTGGAAGAAGGTCGAGGCGTACACGAGCTTGATCGCGTCGGTCAGCTGCCGCAGCCGCACCTCGATGTCCGGGTGATTGTTGGGGATCATGTACGTCGAGTACAGCCCGGCGAAGGGCTGGAACAGGGAGTCCTCCAGCAGGCTCGAAGAGCGCACGGCCAGCGGGAAGCGGACCTTGCCCAGCAGGGCTCGCAGATCGGTCTCCAGGTCGGCGGGGAGGGCCGCCGACCGGAACATCCGGCCAATCTCGTCGTCGTCCTCGATCTCGATGGCCGGCTTCTCCAGGTTGTTGCTCTCCAGGAACTGACTGAAGGCGTCGGTGCCGATCACCCCGGTCTGGGGAACGGTGATCCGGACGCCGTCGAACTTCCGGTCCAGCTGGAGGCGGGCCAGCAGCGCCGCCATGAAGGCGATCCCCCGCCCCTTGCCCCCCAGTGATCCGGTGGCGATCCGCACGAAGGGCGACGCGGGATCCACGTCAGTGCGGCTAAAGTCCGAGACCACCCCCCGGCGGCGGGCGGCGCGCAGTTCGCGCAGCTCCGACGCCACCAGCTGCCGGGCTCCCACGAGGTCGGTGAATTCCTCCAGCGAGTGCATCCGCAGCCGATCAGCCATCCCGTACTCACCGCGGGCCTGCAGCCAGGTAGACAGGTGGTGGCGGGACAGGTGGAAGGTCACCGACTCGTCGGGGATGGTGAGGATCTTCTCCTCCATCTCCCGGATGTTGCACGCGCGGTCCAGCTCGGGTTCGCTGGGGCCGTTGCGGAAGATGAAGTCACCGAATCCCAGGTGGTCGACGAAGAACCCGGACAGATCCTGGAGCCATGTGGGCGAGTTCTTGTCCAGGAAGAAGGCGCCCGCCTCGTGGGCGGCGTCCCGGTTCGCGGAATCCGACGAGTGCAGCACTGCGCGCACCGCCGGGCGTCGGTCCCGGATGCAGCGAACCAGATCCAGGCCGGCACCGGCGTCCAACTTGCCGCCGCGGGGGAAGCGAACGTCGGAGATGACGGCCATCATGTTGCGTTCGTAGCGCTCGTAGATCTCGACGGCTTGGTCATAGTCGCGGGCCAGCAGGATCTTGGGCCGGGTCCGCATCCGCAGCAGCTTGTCCACGTAGTTCAGACCCTCGGCCATCACGTTGCGGGTCTGGGTCATCATCTCGGCGTAGACCATCGGCAGGAAGGACGACAGCCGCCGCACCGAGTCCTCCACCAGCAACAGGGTACGAACCCCCCCCTGGCGGGTGTCGTGGTCCACGTTCCACGCGTCTTCGATCAGCTTGATGGTGGCCAGCAGCAGCCGCGAATCCCCGGACCAGACCAACACGTGGTCCACCACCGACGAGTCCACGTCCTCGAGGAGCTGGGACAGCTCCACACTCTCGTAGGCCAGCACCACCACGGGCGTGCCCAGATAACGCCGCTTGACCTTGCGGCACAGGTCGAACACGTCCATGTCCGGCAGCCGCATCATGGTCAGCACCAGGTCGAAGCGCCGATGGCGCATCAACGCGAGCGCCTTCTTGGCGGTCGAGACCCGGGTCACGCGGGGGGCGTAGCGGAGGTGGAGGTCGACGAAGTCGGCCAGGATCCGATCGCCGAGGTGGCCGTCCTCCTCGAGGATGAACGAGTCGTAGAGGCTCGACACCAGCAGGATCTCGCCGATGCGGCGCTTCATCAGATCGTAGCCGCCGCCAAGGCTCAGATGGGTGCGTTCTGCCAGTTCGGCGGGGCTGCTGTCGTTGGACTCCGACACCGTTCATCTCCTCTTGGCCGCTGACTCCCTCATTCTACCTCACTGCGAGCGCGCACGATGGCGTGCGCGCAGGATCGCGTGCGCGCAGGATCGCGTGCGCGCACGCGCCGGGCACGCGTGTTGACGCCCTTTGCTCTGCGTGATAGGCAACCCCAATCCTTGGCGCGAAGGTGGGTTTGCCAGTGACAAGCTCCCCCATCCGTTTCGACGACTTTCCCAAACACTGGAGATAGTCTCATGCTCGTCGACGAGATCATGGCCCAGGTAACAAAACGGGATCCGAATCAGCCCGAATTCCACCAGGCTGTACAGGAAGTGGTGGATTCCATCGTCCCGGTTCTGGAACGGCACCCCGAGTACCGCAGCCAGAAGATCATCCAGCGGATCATCGAGCCCGAGCGCGCGATCCAGTTCCGCGTTCCCTGGTCGGACGACGACGGCAATATCCACGTCAACCGCGGTTTCCGCGTCGAGTTCAATAGCGCCCTGGGCCCCTACAAGGGCGGCCTCCGTTTCCACCCCTCGGTGAACCTGAGCATCATCAAGTTCCTCGGCTTCGAGCAGATCTTCAAGAACAGCCTGACCGGCACCCCCATCGGCGGCGGCAAGGGCGGTTCGGACTTCGACCCCAAGGGCAAGAGTGACGCCGAAGTGATGCGCTTCTGCCAGAGCTTCATGGGTGAGCTGTGGCGCCACATCGGCCCCGACACGGACGTCCCGGCCGGCGACATCGGCGTGGGTGGCCGTGAGATCGGCTACCTGTTCGGGATGTACAAGAAGAACGCCAACGCGTTCCAGGGCATCCTGACCGGCAAGGGGCTGGACTGGGGCGGCTCGCTGGTCCGCACCGAGGCCACCGGCTACGGCTGCACCTACTTCGTCAACGAGATGCTCAAGACCAAGGGCGACTCCTTCGAGGGCAAGAACGTCGTGGTGTCCGGCTCCGGCAACGTGGCGATCTACACCATCCAGAAGGTCCACGAGCTGGGCGGCAAGTGCATCGCCTGCTCCGACTCCCAGGGTTTCGTCCACGACCCCGAGGGGCTCGACCTGGACCTGATCCAGCAGATCAAGGAGGTCGAGCGCGGCCGCATCAGCGAGTACGCCGCCAAGCGCCCCAGCGCCGAGTTCTCCCCGACCTGGAAGGACATCTGGACCGTCAAGTGTGACATCGCGATGCCTTCGGCGACCCAGAACGAGATCGACGCCAACTCGGCCCAGATCCTGGTCGACAACGGCTGCGTGGCCGTGGGCGAGGGTGCCAACATGCCGTCCACGCCCGAGGCCGCCGAGGTCTTCGTGAACAGCGGCGTGCTCTACGGCCCGGCCAAGGCCGCCAACGCCGGCGGCGTGGCCACCTCGGCGCTGGAGATGAGCCAGAACAGCCAGCGTCTCTCCTGGACCTTCGAGGAGACCGACGCCCGGCTGCACCAGATCATGATCAACATCCACGCCTCGTGCCAGAAGGCCGCCGCCGACTACGGCACCCCCGGCAACCTGATCAACGGCGCGAACATCGCCGGCTTCCTCAAGGTCGCCAACTCGATGATGGCCCACGGCCTGGTCTAGTCCCCCCGCGGGAGTAGCGAAAGACTCACCGGCCGGCGGGGAGACCCGTCGGCCGGTTTCGTTCTGGGTTCCGGATTCGCGACCGAGTTCGTGTAGTCTCTTGGCTGCGAGCAGCGGGCAGCAGCAGGAGGAGAGCCCCCATGGTGAACGCAAAGGCCTACGATCAGCCCTTCGTCCGGCTCGGTGAGCGGGCCCTGAGCGTCCGGGACATCCTGCGTTCGATGGCCGAAGCCGGAGCCACCGACTTCTACCTGAAGATCGGCGAGCCGGTGCTGTTCAAGATCGACGGCTCGGTCACCCGCTACAAGACCGATCCGCTGACCGACAAGCACATGAACCACGTCATCGCCTGCTTCTTCACCCAGGCCGACGCGGATCGCTTCCGCGTGCGGCGGGAGGCGGACCTGGTCCATGCCGAGGGGGCGACCCGCTACCGGGTCCACATCGGCACGGCCAACAACGGGGCCTACGGGGTGATCCGCCGCATCTCCCAGGACGTATGGCCGCTCGAACGCATCGGCCTGCCGCCCCGGTCGCTGAAGACCCTCAAGAATCTTCGCAGCGGCCTGATCCTGGTCGCCGGGGCCACCGGTCAGGGCAAGACCATGACCGCGGTCTCCTTCCTGGAGCACATCAACCTGACCCGGCCGGCCACCCTGCTCACCCTCGAAGATCCCATCGAGTACATCTTCGAGGACAAGAAGGGGATGTTCATCCAGCGCGAGGTCGGCATGCACGTGGACACCTTCGCCGACGGCGTGCAGGCCGGGCTGCGCGAGGCGCTGGACGTGATCTACGTGGGCGAGATGCGGGAGCCGGCGACCATCGAGCAGGTGCTCAAGGCCGCCGAGATGGGCCACCTCGTGGTCTCGACGATCCACGCCGAGGACTCGACATCGGCCCTGGGCCGGATCATCGGCTCGTTCACGTCCGAACACCACGCCCGCATCCAGTACACCCTGGGCGCCGGACTGGCCGCGGTGATCACCCAGCGGCTGCTCCCCGCCCAGCGGGGTGGCCGGGTGCTGTGCGCCGAGGTGGTGTTCCCGACCACCGCCATCCGCTCGGTGCTGCGCGCGGGTGACCTGACCAAGCTGCCGATCTACATCGGCCAGCCCGGGTCGGGTGTGATCTACCGGGACCACCTGCAGGAGCTGGCCGACGGGCGCAAGATCTCGCGGACGGTTCGCGACGAGGAGCTGGTCCACTACCAGTCGCGGCGGGCGTCCGGCGAGGAAGGGAAGTAACCCCCGATCAGCGACCGCGGCGGCGGAGGATCGTCAGGGCGATCAGCGCCAGGGGTGCCAGAGCGCCAGCGGTGCGGGTCTGGGCCAGGTCGTTCTGGCAGTCGCAGCCCCCGGTCAGATCCCCGACGTCGTCGTCGGCCGAGTCGGTGGTGTCGTCGTCGCCCGCATCGCAGTCGCCGTCCCCGGCGTCGACCAGACCATCGCAGTCGTTGTCCACGCCGTCGTCACACACCTCGCCGGCATCCGGGTGGATGTCCCCGTCGGTGTCGTCGCAGTCCTCGCCATCGCAGTCCTCGCCCACGTACCCATCGCCGTCGGCGTCCACGTCGTCGGCCACTCCGTCGCAGTCGTTGTCGAGGCCGTCGCCGCAGATCTCCTCCGCGCCGGGGAACACGTCCTCGGACTCGTCGTCGCAGTCGCCATCGCAGCTGGAATAGCCGTCGGCGTCGGCGTCCTCGGGAGTCAGCGAGTCGTCGGTGTCGTCGCAGTCTCCGTCGCAGCTCGAGTACCCGTCGTGGTCCGCGTCGCCGGGATCCAGCGAGTCGTCCTCGTCGTCACAGTCGTCGTCGCAGGTGGAGTAGCCGTCGCCGTCCACGTCGGCCGGGTTCAGATCGTCGTCCAGATCGTCGCAGTCGCCGTCGCACAGCCCGTAGCCGTCGTTGTCCTCGTCCAGCTCGTCCGCCGGCAGGACGCCGTCGCAGTCGCTGTCCTTGCCGTCGCAGATCTCCGGGGCGCCGGGGTAGACGTCAGCGTCGCCGCTGTCGCAATCCCCCTGGCAGGCGTTGTACCCGTCACCGTCCAGATCCTCGTCCACGTCCTCGTCCACCTGCTGATCGCAGTCGTTGTCGATCCCGTCGCACTGCTCGGGCGCGCCCGGGTAAGTGAGGGGATCGGCGTCGTCGCAGTCGGCGTCGCAGAGCATGAAGTCGTCACCGTCACCGTCGGTCTCATCCGGGGGTAGGAGGCCATCGCAGTCATTGTCGAGGCCGTCGCACTGCTCGGGCGCACCCGGGTGGACCTCGTCATCGGTGTCGTCGCAGTCGCCGTCGCAGATGGTCCACACGTCGCCGTCGCCATCCTCGTACTCGATGGTGGTCGGATCGCAATCGTCGTCCACGCCGTTGCAGATCTCCTCGGCGTCCGGGTTGACGCCACCGTCGGCATCGTCGCAGTCCCCGTCGCAGATGGTGAACCCGTCCCCGTCGGTGTCGGCCTCCTCGTCGGTGGTCGGGTCGCAGTCGTCGTCCACGCCGCCGTTGCAGATCTCGTCCGCTCCCGGATTGACCGCGGGGTCGCTGTCGTCGCAATCTCCGGGCAGGTCCGCGTACCCCTGCGGCGGCTCGCAGGCGACCACGGTGTCCCCGGGATCGCCGTAGCCGTCGCCGTCGCCGTCGCCGTACCAGACGCCCGCGTCGACGGCGTCGTCCTCGTCGACCACCCCGTCACAGTCGTTGTCGAGGCCGTCGCAAACCTCGTCCGCGTCCGGGTTGATGGTCGAATCGCTGTCGTCGCAGTCGGCGCCATCGAGCACGTGATTCACCGGCTGATCGCAGGACAGCTCGCTGACCGCCGGGTCCCCGAAGCCGTCGCCGTCCAGGTCCAGGTACCAGTCGACGACGTCGAGGGCGTCGGCCTCGTCGACGGTACCGTCGCAGTCGTCGTCCACGCCATTACACAGCTCGTCCGCTGCCGGGTTGATCGCCGGATCCGTGTCGTCACAGTCCGCCGCGTTGCCCACGTAGTCCGCGGGCGCGGAACAGCCCAGCTCGTCGACGGCAGGATCGCCAAAACCATCCCCGTCCGCGTCGGCGTTCCAGGTCTGGGCATTGACCGCGTCCTCCTCGTCGACCACGCCGTCGCAGTCATCGTCCTGGCCGTTGCAGTACTCGTCGGCGCCCGGATGGACGATGCCAGCCGCGTCGTTGCAGTCCTCGTCGTTGTCCACGAAGCCACCGGGCTGATCGCAGTCAAGGTCGGCCACCGCCGGGTTGCCGTACCCATCTCCGTCCAGGTCCTGGTACCAGACCTGCACATCGGCGGCGCCGTCCTCGTCGATCTGCCCGTCGCAGTCGTTGTCGATGCCGTCGCACAGCTCGTCTGCGCCCGGGTTGATGCCGCCGTTGGTGTCATCACAGTCGCCGGTGAGATCCGCGTACCCCGGCGGTGCCGCGCAGTCGTTCACGGGCTGGGAGCCGGCCTCACCGAATCCGTCGCCGTCCCCGTCCGGGTACCAGTTCTGTGCCGCCAGACCCTCGTCCACGTCCCCGTCGCAGTCGTTGTCGATGCTGTCGCAGAGCTCCGGAGCGCCCGGGTAGACCTGGGCCAGGAAGTCGTTGCAGTCGGTGCCGTCGGCCACGAACCCGTAGGGTTGGTCGCAGGTCGTCACGTTCACCGCCGGGTTGCCGTAGCCGTCCCCGTCCTGATCGTCGTACCAGGTCACCACGTCGACGGCGTTGGCCTCGTCGATGGCCCCGTCGCAGTCGTCGTCCACCCCGTTGCAGTACTCGTCCGCGCCGGGATTGACCGCGGGATCGGTGTCGTCGCAGTCGTCCGACGTGGCCGCGAAGCCGCCGGGCTGGGCGCACGCGATGTCGGTCACGCTCGCCGTGCCGTAGCCGTCGCCGTCCGCGTCCAGGTACCAGGTCTGCACGTCCAACGCGTCGTCCTCGTCGACCACGCCATCGCAGTCGTCGTCCTCGCCATTGCAGTACTCGTCCGCGCCCGGATACTGGGCGGCGTCCGTGTCGTCGCAGTCCGTCGAGTCGCTCACGTAGTCCGCCGGCTGATCGCACCCGACGTAGGGCACGGCCAGGTCGCCGTAGCCGTCCCCGTCGGCGTCCAGGTACCAGGTGCTGGCGTCCAGCGCGTAGTCCTCGTCGGCCACACCGTTGCAGTCGTCGTCCTCGTCGTTGCAGTACTCGTCCGCGCCCGGGTACTGGGCCGGGTCGGTGTCGTCGCAGTCGTCCGGATTGTCCACGTAGCCGGTGGGCACGTCACACTCGTCGTCGGTCACCGCCGCGTTGCCGTACCCGTCGGCGTCGTAGTCCTCGTACCAGGTCAGCACGTCGAGGGCGTCATCCTCGTCCACCGTGCCGTCGCAGTCGTCGTCCAGGCCGTTGCAGTACTCGTCGGCGCCCGGATAGACGTCGATGTCGGCGTCGTCGCAGTCGTCGCCCCCACAGGCCACGTCGTTGTAGCCGTCGCCGTCAGCGTCGGTGCAGATGGCATCGGCGGCCCATAGCAGGGCGTTGTAGAAGATGGTGTGGAAGTCGCCGGTGCAACCCCCGTAGGCGGGGTAGTCGGGGAACGCGGAAACACCGACCATCCGCCCACCGTCGTTGGTGTGGTACGCGATCACCGGATCGTCCCCTCCCTCGGCGTTGGGTGTCGTCCACAGCGCCACAGTGGAGGCGCCGTTGGCCGCCTTGACGCCACCGCGGTAGGAACCGCAGTACAGGGAGGAGACGCCGTCGGTGAGGTCGTGGGTGACGATCGAGCCCGCGTCCAGGCTGTCGCCGCCGTACTCGCAGCCACGATCCGCGGGGTCCATCGGCACGATGTCGTCCAGCGAGCCCCAGCCGCTGCCATACCCGGGCTCCTGCCAGTAGAAGGTCCCGAGCACCAGCCCGCGGCCGCCTTCCATGTACCAGTCGTAGATGGCCTCGCCGGTGTTGTTGGAGTTGCTGAAGTGGCCGTTCTCGAACAGCAGGATCAGATCGTAGCTGTCCAGCAACGCGTCGCTCGGGGTGGTGTCCGCGTCCCAGGTGTCGAACGAGATGTCCGGCATGTAGGGGGCGAAGTCCGACGCGACGGTGGCGTACCCGTAGTTGCTGATCACCAGACAATCGATCACCTGGGCCTGGGCCGGGGCGGCCGACAGGCCGATGGCGACCAGGAACGCCGCCAGGGTCCAGGGGCGTAGGGTCCAGGCGGAAGTGGCGGGGCGACTCGTCATCGGCGGACTCCTTCTCTTGTCGAAACCGGAGGTAGCTATCTGAATTTGTATCACGCTCGGGCGCGGGACGGGACCATGATGATCCGTGGAAGGTGGGCTCGGCGTGATCCGACCTCGATGATCAGCACTGCATTATCCCTCTCCCGGTCCGGGATCACTCCTCGTGGGGGCGGATCAGCCAGTTATCCAGCTCGAGCCCCGGGCCGTCAGGACAGTCATAGGACCCCGAGCCGCTCTGGGCCACGGTGATCATCACGTCGAAGCCGTCGATCAGCGCCTCGGTGCCCTGGTACAGCTCGTGGGGGTCGGGGATGTCGTGGGTCAGGAACAGGGGCCGGTTGTGGACGAACTCGTGGCAGGCGTCTTCACCCCCGGGGCGGGCCAGGCACGAGGACGTGTTGGACGGGCTGTTGATCGTCCAGCCCGCCATGTGGGCCGACGAGCTGGACCCGATCAGGAGCTGGAGTTCCTCGTCCTCGTCCACCTCCCGGTAGACGTACAACACGCTGTCGCGGGGACCGTCGCCGCCACAGTCGCCTTCGTCGCCGAACTCCTGGATCAGTGAGACCTCGAACCCGGACAGGTCGGGCAGCAGCACGAACGAGGTGATGTGGCCATCGATCTGGAAGTCGTAGGTCGGACCGTCGGTGGTGGCGAACTCGACGGTGCCCAGCTCCCAGCTGGTGAACACCCCGGTGACCACCTGGCTCGCGGGCACATCGGGGGAACAGACGAAGATCTGGGGCAGGGGATCCACGCAGCAAGAATCGGTGGGATCGGCGCCGTCGCAGGGATCCTCGGTGGTGTCGTCGTCGTCGTCGTCGTCGTCGTCGTCATCGTCGTCGTCGTCCGCGCTGTCGTCGTCGGTGTTGCTCCACCCGTCGCAGGAAGCCAGGGGCAGCAACGCGGCGCCGAGCAGCGCCAGCACCAGGCGGAGCAGGTCGGAAGGCGCCATCGTGATCGTCGGTTGCATCGACCTATTCCACCGGCAGTGGCCGGGGCGCTTCCAGCTCCGAAGCCTGCACGAAGGTGTAGCCCAGCGCCTCGATGCCTGCGATCAGCCGCTGCAACACCTGGGGGCCGCCTGCCCCGGGAACGTCGGGGCGGATGATCAGCTGGGGGTGGTAGAAGAAGCTGGCGAAGGCGCAGCGGTTGACCAGGTTGGCCTCGGCCGCCTCGAGGATGTCGGACACGGTCCGCACGTCCCGTTCGCCGCTGGCCCAGGTCGCCGGGGTCAGGTTGCCCAGGTTCTCGGGCACAACCCGCTGGCCATAGACGTCCCGCTCGATCAGGTAGGGGAAGAACTGGGTGCCGAAGGAGGCCGCCTGGGTGGTCACGCGGGCCTCGTCCCAGAGGATTGCGTCCGCCGACGCCTGGACGTCCTCGAAGGTCAGCGTCGCGCCACCCTGCTCCACCGAGTAGGGCTCGTAGACCGCCCGCTGGTAGGTCGTGTCGAAGAACCGCGGGAAGGCCAGGTAGTCCAGCGTCGATGCACGGTAGTGGGGGGGCTCGAAGGCCCAGGCGCTCCAGCCCTGCTGCTCGAGCCGCTCGACCGCGGCGGTAAGCCGCTGCTCCACGTACTCGTAGGAGTCCTCCGGGACGTAGGTGTCCTCGATGGCGTCCCAGAACTCGAAGTCCGCGCCGCTGACCGCGTTGACTGGGTTGGGGGTCGTCCCGTACTGGTGGGTGCAACCGTGGAGCACCAGCTGGGCCCCGTGATCCATGGCCCGCTCCATCTCGAACCGCCAGTCCTTGGCCCGCTTGGAGCCGATGGAGATGCCGTAGGGCAGGCCGTCGTTGTAGACACCCAGGGGATCCCGGTACGCGGGGATCACCGCGATGTTCCACGGCCGCTGCCGGCCGCGCTTCAGCTCGTCGGTCACCTTCCGGATGGCCGAGGGTTCGACCCGGGGGTGGACATCCTCGAGCCGGAACAGGGCCTGCTGGCTCGGGGCGTGGTCGATGCCGACCAGATCGTGCAGTAGATCGGCGAAGATGAGGTAGGGCGACGTCTCGTGGAGGAAGGTGAAGGGATTGTCCGTCACCACCGCCAGGTTGCCCGACCGCAGCACCCAGGGGATCACCTCACCGTTGTCGCTGTGGCGGATGTTCGCCAGCAGCTCGACCCGCTCCGGGTCGGACACCGATACGACGGCGATCACCGGATTACATTCGTGGGTGCAGCCCCCCCCGTCCCAGTAGTCGTACTTGCGCAGCACCTGCCCCTTGTAAGCCACGTCCCTGAAGAAGGCGGTCCGCTTGCCGTTGACCTCACCCTCGTCGGTGTCCTGGTACGTGAAGCCATAGCGCGCCGCGAAACCCTCGGGGTCGGCGCCCGTCAGCTGCCATAGGTTGGTGCCGATCCATACCAGCGGCCGATCCGTGGCGAAGAAGTCCTCGAACAGCTCCGGAGCGATGGGGGCATCCCAGACCGAACCCAGGTAGAAGGTCAGCTCCTCGTTGAGCAGCCCGCCCGACTGGTAGTCGGCGGCCGCCTCGGAGCGGACCCGGATCTCGGGGAAGTGGCCCAGCAAGTTGATCAGTTCCAGTGCGTAGGTGTGGCCAAAGCTGCCCAGATCCCCCTGGCCGTCGTAGAGCACCAGCACGTCCAGACGCCCATTCCCGTCGACGTCGAGACGCCCGGCCTGGGACGCGGCCGCGGGGGCCGCACCCGATACGGCCAGTGCCAGGACCAGCGACGTTACCGCCAGCGCCCGATTCCATCTCATCGGTGAGACCTCCTCCGCCCGCGGATCACCATCAGCAGGCCAGTCAGCAGCAGGGCGCCGACCACGGGCCGGTCCCCCTTCGTGCGGACGCCGCAGGCACAGCCGCCGTCGCCGTAGTCACCCCCGGGGCCGGGTGGGCCGTCGTCGTCCGCCGCCGTGTCGTCGTCTCCGAAAGTGTCGTCGGTGCGGTTCTCGGTCCGGCGGAACCAGGTCTCGATGCGATACGTACCCGCCTCGGGCAGAGTCGGGCTCCAGGTGGCCGTTCCCCGCCGGTCGTCGCCGCCGAGGGTGTGGGACAGGTAGTGGTAGCTGGTGTCCGAGCCGTCGAACCCGTAGCCGTTGGTGCCCCACGTGGTCCAGTCGTCACCCGTGGTGCTGAACCCCGGCTCGCCGTCCTCGTCGTCCACCAACACCTCGGTTCGCAGGGCCGGGAATCCCGCGTCGTCCACGGACCGCTCGCCGACGTCCGGGCAGCCGGGCAACACGAGCAGGACAACGGCGGCGGCCACAGGCCGGAATCGAGCGGCAGGCGCCAGCACTGTACGACGGCTCATCGGTCCTCACCCCAGGGCCGCAGGATATGCGGCTGGGGCCAGTATGCCATCGGCGGGGGGTGGAGGGCAGAGAACGGGCTCGGACTCGGACTCGGGCCCGGAGCTACTCCTCCGCCATCCCGGGAAGCAGGATCAGATCGACGATCTGGCCGACGAAGAGCAGGCCCCCGGTGAAGAGCTAGATCAGGCCGGTGATGGAGCGGCCCATGTAGAAACGGTGGATGCCACAAAAACCGATCAGGCCCAGGGCCCACAACAGATAACCCGTGCCGACACTGCGCTGGGATCCGTAACTCATCGACCTTCCCTTCGCCTGCCGCGGCCTCCATCGACGGGCCGCGCTCGCCCTTCCCCTACGCGCGGGCACCGGTCTTATTTCCGAGCCGGCTCCTCGTCCCACAGTCCCAGCGGGGTCGCACCGGTGATCGGGATCGCTCCGGGTGAGCCGGGACCGGCGCCGGGTTCGAAACACCCCACGGGGGGACCGCAGCCGTCCGCATCGAGGATCTGGCCCATGGGCGCGGGTGTCAGGCCGATGGCGCCCGCGATGGACTCCACCAGCGCATCGCAGGACAGTCGCCCCCCGGCTGCGCGTCCCCAGCAGTCCGCCGCCCGCTCCGCCTCGACGGGCAGGTCGACCGGGGCTACACATCCCGCCGCGGCCCAGCCTGCGGTCAGCAGCAGGACGAGCGCCGCGGCCCGGGTGACGTGTCGCCAGCGGTGGGTCACAGGGACTCCTCCGGGGCGCTGAACAGAGCGCAGTCCGCCTCGGTTCGTCCCAGGCGACGGCCGGCCAGAGACACCCTCCGGGACAGGTCGCTACCAGGGGTCAACCGCCCCGGACGGGCCCAGCGCCGTAGACACTTCACGCCCGGGCAGCCGATCTTCTGCCCGGCGATCACGCCGTCGACTGCCTGGCGCACGTGGTCGAGGGCTGCCGCCTCGTGGCCGTCCCCCGCCAGGACCACCGACTTGAGTAGCTGCCGATCGGCCTCGGACATCATCCGGGGCAACGGGAAGCCCTGGCAAGAGGCCCGTTGACCGTGGCCCGCGAGCAGGCAGGCGACCCGCAGGCCCACCACCGCCGATCCCCGCAGCGCGGCGCAGCCAGGGTCGCTCCCGTCGATCACCGCGCGGTAGTCCTCGACGGCCTGTGCGTAGTTGCCGTGATCGGTCTCGGTCCTGACGATCCCCGCCCGGAGCATGAGCCCCTCGCAGCGCTGCGCTTCGGGCAACAACGCCGGATCGCCCAGGTGCGCCCGCGCGCCCTGCTCATCGCCGGCCAGCAGGGCGTTGCCGGCGAGCAACAACCGCCCCTCCGCGCTGGCCGCCTCCCGCGCCGACATCCCCGCGATCGCCGCCGCTGCGGCCTGGGAGTCGCCCCGGCCGACCGCCGCCGCGAATTGCTCGCGGGCGCGTTCAGCCGAGGAACCCCAACGGGCGCGCACCTCGGCCCCGCCGGCCGCGACGAGCGCGGCGACGACGAGACAACCGAGGATGTAGCCGATCCAGCTGCGGTTCACGCGAGGTCCTCCGCTGCCGGGGATTCTACGTCGGCAGCGGAGTGTAGGGGAGCGGGGGGGAGGCTCAGCTGGTCCGGATCACGCGGGCCACGCCGATGAGCAGGGAATTGAGGATCGCCCACAGGGCGCCGAAGGTCGTGGTCACCAGGGCGATCCCGCTCGCCAGCGCGAACAGTCCGGGGATCGTGGCGGCGGCGGCACCGTGGAGCGTGGTGCCCGCCATGTACATCCCCATCCCACTGCCGGCGATTCCGGTGAGGAAGGCGGCGGCGGTCAGGGCGATGACCAGGACGGTGTAGTCCCGGCGCCCCCGGGAGGCGATCTGCACCACGTTGAGCGCCAGCGCGGCGAGACCGAACAGGGCCACTGGGAACATGAAAGGTCCACCAGACATCAGGTAATCGAGCATCGTGTCTCCTCCTTGGAATTGCGTGCCTGGCGGGAAGCAGTGCAGTGGGCGTGCCAGGTTGGCAGGAGGACGAACGATCGTGGCAGGGGAGCCCGTCGGTCACGGGCAGGGCGTGACGGACCGCGGACGGAGATGTCCGTTGTACCGGACAGATCGCGAGTGGGGTGTAGGCGTCAGCGGACGCCGCAGGTCACTCGTCGTCTTCGGCCGCGGCCTTCTTGTCCTTCATCATGAAGACGATGCCGACGATGAGGCAGAGGGTGCTGACGAGGCAGCACAGGCCGCTGCTGGCCTGGAACCCGAGACCCGTGAAGCCGGCGAGCGATGGGCTGATATCCCAGAGCACGTCGAACAGGATGGCCGGGAGCACGAAGCTCCCCACGACCAGCAGAATCGTGGTCAGGCATCCGCACCCGCCACAACCGAGCAGTCCCTTGGTTTTGCCTTGCATCGATCCCTCCACGACCTCAAGTTGTGAGGGGGGATTGTACCGCGACTCGCAAAACTTGTTCTGCTCCGTTGGCGGATCGGGTCGAAATCGCGCGATTAGGGGCTCGCCAGCGATCCCAACCAGGCGTTCGCGGTCACGAAGGCACGGGGTAGATCGGCGATCATGATCGCCGAGCGGGTCTCGCCATCGCCGACCACGAGTACGCCGCAGCCGTCGACCGGCTGCAACGCCGCCGGCCCCCTGCAGCCGCGGGCCGCGCGTGGGAACGGCTCAGGTTTTGTTCCGCGCGGTGCCGGCAGCGGGCGGCTCACGTACAATCGTCGACGCGGAACCACCGCCGGAGCGGGGATCGCGGAGCGGGTGAACGATGGCCAAGACCAGAAAGCCGCGGGTGCTGATCGTGTACACGGGGGGCACCATCGGAATGGCTCCCTCCGAGCCGGACAACCCGATCAGCCCGTTGACGCCCCAGTCGTTCAAGGCGCTCAAGCGATACGCACCCGCGCTGAACGAGCTGGCCAAACGTGTCGTGCTCGACGAGGTCAGCCCCTTCGATCCTCCGCTGGATTCGTCCAACGTGACGTCGGAACACTGGGTGACCATGGCCCGGACGATCCGCGACGCCTATGACGATCACGACGGCTTCGTGATCCTCCACGGCACCGACACGCTGGCCTACACCGCCAGCGCGCTGGCGTTCATGTTCCGCAACCTGGCCAAACCGGTGGTGGTCACCGGCTCCCAGCTGCCGATCTCCGACATCCGCACCGACGCCACGGGCAACCTGATCAGCGCCATCTACCTGGCCGGCTACCGGGCGTTCGGCCTGCCCCGGGTGCCCGAGGTGGTGGTCTGCTTCGCCGACAAGGTGTTGCGCGGCTGCCGGGCCACCAAGAGCAGCGCCAGCCAGTTCGACGGGTTCGACTCGCCGAACTTCCCGCCCCTGGGGACCATCGGCGAGCACATCGTGATCCACGAGGAGCTGCTGATGCCGGCCCCTCCCGATGACGCCGGGCTGATCCTCCAGACCGACCTGGTCACCGACGTGATGAACGTGGTGGTGTTCCCCGGTATCCGCGGCGACCACCTGGAGCGGGCGGTCCTGGCGCCCGACGTCCAGGGGGTGATCATCCACACCTTCGGGACGGGCAACGCCCCGACTCGGCCGGAGCTGCTCGAGGTCATCGAACGGGCCGTGGACAGCGGCCGCACCGTGCTCAACGTGACCCAGTGCCAGCAGGGCACCGTCGAGATGGGACTGTACGCGGCCGGCAGCGCCCTGCTGGAGAAGGGGGTCGTCAGCGGGCTCGACATGACCGCCGAGGCCGCGCTGACCAAGCTGATGTGGACCCTGGGCACACAGTACGGCTCGGGGATCGCCTCCCAGCTGCAGATCAACCAGCGCGGAGAACAGAGCGAGAACCTGTTCGAGCTGGCCTACTCCGAGGCCACCGCCGGCCAGGTGGCGGGCCGGCACGTGGCCCCGGAGATGCCCGACGGCCGGCTGCAGCGGGACCATCTGTCCAGGGCCCACGTCCGGCTGGTGGACGTGGGGCTGGTGGGCGCCGAGGTGGGCGACACCGTGCGGCTCAACCTGTTCGTCCACAAACCCCGGGCGACCCACAGGACCCCGACCCGCGATCCCATGTGCCTGGGCACCATCGAGTTCGTCTGGAAGGGGCACCCCCGCTACCTGGTGGCCGACGTCACCCGCAGACTCAAGCCGGTGATCGGCCGCGGCGAGATCCCGCTGACGGTGGTCTCGGCCGACCCACAGGTTCGCGTCCACTTCAGCGGGCTGTACCTGTCGTTGTTCTCGAAGTCGCGGGATCGGAAGATCTAGGGGGCTCGGACTCGGGCTCGGACTCCCCCCTACCGCCAGCGCCGGATCGCCAGTACCGCGAGCATTCCGAGCAATGCCATCCATGAGATCCCGGTCGGATCGCCGTCCACGTCGCAGGAACAATCGTCGTCGTCATCGTCGTCGCCGGCCATGCAGTCGTCGTCGTACTGGTCGGCTATTCCGTCGCAGTCGTCGTCGACGCCGTTCTCGCAGTCCTCGGCGGTGTCCGGGTTCACCTCGGCGTCGTTGTCGTTGCAGTCCGCGCCGTAGGGCCCGCCGTCGAACCCATCGGCGTCGATGTCGGTCATGTCGACACCGTCGCAATCCTGATCCACGCCGTCGTAGGGCACCTCGGGGGCGCCGGGATAGACCGACGGGTTGTTGTCGTTGCAGTCGTCGCCGCCGCACCCCGACCAGCCGTCGTAGTCGTAGTCCAGCTCGTCGTCGATCTCGCCGTTGCAATCGTTGTCGATGCCGTCGCAGACCTCGTCCGCCCCCGGGTAGGCCGAGTCGTTCAGGTCGTCACAATCGCCCTGACAGATGTTGAATCCGTCCAGATCGACGTCCGCCAGCTCGTCGGTGGCCGGGTTGCAGTCGTCGTCCTTCAGCGCGT
>CAYTBN010000058.1:0-43421 GCA_964436045.1 uncultured Rickettsiales bacterium | reverse complement strand
CGACGGCGAGATCGACGAGGACGCGGACGTGGACCTGGACGGCGACGGCCTGAATGCCTGCCAGGGCGACTGCGACGACCAGGACGTCAACGTGTACCCCGGTGCCCCCGAGATCTGCGACGGCAAGGACGACGACTGCGACGGCTTCTTACCGGCGGACGAGGCGGACGAGGACGACGACGGCTGGATGCTGTGCGAGGGCGACTGCGACGACACGGACGAGGACCTGGAGCTCGACGACCTGGACGGCGACCTCTGGACCACCTGCGACGGCGACTGCGACGACGACGACGCCGACCTGAACCTGGACGACCTGGACTCCGACGGGTACTCGACCTGCGACGACGACTGCGACGACGACGACGCCTTCCTCACCCCCGAGGACGCCGATCTGGACGGCTACTCCACCTGCGACGGCGACTGCGACGACGACGAGGTCACCGCCTACCCGGGTAACGAGGAGGTCTGCCCCGACGGCGTCGACAACGACTGCGACGGCGAGGCCGACAACATCGACGGCGACGGCGACGGCTTCGTGTCCGACGAATGTAACGGCGACGACTGCGACGACGACGAGGAGTCCATCAACCCGGACGCCGACGAGATCTGCGACGACGGCGAGGACAACGACTGCGACGGGTTCATCGACGAGGAGGACGACGACTGCGGTGGCGGCGACGACGACGACGACGACACCACCGACTACGTCCCCGACGACGACACCACCGACTCCACGGGTGACGACGACACGACCCCGGGCGGCAACGACTGCACTTGCCGCACCGACGGAATCCGCGCCGCCTCTCCCCTGGCCTTGCTGGTCCTGATCGGACTCGGCCTGATCCGCCGCCGCGGGCGCTAGCCCTCCGTCAGCTGCTCGTACGCCCGCATCCGGCAGCGGAGCATGAGCCGCTCGACTCGCTTCTTCAGCAGCGGGATCCGCTTGACGAACAGGGCGACCGCCTGGAACAGGCGGGCGGACCAGTCCCGCTGGGGGTAGTTGTACATGCCGTGGTCCCGGTAGTAGCGGTGGTCCGCGGACAGGATTCCGCGGTTCCGGTAGACCAGGTCGCGGAAGTTCAGCCGGGCCCCCACACCGCGGAAGGTCGAGGGGGTGTACCAGGGCTCCTCGAGCCTAGCCGTCGACGGTCCGGCCCATCGCCACGAGCTGGCTGGCGGTGGCGGCGGTGGCGCCCCGCTCGTCGGTGACGATCCCGATCCGGTGGCACTCGCCGACCTCCACGTGGGCCTCGAAGAACTCACGCAGGACCGGCAGCTGTCCCAGCGGGCCCGAGATCAGGTATCCCACCGCCTGCCCCGCGCTCACCGGCCGGTGGCCGTTGTAGAAGAAGCGATCCATGAAGGTCTTGAAGCGGGCGGACAGGAAGCGGTCGCGGACGGCGCCAGCGTAGATCACCACCCGGGCGTCCCTGACCCGACCATCGAAGACGGCCTGGTAGTCGTCCTTGTACACACAGGCGTCGCCGTCGCAGCACTTCATGCAGCCCAGGCAGCCGCCCTTCATCCGCAGCTCACCCAGCTCGATCCGATCCACCGGCTCGGACACCGACTGCTCGAAGACGTCGATCATCCGGCGCAGGTTGTGATCCTCGGGGCCGGCCTCGATCACCGCCTCCCCTTCCGCCCGGCGGACGAAGTCACGGGCAAATCCCAGCAGGTTGCTCCGGCCCTCCTCGCTGAGCAGGTCCGCCGACTCCGCCGAGAAGCCGTGGGTGTAGGTCATCCCCAGGTCGCACGAGACCGCCTCGAGATAGTCGTGGGCCGTGTGATCGTAGTGGTGGGCCGAGGTCGAGATGGCGCTGCAGACCTTGCCCGCCAGCGCCGCTTCGCCACCGCGCTCGAAGAGCAGCTCGATGAAACGCTTGAGCTGAGCCGGCACCAGCATGACGTAGACAGGAAAGGCCCACAGGATCGCGTCCGCGTCCTTCATCAGGGCGAGGGCGTCCCCGAACAGGGCCTCGTCCCGCTCCAGCCGCCGGATGCGCCGCGCTGCCTCGACCACCTCGAACTCGTGCTCCGCGAACAATCGGCGCAGGTACTCCACCGACTGGGCAGTGACGCCCCTGTTCCCCGCCGGGCTGCCGTTGACGACGACGATCTTCATGGCGCTGCCTTTCGTAACGTTCGTTATGAAACATATGTTATTCATCGGGGCGCGGGCTGTCAACGAAAAAATAACGGCCGTTATTGTCAGTGATTCCGTTCGAACTCGACGACGGCCCGGCCGGCTCGCATCAGGTATTCCTCGGCGATGGCCATCGGATCCTCGTCGTCGCCAGCGTCGATCAGGAACAGGTTCGCCAGCCCCTGGCTGAAGAACCACATCAGGCCGTGGATCCGCGACAGCTGCTCGTCGGAGAGTCCGGCCAGCGGCGGCGCGGCGCGCATCCGCTCCAGCACGAACGGTGGCGGCTCCCGATCCCGCAGCAGGTCACCGATCATCGGCCCCTCCAGGGTCACGGCCCGGTAGAGCATCGGTTCCTCCTGGGCGAAGCGCAGGTTGCCCAACCCCAGCTGGAAGAACGCCGTCGACGGATCTCCCTCGGGAGCCATGTAGCTCAGGGCGACGTGCACGGCCCGCTCGAGGACCTCGGCTCGCAGCTCGTCCATCGAGGTGAAGGCGCGGTACACCGGCTGGGTCGAGCACCCCACCTGGCGTGCAACCCGCCGGGCGGTCAGGGCGTCGATCCCCTCGGTTCGCACCACCTCGAATGCCGAGTTGACGATCTGCTCGCGGGTGGCCTTGATCTTGGGCGGCATCCCGGACCTCCGTGAAGGTGACCGATGTTACATAACATAGGTTATCCCGAAGAAACCGCGCCCGCAAGGGGGAGCTGGAGCCATCGATCTTCAGGGGGCGGGGTCGCCATCCGGGACGTCCGCGGCCGCCTGCAGACGCGCCGCCGCCGCCCCGAACGCGGGGGTGGAGCTGACGTCGAAGGTATGGAACGCGACGGTCTCGTCGGCGGTCTGCAGGTACAGGACGACCGTCCCCGCGGCGAGCTCGGCGTCGGCAAAAGCGGCGGCGGTCAGATCGAAGGGGACGCGGCCGTCGTCCCCCGTGGTGGCGCAGCGGGCAGGGTGAACGTCACAGGGTCGCTCCGGCGGCGTTTCCCCGGCGGCAGCAGGCAGGGCCAGGAACAGTTCGGCGCCGTCGGTGGGCGCCGACGGGCAAGGGCTGTCCCGGCAGTCCTCGGTGGCCAGCCAGACGTCCTTGCGTTCGAGGGTCGTCTTCTGAGCCGTGCTCAGGAGGTTCGCCGTCGGGACGGTGATCAAGCCCGCTCCGACGGCCAGCACCGGTCCGTAGGTCCGCCAGTCCGACCTGTCGTAGTCCCCGGCCTCGACGAGGGGAATCAGCGTCACGCCGCCGAGGCCGTACAGCAGCGGTATGCCCCACTTGGCGCTGTTGTCGAGCTGATTGCGGCGGATGGTCACCTGTTGGGCCCGCTGCTCGAGGCAGGTGCGGCAGCCGACGGGCTGGGAGAGGATCAGCGCCTCGAGCCGATCACCGTCGATCACGGCCGCCTCGACCCGGAGGATCGATGGATCCAGCCCGGACTCCAGCGCCTCGACGAAGGTCTCCCGCGTCTCCCCCGTGGGCAGGTTTTCGGTGATGTTCACGCGGCGGACCATGCACCCGCTGGCCAGCAGGGTTGGCAGGGCACAGGCAAACGCGCAACGAGCGAGGGTGGTCGTCCAGGTCATGGCCAAACTCCCCGGTTCAGCAGCCGGAGCCAGGATACACTGAGGAGTCGTGGTCGTCGCAATCCCAACCATCCGGGGGTAATCGACGGGATCGTAGGGCCCGGGCTGCCACCAGGACCGCCGGCCCGCTCAAACGTACTCGGGGAGTGTGTGGTGGTTTCTCCAGCAACGGTGGGGAAAAAGTCTGGACCGAGCCGGCACGCAGAATACGAACGAACTGGTACATTCGAATCACGAATGCCCTCTGGTTAGTGTTGAATTTGTGATTATTACGCTTTTTGGTCTGCGGCCAGCGCTGCAAAAGGACGACGGGCCCCGATGATCTCGGCGCGATTCCTGTGGCTCCCCGCACTGGCCTGTGCGATGGCGCTGCTCCTGGGCACGCTGGGCTGTTCGGTGCGGCCGTTCTGCCTCTTCCTGGGCCCGGACGAGGAGCAGCCCAACCACGTCCAACCGTTCGAGATCGGGGTGGATCCAGCGACCCGGCGCGTGTTCTCCACCTCCCTGGGCAGCCGCACCGTGGCCGTGATCGACGCCGACGAGGGCACCATCGACCGGATGTTGCCCGCCGGCTCCCGCCCACTGTCCTACCCGGACATCGCCGTGGACGAGGACGGCATCGCCTGGGTCACCGCCCGCCAGATCCCGCCCGTGCTGCGCTACGACCTGGACAGCGGTGAGCGCACCGAAACCGCCGCCGAGCTGGCCCGCTCGGCCACCGGGATCCCGGCGCCCGGGGGTGGCGTGCTGTTGCTGGGTTTCGACGGAGACGGGAATCAGGCGCTGGTGTTGATCGACGGCGGCGGTGAGGTGGTGACCCACCGGGTCCTGGACCGGGGCGCCGCCTGGATCCTGCCGGTGGACGACGAACACGTGGGTTTGATCCGCCGCTTCGACGACGGCTCCTGCTGCGACGACGGCTTCGAGCTGCTGTCGCTGCCCGCGCTGGAGGTCGCTGCGGTCTGTGACCTGCCTTTTGCGGCGGAGCGCGGGGCGAGCCTGGACGATGGCACCGTGGTCGTGGCCGACAAGCACCGTGTGGGCGTGGTGGGTTGCGACGGCCAGGCGACGTCGAGCTGGAACGTCGGCTCGGAGAACAAGGACGTGATCTCCCTGGGTGCCGAGGCGATGGTGCTCGACCGCACCGGGATCGACGAGGGCTGGGATCCCAACTGGGGTGTGGCCCGGATCGTGGCCCCCGACGGGGTCCAGGAGGACCGCACCTTCGTCTCGGGCAAGAACACCGGATACGGGGCGTTCGACCCGATCACCGGCCTGGTGTGGGTCAACAGCGAGGGCACCACCGAGGTGCGCGCCCTCGATCCAGTGGCCGGCCAGGTGGTGACCACGGTCCGTACCGGGACCTTCCTGGACGGCCTGACCACCGACTGGGAGCATGCCGGCGTGATCTACGCCACCGGCCGGCTGTCCAACACCCTGGCCCGCATCGACAACGGCGAGCTGATCGTCGAGCACACGGGCGTGGCCTGGCCCTTCTCGCCCCAGGTGGAGCCGGCCCGCGACCGGGTATGGGTGATCTCGCAGCTGGAGAGCACCATCCACGGTCACAACCGCGACGACCTGGCTTCCGAGGTTGTCATCGACACCGGCCTGGGCACCAACCGGCTGCTGACCTTCGGCTCGCTGGCGTTCCACCCCTCGCGCAAGACCCTGTTCTTCGCCCACAGCGGCGAGGACCGGCTGCTGGAGATCCAGCCCGACACCCAGCAGATCCTCGCCAGCTGGGAGCTGGGGGGGCCGGCCATCGAGGACTGGAAGGAGATCGGCGAGCTGCTGGTGCGGGTCGAGGCGACCTCGGGCGCCCTGATCGTCTGCCGCTCCAACGACGGACGTATCCAGCGTATCGATCCCGACGGCGGGGCGGTCCAGACCGTCTGGCTGCAGGGCGAGGACGCCGCCGCCGTCGGCGAGGGCAACGCGGTCGACTTCGCGATGGTGCTACCCAAACGCGAGCTGCTGTACGTCGGCGGCCTGGCCCTGGATCCGGCCACCTTGGACCGCCTGCCGGATCGGGACCTGGACGTCCACCGAGTCGTCGGCCCCCACCCGAACAAGGACAACCAGCTGCTGGTGGTCACCCACGCCAACGAGCTGGCCCGGGTCAACGAGAACACTGGCGTCGTCCTGGGCTCGCTCCCCTTCGCCGCCCACGACCTGCACGCCACCGTCTTCCGCCTGGACGGCGAGAACGGAGCCGTCGCCATGATCCGGGCTCACGACGCCTACGTCTGCTGGTTCGAGGTGGCGGATCTGAAGTAGGCGCCGGGCGTCAGGCGTCAGGCGTCAGGCGTCGGGCGTCAAAGCTGAGAGCTACCTCCCAGGAATCGTCTGCAATCCCGGGAACATCACGTCCTGGCGGGGATCGATGCCGGTCAGCTCGGCCTTGGCCCGGCCGATCTCGATGTGGAAGCCGAAGTCGTCGATGTGGATGAAGCCGTCCTCGGCAACCATCCCCGGCGGAGGATTCTCGAACGGGGCGGCCAGCCGCCAGGCCTCCACGATGGCTTCGTCGAACGCCGGGATGCCCGACTCGTCGACCACGTCGACCGCCACCAGGTTACCTTCGGGGTCCAGCATCGCGTTGATGGTCAAGTCGTAGGCCATCTTGGTCACCGGCACGCGGGGACGGGCGTTGCTCAGGGTCTGGTTGGCGTAGAAGCTGACCATCCGCTTGACCCGATTGAGGAACCCGGCGAACAGGAACTCGTCGGCGTTGAGCTGGGTCGCCAGCGCGGGGTCGATATCCGGAAGGTAGTCGTTGCTCGGCGCTCCGGACAGCTTCTGGAAGCGATGGGAGGCGCGGGCCGGCCGGGTGGTGCCGGTCTTGTTGATGAAGTCGTACTTGGACGCCATGTCCACGTAGCGGCCATAGGGCTTGCGCTCGAAGACCACGTCGCCGGCCTGGGCCCCGGTGGAGGGATCCTCCACGTTCATCTCCAGGATATCCTCGAGCTCGAAGGCGCTGTCGTCGGAGTACACCGGAGCCACCACCTCCGGGGCGATCTTGAACTGCTCGGAGCGCATCTCCTTGGGAACGGTGATGTCGTACTCGGCCAGGAAGCGGGCGTCCTCGGGCTTCTGCGGATCGGGCGGCTTCGGCAGATCCACCACCTGGCCGTCCGGATCCTCCTTCTCCTCCTCGGGCTCCTCCTCCTCGGGGAGCTCCTCGGGCTCGTCGAAGGGGTAGTACTCGACCAGGATCGGGCTGTCGTCCCAGCCGTTGGGCTGGCGCTCCAGGAGCATCCACACGTAGAAGATCACGATCGGAACGTGGAGCAGCAGTGACAGGATCACTGCCACCCAGATCACGCCGCTCGATCCTCGCCAGTCGTCTCTCACGCTTCTATTCTATCCGCTCGACCCACCCGGCCGAACGACTTCCCTTTCACCACCCCTGGGGTCAAACCTCGAAGTGGGCAAGCGATTCCCCTGATCCAACGGCCGGCGGGGGCGAGGGTCTCGCGTGGGGTGGGAGCGTGCGGCTGCAGCGGCGGGGAACCGGACTCCGTCAGTCCTTGAGCGGCTTGCGATAGCGGAGCAGGACCAGGTTGTTCGGATCGACCTCGATCTTCTTGGGCTTCCTCTGAAGCCCCGGGAAGCTGATCTCGTTACGCAGGTCCGTCGGGTGGACCATCCGGTACTCGATGTCCTTCTTGGAGTACTGGATCGCCACCGGGATCGGCGTGGGCGGCACGCTGTCCTCGAAGACCAGGGTGCCGGCCACGTCGAAGGTGCCGTCCTCGCCGTCGGTGACCTCGAAGGCGGAGCGTACCCCGGGGATGTCCGTGCCCTCGATCCAGTAGGTCCAGAACGGGTCCAGCTCGTCGCCCACGTACTCGCCCGCCACCTGGCGGAACAGCTCGTTGGTGACGCCGTAGTTCGGGCAGCGGTTCATCACCGAACGCATCATGTTGACGAAGGGATCGCCACCGATCTGGTCCATCAGCATCTGCATCACGGCCGGTCCCTTGCCCCAGAGCACGTCGGGGAAGTCGTGACCCAGCCGATAGCCGGTCATCAGCGAGCCGCTGGCGTTGCGGCGCAGGGCCATGTCGTGCAGGGCGTCGATGCGGTTGTCGCGCGCCTTGCGGCCACGGAACTGGCTCAGGTACAGGGTCGCCGACAGCATCACCGCCCCTTCGGTGATCCACTGCTCACGGTAGCTCGCCGGCCCGACGAACTGCCCCCACCACTGGCGAGCGACCACCGAGGCGGTGTAGGCCATCGAGGCCTCGGGCGTGTCCACGAAGTAGTAGTTGAGGCCGTGGGTCTGCATCTGGTCCTGCGCGGGCGCGGTCGCCGGCAGCATGAAGCTGGCGCAGGCGGTGTCGGACAGTGCGAAGCCCTCCCAGGCGTACAGCTGTCCCGGCGGCGAGCAGGTCCAGCCCGCCTCCGGGGTCATGCTCACCGACTCGGTGGCGTCGTACTGCCAGTTACCCATCGGCAGCGGCTGGATCTCCAGCTGGGTCAGGGTGCTGTAGGGGTAGGGCCCCCACAGGGCGCCGAAGTAGCGAATCATCGCCTTGGTGTTGTCCATCAGATCCTGGGACAACTGGCGGCCCTTCTGGGTCGTGTAGACCAGCACACGGACGCCATCGACCTCGTCGGACAGCGGCTCGCCGTACGCGCCCACGGCCAGCATCCCGCCGGCCACGCCGCCTCGCTCGTGGAAGACGCCGATCTGCTTCTTGTTCTCGGTGTCCTCTACCTCCTCCTCCAGGTTGCCGGTCACCACGCCCCGCATGAAACGCGGAACGCTCACCGTCGAGCGCAAGCTGTGCCGATCCGGCCAGGGGCTGCGCGGGTACCAGGGGTAACCCTGCAGCGGCGTGTAGAACTCGTTGGTCTGATTCTCGATGGTCACCGCCTCGAGCAGATCGCCGCCGTACTCGACCTTCAGCACCTCGAACTGGCCGGTGTTCAAGGGTGCGCGCAGCACGCAGAACAGCCGGTTGCGGTCGTGGATCGCCGGGATCGGCTGGTCCTCGAAGTCGTGCAGCGCGGTGATCTTGAAGCTGCCGTACTCCTCGTCCCCCTTGCAGCGGGCCTTACGGCTCTGCAGCCGCAGGGCGATGGCCTTCACCCCATCGGTGAGCCCGGCGATCTTCGGCTCGGCGATGATGTTCACCTGCCCCAGGTTCTGTGACGGGCCCGATCTCGGCACATCGATGGTCAGTTCCACGTGGGCCAGGTCGTAGGGCCGCATCACCCGGGCGGCGGGGGCAACCCGGGCGCTGGGGTAGGACGCGTAGATGTCCATGGTCTGGGGCGCAGCACCGCGGCCGGCGTGGGTGAACACGCTCACCTCTTCGCCCGCGAACAGGGCCCCGCGCGGGTTGCGGTAGTAGGTCAGCCAGCGGACCGGATCGACCGCGAACTCGGCGAACACGTGCCCGCCCTGGAAGCCGTCGCCGTACAGGTCGTGGAGCACGTCCATCTCCAGCGACGGGCCGGCCTCGTCCCACAGCTTGTCCCGGTACAGCTTGTGCCGGCTCACGTGGATGTTCTCGGCCCGCACGGGCGCGCCACCGCCTGTGGCCCACTCACCGCCCTCGCCCAGCAGCCGGTCGACGGTGTCGTCGGTGGCCATGATCCACGCGGACGCGAATCCATGGACGTAGGGCACCGCCTTGAGATGGCGCTCGACCTGCTGCCGCTCTCGAGCGTCGGGCGGGTCGAAGGTCAGCTCCCCCTTGCCGGCGAACGCCAGCCCCATGATCTTGCCGTCCGAGCGGACCACCGGGTGCACCGCCCCGACGACGAAGGTCACCGTCAGGTCCTCGTACGCCAGGGTCTTGCCCGCCACGTCCAGGTAACGCCCGGTGTCGATCTCGGGCGCCATCAGCTTCTCGTACAGCTCCCGCAGCGCCTGGGCCTCCACCGGCTGTGCCACAGCCGTGCCCGCCGCCGCCACCGCCAGCGCAACCCCGAGCCCCAGCGTCCATCCACGTGTCCAGGCGTGTCGCATCGCCGCTCCTTGCCTCGCGGGGAACGCGCGCCCCCGCTGGATCGAGGAGGCATCTTAACAGCAGCGCGCGTGCACGAGAGGGACAGCTATGACCTGTGGGGGTCGTTCCCGCGACGGCGGAGCCGGCGACCCGTGAAGACCAGCGGCGCGACCAGGATCACCGCCGAGGACGCGGTCCAGCCGGTATCGGTGCAGCTACAGCCCTGGGGGCACGCCACTCCCTCGTCGATCCAGCCGTCGCAGTCGTTGTCCAGACCGTCGCACTGCTCGCTCTGGTCGGGGTGGATCGAGGGATCCGTGTCGTCGCAGTCCGGGGTGCAGTGGTCGTCGCAGGAGGGACACACGTCAACACCGTCGCCGTCCGCGTCCGGCCGGAGTTTTCGCGGAGGACGTATTCGGGACCCTCGAGCCGCCCATCCCGGCGCTCGCGGCACCGCTCCCCGACGAGATCCCGTGCGGGGAGATGGACTGCTTCGAGACCGATCCGGCGATGTTCCACCTCGAGGTCCACCGGGAACTGGCGCGCGAGGGCATGGCGGCCCTCCTCGACCAGCTCGAGCTGGACGAAGAGGAGAGCGCCCGGCTGCACGCCGAGCTGGAACGTAACCTGGCGGCACTCGACGGCGACTGATGGGCGACGCGATCGAGATGGCTGCCCCCTCTTCCTCCCCAACTTGACCAAGCCATCCTACCAGCCCCGTTTGCGCGCCCGCACAACGCGGTGACGGACAGGACCCTGCGGGGTGCGTGCTATCGTGCGCCGCATGCTTCCCCGCTCCCCCTCACGCCAGCTCGAATACGCCCACAGCGGCGATGTGCGGCTGGCGTACACGCTGCGGGGCAAACAAGGGCCACCGACGGTCTTCGTGACCGGCTACATGGCGCGGCGGCAGGTGTGGGCGCTGCAGGTGGTCCAGTTCTCGCGGACGCGGCGGCTGCTGGTCTACGACCGGCGGGGGGTGGGGGACTCGGACCGGCCCGAGGACGGCTACGGTCTCGACGATCAGCTGGCCGACCTGGAGGCGGTGGTGGACGCCGCCGGCTGGGAGCAATTCGACCTCGTCGGGCACTCGATGGGTGGCTTCATCGCCACCGCGTTCGCCATCCGCCATCCGGAGCGGGTGAGCAGGCTGGCGCTGCTGGCCACCGCCCCCTATCGCACCACCCGCTC
This sequence comes from uncultured Rickettsiales bacterium, assembly GCA_964436045.1. GTDB lineage: Bacteria > Myxococcota_A > UBA796 > UBA9615 > CAYRNR01 > CAYTBN01. The sequence goes on along the minus strand of CAYTBN010000058.1, from coordinate 32,535 downwards.
CGACTTCGGCGTCGGCGTGTTCATCACCCAGGACGGCGAGCCGCCCGCCTGGGACGAGGAGGGGGTGAAACGGGCGGTGGCGCTGTTGATCCCCGAGCGGGACTCGACCTGGCTGCGGATGGAGATGGCGCGGACCATCCCCGAGATGAACGACCCCGACCAGGCGCGGCGGACCTTCGCCGCCTTCGAGGGCGTCGACCTGCGCCCCGACCTGGACCGCATCCAGGCCCCGACCCTGGTCATCCACGGCACGCGCGACAACGTCGTCCCCCCCGAGGTCGGCCGCCGCCTCGCCGCCGCCATCCCCGGCGCCCGCTACCAGCTCCTCGACGGCCTGGGGCACATGCTGATGGTCACCGGCGCCCGCCAGGTCAACGACCGCCTGGCCGCCTTCCTGGATTCCTAGGAAACCGGTCTTCGGAAACCGGCCTTCGAGTGCATCGAGATCATCAACCCGGTCACCCAGCAGGTCATCGCCTACCTTGCTGGGAGATCTAGTCCGCTCCCGAGCTGTTAGGCTTGTCGCCACTTCGAACCGAAGAGGCCGTCATGATCCGCCACCTGCCCACCCTGCTGATCCTTGCGTTGCTGCCCTTGCTGGCCGCTCTCTCGGCCTGCCCGATCACGGGCGGCGGTGACGACGACGACGACGATACGGCGTCCGAGACCATCGAGACCGTCTGCGGCAAGGTCCTCGAGTGCGGCGGGTGGGGCTGGTTGGACGAGGCGGAGTGTGTCGAGGGCTTCCTGGACAACCCGGAATTCGCCACGGACTGCGTGAATCCTGATCTCTATCTGGCCTGCATGCCCGACTGCATGGATCTGGATTGTGAGACGTTCTCGACCTGCGAGGGCGACTGCTGGGCGGGCCACTGCGGCTGATTCTCGGTGCCGGGTCTAGTCTTTAGCTAATCAACAACGGCGGTCTGGTGGCTGGACGGCCCATTACCTCCGCGATGAACGGATCAAGTAAAGACCCGGCCCCCGACGGAACGCCTTCAAAACGGTACCGGGCTCTCGAACGTCACCCTCTCCCCCGTCCCCGGCACCTCGAATCCCAGCGCCGCGGCGTGGAGCAGCAGCCGCGGCGCGGACCCGGGGTCGCCGTACAGGCTGTCCCCGAGGATCGGGCACCCCAGCCCCCCCCTGGTCACGGGACAGGCCGCGTGCAGACGCAACTGGTGGGTGCGGCCGGTCTGCGGAAAAAACGCGATCCGCGTCGCTCCCTCGTCCCGCTCCAGCACGCGCCAGCGGGTCAACGCCGCCCGGCCGTGTTGGTGGTCGACCACCTGGTACGGCCGGTTGCCCACGTCCAGCCGCAGCGGCAGGTCCACCGTGCCCGCATCGCCCTCGACCCGCCCGGCGACGACGGCCACGTATCCCTTGTCCACCCGCCGTTCGGCGAACTGCCGCGAGAGCCCGCGGTGGGCGTCCGGGTCCAGCGCCAGCACCATCAGCCCCGAGGTCTCCATGTCCAGCCGATGGACCACCAGCGGCCCCTGGGCCCGCGGATAACGCGCCCTCACCCGCGCGGCCACACAATCCTCCCGCCCCGGCCGTGCGCCGGGCACCGACAGCGCGTTCGCCGGCTTGTCCACCACCACGAACCGCTCCCCCTCGTGGACGATCCGGATCTCGGCAGGCGCGATGGCGGGGATGTGGCGCATGGGACTGAACTCTACTAACGTCCCCCGAAGATGTCTCTCCTGGCCAACCTGCTGTCGTGGATCGTGCGCAAGCCGTTGCGAGGGGTGTTGTCCGTGCGGACGCGGGCGCTGGTGTTGCTGGACCTTCGGCGCTGGGCGGTGCGTGGGAGGCAGGGCCGGGAGCTGCCCGCCCCTCGCGATCGGCTCCACCTGGCGTGCGGCGACAACCGCGTGACAGGCTGGCTGAACGTGGACCTGCGGGGCTCCGAGCACGACGTGGATCTGGCCGGCGGGCGGCTGCCCTGGGCCGACCGGCAGTTCGACGCCGTGGTCAGCCAGCACCTGGCCGAACACCTGGAGCTGGAGTCGGAGCTGATCCCGCTGCTGCACGAGATCCACCGCGTGCTCCGGCCGGGGGGCGAGCTGTGGCTGTCGACCCCCGATCTGGCCCGGGTCTGCCAGGGATACCTGGACGACGGCGGCAACGCCCTGCTGGAAGACCGCAAGAAACGATGGACTTCATTCTCCCTCGGGGACGCGCCAACGCCCCAGCTCATCAACCACCTGTTCCACCAGGACGGCGAACACCGCAACCTGCTGGACCTGGAGCTGGCGAACTGGGCCCTGGAACGCGCGGGTTTCACCGAGGTCGAGCGCCGGGTCGAGGCGGACCTCGTGGCGCGCTTCCCCGGATTCCCCCCGCGCGCCGACGACGCCCAGACCCTGCTGATCGAAGCGCGGAGGGCGGAGTGAACGGGACCGACATCGAGCTGCGCTTCGAGGCCCCCTTCCCCGCCCCCCTCGGCGTGGTCGAGACCGACGAGCTGCGCTGGTACCTGGAGGTGTATCCAGGCTGGCCGCTGGGGGTGTTCCGCGAGCGGGCGATGCAGATCGAGGGCCAGCTGCGGGCCTGGGGCGAGGCCCTGTTCGCAGCGACCCTGGGCCACGAGGGCCGGGCCGACGAGCTGGCGGCCTGGTGCGACGCCGCGGCCGACGGGCGCCCGACACTGACCGTGAGGCTGGTGGGCGACGGAGACGAGGAGGCCGGCGCCCGGCTGCTGGGCCTGCCGTGGGAGCTGATGTTCGCGGACGGGGGACCGCTGTCCGGGGTGCCCGCGGTGGTGCGCCGCCAGCGGGAGGTGGCCGGACACGCGGAGCTGCCAGCGCCGTCCGAGCCCCTGCGGATCCTGCTGCTGGTGGCCCGCCCGGAGGCGGAGGGGCTGCTCTTCATCGATCCCCGCGCCGCGGCCGCGCCGCTGGTGGAGGTCCTGTCCCAGCTGGGCCGGCGGGCGGAGCTCACCGTTCCCCGGGACGGGACGCTGGAGGCCCTGCGGGACGCCCTGGACCAGGCCCAGGCCGACGGCGCGCCCTATCACGTCGTCCACTTCGACGGCCACGGCGTGGTGGACGAGGCCCGTGGGGTGGGGCAGCTGTGCTTCGAGTTCCCCGAGGACGTGGACGAGGACAAGCTGGCCCGCCGCCCGGCGCTGGTGGACGCCGACATGGTGGGGGAGCTCCTGGCGGACCGGGGTGTCCCGCTGGTGCTGCTGGAGGCCTGCCAGACCGCGTCGTCGCGGGTTCCGGTGTCCGCGTCGGTGGCCAGCGCATTGCTGGAACGCGGGGTGCCGTCGGTGGTGGCGATGAGCCACACGGTGCGCGCCGACACCACCCGCCGCTTCGTCGACACCTTCTACGCCCAGCTGGCGGCCTGCGAACCGATCTCGGCCGCCGTGGCCCGCGGCGAACGGGGCCAGCCAGCGCTCCAGGACTGGTTCGTGCCCGTGCTGTTCCAGGCGCCTGGCGGGGACGGCGCGCTGTTGATGGCGGGCGAGATCGGGGACGCGGCCCTGCGGACCGGCGTGACCGACGAGCTGCCGCCTCCCCCGCCCCACGGGTTCGTCGGGCGGGCGTGGGACCTGACGGTGCTCGAGCGCCGACTGCGGACGGAGCGCTGGCTGACCGTGGTGGGCGACGGCGGCCAGGGCAAGACCTCGCTGGCCGTCGAGGCGGCCCGCTGGCAACAGGGCATCCGCCGCTTCGGCCGGGTGGCCTTCGTGTCGGTGGAGCAACACGCCGAGGCGCGCGGCGCCCTCGACCGGCTGGGGCGCCAGCTGATCCCCGGATTCAGCGTGGCCGCCCAGGAGGGCCGCGGCGACCGCGACGAGCGGCTGGAGCGGCTGGCGGGGGTCGGGGACACCCGGCTGCTGCTGACCAGCCGAACTCTGCCGCCGCCCCCCTTCGACGGCGGATGCCACCGGTTGGGGCCCCTGTCCCGGGGCGAGGGTGTCCAGCTGGTCGGCCGGGTACTGTCGGTCCTGGGCCCGGGGAGGGCTGGCGCCGACGAGGACGACAGCGCCTGGGCCGAGGAGATGGTGGACAGGGTCGGCGGCCACGCCCGCAGCCTCGTGCTGCTGACGCCCCTGGTCGCCGCGGGGGACGCCCGGACCACCGCCGCCGACCTTGCCAGCCACATGGCGGATCTCGAACGTGACCACCCCGGCGAACGCGAGCGCTCGCTGCTGGCCTCGGTGCGACTGTCCCTCGACGCCCTGCCTCCGGTCACCCGCTCCCTGCTGCCGCCGCTGGCGGTGTTCCGCGGCCACCCGCACGTGGCCGCGATGGCCCCCGTGCTGGGCGTGACCACGGATCGCGCGATGGAGGTCTGCCGCGAGCTCGTCCGGCTGGGGCTGGCGGACGCCGAAGGCCCGTTCCTGGTCCCCGATCCCGCGCTGACCGCCGCGCTGGACCTGGAGCTGTCCACCGCCGACCGGGTGCGCGCCCGGGCTCGCTGGCTCGAGGTGATCCAGACCCAGCTCCAGGCGCTGTACGACCAGCACTTCCGCGAATCCCATCTGGCCGCCCAGGGCACGACCCATGCCCTGGGGGATCTGCTGGCCGCGCTGTCGCGGCTGGAGGCCGGGGTCGGAGTGGGCAACGTGGACGCCGAGGGGCACGAGGTGCTGCGCCGGATCCAGGAGGGTGACCTCCAGGGCGCCAGCCGGACGGCCCGGACCCTGGCCGAGCGGGCCGAGGCGATGGGCGACGTGTACCCCGAGGCGGAGTTCGACCGGGCCATGGCCCGCTGGCTCGTGGGCCGGGTCCGGCTGCGCAGCGGCGACGCCCAGGCGGCGCTCGGCCCGCTGGACGACGCCCACCTGCGCTTCATGCGGCTGGCAGAAGCCGGCACCGAAGGAGCGCGGAGGATGGCCTCGGTCACCCTGGCGGAGCTGGGGGACGCCCTGCGCCACCTGGGGCGGCTGGACGAGGCCGGTGATGCCCTTCGGCGAGCGATCCACGCCGACGAGAAGCGCGGCGACATGCGGCAGCTCGCCAGCGCCCGGGTCAGCCTGGGGATCGTCCACCTGCGGGCCGGGCGGCTGCGCGACGCCCTGGAGACCTTCCACCGGGCGCGGGCCGTGTTCGAGGAGATGGACGACCCCGGGAGCGTGGCCCACACCTGGCATCAGATCGGCACGGTCCACGACAGCGCCGGGGCGGCCGAGGAGGCGGAACGGGCCTACCAGCGCGCCCTGCGGCTGCGGACCCAGGCCGAGGACCGGGCGGGCGAGGCCATCACCCTCGTGCAGCTGGGCAACCTCTACCGGGACACGGCGCGGGCCGATGAGGCGGTGTCGTTCTTCGCCCAGGCGGCGGCGATCTTCGGCGAGCTGGGGGACAACTTCCGCGAGGCGGGCGCCCGCAGCAACCTGGGGCTGGTGCTCCACGCCGCGGGGCGGCGGGCCCTTTGGCCACACGGCCCAGCCGTGGAAGGCCTGGGCGTCGCTGGCGGATGTCGAGCAAGCCGACGGCGACGACCAGGCCGCGGCCACGGCGCTGGCCCGCGCCCGCGCCGCCTATCTGGAGTACAGGCGGGACGGCGGCGCGCCCGAGGACGGCGCCTCGCGGCTGATCGCGCAGGTGGGCGCGGTGTGCCAGCAGCAAGGCCCCGAGGCCGCCCAGCGTGCCATCCCCCCGGCCGAGGCCTTCGACGAGGGGGCCCGCCCGCTGCGAGACGCCCTGATCGGCTGGATCAACGGCATCCGCGACCCGCGCGCCCTGGGCACCGACCGCTTCCCCTACCCGCTGGCCGCGGAGTTCGAACTCCTGGGCGCGCGCTAGCTCCCTAGCTGGCGCCGCGGAGCTGGAACTCTATCTCGGTGTCGCCGATGCCGATCACGTCGCCGGGCTCGAGGACCTGGCTTGCAGTCCAGCGGCCATTGACGTGGGTGTCCTTGCCGCTACCCAGGTCCAGCAGCAGCACACGACCGTAGGTGTCCACGCGGATCGCGCAGTGCATCTCGGCCGCTCCCGGGTCGTCGATCTGCAGGCCCGCGAAGTCGGCGCTGCCGATGAACACCTCGTCGGCGGAGGTCACGAAGGACTCCACCGGACGGTTGGGCCGCCGGACGCGGAGTTCGAACGCCCGCAGGTCGGAGACCTTGCTCGGGATCGCCGGGGCTGCCGGGGTGTCGATCACGGTCTTGCGCGTCCCGGACGGGGACGACGGTGTGACCGGAGCTTGGCCGGTCTTCGGGACCGGAGTCGACCGGATCAGGCGGGCGGGCGCTCCGCCCCCTGTCATCGCCGCCAGCGCCCGCCGCATGCGGGACACGCTGTCGAACCGCTCGGCGGGGTCCAGCGCCAGCGCGCACTCGATGCAGCGGGCCACGTCGTCCGGCAGCCCGTCGACCACCCGCTCCGGCGGGTCGTAGGCCCCCTGCACGATGCGGTGCATGATGTCGTACTCGCTGTCCGCGGCGAACGCCGGCTGCCCCGTGGCCATCTCGTAGAGGATCGCGCCCAGGGAGAACACGTCCGACCGCTCGTCGATGTCCTCGGCGCGCCGCACCTGCTCGGGGCTCATGTACTGCAGGGTGCCCAGCAGGGTGCCCGTGCGGGTCGAGTGGCTCGCTGACACCGACGCATCGGCCAGCACCTTGGCGATGCCGAAGTCCACCACCACCGGCCGCAGCTCCCCCTCGCCGTCCCGCTCGAGCATGATGTTGGACGGCTTGAGGTCCCTGTGCACCACTCCGGCCGAGTGGGCCGCCGCCACCGCCCGCAGCACCGGACCCAATATCGCCCGGATCTCGTCCAGCGCCAGCGGCCCGCCCACCTCGGCCAGACGCTCGGACAGGGTCTGGCCCTCGATGTACTCCATCACCAGCCCGGGGTGGGGGTCGGTGATGATGTCGGTGACCGCCGCGATGTGAGGGTGGCTCAGTTGCGCCTGGATCCGCCCCTCGTCCAGGAACCGCTGCCGCAGCTCCGGATCGTCGGTCAGCGCCGGATCCAGCACCTTGAGCGCGTGTCGGCTGCGCAACCCCACGTGCCGCACCTCGAACACCTGGCCCATCGCGCCCTCGCCCAGCGGGCGGACGACCTCGTAGCGGTGCTCGATGATCTGTCCGGGTTCCAGCGGCACGACCGGGTACTCCTCGCCAGAGGTCGAGTGTGGACGATGGTCAGAACAGCTTCAACTGGTCGTCGCGGGTCTGCTTGCGGCCGGCCCGGGTGGCGGAGTGTTCCAGCAGCTGCTCCTCGATGTCCCGCAAGAAGGGCGACGGTTGCCGCTCGCGGATGCGCCCGCGGACCCGGCGCTTGCGGGCGTGGCACAGGTAGAGTTGCTGGATGGTGCGGGTCATGCCCACGTAGAACAGCCGCCGCTCCTCGACCACCGCCGACGGATCCACGTGGTCGCCGAAGGCCAGCGGCAGCAGCCCCTGCTCGCAGCCGACGATGAAGACGACGCGGAACTCCAGCCCCTTGGCCGCGTGCAGGGTCAGCAGCGAGATGCGCTGGGCGCGGGGATCCCAGGTGTCCGACTCGGCGCCCATCGCCAGGTCGTCGAGGAAGCGGGCCAGGTCGGCCCCGGCAGCCTCGGCCAGGGGATCGAGCATCCCGACCGCGGCGCGGACGGCGGTCACGTCGGCGGGCTTCTTGGCCTCCATCGCGCGGGTCTCGGCCGCCCGCAGGCGGGCCGCGAGGGGGCCTTCCCCGGGCTCCGCGGCGAGCTGTTCGATCAGCGCGCGCACACCCGGGTGCTCGGCCAGGCGCCCGTGGGAGCGCCGCTGGAACGGCATCCCCGACCGGGCGAACGCCTCGCTGAGGGCGTCGGCCTGGGCGTCGGTGCGGTACAGCACCGCGATGTCGGCAAAGGTCAGGTCCAGCTCCAGCCGCGTGTCCCGCAGCCCGGCCGTGCGCCCCGAGTCCACCGAGAAGAAGCTGTGCCCCCCCAGCAGCTTCTCGGTGGTGTGGACCACGAACTCGGCCTCGGCGCGGCCGGTGGCCGCCTGGTGGATCACCACCCGCTCCGGGGAGTCGAGCAGGGCCTGCAGCCGCCGCTCGACCGCATCGGCCGGACCGGCCGCGATGACCTGCCCCGACGCCTCGACGATGGAGCGGCCCGACCGGTAGTTGCGGGTCAAGCGCATCACCCGGGCGCCCGGGAAGTCGCTGGCGAACCGCTCGATGTGGGCCGCGTCCGCCCCCCGGAACCCGTAGATCGCCTGGTCCGGATCGCCGATGGCGCACAGGTTGCCGCCATCGGGGACCAGCGCCCGCACCAGCCGCACCTGCTGGGCGTCCACGTCCTGGTACTCGTCCACCGACACGAAGCGGAAGCGCTCCTGGACCGCCCCCCGCACCGCCGCGTCCCCCTCCAGCAGGTCCACCGTCCGCCCCACCAGGTCGTCGAAGTCCAGCAGCGCCCGCTCGCCCAGCGCCCTGGCCAGCGCCGCCGCATCCCCGTTCGACGCCACCAGATCCCCGTGCTCCCCCGTCCGCTTGGCCCGCGAGACATCCCCCAGCAGCTTGCGCGCCTTGCGCTTGCCCAGCCGGGTCACCTCCCCCAGCACCGCCAGCCGCTCCGCGTCGTCCGCCACCCGGAACCCCGGCTCCAGCCCGGCCGCCGCCGCGTGCTCACGCAGCAACTCCAGCCCCAGCCCGTGGAAGGTGTGGACCGGCACCCTGGCCGCGTCCGCACCCAGCAGCGCCTCCAGCCGCTCCCCCAGCTCCCCCGCCGCCCGCCGCCCGCCGCCCGCCGCCCGCCGCGTGAACGTGATCGCCAGGCAGGCCTCCGGCGCCACCCCGTGCTCCCGCACCAGCAGCGCGATCCGCGTCGTCAGCGTCCGCGTCTTGCCCGACCCCGGCCCCGCCACGATCAGCAGCGGGCCAGCCACGATCTCCGCCGCCCCCCTCTGCTCGTCGTCCAGCCGCGCCCGCAAACCCGCAGGCTCCGAAACCTCCAGAGGAGGGGGTCGTGTATTAATGATTAAGCTTTTTTTCGCGGCCTTCTCCCGCTGCTCCTGCTGAGCTGGGATCGGCCATTTCCGGGCCACACGTCGCTTCCGCCGCGGCAGATCGAACAGCATCCCCCCGGCCGAGGCCAGCTCCAGCTCCTCGTCGTCGAACAGCCGGATCACCCCGTACTCGCCGTCGTAGCCGGCCTCCCGGGTGACCCGGCCCTTCCGCAGGCGGTCGACACCGTCGGCCAGCAGCGGGGACGACGCCTCCCGGATCGCATCGAGGGGTCGCTCCTGCAGGATCGCCAGCTCCGGACCGAGCCGCGACAGCAGGGTCTCGTAGGCCCGCGACACCGTCTTGGACTTCGCCCCCACCCCCAGCACCTCGCCCAGGATCTCGGGGAGTGGGATCAGGTGCCGCGCCCTCCCGGCCCGCGGCGCCACCCTCCCCGGCGGCTGGTCTGCCAGCTCCTCGACCCGGTGCATCACCCCCACGGTCACCGGCTTGCTGCAGACGGGACACAGCCCCTCGTTGGCCCGGGTGATCGCCGGCTCCATCCGCACGTCACACTTGCGGTGGCCGTCCAGGTGGTACTTGCCCTCCTCGGGGAAGAACTCGATGGTGCCCGCGTAGCCGTCGCCCGTCCGCAGGGCGTCCAGGATCGCGAAGTAGTCCCGCTCCCCGTCGAACACCACCGCGTTGCGCGCCAGCACGGGGGGCGAGTGGGCGTCGGAGCTGGAGATCAACCGGAAGCGGTCCAGGGACGACACCCGCCAGTTCATCGGTGGGTCCGACGACAGCCCGGTCTCCACCGCGAAGATGTGGGGCGCCAGGTCGCGGTAGCAGTCGTCCACCGCGTCGAACCCCGACTTGCTGCCCAGCACCGCGAACCACGGCGTCCAGATGTGGGCCGGGATCAGCGCGCTGCCCTCGCCGGACTCCAGCACCATCTCCAGCAGGTCCCGCGAATCCAGCCCCAGGATCGGCCGCCCGTCCGAGTGCAGGTTGCCGATGCGGGTCAACTGCTCGACCAGCTTGTCGACGGCCACGAAGTCCGGCAGCAGCACCAAATGGTGGATCTTCCGGGTCCGGTCGCCGGCCTTGTAGATGGTCGATATCTCCACCGTCAGCGCGAACCGCACCGGGGCGTGGCAGCTGGGATGCACTTGGTCCAGCACCGCCCGGTCCGCCTCGTCCCGCAACCGGAACAGCCCCGGCTCCGCTGGCACCAGGTCGGCCCGCAGTTCCTCGCGCCAGCCCGGATGGGTCACGTCGCCCGTGCCCAGCACCGACACCCCCTTCTTGCGGGCCCACAGGGCGAAGTGGTGCAGGTCACAGGTCTTCGCGGTCGCCCGCGAGTGGCGGGAGTGCAGGTGCAGGTCGGCGACGAACTCCATGGTTCGGCATCGTAGGGTACCCGGCAGTGGACCGCCAAAGGGATCCCGGGTGTTGATACCCTCACTCAACCGAAAGGAGATGCGGATGCGCTGGATGCGGAACGCGTGGATCGGTGGATTCACGCTGCTGACGTTGCTGTCGACCGGGAGCCTGGCCCACGGGAGCCCCGACACGGACCCGCCCCCCGACCGACGGATGGCGATCACCGTCGACGACCTGCCGATCGTGGCCGCGAGCCTCTACCGGGACGACGCCCACCGGCTGGAGATGGTCCAGAACTTCTGCGAACTCATCGAAGGCCGGGAGCTGCCGGTGACCGGGTTCGTCAACATGGAGCGCCACGCAGGCCAGCCGGAGCTGCTGGAGCGCTGGAAACGGGCGGGCATCCGGCTGGCCAACCACACCTGGTCCCACCCCCACCCGGACAAGGTCGGGCTCGAGGCTTACCTGGCCGACCTGGACCGGGGCCACGAGGCCGTGAAGGAGCACGTGCCCCAGGGTGCGGTCATCCCCTTCCGCTACCCCTACCTCGGCCAGAGCTTCGATCCGGCGACCCGCGACGCGATCCGCGCCCGCCTCGCCGAGCTGGGCAGCCCCTACGCCCCGGTCACCATCGACACCTCGGACTGGCTGTACGCCAAGGGGTACGTCCAGGCCCGCGTGGAAGGCGACGAGGCCACCGCCGAACGCTACCGCCAGTCCTGGTGGTGGAACATGCAGGAGGCCACCGAGCTGGCCGAGTGGCAGGCCCGCGAACTCTTCGGCCGCGAGCCGCCCCAGATCCTCCTGATCCACGCCAACGAGCTCAACGCCGACCACCTGGGGGCCTACCTGGACTGGGCCGAGGACCGCGGCTACCGCTTCGTCACCCTCGACGAGGCCCTCGCCGACCCCGCTTACGCCGAACCCGACCCCTCCCTCTCGCCCACCGGGGACTCGCTCTGGCTCCGCCTCAAACGCAGCCGCACGATGACGGCCGAGTAGCGACCGCCCGCGCGAGACCGAGACCGAGACCGAGACCGAGACCGAGGCCGAGACCGAGACCGAGACCGAGACCGATTACCCAAGCCGGGTGCCACGGTCGGCTTGCCCGGCCGTGCTCCTCCCAAGCCCCTACCCACCCCTCCGCGGATTTTTCCTCCCGGTCTCCAGCTCCGCCGTGTCCATCCAACCCTCCTCGCCGGTCCGGCGACCGTACCACGTCGCTGACCCGGCCCCAGGACTCTGGCAAGATGTACTCCTGGGCAACCAACCAGGCACGGAGGGCATAGTCTTGATGCGAACCACCGCCCCTAACCCCACGCTCTGGCTCCTGGCGATCTCCACCCTGTCCGTCCTCCTGGCCGCCCCGGCCGGCTGTCCCAAGCCCGACGACGACGACGCCACTGCGGACGACGACGCCACGGCTGACGATGACGCCACGGCTGACGACGACGCCACGGCTGACGATGACGCCACGGCTGACGATGACGCCACAGCAGACGACGACGACACCGGCTTCACCCTCACCTCCACCAGCTTTGCCGAGGGCACCCCCATCCCCCTGCAGTACAGCTGCGAGAACAAGACCCAGAGCCGGGGCGTCTCCCCCCACCTGGCCTGGTCCAATCCTCCGGCTGGCACCCAGTACTTCGCCCTCACCGTCTTCGATCCCGACGCCAACGACACCCCCCACTGGGGCGTCTTCGACATCCCGGCCGCCACCACCGAGTTCGCCGACGCCCTGCGCCCCGAGAACTCCCTCCCCAGCAACGCCTGGGAGGCCATCGTCTACACGGGCAACGCCGAGTACGCCGGCCCCTGCCCACCCCCACCCCACGATCCCCACACCTACATCTTCACCATCCACGCGCTGGACGAGGGCATGCCCGACTACCTCACCACCCCCGACCTCGGCGACATGGACGGCGCCATCCAGGAACGCATCCTGGGCTCGGCCACCCACACAGGCACCTACGATCGGAAGTGACCCGACCTCGCCGGGGGCCCGACACCCACGGCACAGACAACCCCGGACGGACAGCCCCCCGTGACAATCGACCTGGAGACGTCAGCGAAGCCGATCTCCCGACCCTCTTCGAGCACCAGCTCGACCCCGAAGCCTGCCAGATGGCGGCCCTCCATCCCCGGGACCAGGACGCGTTCACCAAACACTGGCGCAAGGTCCTGGCCGACCCCACAGTGGCCAAACAGACCGTCCTCATCGACGGCCACGTCGCCGGCAACCTGGTCGCCTTCGACCGGGAAGGAAAACGAGAAGTCGGCTACTGGATCGGCAGGGAGTACTGGGGCCAGGGTATCGCCACCGCCGCCCTCGCCCTCTTCCTCCACCAGGTCCCCGACCGCCCCCTCCGCGCAACCGTGGCCGCCAGTAACATCGCCTCTCTCCGCGTCCTGGCCAAGGTTGGATTCGAGACCGTCGGCACAGCCCGCACCGACTGCGGCGGCCGCGGCCCCGAGGTCGACGAGATCATCCTCGAGCTCCGCGCGCCCCCAGCGGACGTGCAGCCGGACACCCCCCCGAGCAAACCCTGATCGCGTCCGCCAGCCCCCAGTCCACCACTGCCCCACTACCCCTCGACCATCGCCGACAACCTCCTTGCAGCGTAACCAACTCTTCGGCAGCCCGTGATATCCAGCGCCACGCGCAGTCTATCCACATCGAGCCTCGCGCCAGGATTCCCCCGGCCCACGCCAGAAACTCTCCAGTTGCAGCGCTCCGCGCAGGGCGATAGGCTGCCTCTTGGGCGGGATTTTCACTCTTATGCGGAACTGCCTAAATGGTGTTAGGGGCGCTGGTTGGCGCCTGCGAGGCTGCGGGGCAATCGTTCAATGGGCGAGTATTTCGCCGCAGAATACCACGTTACAGGAACCAGAAATGAAGACCTGGGAAAAGATACCTTGCAGCATCTACCTCGTGATCCTGGGCCTGTTTCATTTCGTGGGTCTTTTCTGGAGGGACGCGGACTGGGTCGATTCACCGGTCGTTTATCCGATAGCTAGCTTCGTGACCATTCTGGGGCTCGCGGCGTTGGTGGTCATCATTCGGGACATCTACAGGAGAGATGTGCTCGATCGGAACGCGAAGCTGGCCTGAGCCGTCCTGGTGGAGATCTTCTTGCCGAGCGCTTTCTTCTACCTGCTGATTCACGGCTTCAAGCCGCATCGAGCATCAACAGCGTTGTAGTACCGGCAGTTGCTGCGCCCTGGTTGCCCGGATGTCGGCAATCGACGCCCTTGGTTCGGGTCGCGTCTCGCAATCCGACGAATGAACTCGCTACGCAACAACGCGGTTGTAGGCAGCCGCTGGCTCGAGACGAGCGAAGCTCTGGCGGCGGGCCATCCGGCATGGTCTGGTCATACCAGTGGTGGCGCGGTGGGGCGGAGTCCCTGTGATAGGCTGGCCGCAGTAGGGCGTTCCGGGAGCGTCCGGGGAGGAGACGCAGATGGGTGAAACCGAAGGTGGGCCTCGAGCGAGGTGCCCCTGAGCCTCTCCCACTATCTTCACCTGCAACTGATCGGCTACCTCGGTCTGTTGCTCCTGTTCGTCCTGTTTGGCCTCGCTGCGGCAAGGCCGATCCCGGGCCTGCCGCGGTGGGATGCGCTGACCTCGCTGAGCGCCTACTACTATTCGGGTGCGGTTGCGGTCTTCGCCGGGGTGCTGGTTGCGTTGTCGCTGTTTCTGTTCACCTACCGCGGGTACAGCGAATCGTGGGCGGATCGGTTCTTCGGCAAGGTGGGCGGGGCAGCTGCGCTTTGTGTTGCCGTGTTTCCCACCAGGGCCCCCGGGAACCTGACGGAGCCGGTGTGGTGGAGCGATTGGGTCCGCACGGTCCACTACGTCGCGGCGTTCACGCTGTTCGCGGTCTTCATCGTCTTTGCGGTCTGGCTCTTTCGCAGATCGGACGTTCCCCCATCCGAGCAGGCGGGGCGAAACGCCGGAAAAACGACCTCTCCCTGGGCTGCGGGCTGGTGATGATCGGATCGGTGGTGTGGGCTGGCTCGTCGGTGTTCACCCACGATCCGATCTTCTGGCCGGAGGTGGTCGCGCTGTGGGCCTTTGCCATGTCCTGGCTGGTGAAGGGTGAGGTTTACAACCCGATCTTGCAGCGCCTGCTGACTGCGAGGGAATTCATCAGACAAGCGGACCCACCGGTACCCTGAGGCCCTTCCGCGGGAGATCCAACCACAACGTTGCAGTTGTATTGTAGCTTGTAGCTCCAGGCGAAAACGCCACCAGAACGCTGGAGGAAACGATGACGGATCCGGGCGATTACGTGATCAATACGGACGTGAAGTTAGGGCCGCTGGAGCGGGTGGACGTGGGGGCCACGGTTTCGCCGACCGGAGACGGTTGATGGTTATCACGGAGAATGTGTTCATGCTGTCCGATCTGACGGAGCCGGACCTGGCGACGCGATGCGCGACCGAAGAAGACCTGCCGGTACTGTTCGAACTGCACCGTACTGTGTTCCGTTCCCACATCGAGGAGATCTGGGGCTGGGACGAGGATTGGCAGCGGCAGCGGTTCCGCGAGGAGTTCGCGGAGTCGGAGACGACGGCCGTGCTGTCCGCGGGGCAAACCGTGGGTTACGTCCAGGTGGTGGTGGAGGCGGACCAGCTGCTCCTGCGGAACATCGCACTGCATCCAGACGCCCAGGGCCAGGGTCTGGGCGCGAAGCTCGTCGAAGAACTCATGGTTCGAGCCAACAGGCGCGACCTCCCCATTGTGCTGGGAGTCTTCCGCACGAACCCCGGGGCCGTCGCCTTCTACGAACGACTCGGGTTCGTTCGCTCGGGGGAGACGGAAACCCACGTGAGGATGGAGCGGGCGCCCGGGCAGCGCTGATCGCCAGGGGCAGGCGCTGGATTGCCCCCCGGCTCGCAACAGAGATCCTCCCGCCCGGAGGACATCCCACTGGCGGAATCGCATCACGGGGCGCTGCCCGATCGCTTCGGGCCGTACGAGATCGTCTCCCTTCTCGGCGAGGGCGGGATGGCACGGGTCTACCGGGCCGTGCGCCGGGGTCCGATGGGATTCAGTAAGGAGCTGGCGATCAAGGCGATCCGCGCGTCCGGAAGCGGAGACAGCCAAGAGCTGGCCAACTCCCTGGTAAACGAGGCGCGTCTGGGCGGGCAGCTGCGCCACCCCAACCTGGCCGACACCTACGAGTTCGGGATGGTCGGCGAGCAGTTCTACATCGCCATGGAGTACGTCAACGGCCCCACGTTGCGAACCCTGCTGCGTGGCTTCGAGGACCGGAACCTCCATCTACCGTGGGGAGCCGTGCTGGACCTGGCTCTGCAGACCTGCGACGGATTGCAATACATGCACGCCCTCTGTGGTGCGGATGGCGTGCCCTTGAACCTGATCCACCGCGATCTCAAGCCCGAGAACATCATCGTCTCCACCGCGGGGTTGGCGAAGGTGATGGACTTCGGCATCGCCCGCTCCACCAGCGCACTTCACCCGGCGACGTTGGCAGGCAGCCTCAAGGGAACGCCTGGCTTCATCTCGCCCGAGCAGCTCAACGATCCGGACAGCATCGACGCCCGCTCCGACCTGTTTGCCCTGGGGACGATCCTGTTCGAGTGCGTCGTGGGCCAGCCCCTGATCACCGCCGCCAACGTCGAGGCCATGATGTGGTCGATCGCCTCGGGGAGCTTCCGCTCCCGGCTGGACCTGATCGACGAGGTGTTGCACCTCCTTGCCCGTCCCGGTCTCGCCGAGGATCAGAACGGGAATGTCCGAGGTCGCCAGCCGGCCCACGACGTTGAACACCTCCCGCATGGCCGCGCTGCGCACCACGGGCCGCGTCCCGCTATCCTCGGGTTCGTCCTTGGCCTCGTCGCTCGCGCCGCGCGGGGGGGCGCGGTTGGACGTGCGTCGAAGCGCCACGCGGGTCGCCTCCACGAGAGCCTCGGCGGTGGTGGCGTCGTCGGGATAGACCGCGAATCCGGCTCTCACCCCGGCTGACACCGCCCCCTCTGCCAGCTTGCGGGCATGGTCCAGACCCGCGTCCGGCAGCAGGATCTCGACCGTGTCGCCGCTGTACAGCGCCGCCCGGTCGAAGGGCCGCAGGAGGCCACCTACACCCTCGAACCACCGGCTGACGTGTTGTCGCGGGTGGCGCAGCATGAGCAGCGCCGTGCTCCGACGGAACGCCTGGGCGCGCCCGACCTCGATCTCCAGCTCGCGGGCGAGACGGTCATGCCCCAGCAGCGTCAACGACGACTCCCCGGCCTCTCCGATGGCGTGCACCGCGGCGACGACGGCACCGAGGAGCAGCTCCGAGCCGGGATCGAGCCGCTCGCGCTCCACCGGAGCACCGTCGATACGCGTTCCGTTGGTGGAGCCCAGGTCCTCCACCCACACGGTGCCGGCTTCCAGTGTCACCGCCGCATGCTCGGCGGACAGGCTGGCGTCGCGCACGATCACGTCGGCCGGGGGGAAGCGTCCCACCACGAGCCGTCGCCCCGTCTGGAGCGGGACCGCCTGCACACCGTCACGGTGGTAGATCAGCAGGGAGATCCGCTCCCCCTCATGTTGCTGGGCCAGTCGGTCCCGTATCCGCTGCAGCGCCTCCTCGGTCAGTCGCGCTGTCCGCCGCACGCCCTGCTGCCGGTCGGCTCCCATACTCGAATCCGCCTATCTCACCGTCAGTCGAACCATGATAGCGGCATCATCAACAGCGACGTCTGGCGAGTTCCGGCACCCGGGTGCAAGGAATCGCCGGACGATGCGGGATTCCTGCGGGACAATTCGCCGCCTCGCAGAATGTTCTCCAGTGATTCCAGTTAGATACATCTTTCTCGCGGCTCCTGGCACACCCCATGAAGACTCCGCCAGGCAACGGTCCGCAACCGAACTTTCGCGGAAGCGGGCGCCAGCCAGGCCGCGATGGCCAGGGAAGGAAAGGTAAGAATCATGCAAGAACTCTTCAGGATCGGTGGTCCCTTCATGTTCGGCGTCGTCTTCTTCGGACTCGCCGCCCTGGCCTGTAACGTCCTGCAGTTCATCCGCCGCGACCGCAACTACACCGCGTTGCTGGTGGGGCTCGTCGCAGCCACCGCACTCGTGGGCATCTGCGGGACCAGCTCCGGGATCTTCCAGCTGACCCGGGCCGTCATGAGCGTGGACGCGGACCAACAGTTCAAGCTGTTCATGTCCGGCCTGGGCGTCGCCAGCACGACCACGGAGATGGGGGCGTTGCTCGCGGCTCTGAACGCAGCCCTGGCGGGCATCGCGGTCTGGCGTCGCCGTTAGAGACAAGTTCCGGGCGGGAGGAGGCACGGCCGAGATTGGCCGGATCCGGCCAGATCTTGCGGACAAAAGTTGCCGGGGGTGGTCTGGGGGATCGGTGGGTTGGGGGTGGAAACGCTCGACGGGTCGGGATCGGGCGGTCTTGCGGAGGCGTTGGCACGAAGGTTGCTCACTGGAATGGACATGTCTTGTCCAACAATGGAGGTCAATCCCATGTTCGAGCCCACACATCGAGTTCACAATCACCGATGGATCTGGATCACCCTGACCGCGAGCATCGCGCTGCACTTCGTGCTGATGGCCGGGATCGGAAGGATCGAGCTGACCGTGCCCGGGTGGAACTCCGACGCGGAGGACATGGGAGCCCTGGACGCGGAAGTGTACGTGGACACGGACTCGGACTCGGACTCCGAGGAATGAGCGGTCAGGTCCGCGGTGCTCCGCGCACGATGGGGGGGGCCGCGTGTTGCGCGGCGGGGGGCGGGACTAGAGCTCGCGGATGAGCTGTTTGTATCCGTGCCCATCGCAGGCCGGGTCGCGGTCCAGGTCGTCGGCACAGCCCAGGTCCAAGAAGTCCTGCTGCAGCTCGAAGATCGGGTCGCCGGGATCGACGGTGCGGGGGGTGATGGGGGTGTTGCCCAGGCGGGCCAGGCGGGCGCGGGCCGAGGGGTGGCCGGTGGTGCGGGGGCCGTCGAGGATGCGGCCGACCTCGGCCAGTTCGTGGTCGTGGTCGTGGCCGGGCTTGTCGTTCTCGCAGACCTCGGCGGAGTGGCGCTGGCCGCGGGTGATCCAGGTGTGGTCGCTGGTGTCGAGTTCGGTCCGCATGTCGACGGCGGCCAGGTCGATGTCCCCGGGGAGTTCGGTCTCGGGGATGGTGTCGCCGCAGCCCACCAGCAGGGCTGGCAGCAGCAGGGCGGTCATGGTCAGGGCGGTGACGGTTCGCGTCGTCATCATCGAGTAGGTCATCGTCTCACTCCTTTGTCTCTTCGCTCTCAATCGAACACGTTGCGGGGGCCGCAGAAGGTGCCGTCGACCAGGATGCGGCAGAGCTGATCCTCCATCACGCGGAAGTCGCTGTAGACGGTCTGCTCCATGTACGGGGTGCCGTCGCCGTGGGGGTAGAACTCGACCTTGCCGTCCGTATCCTTGTCGGTGCGGCCGGACAGGCCCATCAGGCCGCCCATCTCGTGGTCGCCGTAGAGCGCCAGGTTGGAGCCGTCCTGCAGGCCGGCCCAGACGTTGTAGAACCAGTCCTCCCACTCGCCGATCTCGAGATCGCCGTCGGTGGGCGGGTCGAAGGTGCTGATGGGGGACGTGATCATCATCCGCGCGGGCTTGTTGTCCCAGGTGGCGCCGTAGCCAATCATGAAGTTGCCCTTGGCCTGGGAGGCGCTGGAGACCTGGCCGCTTGAGTAGCGCATCGGCGCGAACGCCAGGGTCGGCTTGCCGGTGGAGATGGGCACGCAGACGCCGGACTCGGAGACCTCGCGGTCGGCGGTGCACGAGCCGGTCTCGTTGCGGAAGACGTCGGCGGTCAGGTCCTCCCAGCGCTGGGTCTGGTTGTTCAGGCAGAAGAGGCGGATGCCCAGGTCGGCGTTGGGCAGCAGGGCGCAGGTCATGCGGTCCGACTCGTCCACGCTCGGGTTGTAGGGGTCGGGCCAGGGGGTGGCGGCCGGGCTGCCCGCGCCGGTCAGGGTGACCCCGGCCGGGTCCTTGAGGGTGCCATCGTAGAGCCAGCTGACGCCGCCCCAGTGGTACTGCTTGAACTGGCCGTTGCTCTTGTCGCTGCGCAGCATCACCAGCCGCTCGGTCCAGCAGAGGTTGGCGTCGGGATCGGCGTACGCGACCACCAGCTCGGGATCCGCGTCCGTGTCGGCGTAGGGCGAGCTGGACCCCACCACCGACAGGACGCCGTTGGCACCCACCGTGGCCCAGTTGAACCGCACGAAGTCGCTGGTGCTGCGGTAGGCCACGTGGACCAGGTCGTCGAAGAAGGCGACGGACAGCCCCTGGGCGTCCGTGACGGTACCCAGGGTGAAGTCCTGGTCCCAGGTCAAGCAGTCGCCGACGCTGGGATCGTCCGAGCCGGTACACGATGCGTTGGCCACCGAACCCAGCTCGGCGACCCGGTAGTGGATGAGCCCGTCGGTGGTGACGTAGAAACCGTACAGATAGTCGTCCGCCCGCACGATGTCCACGGAGCCGCTCACGACCAGGTCCTCGGCGAAGGTCTTGTCCAGCCCCTGGATGAAGGTGCCACAGCTGTTGCCCTTGGCCAGGTTGGTCGGGCCCTGCCAGCTGGAGACCGTCGCGTAGACGCCCGAGCGATTCCAGTCGACCTGGGTCGCGTTGGCGTCCAGGTACCAAGGATCGTCCGCCAGGTAGGAGGTGTCGAAGTAGGCCGGGAAGTCCCCGGTCTCCAGGTTGTCGGCGGGGTTGATGGACAGCGGGTCGTCGGTATCGCTGAACTTGTAGACCGCCGGATCGTAGGTGTACGCGTAGTTCATCGTGCTGAAGTAGTGGGGGATGCAGTTGGCCCCCGTGCCCCAGTCCGAGTGGCCGTAGTGGGCCAGTCCACAGGTGTGGCCCAGCTCGTGGCCGAACGAGTAGTAGTTGATCCCGGTGACAAAACCCCGGCCGGACGCCTGCCCCCCCGAGCCGAGCGAGGTGACGACAGCGTAGCGCATCCGACCCACCCGGACCGGATCCACGTGGTCGGCTTCGTGGTAGTGGTTTCGCAGCTCGCCGGCGTCCTCGCCGATCACGGTGACCTTGCTCTCTTCGCCCGAAGGCACGCTGATGGAGGCGGTGAAGTGCTGACCGGGCACCGAGCTCTCCAGGCGGATGGTGGTGGGATCGCCCGGATCGCCGTCCAGGGAGACGAAGGACACGGGCTCGCCGCCGAGGATCAGGATCCACGCGATGTAGACCGCGGTCGTGTACTCGTCCAGGCCGGTGGCGGTGAACGAGTAGGGGTTGCCGTTGAGCATCAGGTTGATGGTGCCGGTGATCGGCTCGTTGACCACGACGATGAAGTCCTCGACCACGGCCCGCACCGCGCCGGTCGAGTAGTCGCCGTACAGGATCTCGTCCGCCGGATCGGCGGGAGCCACGCCCAGGTCCATGTGGACCGCGATGCCGTCGACGCCGTCGGGGTTCTTGAGGTGGCTGGCGGGACCGTCCTCGTAGGGCGCGATCATGTCCTCGACCCAGCCCAGCAGGGTGCCGGCCGCCGCCTTGTCCGCGAACGGATTGTTGCCCAGGTCGCTCATGTAGTCGACCTCGAGGAAGAGGTCCTTGTGCAGTGGATCCGCGCCGAAGCGCGGCAGGGACAGGTCCTCGACGCCCGAGGGATCGTCGCCGGCCGCCCCCAGCACCTCCTCGCCGTCCATCAGACCGTCGCGGTCCGTGTCCTGGCTGGTGTAGGTGCCGGCGTAGCTGCAGCCGGCGTCGGTGGCGCAGGTGCCGATGGCCGCCTCCAGGGAGTCGCCCAGGCCGTCGCCGTCGCTGTCGTTGTCGGCGTCGTTGATCACCACGTTGCACACCCCGGTGCGCGGGGTGATGTAGGTACCGTTGTCCTGCATCACCTGCGCGGTGCCGATCAGGTGCTGGGGCCCCATGCCGTCGCCGTCCAGTGCCACGCCCATACCGGGGCCGCCGTCCAGGGCGATGTCGTCGATGTAGTCCAGGTTGTAGTCGTCGAAGCCGAACAGCACCGGGAACTCGCTGCCCCCGGGCGTCTCGACGGTGTGGACGACCTCGCCCGGCCCCTCGTAGCCGCCGATCCAGCCGGTGATGAACCCGTCGACCGGGATCTCCTGGTCGGTGATCGTGGCGCCGTCGACGGTCACGACCAGGTCGGCCTCGCCGTAGGTGTAGTTGGAGTAGGGCCGGACCAGCAGCAGGAAGGTCAGGTCGTCGGCCAGGTTGTTGGTGATCTCGACCTCGGAGCCCAGGCTCCCGTCGTGGTCGTCGTTGTAGGCGACCTGGTAGTGGTTGTCCCCGATCTCCAGGAACAGGTGCATGACCGAGTCGGCGCTGTAGCTCAAGTTGTCGGTCTCGGCGACGAACTCCTCGCCGTAGTCCAGCGTCACGTACTGCAGATAGATCGGGTGCGCGTAGTGCGGCAGGCTGCGGGCCTCCGCCGCGGTGGGCCGCGCCAGGGGTAACAGGGCCGCCAGGGCCACCGCCCCCGTAATCCAGCGTGACCACTGCTTCCCGTTCGGGCTCGCCGAAACCAGATCGAACGTCATGTGTCCTCCTCGATGCGTGGATCGTTCACCGATGAGGTAGAGCAACGGGCGTGCCAGCGGCGTGATCGCTGTACGGGTAGCCCGAGCGCCGATATCGGGCTACGGCGGATGTGTTACGGCGTAACGGTGCGCGGGCGGGGTGTAACAGCCGGGGCGAATGGGGGGGGGCCGACTACCAGATCTCGATCTCGGAGTCCCCGGTCTCCCAGGAACCCGCGGAGGTGGCGATGATGGTGTGGACCCCGGTGGAGTTGATGTGGAATTCGATGAGGGCGTCGTCGTCGAGGGGATCGAGGGCCAACTCGCCCGGACAGCCCGTGAGCGGGCCGATGAGGAGCAGCGCCAGGAGGATCCGCGGGTACCCGAACATCTTCCCTCCAACCCGACCCTACCAGCCGAGGGTGCGTACATCGACCTCGGCCGCATCGTCACCCACCGAACGAACGTGGTCCCACGCGCCCCAGATGGCGGGCTGATCGGCGGCCGGGCGCCACTCCACCAGCTCCACGTCATCGAAGTGCATCGAGGTGTAGCGCTTGGTTGCTGGCGCCATCACCACGTAGAGCAACACGGCATTGACCGGGCGGCCGTCGTCCGCATCGGCCAGATCGGCGGCGGGCAGGTCGATCCACAGGTCGCGCCAGATGTCGCCGTGGTTGGCGTCCAGGGGGTAGTCCCGCTCCCGGATCGGGTCGGAGGTCGGGTCGACGGTGGGGTCGCTGTCGTCGAAGTGGTAGTAGACGAGCCGGAGCGCGCCCAGCTCCTCCTGCCCCTGGACCCGCACGGCCGCGTGCAGCGAGTACGACGCCGGGCCATCCGCTGGCTCGCCGTCCTCGGTCCAGAGGCGGTGATCGCGGAGGGTGATACGCGCCACCTGGCGAACCAGCACCTCCCCTTCGGCCGCGGCGTTGCGGTTCAGCTCCAGGCAGCGGCGCCCGGACCAGGCCCGCTCCGCGACCACGAGCTCGTCCTCGGTGGGGGTCAGCTCCCAGTGGGTGGCGTCGTCGGCATCGGCGTCGGTGTCGGCGTCCTCGAATCCGCCCCAGGCGAACAGGCTGCGACCGACCTGTACGTCCGCGGGCGCGGGTTCGGTCAGGGGCGACCAGATCAGGCCGTCTGCGGCGGGTAGCGGGGCGATCTCGCCGGGCTTCAGCGACAGCGAGGTGCTGCCCACGGTGGCGGCGCCGGGCTCGATGCGGGCCGTGTTGTGCTCGAGCACGAAGCCGACCTGGATGTCTGGCTCGGCGGCGGCGGGCAGCTCGGCCCGCACGATCCGATCCTCGCCGCGGCGGGCGGTGGCGCCCCGCAGACTGGCCGCCCACACCCGTCGCAGGGTGTGCCGGGCGGGGGCGTCGACGACGGGTACCGGGCGGTAGGCCTCCAGCGTCAGAGGCACCAGCCGCGCCTGGAGCAGCACGCCGTCCTCCCACACCGTCCGCAGGAAGGCCGAGGGGAAGGTGGACAGGAAGTCCTGGTCGAACACCAGGTTGCCCAGGCTCCAGACCACGGGCTTGCCGTCGACGAACTCGATGCCCTGCAGCACGTGGGGATGGTGACCGACGACCATGTCGGCGCCAGCGGCGACGGCCGCCACGGCGGCGTCCCGCAACCGTGGGCTGGGGTCGCTGGCGAACTGATAGCCGCTGTGGAGGTTGACGATCACCAGGTCGACCTGGGAGGCCAGCCCGGCGATCTGACCGGGTGAAACCAGCTCGTCCCACGACGCTCCACCGCCGTGGCCGCGCCGCGCGACCCAGTCCTGCAGCTCCGGGTAGACGCCGACCGCCGAGCTCCACAGGCTGGCCCGCTGGTCGGCATCCAGGTCCCCTTCCAGGCCGGCGATCTCCGCCCACGCGGACCCGATCCGGCGCTCGTCCACGGGCACGGATCCCGCAGCGCCGTTCCAGCCCCAGACCCGCGCCTCCCACTGCCAGGCGGACTCCGCGTCGACCTCGTCGGGCGGTGTCTCGCCGTCGAGGGGGTAGGCGTCGTTGACGTAGTCGCCGTCCACCGACGTGTAGGACAGCACGCCGATGCGGGTGCCCTGGCGGTCCAGCGAGACCGGCGTCTCGGCGCCGTCCGCATCCGCACCGCCGCCCACGTCGGCGTACCCCGCGCCGCGGACCGCCTCCAGGGTCGACGAGACGCCGTCGTCCAGGTGATCCCGGAGGTGGTTGTTGCCCAGCACCACCAGGTCGACGCCCATCTCGTCCAGCCCGGCGAGGGAATCGGGGTCGGACTGCAGGATCCAGCGCTTGCCGGGATAGGCCGTCTCCGGATCGAAGGACCCGATCACGGCCTCGTGGTTGACCATCCGCAGGTGGGCGGCGGCGAACCCGGGCGCCAGATCGGCCACGAGGGTGCGGGCGCTGCTGCCTCCGTCGCCCGGCACGATGAGCCCGTCGCCTGGACCGTACTCGTCCCCCTCCTCGTCGGGATCCACGTAGCGGCGGCCGAACATCACGTCGCCCCCGCAGTGCACCACCAGCCGCCCTCCGCCCCCATCGCCGAGCAGGGTGACCTCCACCGTACCCTCGTCGTCGTCCCAGCCCACTGGGACCGGCTCGTCGAGGAAACCGTCCGCCGACAGCACCACCATCACGGGGTGCGGCAGCTCGACCAGGCGTGCCTTGCCCCGGTCGTCCGTCACGAGCTCGCCATCCGGCCAGCGCGCCGTGACCCCCTGCAGCACCGCGCCCAGCTCGTCGAAGACCTGCAGCGTGACGTCCAGCTCGTGGGGAGTGCCGCAGCCCGGACCGAGCGCCAGCGAGGCGATGAGGGGGATGATCGCCAGCGGGCGGGGCCCGCGTCTCGTCGGCGGGGGATCGTTCACCATTCGTCCCATGGTCCGTCGGTCATGTTGGTGCCCGATGCCGCGCCGGTCAAGGGCGCGCTCGTTGACCGAGTAGGTTGAAAACACTATGGTTTCAGCCCGGTTCGGGGTACTGCGTGATCATCGTCCGCGGGGGGGTGTACATGAGCGAAGGTTTGGAACTGGACAGGGTACTGCGGGGCGCCGTCGCCGCCGAACACGCCGCCGGGCTGTTCTACGGCGCCGTCGCCGCCGCCGAGGTGGCCCCGCACGCGCGGGCTACCTTCCGCGACCTGGCCGACGAGGAGCGGGTGCACGCCGTGGCCCTGGAGACCGTGGGCGAGCGCTTCCGGGGCACCCTGCTGCCGGGGCTGTCGCTGGCGGACTTCCAGGCGGTCGAGGTCCCGCCCGGGTGGGATGGACAGCGGGCGATCACCCTGGCGCGGGCCATCGAGATGGCGATGGCAGCGGAGGAGAACGCTGCCGGGGTCTACGATGCGCTGGCCCGGGCCTTCGAGGGCAAAACCGCGGAGCTGTTCGCCGGACTGGCACGGGCCGAGCACGGCCACAGCGCCCGGCTACGGGTGCTGGCCGGCCGCTGCTCGGACGGCGAACTGGAGGCGCCCGTCGAGCTGAACCCGGCGGTCTTCGGTGCGCCGCCGGACGAGCCCGCGCCGGACTTCGGCGTGCCCGGCGAGGATGACTTCTCGCCGGACACCTGGGAGTCCGGTGAGGATCTCATCACCGCCTCGACCTTGGCGGGCCACCTGGGTTCGATGACCGTGTCCGAGGCCCGCCCCGCCGCCGACGGAGCGTCGGTCATGCGGCGGGTGCTGGGCGGCCACCGCAGCGGAGTGCGGCAGCTCGCCTTCTCCGGCGATGGTCGTTACCTGGTGACCGTGGATGAAGCCAGCGAGGTGTTCGTCTGGAGCACCGCGGACGGCCGCCTGGTCACCCCCCTCGAGGCACCCACCGACGGGGTCGCCTGCCTGACGATCTCCCCCGACGGCCACATCGTCGCCGTCGGCGGCCCCTCGGGCGGTATCACCCTGTGGGATCTGCGGACGCTGGACGACGACTGACCGGGGGCTCCGCCTCTACAGCGCGTCGTCGATGGCGGCGAGCAGGGCGTTGGCGTCGTACTGGCTGGCCAGGTATCTGATCACCCCGTCGCGATCGACGACCACGTGGCGCGGGAACGGCGCGTAGGCCTCGTCGGGGAACGCGTAGCTGTTGGTCATGTTGCCGGCCGTGTCCAGCAGGCAGGGTGTCTCCAGCACCGCCCCCTCCATGAAGGTCCAGGCGGTGTCGAAGCTGTCCCCCGAGTTGATCACCCAGACGACCACGTCCTCGGAGTCATAGTTGTCCGCCACTGTCTCGGCAACGTCTGGAACCTCCAGACTGCACACAGGTCAGAAGTTGGCCCAGTACGCCAGGAACACCACCTTCCCCAGCTGATCGGACAGGCTGTACTGGTTCGGAAACGGATCGGGCCACTGGAATCCCTCCAGGGTGAAGTCGTCGTGGGGGGTCCCCAGCGATGCGCTGCCGGGTTTGAGCTCGACGACGCCCTCCGGTTCGTCCGGATCGTTGCTGGTCCAGGTCAACGCCTCGGGCGGCGCGTAGGGATCGGGCGTCACCAGGATGAAGGCCGACTGGCCAGCCTCCAGCTCCAGCTCCGTCTGATCCAGCTCGTAGGAGGAGGGCGGCTGCAGCTCCACGGTCAACGGAAAGGCGCCGCCGTTGTGCACGCTCAGGGTGTTGGGGTCGAGGGGATCGCCGGTGAAGAAGATCCGCTCGGGCAGCACCACCTCGGACCCCGCGACGAGGTCCCCGCGGGCCATGGTGGTGACGAAGTACCAGTCGGCGACCACCGCGACACCCCCGGTGGCGCCGACGCCCATCGCGCTGGATTCCGGCGGCTCGTGCCCCAGCATCAACGGACCGTCGGGACCGATCCAGGCCAGCCCGACCAGCTCCCAGCCGCCGATCCACAGATAATCCCCGTCCAGGGCGACCGACAGCGCGCTCCCCGGGGGCGCCACCCGGCCGAGCTCGACCAGCGAATCGCCGTCCACCTCGAACACCGCCGCACCGTTGCCGCCGAGCCCCACGGCCGCTCGCTAGCCGTCGAAGTCGATGTCGCGGCCCGCGCCGCCCAGGTCGACCCGATCCAGTTCGACCGCGGAGCCGTCCTGGGACACGTCGAACAGCACCAGGTCGTGGTCGTCGGTCAGCAGCGCCAGGTTGTCGGACAGGCCGACGGCGAACGCGTCGTCCGCGGGCAGATTGGTGACCGGAGTACCCTGGTGATCCAGCAGGATGCCCCCGCTGTCGTGCCAGCCGACCAGGACCCGATCCCCGCTGATCGCGACGTCCTCGTGGTACCCCGGCGCGCTGTAGGAACCGGTGACCTGGGGAGCGGTCGGGGTGGAGAGGTCGAGGATCTCGACGGCGCCCTCGCGGGTGGCTACCACCGCCCGCTGGCCGTGGGCGGCCACCCGGAAGGCCCGGGTGCTGTGGCGCTCGTGGATCATCTCGTGGCTGACCGGGTCGGCCACGCCCACGCCGCCGACGCCGACCAGCACCCCCGTGCCGTCGTCGAGGACCGCCGCGTCGACCCACTCCCAGAATCCGTTCTGGGAGTCGGCGACGAGCACGGTCTCGATGGGATCGCCCTCGGTGAATCCATCCGGGCCGCTGTCGTCGTCACCGGTGTCGTCGTCACCGGTCGCGTCATCGTCTCCGGTGGCGTCGTCGTCGCCGGTCATGTCGTCGTCGTCGCCCGTGGCGTCGTCGTCGCCCGTGTCGTCGTCGCCGTCGGTCGTGAAGTCCGGTTCCTCGGCGGGGCAGCCCAGGATCCAGATCACAGCGACCAGCCAACCCCAAGAAAGAACGCCACGCACGGTTCCTCCCACGGTAAGGGTGAGTCCCCTCCACACTGGGCACGATTGGCTCGACTGTTAAATTTAGTTTCGCCGACCAAGTTACTGCGGCGGTTGGACGGGGTCGCCGGGCCGCAGGGCCTCGGTTCATTGCCCGGCGTCGGCCTCGATCAGTCCCTGGATCTCCTCCCAGCCGGAGAACCCCTTGCCCGACGTCAGCAAGGTCATGTCGGGGCGGACGATGGCCCAGACCGGCCAGCCGATCTCGTCCCCCCAGTAGGGCTGGAACGCGGCGTAGCCGAAGCCCCGGTCTTTGAGCAGGGGCTGGCCGGGCACGCCGTATTCGTCCTCGTACGCGTCGAACGTCGCCTGGGAGGGCTCGCCGGCCACGTTGCCGAGCCCCTCTCCGAGCAGGCTGACGAACCGCACCGGGATGCCCTGGGCGTCCATCTCCGCCAGGAAGTCGGGGGCCGCGAGCGCCATCTGCAGACAGTAGCCGCAGTCATTCTGGGTCGAGTCGATGACCAGGTAGCTGCCGTGGAGGTCCCACAGGTCGACCACCTCGCCGCAGGCGTCCTCGAGCCACGCCCGGGGCAAGACGGCGCCATCGTCCAGCGGCCACTCGTCCGCCAGCGTCCCGGGATTGTCCAGGGGCCAGCCGCACTCGTAGGGCTCGGAACGGCCGGCCGTCAGGTCGGCCAGCTCGTGGGTGGGGTCCTGCGCCACCGTCGCGGTTCCACTGGCCGCAAATGCCAGGCTGCCGGCCGCGTCCAGCCCCAGATCCTCCAGCGTGTACTCCGCGGTCCAGGCCACCTCGAAGGGTTCGTCCAGGCTCACCGCGGGCACGGTGGTCAGGTCGCCGATGGACAGGTTCTCCCGCGCGCCCCGGAACAGCACCGCCTCGCCGCCGTCCTCCTCGGGCCAGGTGAATCCCCAGTACTCGGTGCGCTGCTGGTCGCCGCCGAAGGTGTCGGCGTAGCAGTCGTCGTAGCCCTCGATCATGTTCGCCTCACCCGCGAACTGCAGGGTGCACTCGGGGCAGAGGTAGGGCTGGTCCACGAACTGCAGCCCCTCGTATTCGCGCGTGTACTCGCAGTCGACGTACCCCTCCGCCTCGGCATCGGCGTCGAAGTCGACCGCCCAGGTGACCTGGGCCTCGATCCGGTGACCCTCGATCACCGGGTAGCCCGTCGCGTCGTCGTCGCCCGTGTCGTCGTCCCCGGTGTCGTCGTCGCCGCTGACGTCGTCGTCGCCGCTGACATCGTCGTCGCCCGACTGGGTGGGGCAGCCCGCCAGACAGGCCAGCGCCGCTCCGAGGACCGCGATCATGAAGCTGGTTCTTTCCATCGCTCCCTCTCACTGCTCGTCACGCGGACTGTAACAGCGTTCCGGGAAAGTCCCCAGGAAGGCGAGCTAGGGGGAGGCGATGGCGGCGGCGACCAGGTTGCCGATCACGAGTGATCCCTCGGCGGAGGGGTGGACGTGGTCCCAGAGGAAGTACTCGGGGTGGGTGTCGAAGTCGATCGCGGCGGCGGTCTCGACGAAGGTCACGTCGGGATCGGCGTCGGCGATCTCGCGGTAGCGCTCGTTGAGTTGTCCCCCGTACACGTTGCAGCCGTCGAAGTTGCCCATCGAGTCGTCGGGGAACTGATAGTAGCCGACGATGGCCACCCGGGCGCCGTCGGCCTGAACGAGATCGATCAAGTCGAACATGTCGCCCGTGCCGCTGGCCGGGTCGGCGAGTTCGTCCAGCTTCTGCTCGCAGACCGCGGGATCATGTCCCTCGACGGAACAGCCGCACTCGCCCCGCATGTCGTTGCCACCGCCGGTGACGATCACCCACTCCCAGGGATGGCCCGGTTCGTACTGGTTGGGGATGTCGTCCGGATCGTCGCCGTCGCTGGACAGCCGCGTACCACCGATGGCGTTGTTCTGGACATGGACGCCCAGGGCGATCCCGGCGTGGCAGGCCAGGCTCTGGCAGACGTCCTTGTTCGAGGCCGTGATCGAATCGCCGACGGCCAGGTGGGTGGGCTCCCCTCCGGATGGGTCGTCGGGGCCGCCGGGCAACGCCCGGACCAGCGAGCACAGGTCCTCGGGACAGCCGAGGGGGGTCGAGGCCAGGGCGCAGAAGCTCGCCATCAGGGCCGCCTTGCGGGTGATCCGGACCAGGGTCTTTCGGGAATTGCCTATCATCGTTCACCTCCATCGCCGACGCGTCGATCGCGGCGGGCTTTCAGGGAGGTGGTCGACCGGGAGAGGGGCAGGTCACGGCGCGCGGCAGAAAAGGTCCAGCCGTGGCCGATGGCTTCCGCGGGATCCACGCCGCTGTCGAGCTTGTCGTAGTCCAGCTGGCTGCCGTACATCGAGTGGGGGATCAGGTAGACCACCACCATCACGGCGGCAACGGCGGCGACGGCCCAACGGGCGGCGGCGGGGGCGGAGCGGCGCCAGCGCAGTGCGGCGGCGGCGGATGAACGGCGTCATGGCCGCGATTCTACTGCTGGATCGCCGCGGGGAGGGCGGCGGTGCTCATCAACAGCTGGGCGGAATCGATGGTGCCGTCGCCGTCGGTGTCGGTGTCCAGGTCGATCAGGCTGCGCAGCAAGTTGGCGTCGACGCCGTCCAGATGGCTGGTCAGCCGCAGGACCGACGAGACGGCCACGTACCCCTCGACCTGCATGTCCTCGACGGGCATCCCCGGCTGGTCCAGCCGTACCCGCCCGCTGAGGCGGAGGTGATCGACACGGACGTGATGCCACTGGCGGTCGAGCGCCACCGGAAGGTAGGCGTAGGACGCGCTGCCGAAGAGGCGGCCGTCGTCGTCCAGCAGGGTCGGCAACACGAAGGGGTAACCCACGCTGCCCCGGATCCGGTAGTCGTCGTCCCCTTCTCCGTCCTCGACGACCTTGCCCGGGCCCCAGACCCAGCGGGTCTCGTTCATGGGAAGCTCTTCGTCGTCCCGCAGATCGACCGCCACCAGCAGCAGGGGCACCTCCTCGGTGGTGCTGCCGCCGCCGAGGGCCGTGTTGAAGGCGGTGGCCGCCAGCGGGTTGTCACCCAGCAGGCTGACGTGCAACTCGGCGCCGACCTCGTACTCCATGCCGTCCGGGTAGCCGGTGTAGAAGGTCGACGAGCGGCCCCCCTTCTCCCCCTCCCAGGCAGCCTGGAAGGTGTATTCGGTCTCCCACTCCAGCGGCTCGTCGGGCTCGCAGAACACCAGCATGTCGTCGCCGTCGCGGGGGGCACAGTCCAACTTGTACAGGGGGCCATTACCCCGGCGTAGGGTCCCCTTTATGGGGGGCGTCAGGCCCATCGCCCAGCTGGTCTCGACCCAGGGGACGGTGTCGTCGGGCACGGTGGCAGCGCCGTCTCCGGGGAACAGGGCGACGATGGGTTCCTCGTCGAAGTAGCTGGCGTAGTGCTCGAGGCCGCAGCCAGCGCCGCTGGCGAACAGGGTCAGCGCGACGAGAGCAAACGCGGCTGTGCGCGCGCGCTCGTGCACCGCTGGCGTTCGCAGGTTGGCCCGCTCTCCCGCGCCCATGCCTTTCCACCTTGGCTGGCCGACGCACCGGGGCTGGCGACGGCCGCCTTGCATCAAACCAGAGGAAGTCGTTGGGTTCAATGGAAATGCGGAGGCCGGCTGCAAAGCAGGCGGCACGGCCAGCGGCGCTGGCCGTGCCCATTTGCCTCGGACGCTAGCGGCGGCGGCGGAACAGGAGGCCCACGAGCGCCAGCAGGGCCAGCGCGGCCGGGACCGAGTTCGTCGGCCGCGCCGCGGAGCACTCGCAGTCGCCGGTGGAGATATCGTCGGTGGTGTCGTCGTCGTCACCCGGGATGTCATCGGTGGTGTCGTCGTCGTCATCCGTCGCGTCGTCGTCGTCGCCGTCACACAGCTCCTGGGCGCCGGGGTAGGTCTGCGGATCGGAGTCGTCGCAGTCATCGTCGCAGGCCGTGAAGCCGTCGCCGTCCCCGTCGACGTTGACGTCCTCGTCGACATCGTTGTCGCAGTCGTTGTCCTCGCCGTCACACTGCTCGGGCGCGCCGGGGTAGGCTTGGGGGTTGGTGTCGTCGCAGTCCCCGTCACAGACGTAGTGGCCGTCGCCGTCGTCGTCCACCTCGCCAGGCATCATCACGCCGTCGCAGTCGTCGTCGATCCCGTTGCAGACCTCCTGGGCGGCGGGATTGACGGCCGCGTCGCCGTAGCCGTCGTGGTCGTAGTCCGGGTTGGGGGGACCGCCGCCGCCGTAGGCACCCACGTCGGACGTGCTGCCGTCCTCGTCCAGCAGGGACGGATGGCCGGCGTCGATCAGGGTGGAGCTGTCGGACAGGTGCAGGTCGTCGTTGCCGCAGTTGCCGTCCGCCGTGTAGTCGACGAACAGCGGATCCACCTCGTAGTTGGTGGCCGGAACCCCGGTGAACTGACCGTCGAAGTGGGTCGCGTTGTTCTCCCAGAAGTCCGAGTAGTAGATGTTGTAGCTGGTCCCGCCGTTGGTCCAGATGCCGTCGCCGTCACCGGCCCAGGCGAAGATGTCGTTGGTCGACGAGATGGTGACCGAGCCGTCCAGGTACAGGTGTCCGCCACCGTCGTCGGACGAGATGTTCTCGACGAAGGTGTTGTTGAGGAACGACGGGTCGGAGTTGTAGGCGTACATCGCCCCGCCGAGCACGTTGGCCTGGTTGTCCTGCAGGATGTTGTTGCCGAAGTAGGCCGAACTCACGTCGTTGAGGTACAGGGAGCCGCCGTACTCGGACTCGTTGTGGCAGAAGCTGTTGCGGAAGAAGTAGTCGTCGCCGTACATCGCCTGCAGGTAGACCGCCCCGTAGTACCCGTAGTTGTCCACGAAGGTCGAATCGGAGACCTCCAGGTCGGAGGAGTAGGCGTACAGGGCCCCGCCGTAGTTGCTGGCGTAGTTGCCCGAGAAGGCGCTGTTGCTGACGGTGACGTCGCTGTACGAATCGACGAACAGCCCGCCGTGTAGCGCACCCGGTTTCTTGGACACAAAGTTGCGCTACGCGGCCACCCCGTACG
>CAYTBN010000057.1:0-43900 GCA_964436045.1 uncultured Rickettsiales bacterium | reverse complement strand
AGCCGGGTGCCATGGCGGGCTGGCCCCGCCATGCCGCCTCCCAAGCCACGGCCCAGCCGACCCCGCGGGCCTCAACTACGCTCGTACAAAGGTCATCCCCAGCCCATCGGCATCCATTTGCCGCTCGATCCAGGCATCCACCACATAGCAGGCAAACCACTGCCGCTGCTCTGACCGCGTCATCCTTATCGGATCCACCCGGCTCACGTAGAAATCGAACATCTCTCGGAACGACCCCTCCGGCCGGATCGAGTTCGTCTCCGCGTCCATGAGAACCCCGACGATCATGTCCGGCTCCCCCTCGATCCCCAGCTTCAGCATGATCCGGTACCGGGCCCCTCCCAGCAGCGTCACCGACACAAGCTTGGCCGCCGCCATCAGCCCCTCCTCCGGATCGAACTCCATGTCGAGCCGCTTCACCTGGTCAGCCATCGGCAACTCGTAGATCGAGTCATCCTCATGCAGCTTCTTGTCAGTCATCTCCCTGTCTCCTCACTTGCAATGACCCCACCCTACGACCCACCCTTGACAGGTTTTGACAACCCCCCGATGGAGACTACGAGGCGAAGGGAGAACTGATGACCACCACCCGAACCTCGAAGACCCACCCCCTCCGCGTCGACTTCGTCGACCTCGAAGGCCCCGGCCGCCTCGGCCTCACCCTCGCCCCTGGCAAGAACCAGGCCTCCAAGCAGAGCTACACCTGGCAACGGGACCTTGCGGCCGACCTGGACCGACTGACCGGCCACTACCGAGCGGATCTGCTCGTCACCTTGATTGAGGACCACGAGATCCGCTCTCTCGGCATCGCGTCCCTCTCCGACGAGGCGACCACCCGCGGCATCCGCTGGCTCCACCATCCGATCGCGGACGGCGGCTTGCCCCCGGATTCCGCCGCCCTCGACCCCCCCCTGACGGTCATCCACACCGCCCTCGACGCCGACCAGAACGTCGTCGTCCACTGCGCCGGCGGCCTCGGCCGCACCGGCACCATCGCCGGCTGCATCCTGATCGACCGTGGATGCCCGCCTGGGGAGGCCCTGGCACGGATCCGCCGAGCCCGTGGCCCCCGCTGCCCCGAAAACGAAGCCCAGCGGGCGTTCATCCAGCGCCACCTCGGACTCCGCGGCCGCATCGCCGGCACCGTCCTCGGCGCCGCCATCGGCGACGCCATGGGCGCCCCCGTCGAGTTCATCGAGTCCGTCGACACCATCCGGCAGCGCTATGGCCCCGATGGCATCACCGGCTTCGTCGATGTGCGCGGCCACGGCGACACCCGCCACGCCCGCTACACCGACGACACCCAGATGGCCGAGTGCGTCGCCCGAGGCTTGCTGGACTCCGGCGCCCCCGGCGCGACCCTGGACGACGTCATGAACGCCATCGCGCCTCGCTTCATCGCCTGGAGCCAGAGCCCTGACCTCGCCGGCCGAGCCCCGGGCAACGCCTGTCTGTCCGGCTGCCGCGCCCTCGCCGCCGGCGCCCCCTGGCACCAGGCCGGCGGACCCACCGCCGGCGGCTGCGGCTCCGTGATGCGCGCCTACCCCTTCGGCCTCGTCTGGTCCCTCGACCCCCACAAGGCCGCCCGCATGGCCGCAGAGCACTCCAGGCTGACCCATGGCGACCCCATCGCCCTGGCCGCCTCCGCCTCCATGGCCGGCGCCATCGCCCGTCTCCTGACCGCCGTGCCGGACGACCAGATTCTGGACGCCATGGTCGCCGACGCCCGCGAGTACAGCCCCAAGACCGCCGACATGATCGCCCGAGCCATCGCCGAAGCCCGGGACGGGACTCCCCCGGAGGTCACCCTCGATCGCCTGCGCTCCTGGGCCGCCCACGAGGCCATCGCCGCCGGCGCCTACCTCCTCGCCCGCAACCCGGATGACACCCGCCTCGCGATCCTCGAGGGTGCCAACACCCCCGGTGACAGCGACAGCATCGCCACCCTCGCCGGCGCCCTCCTCGGCGCCCGCAACGGACTCGCCTCGCTGCCCGCCGACTGGATCCGCGACGTCGAGCGCTCCACCGAACTCCTGGCGCTCGCCGGCCGCCTCCACAGCACCCTCGAACCCGATCCCCCAGAAGGTCCAAGATGAGTAGACCCGAGCCCACCTACCGAAAAGGCCGGACCCTGGTCCGAATGATCCGCATCCTCGATGCCCGCATCGGTCACGAGATGCCCGTCAACGACATGGCCACCAAGCTCGGGTGCAGTCGACGGACCGTCCTCCGCTATATCGACCTGTTCAGCCAGCCGGACAGTGAGAATCCGGAGCTGCCCGTACTGGAACGCAGATACCGCGACGGCCGCGCCTACGTCGCTGAACCCGATCCCCCCCGTACCCTCTCCACCGCCGTCTACAACTACGCCGCCACCTTCGCTGCCACCCGCGCCCTCGCCTCCAGCGGCGCCGAAGCCCTCTCGGTCCCAGCCGACGGCGTACTCAGCGAACTCCGCAAGGGTCTGGGCCCCGGCGCCGCCGCCAAGGCAGACCGCATCCGCACCGCCTTCCACTACCAGCCCTTCGCCCCCAAGGACTACGGCACCCAGGACGACATACTCGACCCCCTCGTCGTCGCCACCCTCACCCGCCGCCCCGTCACCGTCCAGTACCGCGACCGCGCCGGCAACGCCTTCGAACGATCCCTCGAACCCTTCACCCTCGTCCTCTACCGAGACGGCCTCTACGTCCTCGGCCGCGTCGAGACCGCCAACGAAGGTCTCACCTGGCGCCTCTTCGCCGTCGACCGCATCTCCGCCATCACCCCCGACAAGACCCGCCACTTCACCATCCCCCCCGATTTCGACGCCGCCACCATCCTCTCCAACGCGTTCGGCCTCTGGCCCACGCCCGATCCTCCCCTCCACGTCCGTCTCGCGTTCTCCCAGCGGGCGGCTCCCGACATTCGAGAACGTCACTGGCCCGGCAACGCCACGCTCTCCGAACACACGGATGGACGCCTGCTCCTCGAACTCCACGCCCCGGACAGTCCGGAACTCGGAGGGTGGATCCTGTCTTGGGGCCCCGAGGTCGAGCTCCTGGAACCGGAGGAGCTACGCTTGCGGATCAGGGACTCTCTCGCGAGGACTGCGATGGCCTACGAGTCGGGATCTTCGTCGGGCACGGCCGGCTGAGGTTCAAGCAGATCGAGCACCGCCATGACCTGGTCTGCGATCGAGCGGACGACTGCGTCGCGTTCCGCGCCAGCGGGGATCGTGATCGGGATGTGGATGTCGCTGCCGGACTCCAGAAGGCGCGGTGGGTCTTCTCTTTCCAGCGGTTGAAGCAGTTCGCGCAGCACAGGAGTGACCGCCCATCGGCCAGTCGTATCCCAGAGTCTCAGCCAGACCGGCGTAGCCCAGCTCCACGAAGCCCCGCGTCCGGGCCATCTCCGCCAGCCCCAAGGCAAGCTCGCGCACGGCCCGCCGCTCGGTCCGTACCAGCGCCGTCAGCCGCTGGTGCAGACTCCTCGCCGCCCTGGCCGCGTCGACCACGCGCCCGTCCTTGCCTTCACCCTCGGTCGTCCCCAGGAACGCCATCGCACAGACCTCCACACAGGTTCGAATCGTCGTGGTTTCCGGGGGGGCGTCGCGGGCCGGGAATCACTCGCGACGGACTCGAAGAGAATACCAGGATTGCGACCGGGGGTCAAGGCGCAACATGCTGAAAATAAAGGGAAATTTCGGATCTTCGGTGGTGGCTGAGCGCGCGATCTCGGGGTCGATCTCGACCGGCTGCTCGACGGGGTTGGATACGGCAGGGCAGGGCCCCGGATCTTCACTCCTCGACGGTCGCGTCGGGCGCGAAGGTGAACGTGTAGTGGAAGGCGGCCACCCGACACGCGCCGACCGGGTCGGCGTGGTTGCCGTTGCTCAGGCACTGGAGCCCCTGGGTGAGCACACCCCCCTGGCCGTGGGTGACCAGGCCGATGGGCACGTTCTCGCCGACGCTCAATACGCGGCCAGGGATGCTGCCGCCGTCGATGGCCACGTCGGTGGACTGGGTCTGCACGTCCAGCCCCAGGACGGTCTGGGCGGCGATGTCGTCCAGGGTCAGGTCCGATGGCCCACCGATGGACAGGGTGACGATCATGTCGCCGCACAGCAACACGTGTTGCTGGACCAGGCCCAGGTCGATCTCCCCCGCCTGGCAGGACGCCAGCTCGGCGGGTACCTCGTCCCCGACCAGCAGCTCCTCCAGCGGGAAGGGCGTCGCCCCGCGGAAACCCTCGACCGTGGTGGGCAGCTCCAGGATCGTCGCCCCGCCTCCGCGGTCCTCGCCTCCGCGGTCCTTCCTGGGCTTCTTGGCCGCGCTGGTCGCCGGCAGCGAGAGCGCGAGGCAGACGGCGCAGATCAGGGTGGCGCGCGTGACTCTCATCGGACCCTCCGTCCCTGGGCGGGAAGCATACCCCCCCCTGCGAGGATCCGGTCACCCGGTCGGCCCCTCGCCACCCGGGGGCAATCGGACGTAGAGTGCCCCCATGACAGCGAGCAACGGCGGATACTTCGGGCAGTTCGGGATCGATCAGGCGGTGGTGGCGCGGGTGCTGGGGCGGGCGCTCTCGCGGGGGGGGGATCTGGCGGATCTGTTCTTCCAGCACGAGACGTCGACGTCCATCGGGCTGGAGGATGGGGAGGTCAACCGGGCCTACGGGCGGGTGGAGCTGGGGTGTGGGATCCGGGTGGTGGTGGTGGACCAGACCGGGTACGCGTTTTCCGAGGACCTGGAGCCGGAGGCCCTGCTGCGGGCGGCGGATACGGCGGCGGCGATCGCCGGGGCGGGGGCGGCGGTGGGGCCGCAGGGGTTCGAGGCGCGGGTGACGCCGGATCTATACCCGGTCTCCCGGGCCTGGGCCGAGGTCGGGGCGGACGAGCGGATCCCGCTGCTGTCGAGGATCGACGAGCGCTGCCGGGCGCTCGACCCGCGGGTGAAGAAGGTCACGGTGTCGTTCGCGGACGCGGAGCGGCACGTGATGATCGCGACGTCCGACGGGATCCTGGCCGAGGATGACCAGCCCATGACCCGGATGATCGTGGGGGTGACGGCGGAGCAGGACGGCGTCCGCCAGTCCAACTCGGCCAACGTGGCGGCCCGGGATGGCATCGGCTTCTACGACGAGGCCCGTCTCGAGGCGCTGGCGCGCAAGGCGGTGGAGCGGACCCTGGTGCTGTTCGAGGCGGAGCGCCCGCCTGCGGGAGAGTTGCCGGTGGTGCTGGCCGCGGGCAGCTCGGGGATCCTGCTGCACGAGGCCATCGGCCACGGCCTGGAGGCGGACCACAACCGCAAGCGGATCAGCATCTTCGCCGACATGATCGGCTGCAAGGTCGCCGAGCCCTTCGTGTCCATCGTCGACGACGGGACCCACCCCCACATGCGGGGCTCGATCAACGTGGACGACGAGGGCAACGAGGTGGAGCAGACGGTGCTGGTGGACGGCGGGATGCTGCGGGGCTTCCTGCACGATCGGATCAGCGCGGCCCACTACGATGTGCCGGTCACCGGCAGCGGGCGCCGCCAGTCGTTCCGGTTCCCGCCCCTGCCGCGGATGCGGAACACCTACATGTTGCCGGGCCCCCACACCCGGGACGAGATCATCGCCTCGGTCGACCGGGGCATCCTGGCGGAGTCGTTCACCAACGGGCAGGTCCAGATCGGGGCCGGGGACTTCACCTTCTACATCAAGAACGGCTGGCTGATCGAAGGCGGAAAGCTGAGTCGCCCGATCAAGGACGCCAACATCATCGGCAACGGTCCGGACGTGCTGCGCAAGGTGACGATGGTCGCCGACGATCTGCTGCTGGACGACTCGGGGTGGACCTGCGGCAAGGACGGCCAGATGGTCCCGGTGGGCCTTGGCATGCCCACGACCCTGGTGTCGGCGATCACCGTCGGCGGACTGAACGGATAGGGGGCGACATGGGAGAGCTACTGGACCGGGCCGCTGCTGCGATGGACGTTGCCCGCGGGCTGGGTATCGACGAGGTGGCGCTGTCCGTGGACCGCAACCGGACGGTGGAGGTCGCCTTCCGGGACGGGACCCTGGAGAACCTGCGCGAGTCGACCAGCATGGGGCTCACGGCGACCCTGTTCCAGGACGGCCGCTACTCGTCGAGCTCCACCTGCGACCTGCGCCCCGAGGCCCTGCGGGCGTTCTTCGGCCGGGCGGCGGACCTCACCGCGCTGCTGGCCCCCGACCCCCACCGCGGCCTGGCCGAGCCGGCCTTGTACGAGGGGCAATCGGACGCGGATCTGCGCCAGGTGGATCCGGAGCACGATCGGCTGGAGGCCGGGAGGCGCCTGGAGCTGGCCGAGGTGCTCCAGCGATCCGCCGCGGACGGCGAACACGTGATCTCCGCCACCGGTACGGCGGTGGACGCCCACGGCGAAGGGGCGCTGGTGACCTCCAACGGGTTCGCTGGTGAGGAGGCGGGAACCGCCTACTGGATCGGCGCCCAGGTGACCGTGGAGGACCGCGGCGACCGGAGACCCGCAGGATCGTGGTGGGCCGCGACCGCCCACCACGGCGAGCTGCCCGATCCGGGATTGGTCGGCCGCGAAGCGTTGACGCGGGCTCGCCGTCAGCGTGGATCGGGGCCCATCCCCACACTGCGTTGCCCGATGGTGGTCGAGAACGTGGTCGCCCGGCGGCTGCTGGCAGCCCTGCTGGGGCCCCTGTCGGGCCAGGCCTTGCAGCAGCACCGCTCGTTCCTGGAGGGCAAACAGGGCCAGCCCGTCGCGTCGCCGGCCCTGACCCTGGTCGACGATCCGCTGATCCCCGCCGGGCTCGCCTCGCGGCGGTACGACGGCGAGGGGATCGCCGCGAGGCGCCTGCCGCTGGTGGAGGCGGGGGTGCTGTCCAACTACCTTCTGGACACCTACTACGCCCGCAAGCTGGGGCGGAAGCCGACCAGCGGCTCGCCCTCGAACCTGGTGGTCGCACCGGGGGACCGGGATCTCGACACCCTGCTGGCCGAGGCGGACGGCGGCGTGCTGGTGACCTCCTTCCTGGGGGGCAATTCGGACCCCACCACGGGCGATTACAGCTTCGGCGTCCGTGGACATCGTATCGAGGGGGGGGCGATCGGTGCGCCGGTCAGCGAGATGAACATCACCGGCTCCCTGCCCCGCCTGCTGGAGCGGCTGGTCCGCGTGGGCGACGATCCCTACCCCTACGCCAGCCAGCTGGTGCCGTCGCTGCTGTTCGAAGGCGTGCAGTTCTCGGGACTGTAGTCGGGGGCCGGGGGTTCGGGATAAGGTACAGGTGAGGCCTGTGCGGTAGGGCTTGCCCTTAGCGGGAGGTCGGAGACCATCCGGCGGGAGCGGTCGGAGTTCCTCCGACATGATCGGTGCCCATTCGCCGATCGTCGTCTGCGGTGAGCGCGCCACGCAGGCCTCGCTTCGTGCGGGAAGGGGCGTGCATGCCCTGCGAACTCTGTGGCAGCGACGGGCCCCTGGCCGTGGTCCCCGACGTCTACACGAGGCTGCGCTTCCGTATCTGCCTGGAGTGCCGGGACGCCCACGCTCGCGTCCGCCCGGAGGCGCCCGACCCCCGGGTGCGCAAGCCCCAGCTGGTGGGCGGAGCGGACACCCGGATGCCCCGGTTGCCCCCCGAGATCGGGTGCCCGATCTGCCGGGGCAGCGGCGGTGAAGCCTGTGGAGAGTGCGGGGGCGACGGCGGAGAGGTCGAGCAGCGGCCCTGCAGCCTGTGCGAGGGCAGCGGGCGCTACGAGTGCTACACCTGCAAGGGGTCCGGCCGGCGTCTGCTGGGCCCCTGCCCCACCTGTGGCGGGGACAGGACCGTCGCCTGTGAGAAGTGCGGGGGCGACGGTATCGAGACCGTCAAACACCCCTGCGCCACCTGTCACGGCAGCGGGCGGCTCTGCCACCGCTGCGACGGCATGGGTACGGTCAAGCTCTATTCGTGAGGTCGATCAGGGAGCGGCGATGGCGGTCCAGGAGGCGTCGACGCCATCCTCGTCGTTGCGGTCGCGCTTCTTGCCCTTGCGGGCCATCAGGCTGGCCATGCCGTCGGCACCCGGCCGGAAGGTCGCCTCGACGGTGACCCTGTTGATCCAGTTCCCCCCGGTGGGCACCTCGCCGTTGCGGCCCAGCTCGTAACCCTGATCGTGGCCGCTCCAGCGGAGGCCGAGGCGGACGTCGCTGGAGACGTCGAACTCGACCGAGGCCACCAGGTCCGGGGTCACGTAGGACCAGTCGTCGCAGGCGACGTTGCGCTCCGGAGCGGCCCGCTGCAGGTCCGAGCAGGCGTCGGGACCGGGATCCCACTCGCCGGCCGAGAAGCCCACACCCAGGCCGATCAGCGCCGGCCGGGCGCGCACCGCGAACATCACGCTGCCCGCGCCCGCGACCGTGCCGCCGGTGGCGGTGCGGGGCTTGCTGTCGGGCAGTGCGTCGAAGCCCGGTGCCACGCCGTAGCGGACGCCGCCGTCGACCGACATGCCCACGTGGCGATGGAACCAGAACCGCTGCTGTAGGCCGACCTCGCCGCTGTAGCCGTCGCCGTCGCCCCATTCATCGCTCATCACCAGCAGGCCCTGGCCCACGCGAACCCGCGGGATCTCCACGTTGTCCACGGTCTCCGGTTGCCGGCGGGCCACCGACACCGTCGCCTCGCCGTGCCCGGTGGTGGTCGGCCCTGGGGCAGCGGATGTCGTCGCGGCCGGCTCGTCCCGGGACGTCCGCGGCGGCATCACCAGGGGGGTCGGCTCGGGGGTGATCGCCGCGAGGGCCGCCGGTTCGACCTCGACTGTCGTCGGGATCGTCGGCTGGGAAGAGATTCGGTCCGTGGAGACTCGTCGTCGTCGGTCCGTGCTGCGTGCGGGCGTCACCTCGGCGATGAACGCCGCGTCGTCGCTCACGATCCGTGGCGCGTCGTGCACGGTCACCGGGTCATCCGTCACCTCGGCCAGGGCATCCCCGCGTGCCACGATCTCCGCAGCGGACAGATCCGGGAGCGTGGGAGCGGTTTCGGCTCCCAGTCCGTCGGACTCCGCGAGGCCCTGCTCGGGCAACGGCGGTGTGGCCATGTGCCACGGAAGCGCGATCATCAGGGTCGCCACGGCCAGGCAGACCGCCACGGGTACCGCGCCGTAGCGCCGCTTCGGCGGTGGCGTCATCGCGGCCGGGATGCCGTTGTGGAGGGCAAGGACGACCGCGGCCGGCTCGTCCCCATCGTCACTGGCACGCGGCGAACGGGCGACCTCGGAGGGGATGGCGGTGAAGATGGCGAGGACCTCGGCGCAGCGGGGACAGCGGCGGGCGTGGAGCAAGATTTGCTGGGGCCACGGCCCGCCCTCCTGCAGGGCAGGGTCCTCGAGCCAGGCCAGGAAATCCTCACATCGCATGTGTGTGGCTACCCCCTCGGTCCACACGAATTTCGGCGGGCCAGGGTCCAGCGACGTGCCTCGCGGTCTGGTCCACGGAGATCACGCCCCCGATGGGACCCAACTTAGCACGGTCCCCGGCGATCGCCATTCAAATCGAGCTGATTGCAGCCGGCGGAATGGGGGTCAGTCGTCCTCGCGGTCGTCCACGAAGGAGCGGTTGCGGCCCTGCCGCTTGGCGGCGTACAGGGCCTCGTCGGCGCGGTGAAGCCATCGATCCGACGACTCGTCGGGCCGCCGCTGGGCCACGCCGAGGCTGGCGGTGACGTGCATGCCCGCCACCGTGTCCTCGAACTCCAGCATCTCGATGTTGCGGCGGACTCGCTCGGCCACGTGGTAGCCCTCGACCAGCGGCGTGTGGGACAGGAAGGCGGCGTACTCCTCACCGCCCATCCGTACTGCCGGGTCCCGGCGGCGAATGGCGGCCACCAGCGCCTGGGCCACACGCTGCAGCACCACGTCACCCACCGGGTGGCCGTGGGTGTCGTTGATCTGCTTGAAGTGGTCCAGATCCAGCATCACCAGGGTCAGCGGGATG
Source organism: uncultured Rickettsiales bacterium (assembly GCA_964436045.1). GTDB lineage: Bacteria > Myxococcota_A > UBA796 > UBA9615 > CAYRNR01 > CAYTBN01. The sequence continues at coordinate 33,956 of CAYTBN010000057.1, read as the reverse complement.
TCGAGCTTTTCGGCGCCCTCGATCATCTGCGGGAGGCGGTGTTTGAGGAAGCTGCGGGTGAGCATGCCGGTCAAGGGATCCCGGTCGCCGCGCTGGGCCCGGTCGATCAGGGCCCGCTGGTACTGCAGGTCGGCCTGGTCCATCAAGTCGAAGCGCGCCAGCACGTCGGCGAAGTGGACCTTGTCGCCGGACTGCAGGTCGATCTCCTTGATCGGCCGTCCGTTGACGAAGGTCCCGTTGGTACTGTCCAGGTCCTCCAGCCGCAGGGCGCCGCCGCCACGCGTGTCGTGGACGAAGACCTTGCAATGCTGGCGAGAGATGGACGGGTCGTCGATGCACCAGTCGCACGTCTGTCGATCGCGACCGATGAACACCGCTCGCTGGGTGACCGGGATCGGGAAGATGTCCTGACCCACCCGCGGCCCTTCGAGGATCGTGAAGGTGGGCGCACGCTTGGACGGGCGAAAGTCCGCCGGACCTGCCCCGACCATGGTCGGCTGGTCGATCTGCGTGTCGGTCTCCGCGTCGGGGCGCAGACGACCGGGGGGGGGCGGGCGGTCAGATGACGCCACGGATCCTCCGGACTGGGGGCCGAATCCACGGATTATATCGGAACGAAGAGGTCGATACCGATTCCCAGCTGTTCCTAACCGCGACCCGCCAGCAGGAAAGCCGCGATTGCCAGCGCCGCCGCCGTCGCCAGACTGAGCCAGATGAAGGCGCGCCGCTCCCGGCGCAGGGCCAGGGTCTCACCGATCCGGTCGAGGACCGTCCGGGCTGTTGGACCCAGTGTCCGCGGGGGCGGTAGTCTTGGGGCGGCAGGCGCAGCTGACGCCCGCCGCTGGAGGGTCCCTTGGGCGCGTTGCTGCGCGTGCTCGGATCGTTGTTGCTGATCGCCGGCGGGATCGTGGTCTTCCTGGGTGTGCGCCGTCTCCCCGAGGCGCTGCCCGCGGGCACCCCCGCCGAGATCGTGCACGTGGCCGGTTTTGCCATCGATCCGCCCCGTTCGCCTTACCTGCACGTCCGCGGCGGGTCGTTCCTGCCCTATGCTTCGCTGGCCGTCTCCGAGGGCGACGGTATCCCCGCGTTCTTCTTGATCCCGTTGGTGGCCGCGGACAACGGCCTGCTGACGGAGATGGTCACCGAGGCGTCCCCGGCCTACGACGAGGATCAGGCCGCGGTGGAACGCTGGAACACGTACGCCGCATCCCGGCTGGAGCTGGACCAGGTGGACATGTTCGTGCTGAGCACGGACGTGGAGCGTTGGACGACCGAGACGTCGGTGTCGGTGGAGACCCACTACGTCGAGGGCGTGGTTCGGACGGCCGAACGCGCGCTGGCGGCCGAGATCATCGAGCAGCTCGACGCCCAGTTCGACGGCCTGAGCGCGGCGCACGCCTGGGTCCTGTACGAGGGCGAGGTTCCGCCGGCCGAGGAGAGTCTACGCCTGGCAGTCCTGCTCGGCGGCCTGGCTGCGCTGCTGGGGCTGGCGATGATGGTCGCCTCCTTGCTGGCCCGCCGCCCGCGCTGGCTTGGGTGATCGCCGTGGACCCGATCCTCCCCATCGCCCTCGCCGGGGCCGGGACGGCGACCCTGGTCGTCGGCGCCCTGGTGGCCGCCGCGGCCCTGATCGTGGCTCGCCGTCAGATCGGCATCCGCTGGCACCGGGTGTTCGGCGAACCCGCCGATGCCTCGCGAGCCAAGGGGGACCTGGGCGAGGCGCTGGCGTATGCCACCGCGCGGCAGGTGGCCGCGGACTCACCGGAGCTGGATCTGAGGATCTTCCCCGGCCGCCGGGTGCGCGAGACCGAGATCGATCTCGTGATCGTGGCCCGCAGCGCGGTCTGGGTGGTCGAGTGCAAGGCGTGGGGTGGGCGGCTGGTGGCGGGGGCCGATCGCTGGATCTCGTGGAGCACACCCAAGCGCGGGGCGCCAGTCCAGCACCGACGGCGGGATCCCGTCCGGCAGGCCCAGGTCCAGGCACGGTCCCTGGCGCGGCACCTGGCCGAAGGCGGTCTGACGGCGATCCCGGTGCGCGAGCTGGTGGTGTTCACCCGCCACGACGTGGACCTGGACGGGGTCCGCGAGGCGGGCTTCGTGCTCTACCTGGACGAGCTGCCCGGGTTCTTCGAGGTGGGACTAGGCGGTGAGGGGGCCCGGCTGCCGGACGAGGCGCGGGAGCAGGCCTGCCGGCTGCTGCAGCGCACCCCGTCGTGGGATTTCCTGGAGCTGGAAGGGGGCGGCCGGCGCGGGCGGATCACCACGGACGCGCTCACCGTCGTGGTGGACGGGGAGCGGCGCGTCGTGGCGCTGGGTGACGTGCGGGAGGCCAGCTTCCGGCTGCGTGGATGGCCACGGCAGCGGCTGCGGACCTCGCTGCGGTTGGACGACTCGACCCTGAAGGGCTGGGCAGCGGATCCGGTGGCGCGGCTATGGCTCAAGGAGGGCGACGGGAAGGTCCACCCCTATCCATTGTGTCTGTTGCGCGGTTTTGTTCGCGGTCACGAGGGGCCGCAATCCAGGCGGTGACAATCGCGATCTTTCGTGGGAGGATCGCCGCCGGATGATTCGCTGACATGAGCCGTATCCCCCTGGTCATCGCCACCCTGGCGTCCCTCCTCGCCCCCGCCGCGGGCGCCCGCGGCGACGACGCGGACGTGGCCCGCCGTTTTGTCGGCAGCTGGGTCTACGCTGGCGACGACGTCGAGCAGCAGGCGCGCCTGGAGGTCATCGACGACACCGTCTCGCGGATGTTCGGCATCGCCCGCCCCTTCGCGCGCAGGGTGATGCGCAACCGCACCACTAACCCCTCGTGCTTCCACATCGAGCTGGACGGGGACAGCATCGCCATCGTCGAGGACGACGACAAACCGCTGTGGACGCCCCTGGACGGCTCCCCCGTGCAGATCGACGGCTGGGGGGCGGATCAGCAGGTGTACCGCAAGGTGGTCGGCGACACCCTCCACGCCCGCTCCTGGCAACACAACGGGGGCGGTACGCGCGTCTTCCAGCTCTCCGCCGATGGGCAGGCCCTCACCGTCCAGGTGATCATCGACAGCCAACAACTGCCCGAAGACATGATCTACGAGCTGACATTCCGCAAGGACTGACCGCCTGGCGCTAGAAAACGTGGTTGACGTCGAGGTAGATGCCCCAGCCGTCCGGTGACCAACCGTAGTCGCCGCGGACCACGAAGGTCTCGCCCATCTGCAGACGCAGGCCGCCACCGACGCCGTACTTGAGCGCGCCGCCGCGGCCGTCGAGATCGGGATGGGGCCGGGTGTCGGTCCAGACCCTGCCGGTATCGCCGAACAGGGTGACTCCCAGGCTGGACGGCAGCTTGAACAGGCGGAAGGAGACCAGCTTGGAGCGCAGCTCCAGGTTGGCGATCAACTTGACCTTGCCGTGGTAACGCATCTGGGGGGCGCCGCGCAGCGAGCGGCCGCCGCCCGGGCCGTGGTTCGGGAAGAGCCCGCCGAAGTGCGACAGTTCGTAGAATGGCGGCGTTCCGAGCAGCACGTCCGCCAGCAGCCGCGCGGCCAGCACTAGGTAGGGTCCCCAGATCCGCCGATAGGCGCGCACGGCGCCGTTGAGGCCGGCGTATCCGCCCGGGATCTCCAGCAGCGGACCGCCGCGGATCGAGAGATCGGCGAACCAGCCCCGGGTGGGGGCGTACTCGTGGTCCCGGGTATCGATCATCACGCCTGCGTAGCCCTCGATCACCCCGTGGCGGTCGGTGCCCACGAGCAGGTCGGCGGCGTCCCCGCCCGAGTCCCCCCCCAGGTCGAGGGCCAGCCGGCTGGCGTCGTACACCTGGATCCAGTTCCAGACCAGCGAGCCGCCAGCGAACAGCCGGAAGGGAGGCGGAAGGTCGATCCAGACGTCGGCGCGCAGGGTGGGGTAGCTGCGGGAGTACTGATGAAAGCGAGTCGCGCGCTCGAAACCCTCGGGGTCCATCTCCCCGTCGATGTCCTCCCACGGCTGCTCCTCGACCGAGGCGTTGCCGAGGCCGAAGTAGCCGGCGTTGCTGTGCAGCCGGAAGGCCGCTTCCAGCCTCAGCCGCAGCTTGCCGGTCGCCAGCCCGGGGAGCTCCAGCTGCAGGTAGTCGTCGGTGTGGGTGGCCAGCAACCCGCCGCCGGGCCGGGTCTTCACGTGGACGTTGCCCTGGAAGGCCAGCCGCCAGCGGAACGGGTCGTGGTCCGGGTGGAAGCGGGCGATCACGCCCAGCGCGCCGAGGCCCAGCCCCAGGTCGGTGGAGAACCCCATCGACGGGAAGACGGTGACCTCGGTGCGGAGGGGATCCAGCGTCTCCCGGTCAGCCGGGATCGACGGCAGGGCCCGGGCTGGCCCCGCGAGCGTGAACAGCAGCAGCCCAACGACCGGGTGCCACCGTGGGCTCGTCCGGCCGTGCCTCCAGGGAGACACGGCCGGGCAAGCCGACCGTGGCACCCGATCTCCGGTGGACGACCGGATCAGCCGGCTCCCTCGAGCAACCTGGCGATCTGACCCTGCGAGAACGTCCGCATGTCCTCACCGTCAGCGTGGGCTCGGTACCAGTCCACGGTCCAGCCCAGGACCGCTTCCGCATCCAGCAGCGGGCGCCAGCCGAGGGTGGCGCCCGCCAGGGTGGAGTCCAGGGCCAGCGTTCGCTTCTCCGGCGGATGGTCGCCGGGAGCCTGCTCCCAGCCGGCGGGGGCGTCGAGGGCGTCGAGGAAGCGGGTGGCCAGCTCGCCGACGGTCAGCGAGGTCTCCTCTCGCGGGCCCAGGTTCAGCGCGGACGGCAAGCGGCCCGGAGCGCTGTCGGCCAGCCGCTGGGCGAAGGCCAGATAGCCGGTCACCGCGTCCAGCACGTGGAGCCAGGGGCGCCTCGCCTCCGGGATCCGCAGCCGGGCGGCGCGTCCGTCCCGGGCAGCGCGCCACAGGTCGGGGATCAACCTGTCAGCGCCCCAGTCGCCGCCGCCGATCAGGTTGCCCGCTCGGGAGGTGGCCAGCGCCACCCCGCGCCCGGCCAGGAAGCTGCGGCCGAAGGACAGAGCCACGTGCTCCTGAGCCGCCTTGGACGCACTGTACGGATCGTGTCCGCCCAGGGGATCCCCCTCGCCGAAGGGGAGGGCGCGCTCGTGGTTCAGGTACACCTTGTCGCTGGTGATCACCAGCACCGCCCCCAGATCCTCCAGGCCGCGCAGGGCGTCGAGCAGGTGGGCGGTGCCCATCACGTTGGTGGCCAGCGTGTCCAGCGGGTGGCGATAGGAGCGGGGCACCAGCGCCTGGGCCGCCATGTGGAACACGACCTGGGGATCGACCTCGGACACCGCCCGCGCCAGTGACGCGGGGTCGCGCAGGTCGGCGACCCGGTGGTCCAGCTCCGGCCACGGTGAGAGCAGCTCGAACAGGCTCGGCTCCCCCTCGGGGGGCAGCGCCAGACCGGTCACGTGCGCCCCCATCTGCTCCAGCCACAGGGCGGTCCAGCCGCCAACGAAGCCCGTGTGGCCGGTCAACAGCACGCGCCGGCCGCGCCAGAAGCCGGGGTCGATCAGGATTCCCATGACTTCCACGGCGCGTTGCCGGCCGCCCACAGGGCATCCAGCTCCCGCTTCTCGCGCAGGGTGTCCATGGGTTTGAAGAAACCGTCGTGGACATGGGCCGCCAGCTGTCCGTCTGCCGCCAGGGTCTCCAGGGGCTCCCGTTCCCACAGGGTGTCATCGCCCGCGATCCGGTCGAGCACCGACGGCTCCAGCACAAAAAATCCACCGTTGATGTAGCCCCCATCTCCCCGGGGCTTCTCGGCGAAGTGGGACACTCGCTCACCGTCGATCACCGTGGCGCCGAAGCGCCCGGGCGGGCGAACGGCCGTCAGCGTGGCCTCCCGGCCCTGGGTCCGGTGGAACGCCACCAGCCGAGCCAGGTCGATGTCCGCGACCCCGTCGCCGTAGGTCAGGCAGAACGGCTCGCCGGGATCCAGCAGATGGGCGATCCGGAGCATCCGCCCGCCGGTCTCGGTGCCCTCGCCCGTGTCGCACAGGGACACCCGCCACGGCTCGGGGGCGGGCCGGTGGAACTCGGTGGTTCCGGCGCCCAGGTCAAACGTGACGTCGCCGTGGTGCAGGGCAAAATTGGCGAAGTACTCCTTGATCAGATAGCCCTTGTAGCCAAGACAGATCACGAAGTCCGTCAGCCCGTAGTGGCCGTAGAGCTTCATGATGTGCCAGAGGATCGGTTGCCCACCGATCTCGATCATCGGCTTGGGCCGCAGGTGCGACTCCTCGGAGATGCGGGTGCCGGTACCGCCGGCCAGGATGACAACCTTCACGGGGGGTCTCCTCCCGGCTCAGCCGCCGAAGGCGACGGTCACGTTGATCACTGGCGTGTAGGAGACGATCAACTTGCCCAGCGCGCTCCAGGTGACGTTGTTGGGCCGCTGGAGGAGCTTGAGCTGCAGCTGGAGACCGACGCCGAAGGCCAGGTAGAGCCCAGGGTCGCCCACGCGCACACCGAAGCCGGCCTCGGGCTGGATGACGAACGCCAGCCGCTTGAACTCGTCGTCCTCCGGGTGTTCGCCCAGCAGGTAGGCGAGACCCACCTTGGGCACGGCGTAGAACCCCTGGATGTCCTTGCCGGTGAAGCGGAAGCGGGGGCCTGCCGCCAGCAGGATCGAGGCCAGCGCCAGGTCGTCGCCCTCGGTGTACGAGGTGAACTGCAGGGTCGCCGCGATGCCGTACATGTCGCGAATGTGGCCGTGGATCTCCACAGGGAAGGGAGCCACCATCGTGTTCTCGTCCTCGTAGAAGCTGCTGCCGAGGATGAAGGCGAGGGGCTGGGCGATGTTGAGACCGATGGCGAAGTCCCCGGGGATCGTCAGCCCGCTGCCCCCGCTGGAGCCGCCGCTCCCCCCCTTGTCGCCACCCTTGCTGCCGCCGCCCTCGCTGTCCCCGCTCCCACGTCCGGCCTGGGCGCCCAGTGGCACCAGGCACACCGACAACAGCGCGACCACGATCAACCCTCGGCGCATGAGTACCTCCGCTGCCCTTCCACGCGTCCCCAAAGGATACACGCTCGCGCGTGATAGGTTGGCGGTGGCCGGCCCGCGGCGGCCGCGCACCCCCGGAGCGTCCGCGACATGATCCACCTGCTTTGGCTGATCCCGCTGCTGCTCGTCGCCCTCTACGGGGCGCTGCGGGTCTACAACCGCGGCTACCGGCGGATCGACGTCAGCCCGGCGGCCTATCCGTGGCCCAAGGGGGTCGACGACGGCGAGCTCGACGGGATCGTCGACGACCTGCTGGGGCGGATGTCGCTGGCGGAGAAGGTCCATCAGCTCTCGGGCGACGGCGGCAACCTATTGCTGGTGCGGCTGGGCGCGCACGTCTACCTGCTCAGACAGTTTCCCCACATGTACGCCGGCCACGATCCGGTCCACGGCATCCCCCCCATCTCGTTCGGCGACGGACCGCGGGGGATCGTCGTCGGCGAGGCCAGCGCGTTCCCGGTGGCCATCGGCCGCGGTGCCAGCTGGGATCGGGAGCTGGAGCGGCGTGTCGGGGACGCCCTCGGCGTCGAGGCGCGGGCGCTGGGGATCAACTACTTCGGCGGGCTGTGCATCAACCTGTTGCGCCATCCCGGCTGGGGGCGGGCCCAGGAGACCTACGGCGAGGATCCCTGGCACGTGGGCCAGCTGGGCGTGGCCCTGCTGACGGCCGTGCAGCGCCACAACGTGATGGTCTGCGCCAAACACTTCGCCCTCAACAGCATCGAGAACTCGAGGTTCTTCGTGGACGTGCGGCTGGACGACCGCACGCTGCACGAGGTCTATCTACCCCACTTCCGTCGCTGCGTGGACGCTGGCCTGGCGTCGGTGATGAGCGCCTATAACCGGGTGCGCGGCCAGTGGTGTGGCCACAGCGGGCTCCTGCTGGACGAGATCCTGCGGGGGCGATGGGGGTTCGAGGGGTTCGTCAGCTGCGACTGGGTCTGGGGGATGCACGGCACGGTCGAGCCGGCGGTGGCGGGGATGGACGTCGAGATGCCGCGCACGAAGTACTACGGCCGACGCCTGCTGCGGGCGGCCCGCGCCGGGCGGCTGGATCCCGCCGTGATCGAGCGCAACGCGCGGCGGGTGGTGCGGACCAAGCTGCGCTTCGTCACCCGCGAGGATCCGGAGCAGTACTCCGTCGAGCGGGTGGCGTGCGATGCCCATCGGGAGCTGGCGCGGGAGTCGGCCGAGGCCAGCATGGTCCTGCTTCAAAACGAAGGCCCGCTGTTGCCGCTGGATCCGGGCGGCCTGCGGCGGCTGGCCGTGATCGGTGAGCTGGCCACCAGACGCAATCTGGGCGACCGGGGTAGCTCGATGGTCTCACCCCGGCGGGTCGTCACCTTCCTCGACGGGATCCGCGATCGGCTGGGCGATGGGGTCGAGGTCCTGTTCGATGAGGGGCGGGACGCCGATGCGGTCCGTCGCACCGCCGAGGGCGCCGACGCGGTGGTGGTAGTCGCCGGGCGACGCTGGCACGAGGAGGGGGAGAACCTGGCCTCGCGGCGCAAGCCCGGCAAGCCGGCGAAGGTCGCCCGTGGCGGGGACCGCACCGATCTCGCGCTGCGAGCCGCCGAGGTGGCCATGATCCTGGCGGCCGTGGCCGCCAACCCCCGCACCGCCGTGGTCCTGGTGGGCGGCAGCGCCATCACCGTTGAGGCCTGGCGGGAGAGCGTGCCGGCGATCCTGATGGCCTGGTACCCGGGCATGGAGGGCGGCAACGCGCTGGCCCGGATCCTGTTCGGCGACGTCAGCCCAGCGGGCAAGCTGCCCTTCACTATACCCACCGATCCGGCCCAGCTACCCCCCTTCGACCCCTGGACCGAGCGGGCCGACTACGGCTACCTGCACGGCTACACCTTGCTCGACGAGCAGGGCGCCGAGCCGGCCTTCCGCTTCGGCTTCGGCCTGAGCTACACGACCTTCACGCTGGGCGAGCCGGAGCTGTCCACGGCGGTCATCCCCCCCGACGGCACCGTGGAACTCACCGTCCAGGTCACCAACTCCGGCGATCGCGTCGGCGCCGAGGTGATCCAGGTCTACGTCTCGTTCCCCGACAGCGGCGTCCAGCGCCCGGTCAAGCTCCTGCGTGCGTTCGAGAAGGTCCGGCTGGCCCCCGGCGAGACCCGCGCCGTGCCCCTGACCGTCCAGGCCGCGGACCTCGCCCGCTACGAGCCGGAGACGGAACGCTGGATCGTCGATCCCGGTGAGTACCAGGCCCTGGTCGGCGCGTCGTCGGCGCCAGACGCACTGGTAGACCTGCCGTTCACAGTCACCTGATCTCGGATCAGGGCGTTTCAGCCCTTTCAACCCCCTCGGGGATCCAGCCCAGTCCGCGCAGCCAGGCGGCGACCTCGCGGGCGAACAGGGCATAGCCATTCGGGTCCGGATGACCCTCGTCGATGAACAGCGGCTCGCGCAGTGTGGGGTCGGCCTCGAACGCCGCGATGATCTCGTCGGCCAGCCCTTCTGGGGGGGTGGCTGCTTCGACGATCACCTGGCCACCGGGCCAGCGGCGCATGCGCTGGACCCGTGAGTCGAGTTCACCGGTCACCCCGGGCAGGGGCAGCTGGGCCCGGAAGCGGGGGGTCAGCGAGAGCCCGGGGACAGCGGGGGGGAGCCAGCTGAGGGGGGAGCCTTCCTCCGTCTCCTCCTCCTCCTCACCGTCGTCGACCGCATGCATGTCGAAGGTCCCGATCGGTGGCTCGATGTACCCCAGCCGGGTGGGCGCCAGCGAGGTGGCGATCTCGGCCAGCTCGCTGCCGAAGGGGACCTGCCCCTCCTCGTCGGGTTGGCCTTTGCACAGCAGGACGATGTCCGGATCCAACTCGGCCGCGTGACCGCGGACCCAGGCCAGCAGCTCGCCGGGCTCGGCGGCGGGCCAGCCGGCGTTGACCACGTCCACGCCCAGCACCCGCTCCAGGCGGGCGGGCCAGCTCTGTTCGTAGGTCACACCCCAGCCGAAAGTCACCGAGTCGCCCACACAGACGATGCGGATCTCCTCGGCGGGCACGTCGATCTCGGGCCCTCGGAAGCCGAGGCTGTTGGTCGAGACGGTGAAGCGCCGCTGGCGGGTGATGCGCCCCCGGCGGCCGTGGTCCTCCAACTCCGACCGGTTGTGGGGCCGGTCGATGGCCACGAGCACCGCTTCCCTCAGGTTGGGCTTGAGTTGCTGGGCGTTGCCTCCCAGTTCCGGAGCGGGCCGGGAGACGGGGTCGGACAGGGGGGCACTGCGATGGCGATGGATGATCACGACCGTGCCCACGATCAGCGCGGTCGCGATCACCAGCGCCGAGATCCACGGGATAGGCGCCGCGCGTGGTGAGGGCAGTCGGCTCACGGATCATCCTCGGGTTGTTGCTGCGTCACGGATTCGTATTATGGGTCCGGGATTGCCGGTCCGTGTGCCTCGGGTGAAGATGGGGAGTGGACTGGAAACGGAACGTATTGTGGATCCTCGCCGCCGCCCTGGTGGTCGCGGCGGTGGTGTTGATGCTGCTGCTGACCTGCCCCGAGGAGAACCTCCTACCCCAGGTTTACGACGTGCTCTGAGCGGGCTCGCCTGCCACCGCGCTGGCATCGGGTGTCACCAGCCGATAGAGCAGCGGCAGCACCACCAGGGTCAGGGCGGTGGAGCTGAGCAGGCCGCCGATCACGACCACCGCCAGCGGCCGCTGGATATCGGCCCCGGCCCCCGAGGCCCACAGCATCGGGGTCAACGCCAGCACGGTCGTGGCGGCGGTCATCATCAACGGCCGGATCCGCAGGGCGCAGCCGCGGCGGACCACCTCGGCGATGGGCAGCCCGTCGGCCCGCAGCTGCTCGAAGAAGGTCACCAGCACGGTGCCGTTCTGGACGGCGGTGCCGAACAGGGCGATGAACCCGACGGCCGCCGACACGCTCAGAGGGATGTCGAGCAGCAGCAGTCCGATCGCACCGCCCACCAGGGCGAACGGCAGGTTGACGATCACCAGGATCGCGCTGCGGGCGGAGCCGAGCGCCGACAGCAACAGCACGAAGATCAGGCCCATGGCCACCGGCACCACGATCGACAGCCTGCGCATGGCCCGTTGTTGGTTCTCGAAGGTACCGCCGTAGTCGATCCACGAGCCGTCGGGGAGCGCCGCCTGGACCGGCGCCAGTACCTCCTGGGCCTCGGCGACGAAGCTCCCCAGGTCCCGGTCGCGGACGTTGCACTCGACCACCACCCGGCGCACGCCGTTCTCGCGGCTGATCTGTGCCGGCCCCTCGACCCGCTCGATCCGGGCCACCTGACCCAGGGGAATGGTGGCCCCATCCGGGGAGGTCAGCAGCAACCGGCGGAGGGCACGCTGGTCGTTCCGGGCGGATTCGGGGTAGCGCACCAGCACGTCCACTCGCCGCTGGCCTTCCACCAGCGAGGTGGCCACCGAGCCGCCGACTGCGGTCTCGATCAGCTCGTTGACGTCGGCCACGTTGAGGTGGTGGCGGGCCAGGGCGCGGCGGTCGGGCACGATCTCGATGGTCGATAGACCGGTCAGCACCTCCACCGAGATGTCCTCGGCACCCTCGATACCCCGCAGCCGGACAGCGGCGTCGTTGGCGTGTTCGAGCAGCAGATCGAGGTCCTCGCCGAACAGCTTGACCGCCAGGTCGGTCTTGATCCCGGAGATCAGTTCGTTGACCCGCAGGGCGATGGGCTGGCTGAAGGCGAGCCTGATCCCCGGCACCAGCGAGAGACGTTCGTCGACCACGTCGACCATTTCGGCCCGGGAGCGCAATGAGCCGAGGACACCCGGCCGCTGCAGCATGATGAACACGTCGGTCTGCTCGGGCCCCATCGGGTCCTCGGAGACCAGCGCCCGGCCCGTCTTGGAAACCACGGTCTCGACCTCCGGTAGGTCGGCCAGCAGCTGCTCCATGGCCGTTGCGGTGCGCATGCTGCCCTCGATGGATGCGTCGGGCAGGCGCACGGCGTTGATCGCGATCGCCCCCTCGTCGAGCACGGGCATGAACTCGGTGCCCAGCCAGGGGAGGGTCGCCAGCGAGGCCGCCAGCACCAGCGCGGAGATGGCCAGCGCGGTCCTGGGCCGCGCCAGGGCGGCGTCGAGCAGCCGCAGATAGAACACGGACAGCGCCGTCGGCTTGTCGGCCTTGCGGCGTCCGCCGGCCAGGACCAACGTCGAGGCGGCTGGCACCACGGTCAGCGCCACGGCCAGCGAGCCGGCCATCGCCAGCATCATCGTCAGCGCCAGCGGGCGGAACATCTTGCCCTCGATCCCGGTCAGGGTCAGCAAGGGCACCATCACGATCACCACGATCGCCACGGAGAAGGCGATGGGCCGCGCCACCTCCTTGGCCCCGGCGGCGACCGCGGCAAAGGGAGGCGCGCCCTCGGGCCGCGTGCGCAGATGGCGCACCACGTTCTCGACCATCACGATCGACGCGTCGACCACCATGCCGATGCAGATCGCCAGGCCGCCCAGGCTCATCAGGTTGGCGGTGATCCCCTGCCAGCCCATCAGCTGGAACGTGGCCAGCGCGGTCAGCGGCAAGGAGAGGGCGACCAGCCCGGCGGCGCGGGCGTTGCGCAGGAACACGAACAGCACCACCACGACCAGGACGCCGCCGAACAACAGGGCGTTGCCCACCGTGGAGACGCAGGCCTCGACCAGGTCGGTGCGGTCGTAGAACACCTCGAGCCGCACGCCGTCGGGCAGGGCGTCGTGGACCCGCGGCAGGGCCGCCTTGACGTGATCCACCACCTCGCGGGCGTTGGCCCCGCGCAGCATGATCACCATCCCGGCCACCGCCTCGCCTCGCCCATCGCGGGTCACTGCGCCCAGCCGGGTGGCGGTGCCGAACTCCACGTCGGCCACGTCCCGAACCGTCACCGGGGTACCGTCCCGCGCGAGCAGCACGGCCTGTTGCAGGTCTTCGATGCCGCCGGCCAGCCCCACCGAGCGGACGGTGGATTGCTCCCACCCCTGGACGAGCACACCGCCGCCAGCGGTGGCGTTGGCCCGGGCCAGCGCCTCGTGGACGTCACCCACCGACAGGCCGTACTTGACCAGATCGTCGGGTCGGACCTTCACGTGGACCTGACGGACGAAGCCGCCGAAGCTGTTGGCCTCGTTCACTCCAGGCAGCGAGCGCAGCAGGGGCGCCACCACCCAGTCCTGGAGGCTGCGCAGCTCGGTGGCGTCGTGGTTGTCACTCTCCAGGGTGTACTGGAACACCTCTCCCAGGCCGGTGGAGATGGGACCCATCTCCGGCTCGATCCCCTCGGGCAGCGACTCGCCGGCCCGCATCAGGCGCTCGAAGACCAGGCCGCGGGCCTGGTAGACGTCGGCGTCGTCCTCGAACACCACCACCACCTGGCTCAGACCGAGCTTGGAGGTGGAGCGGACCGAGGTCACGCCGGGGAGGCCCAAGAGCTCCAGCTCCATCGGAAAGGTGACCTGTTGCTCCACGTCCAGCGGGGCCAGCCCGGGCGCCTCGGTGAGCACCATCACCTGGTTGTTGGACACGTCCGGAAAGGCGTCGATGGGCAGCGAGCGCCAGGCCAGCAGTCCCAGCAGCGCCACGGTGGCCGCGGCCAGCAGGGTCACGGCCCTGTGACGCAGGGCGAGATCGAGCAGCGTCGTCATCGGCAGCCCCCCTGTCAGTGCGCACAGCCGGCACCCATCTTCTCGCGCAGGACGTCGGACTTGAGCAGGAACGAGCCGTCCGCCACCACCTGCTGGTCGGGCTCGACGCCGCTGCGAATCTCGATCCGGTCGTCCGCCTCCCGCCCGGTGCGGACCTGCCGGCGAAAGTAGAGATCGCCCTGGCTGTGCACGAACACGAACGCCTGATCGCCGTCGCGGCAGATCGAGCTGGACGGGATGCTCAGCGACGTGCCAGCCGCCTGTACTCGTAGCTCGACCGAGCCGAACATGCCGGGCCGCAGGAACCGGTCGGGGTTGTCCAGGGTCACCCTGGCGCGGGTGGTCCGGGTGGACGCGTCCAGCTCGGCTCCCAGCACGTCGAGGGAGCCCGTGAAGACCTGGTCGTGGACGCCCGGGGTGGAGAAGCGGGCCGCGACCGGGCCGTTGGCGAGGGCGCCGGCCACGGTGGTCAGGTCCTCCTCGTAGATGTCGGCCCAGATCCAGACCGTCGTCAGATCGCCGATCAGCGCGGCCGGGTCGCCGGGCTCGATCAGCTCTCCAGGTGTGGCGTGCAGGTCGAGCACGGTGCCTGGTTGGGGCGAGCGGACGGCCAACTCGCCGGTCGCGACGGCGACATCGCCGTCCGCCAGCCGCTGCAGATCGCCGGACGAGACTCCCATCCGGGTCAATCGATCCCGCGCCGTCCGCAGCTGGATCGTGGCGGACTCCTGCTGCTGCTCGGCCTCGAGGTACTCCCGCTCGGAGGTCACCCCCGAGGCCCGAAGCTCCGCCTGGCGGGCCAGGGTCAAGGTGGCCAGCCGTTCGGCGGCCATCGCCTCCAGGTAGGCCCCGGCCGCCTCGCCCAGCTCCTGGCTGTCGAGGGTGAACAGGACCGTCCCGGCGGCGACCTGATCTCCGTAGTCGACGCGCAAGGAGCGGACGAGCCCGGGCACACGTGGGGAGACGTGGACCGTGTGCAGCTCGTCGAATCCGACGGTGGCGTTGACGGTCACTGGCAGGTTCAGCTCGCTCTCCGTGGCCTCGGCGAGCTGGATCAGCGCCAGATCCACCAGCTGCTGGTCGACCTTCACCGCGCCCACCTCGTAGCGGCACTGCTCGCAGTCGACGGCCTTGCGATCGTGCTCGCATTCCATCGTCAACAGCTCGGCGATGGGGATCTCGAGGTCGTTGCCGTTGCCGTATCCTTCGAGTCCCTCGTTGTCCTCGCGGTCCTCGTGCCCCTCCTGGTCCTCGTGTCCCTCGTGGTCCTTCTGGCCTTCCTTCCCGGGGGGGATGGGGCAACAGGGGGCGCCCTTCTTGTCGCCTTTTTGCTCGTGGCCCTCGTGGCCCGTCGGGGCGGTGCCGCCGGGGCAGCCAGCCAGCGCCAGGGGCAAGAGCGCGGCCAGGGCCACACGGAACATGATTCGTTCAATGGTCATCGTCGTGCTCTCCCATCAGGGTGAGGATCGCGTCCAGGGCCAGGGCCCGCTCCAGCTCCACCTCGGTCTGCTCCACCTGGACTTCGAGCCAGGTGCGACGGGCGTCGAGCACGTCGAGCAGGGAGATCTCGCCGGATCGGTAGGCCAGGGTCAGTGCGCTGGCAGCCGTCTCGGCAGCCGGCAAGATTCCCTCGGAATAGCGCCGAGCGGCGCCGTCGGCCGCCTGGAACGCAATCCAGGCGTCGTCGACCTGTAGGTCCACTTCGCGGTGCGCGAGTTCGCGTTCCCGGGCGGCGATGGTCGTCCGGGCGCGGGCGGCCCGGATCTCCCCCACACCGGGGGCCAGGATCGGAATCTCCAGCCCGACGCTCCCGGTCATCGCCCGCGCATCCAGCTCGGACTCGAATCCGGCGCCCACCACCAGCTCCGGGACCGCCTCGGCCTGGGCTTCCCGCAGCCCGGCCTCGGCCTCGTCGGCGACCGCGTCGGCCGCGGACAGCAGGGGATGGCCCTCCCGCGCCCGCCGCCGGACCTCCTCCTCGTTGGGCGTGGCGCCCGCTTCGGCCCCGGGGACCACCGTAAATCCGTCGGGGAAGGGATCCCCCAGCCAGCGGTCCAGGGCGTCCCGGTGCAGGTCGAGCTCCAGCGCGGTCCGGTCGGCCTCCATCCGGGTGCGCTCCAGCTCGGCCCGCACACGCAGGGCCTCCAGGGGGGGGTCCTCGCCCCGGTCCACCCGGAGCTGGACGGCGCGCTCGAGCTCCGCGCCATCCGCCTCCGCGGCGCGCCACAGCGCAGCCACCCGTTGATCGCGGGCCACGGTCAGGAACAGGGCGCGCCCCCGGGCTCGCAGTTCGCGCCAGACGAGGCGGCGGTCGACCTTCGCGCCGCGCAGCCGCGCCGAGGCTCCCTGGATCCGCGCCATGACCGAACCCGGCCACGGTAGGGCGAGTTCACCCTCCAGACCCCAGACCAGCGCCTCCTCGGCCCCGTCGTGGGAGCGGGCCCGGCCCAGCTCGGCACCCAGCTCCGGATTGGGCAGTGCATGGGCCGCGAGCTGCTCGCCGTCGGCGGCGGCGATCTCCTGGTCGGCGATCACCATCGCCGGGTGGGTCCGCAGTAATGGTTCCAGGTCGGCCCAGGTGATCCGGGCCGTCGGTTCGTCGGCGGATGCCTGTGGGGCGGTCGCCCCCAGAGCGATCAGGATCGCCAGCCAGCGCATGGTCTTCCTCCGATGCGCGCCTCCATCGAGGCGCACGGATGTCGTGCGAGAACGGATCGGTACCCAGGGGACGGGTTCAGGCTTGCGGCGGTGGCGTGGGCGGGGACTCGGCGCGCCAGCGGGGCGAGACCGGGGGTCGCTCCGGTGTGCGGCGCGCCGTCCGCTCCAGCGGAGAGGCCGGCGGTATCCGGACGGTCAGTACCCGCGCGTGGCAGGGGCAGTGGCAGGCGTCGTGATCCGGCGACTCGACGTGGGCGTGGACGGCGTCGCGAGTGGCGGCGTCATCGTCGACCGTCACCTGGGAGTGTGCACAGCCGTCGTGGTCGTCCTCGACCTCGTGGCACGGGGCAAACGCGTGGAGTACCGAGAGGGCCAGTAGCTGCAGCGCGAGCGCGATGGCGAGCGGACGGAGCACAACGTCTACCTTGGCCTCGTGGGTGCGGGAGGTCAACAAGAGGTGCCCGAACCCGGTGCAGTAGCACCCCGAAAAAAACGGGGCGCCAGGTCGTCCGGACCTGGCGCCCCAACCGGGGACCGGCAAGAAGCCGGTGGGTGGGTCAGGGGGTCGGGATGGCGAAGGCCTCGCAGACCACGATGTGGTCGAAGTCCCCGAACATGTTCAGGGTCGACATCCCGGTGGTGCCGGAGCCGAAGCTGCCCGCTTCGCCTTCGGCGTCGGCGCGAACGTAGGTGCCGCCGTTGCCGTCGTCGACGGCGCACATCAGGTCGTCACCCACGACCCAGAAGGCCAGGTCGGCCACGTCACCGAGGCTGATGTCGATGGTGCCGTCGTGGTCCACGCGGGCCAGCTGGTCGAAGGTGGTGTTCTCGGCGCAGGCGTCGTCGTCGCACTCGGCGTAGATGTCGTCCTCCGGCGCGTCCATGAACTCGGCGATCTGCAGGAAGTGACCCTCGTCGTAGCAGTCCTCGACCGCGTTTCGTGCCAGGGCGCAGCGGAAGCCGTGGTAGCCCTCGTCCTGGTCCTCGTCCAGCGTCGCGCGGGCGAGCACGCCGGCCCGCCAGCGCCCGGTCTCGCCGCAGGTGACGGAGCCGTCGCCGTTGTGGTCGTAGCCGAACGCGGCGGCGGGCATCGAGTAGCTGGTCTCGTCGTCGTCACCGTCGTTGTAATCCACGGACGCGGCCGGCAGCTCGACGATGTCCAGGTCCACGTTGAGCGTCGAGGTGATCTCGCAGGTGATCGACAGCTCGTCGAAGTTCAGGCAGCTGTCCGTGCAGCCGTCGAGATAGATGTTCCACGTCAGGGTCGTGGTGCCGTCGGGGTTGGTCACGATGGTGTCCGGCGTGTCGTCGCAGGACACCAGCTCCCAGTTGGCTGGCACGGTGTCGGTGATCAGGCCGGTCCCGACGAGGGCGCCGCGGTTCTGGGCGGTCAGGGTCACCTCGACCGTGCTGTCGGCGGTGGACTCGGCCAGCTTGCCGACCACCAGCGCGGTGTGGGTGTCCTGGTAGTCCCAGATGTTGTGCTGGGCCTGGACGCCGGTGGCGTCGGCCCAGTCGACGTGATCCTCGACCCCGTCACCATCGGTGTCGGTGGAGTCGGTGATGAACGCCTGCATATCCTCGGGCAACAGCGCACCGATGGAGCTGTACACGTCGCCGACCTGCAGCGGTCCGCCGGCCTGGTAGCACCAGAAGGGCGGCTCGCCGAGATAGGGCTCGTAGTAGTAGTTGTCGGTGGTCCAGGAGCCGTAGTAGACGTCCAGCGAGCCGCCTGCGGGCACGCGGTAGGTCTGGTTGTCCACCAGCTCCTCGCCGATGACCGTTCCCTGGCTGTCCGGATTGTCCCACAGCAGGAAACCCTCGAAACAGATGTCGAAGTCGCCGCTGTTGGTGAAGGTGATCACGCCCGAACCGGTGGTCTCGGCGCCGAGGATGCCCAGGGCCAGCGCCTGCCAGTCGGTGTAGCAGTCATCGGGCTCGTACTCTCCACAGTCCTCGTCGCACTCGAAGCCGCAGCCGGGCTGCGTTCCCTGTGCGCCCAGGGTGGCGAAGACCACGTAGTCGGTCCAGGTCTGGGCATCGCCCAGCATCGCCTGCTGGCCGCCGACGGTGGCGTAGGTGGAGTTGCCGTCCCAGGTCCAGGGATCGTCCAGCTGCGGGGTGGTCTCGAAGTAGCCGCTATCCGCGGACAGGTCGTCCTCGTACAGCAGCTGACCCAGCAGGTCGTCGTCGTCGTCGCAGTCGCCACAGGTCTCGACGTAGCCCGGCGGTGGCTGGCAGGCCTGGACCGTGTCCGCGTCGTCGCCGACCCCGTCGCCGTCGTCGTCACCGCAGTAGGTGTTCTGCCCGGTCGCGTTCGGGTCGCCGTCGTCGATCAGCCCGTCGCAGTCGTTGTCCACTCCGTCGCAGACCTCGGCGGCGTTCGGGGACAGGTTGGCGTCGTCGTCGTCGCAGTCGCCGTCACACTCGGTGACCCCGTCACCGTCGTCGTCGAGCTCGTCACCGATCAGGGCGCCGTCACAGTCGTTGTCCGCCCCGTCGCAGACCTCGGGCGCTCCCGGGTAGGTGTCCGCGTCGAAGTCGTTGCAGTCGCCGTCGCCGTCGGTCTCGTCCGCCGGGACGCTGCCGTCGCAGTCGTTGTCCGCGCCGTCGCAGGCTTCGTTGGCACCGGGGTAGGTGGCCACATCGGCATCGTCACAGTCACCGCCGCAGGTGGTGTAGCCGTCGCCATCCTCGTCGAAGTCCTCGTCGATCCAGCCGTCGCCGTCGTTGTCGATGCCGTCGCAGACCTCCTCGACCTGGCCGCCATCCGCGCAGAGCTCGAGGTTGTCGATGCCACCGGAGCCGTAGATGCCGATCCCCAGCGCGTGGACACCACACACGCCGACCTCGACGTGCTCGTAGGAGTTGTTGCCCAGTCCGCCGGCCTGGACGTGGCCGAGCAGGTTGCCCGCCGCGTCGAAGGCCAGCACGTCCATGGGGGCCTCGTCTGACTCGATGTCCACCAGGTCGAAGCCGACCACGCAGGCGGGGGTGTCGAAGAGGAACGCGAACCAGGCGCCATGGGCTTCGTCGTCCGGCTCGTCGACCAGCCCGTCACCGTCGGCGTCGACGGTGTTCTCGGCCGAGATCAGCAGGTTGTACAGCGGCGCGTCGTTCTCGCCCGCCTGGCCGGCTTCACCGCCAGCGCCGACGCCGGGCCCGCCGAAGGTCTCGTTGGGTGTGCCCAGGTCGAAGTCCCCGCCCGTGGGGTTCGACGAGTCGAACGCGATCCCGAGGCCCTGGACGATCAGGTACTGGTTGTCATAGGTCGCCAGGTGGATGCCCCCAGTCGGCGTACGCCTCGGACAGGTCCTGGCCCGCCGCGATGGGGCTGCCCGAGGGATCCACGTCGAAGTCGAGGGTCACGCAGGTGTTGATGCCGGGGCAGCCCTCGTCGATCTGGGCGTCGCAGTCGTTGTCCACGCCATCGTACAGCTCTGGCGCGCCCGGGTAGACGGCGGCGTTCCAGTCGTCGCAGTCGCCCTGGTCGTCGTACCAGCCGTCGCAGTCGTTGTCGAGGGGGTCCGCGGACGCCAGTGCGGGCAGCAGCACAGCGATGACGAGGGTACAGAACCAGGTGGTGAGGGTCTCAGAACAGAACATCCGCAGCTCCTCTGGCCCGTCTCGTCCCCGTGTCGAACGGATGGGCCCGAGCCAGCTGCGGATCCCGTCTCCTTGGGCTCGCAGTGGCAGAGTTGTTCGGTCGTCGTGACCGTCAACTCCCGCAGCACCGAACGTAGCCAGCGAAAATCCGCTCCGCCAACCAAAAAGTGGAGAAATTCAAGCTAGATAGGGAGATCTGAAATCCCAAAAAACCACAGACCAGCACGCCGGAAAGCGGACGGCTCGGCTGTTGCAACCAGGGAAGGAGAGGGCAGGCTCGGGCGATCGGGATCAGCCGTCCCGCTTGCGGCCGATGAACAGCCCGCGATGGTCCGGCATCAGGCCGCCGGGTTCGAAGCGCGCTTCCAGGCCCGCCCGGATGATAACCCAGCAGACCACGGAAAAAGCGGTGCGCAGGTGGGTGTCGACGTGGTAGGGCTGGGAGGGCACGGTTGGGAAAGGGAGGCGAACGAATGGGCGGCGCGCGCACGATCGGATGGTTGCTGGCGGCAACCCTCTCGGTGACCCTGGTCGGGGGCTGCCTGGGTGGCGGCATGGTGAACCTGGACGACGACGACTCCGCGGGCGACGATGATGACGGCCCGCCCGGGCCATGTCCCGGGGGCATCTCTGATCCGCTGGCCAGTCTCGCCGACTGGGAAGAGCGAGTCGCCTGCGCCGACATCGAATTCGGCATCGCTCCCGACGACACCCAGACCCTGGCGGTGACCCTCTCGCTACCCCTCTCCGGCATCGAATACAAGCCGGGCCAGACCTTCGAGACGGCCCTGGTCGGTGACGCGCTGATGGTGCAGACCGGCGAGCACCTGCTGCACTACGACTGCAACGATGGCATCGAGTTCACCGAGATCGTCGACCGCGAGTGGCACGCCGTCGGCGGCACCGCCCACGTGCTCGTCGTCGACACCGGCAACGGCCCCGCCGAGGTCGAGCTGATCCTGGACGATGTGGTGGTCGAGGAGACCGTCAGCCCCGGCACCCGCTGCGAACTACCGGATGCGACGTTCGACGAGGTGTGGGTTGGGTGGTACCCGGGCTAATCCGAGACCGAGACCGAGACCGAGACCGAGACCGAGACCGAGTCCGAGCCCGCGCGTTACTCGCCCAACACTCCGAGCAGGTGGCGGGCAAATCCACCCTCCCCGCACCAGCGGGCCATCCCCTCGAGCTCGTCGGCCGCCGCCGCAGCCTCCCGCATCTCTCTGATCTGCTTGCGCTTCATGGGCATCAGCCCTGACAGCGGCTGCCCGTGCAGGTGCTCGAGGGCGAAGATGCCAGCGCTGGAGCGGGGAAAGGTGCAGCCGGTCTCCCAGCCGTACTCGGTGGGATCCAGCACCAGTTCGCGAAACCACGGGTCCGCCTCCTGGGCGCGGAGCAGGGCCAGCGCCAGGGTGGCCTTGGGGCTGGCTGACGCGAGGAGCTTGGGGATGGCCTCGGCGCGGTTGTTCTCGAGCACGGCCATCTCGCCGCGGTGGTGGTTGAGGAAGGCAGCCGGGGAAGTGGACTCCAGGTCGACCCAGGCCTCCGGGGCCCAGCCGGTGAGGACCTGGTCGACGGTTGCCGGCGGTTGCTCGGCTGCCCGCGCGGGGAGGGGGTCGCCGT
Source organism: uncultured Rickettsiales bacterium (assembly GCA_964436045.1). Lineage (GTDB taxonomy): Bacteria > Myxococcota_A > UBA796 > UBA9615 > CAYRNR01 > CAYTBN01. The sequence goes on along the minus strand of CAYTBN010000057.1, from coordinate 12,413 downwards.
GGGCCGTCAGCAGCGCCGCCGCCCCCCTCCAGCCGGATGCGGGCCAGCACCACCTCGTCATCCCCCCGCTGGTCGAGGGCATACAGCCAGGCCCGCCGATCCCCATCGGGCACCGCCAGGAACCGCCAGGGGTAGGTGAACGCCGAGATGTCGATGGGCCGCAACAACCCGCTCGCGGTGTTGATCTCGGCCGCTGCGGCGTCGTGGAAAGGGATCCAGAGCACCCAGGTCGTTCCGCGGAGCCGGCTGGCTTCTTCGTAGATCGGGACGTCGTCAGCCCGCCCGCGCACCGTCCAGGTGAGGCTCGTCAACAGCAGCGCTGCGAGTACCCCTCGCCGCAGGCTCTGCGGCCTCATCGGCCGGGGGATCCTCGTTCGGACGAGGAGCTGAATTGCAGGGTCAATCCGACCCCCCGCTCGATCCCCGTCGGCGGCCGCCAGCCGGTCACCTCCTGCAGCCGCGTGATGGTCACGGGATCGTGACGCATCTCGTCGGACTGGCCCAGTCGCTCTCCGAAGCGCAGCCGTTCGGCGGGGATTCCGAGGACCCCGGCGGCCCGCTCGGCGAACACCCGTACCGCGGTCAGCCGTCCGCTCGCCAGGTTGACCACGCCAGCCTGGTCGGCCTCGGTGCGGCCCAGGCGGAGCAGGCCGGCGGCCACGTCCTGCACATAGGTGAAATCCCGTCGCTGGTCGCCGGCGGTCAGGGCGATCGTTTGCCCCGTCTGCGCCGCATCCACCAGGGACGGCAGCAGCCGCTGGGAGGGCTCACCGGGGCCGTAGACGGTGAACAGCCTTGCCACCACCGCCAGCAACTCGAGCTGCTCGGCGCCGATGGTGGTCCGGAGCGTACCCTCGAGCTTGGATCGAGCGTAGTCGGAAGTCGGCGAGACGGGACCGTCCTCGGTCAGCGGGCCCCCCACTGCCCCGTACTCGAAGGCGGACCCGGCGTGAACCAGCCGCTGTCCGGGCCAGTCGCAGTCACGGACGTGCCGTCCCAGCGCACCGAGCACCCGCAGTGGCAGCTCGGCGTTGATCAGGCGGAGCTCGTCGGGGTCGTCCTGGGCCGGATCGACGCCGTATCCAGCCAGGTTGAAGACCACGTCCGGGGTCACCTCGGCGATCAACCCGTCGATCTGGCCCGGATCCGTCAGGTCGACGACGCGGCGCTCGCCGCGGACGCCCAGCGGTCCCAGGGCGGCATCGGCGCGTCCGGGGTCTTGCACCGCCAGGACGAGCTCGCACCCGGCTTGATAGGCCGCGTGGGCGACGTGGCGGCCGACGAAGCCGCTGGCTCCCAGCACCAGCGCCCGGAACCCCGCGTAACCGTCGACGGCGTATCCGCGGGTCAGTCCGCGCCAGCGAGGGCGGTCGGTGGCGGCGTGTTGGGTCATGGCTCCTGGGGTTCCTCGATGGGGAAGGGGTGTACGTCGTTCGGGTCGTGCTCGCCATCCGCCCAGGCCACCGCCACCAGCTTGCGCTTGCCGCGGTTGACCAGGGCATGCGCGACCCCCGGTGGCACGTAGACCGAGCTTGGACGGCTTGCCCGCACCTCGATCCGCAACGGCAGCCCGTCCGCGGGGTCAGCCAGCCACAGCTCGCCGCGCCCCTCCACGATGGCGAACCACTCGCCCATCGTCCGGTGCCAGTGATGGCCCTTGCTCTCCCCGGGACGGGCGGAGGTCACGTAGACCTCGCCCCGGCTCCGCCCCGACCGCGTCTGGGAGTCGCGCAGCACCTTGTGCACGAAACCCCGCTCGTCCTCGAAACGCTGCTGATCGACGACCTGTACACCATCCAGTGGGCTGGCGGCGGGGGCGGGCGCGGGCCCCGCTCCGGGATCCGCCGCCGCCGGACTCACCGCGTCGCCAGCACCTCGCCGCCAGTGGGACAGGGCGCGACCCAGCCGGTATCGGCCGATGTTGTGGGCGAACTCCGTGCAGGTCCGCAGGTCCACGTGGGAGGTGCCCCCGCGCCGGGCGTGCCCCGCCACGTCGATCTCGATGATCTTGAGCCCCAGGTAGCTGGCCTTGATGATGATCTCCGGATCCAGGAACCAGTCCTCGCTGACCAGCTCCATCCGCTCGTAGACGGTCCGCGAGAACAGCTTGGGGCTGCCGTTGATGTCGATGGCGCCCAGTCCGCCGTAGAGCGCCTGCATCATTCCGTTGTAGGAGATGGAGACCAGCTTGCGGCGCCAGCTGTCCTGGCGGAAACGGCGCCGCACCTTGGCCAGCACTCGATCCTCGCGGCCGGCCAGCAGGTGGTAGACCATCAACGTGTCGGCCGCCGAGACCTGGCCGTCAGCGCACGAGTAGCCTATCAGCGGGGCCTCGCAGGCACCCAGTCCCGCCAGGATTCCGCCGCCATACCCCAGATTGGTCCGGGCGCTGACCTTGGTGACGGGCAAACCCCGATCGACGAGGGAGTCGATCACTGCGCCGGTGCTGTCGGTTGAGCCGTTGTCCACCAGTACCAGCTGCAGCCGAATGCCCGCGTCCGCGAAGACGCGTGCCAGCTCAGGGGCCGTGGTGGGCAGCGCCTCCTCCTCGTTGTAGCAGGGCATGGCGAGGGAGAGGTCCACGGCGCCCATGATAGCTGCGCCCGCCTGCGGTTGCTCGCCGCCCACGCGCGCGGCTAGGATTGGCGGTCGCTGGCATCACCATCTCGAGGGGACGATGACCGAGCCTATGCTCTGCGATCCTGACGGTCCGCAGCCCGCGCCCAGTCGCCGGGCGAGCGCCGTGATCGCCATCGTGACCGTGCTCGTCGCCCTCTGCGCGATGATCACGCTGGGGATCATGCCGCCCTCCGTGGATGATCCGATACCGAGGGTCGCGCTGCGGGCGGCGCTGGTGTATCCGGCGTGGTTGCTCCTGCCCGGGTTGCCCTGGGTGGTTCTGGCCCTGGGCCGCAAGCGCAGGACCGTCTGTCCGGTCATCGCGATGGCCACCGGGGTTGGCATCTCGATCGCCATCCAGGCGCTGAACCTGACGCTTCTCAAGCTCGTGGGCTGGACCCCGGCGGCGCTGACCTTCATGGGAATCGTCAGTGCCGAGGCGTTGATCTCGCTGCCATTGCTGCTGCTGGTTCCGGCGCTTTCCTTCCAGCGGCCCGCCTGGCGCGAGCTGGTCGCCGTCACCGTGGCCGTGATCGTGTTGCTGGTGTTCGGCCTCTGGAGAGCGCCCCAGGGCACACGCCCGCTGGCGAACTACTGGTTCGATCCGCAGGTAGAGCAGGGCTGGGACGCGTCGGACGTGCCCTTCAAGCTCCACGGCCCCTGGGGGACCCCGGCCACCGTCGGACATGGCGCCGATGAGGTCCGCCGCTACACGCCGACGGGCAACGCGTTCTCGATGGTCGCCGAGGAGGCGGGCACCACCACCGTGGCGATGTTGCTGCAGGCCGAGATCGGCGCCACGCTGACTGTCCGCCACTTCCGCAACGAGCTGGGGCGGGACAGTATCGATACCCACCCGGTCGAGGACGAGTCGGAAGGTCCGGTCCTGCGCTACACCGAGCGGGGCATCGCCGCGGTGATCGCCGAGGTGGAGGTGGCCGAGGGCGACCGGCTGGATGTACAGGTCGACGCCGCGGCGGGCTTCACCCTGTACGACATGACCGGCTCGTCGGTGGAAGCGGTGTGGAGCTCGCAGGCGTTCGGCCTGCACGACGTGTACTACTACCAGATCCTCAACATCGCCGAGAACGTGGTCTGGGCCCGGGAGCTGCTGACCTCGCGGTACCTGACCCTGCACCAGCCTCCGCTGTGGTCGTACTTCCACGCCGGCGCCGGTCTGCTCAACGGTCCAGACCTGCCGGCCACCTACTTCGTGTTCCTGCTGATCCTGCTGGGGCTGGCGGTGGTCGGGATCCGGCTGATCGTCACCCTGGAGGAGAATGCCCCGTTCCCGGCCCTCCTGTTGCCCCTGGCGGGGGCCCTGTGCCACGGCGAGCACGTGATCCGCCATTCGGAAGCCAACTTCCCGGACAACCTGTTCGCCCTGGCCGTCCTGCTGGGGATGCTGGGGCTGGCGCGGAGCGAGACCGGGTTCTTCGGAGGCTCGGGGGTGCTGACCTCGATCCTGCGCTACCCGGGCTTCGCCGTGCTGAGCGTCGCGGCCGTGTTGGATGGGCTGCTACGGTGGGATCGTAAGGGCGCCTTGCGGAACCTGGCGGCGATGTGGATTCCGCTGGCTGTCTTCTGCGTGCTGATGTTGCTGGTGGGGGCGGTCACTGGCCGGCTGGGCCACTGGCTGTGGATCCTGCACTTCGAGACCTTCCCCGAGCACTACCACGGCGACTACGCCGTGTCGTCGCTGCTGCCACGCATCCCACGGTTCTTCGGCGAGCTGATGGTCTACGCCGGCTGGTTGCCCCTGTTCGCGTTGCCGGTGCTGGGGCGGGGCGCTCGCCTGCTGTTCGGCGTGGGACTGGCCTACGCGCTCGTGTTGTGCGCCATCGACCACTTCCCGATCCACTACTTCCTGCCGCTGATCGCGCTGTTCGCCGCCGCCGCCGGCTGCAACGCGGCTGCGGTCGGCCGCCGCTTCGGGGGCTGGGCGACCCACGTCGTCGCCTGGCCGGCGGTTGCGCTGGCCGTGGCGTACACCCTCACCGTCTGATTCCCGGCGGTTTCCCCACCCGCGCCCGGTTTTTGGCAAGATACGCGCGGGGAGAGTGCCATGAGATGGTCCTGGCTCGTGATGATGCTCGTGGTGCCGGCGTCCGCCCTGCTGGCAGCCGGCGCGCTGGCGGACCCGCCAGGGGGGGACGACGATGACTCCGCGGAAGTGGCGGAGGAGGAATCGGCCAAGCCACCACCCGCGCCGCTCAAGCCCACATTCTCCGTCGACCAGATCCTGGTCGACTGGGCGACGCTCGAGTGGCAGGCGCGGGCGATCTACCTCGCGTCCGCCACCAAGAAGCCCCGTGAGGATCACCCCTACGACTGGTGCTTCGACCCGGTGAAGGCCATCTACCCGAACGCGGGCATCCCCCTGCCCCGGGAGCTGTGCGTGTCGCCCTGGGACATCCCGGTCGACATGCTCGATCCGGACGGTCCGACCGCGGCCTGGGTGTTGACCGTCGGCCGCGACGATGAACAGGTGTACGCAGTGCAGGCCTGCGGCGAGACCACTGATACGTGCGCGGCGCTGGCCCGCGAGTCGATGGTCGAGGGGATCCGTTGCTGGCAGCTGGACCGCGCCTGGTCCGAGATCCCGACCGCGGCCACCCGCTGCGCCCAGGACGAGCAATGCACCCTGTTCCAGGCAGCGGGCGACTGCTTCCGCCGGGGCATGTCGACGCTGACCGCCGATCCCTACGCGGAATTGCTGGAGCGCTTCGGCCCCCCCTGCGGCTACAGCATCATGGGCGCCTGCCCAGAGGGCGACTGGCGGGTCAAGTGTCGCCAGGGCGTGTGCACCGTCGAGGACCGCAACGCCCCGCCCCCGCCGCCGGTTCCGGTGGAGCTCGAAGGGCCCCCGGCAGAGTAGCCAGGCAACTCCTTCCCCGATACACGGCCAGCTCGCTGCCGCTGCTGGTAGCCACTTCTCCGGTCTGGCGCAACTCGGGCCGCCTCGATTGCCTGGTTCCCGGCAGCCGACTACCCTGGATCCAGCGCCCCCTGTCCGGCGCCTGGAGGGGACATGCGGATCGGATTCATCGGACATCTGTCGCTGGACACCAACGTGGTCGGCGACGTGCTCCAGCAGGGGCGGGGAGGGGGATCGTTCTACGGCGCGGCGGCGGCTTCGCGACTGGGGGCCGACGCGGCCGTGTACACCAAGTGCGCGGTCGCGGATCGTGCCGGGTTCGCCCAGGCATTGGGAGACGGAGTCGCCCTGGCCGCCTTTCCGAGCCCCCGCTCCACCGCCTTTCGCAACGACTACCCCGGCGACGATCCGGACCAACGGATCACCACCGCCCTGTCCCTCGCCGATCCCTTCACCGCCGTGGAGTTGGCCGCGATCCAGGCCGACGTCATCCACGTCAATCCGCTCTGGCACGGGGAGTTCCCGCCGGCGTTGCTGCCCGCGGCCCGGGAGCATGTCGTCACGCTGGCTGCCGACGCCCAGGGGTTCGTCCGCCGGGTGGCCGGGGACGGCCGCACGTACCACGAGGACTGGGCCGACAAGGAGACCTACCTGCCCCTGCTGGACCTTCTCAAGGTCGACCACAGCGAGGCCATCACCATCACCGGCCTGGACGACATCCACGCCGCCGCCGCGACCCTTGTCCAGCTCGGCGCCAGCGCGGTGTTGCTGACCCATCGCCAGGGACTGCTGGCCCAGGAGGGTGACCAGGTCGCCGAAGCCCCATTCGGGAGCTACCCCCTGATCGGCCGCACCGGTCGTGGCGATACCGCCACCGCCGCCTTCCTGGTCGCCCGCGAGACCCGCGATCTCGGCGCGGCCGTGCGCTACGCCGCTCAGGTGACCACCGCCAAGATGCAGTACCCCGGGCCCTACAAGGGCTGATCCGTATTGGTCGTACCAAAACATTGACTCGAGCCAGGATTCGCGTAATTGGTCGTACCAATGGGCGGATCCAAATCCGATCGCGTGTTCCGTGTCCTCCGGGACGACTTGTTGGCCCAGCAATGGCCGACAGGCGAACGATTGCCGTCCGAGAGGGCGCTGGCAGAGCGGTTCGGCGTCAATCGTGTCAGCGTGCGCGCGGCGGTCTCCAGGCTGGTGGTGCTGGGGCTGGTGACGGTGCGGCGGGGAGACGGGATCCGGGCCACTGGCGTCCACGAATCGGCCAGCCTGGATCTGGTGACCCACCTGCTCGACGCCAGCGAGGAGGAGCGGGTTCCGCTGGACACGATCCGGGACCTTCTCGAGCTGCGGCGGATGGCGGCGGCCGAGGCGGTGGCGCTGGCCTGCGAGCGAGCCAGCGACGACCAGCTGGCCGATCTGAGCCGGATCGCGGGCCAGCAGGCCGGAACGATGGGGGACTCCGCGGCCTTCGCCTCAGGCGATCTGGTCTTCGCTCGCGCCGTGCTGGCCGCTGCCGGCAATCTGGCCCTGCAGCTGCTGCTGAACACCGTCGAGCGTTTTTACCAGTCACGCCCCGAGATCGCCGCGGCGATGCTGGCCGAGCCGACGGTGACCCTGGCCAGCTACCACGCCACCGTCGCTCTGATCGCGAGCCGCGATCCGGAACGAGCCCGCCGCGAGGTCCGCCAGATCCTGGCCGCCTTCGACGAACTGACCCTTCAACGCCTGGAGGACCCACGATGATCGGGCGTTTTTTCACCCAGCCCAGCGGCGCCTACCGCAACTTCCAGCTCGTGTTCACCGTGTTGACGCTGAACTTCACCATCCCGGCGGTCAGCTACCTGGTGGCGCCGGACGTGGCGTTGAAGGGCGTGCACGACATGTCGGCCCTGTTCGGGGTGCCCTACACCGCGAACGAGGATGGCCACTTCTGGCGCTTCCTGGCGTTCTCGGACGTGATGACCCTGGGGTTCATCTGCCTGCTGCTGCAGGTGAACATCCGTCGCTGGTACCCGGCTCTGTTGCCGCTGATGTTCCTGAAGTCGTGTTCGGTGTTCGCGGCGGCGTACGTGGGCCTGTTCCAGTACCAGCATCCGTTCTTCATCGTCCCGGTGGTGCTGGACAGTCTGACCGTGGCCGCGATGGGTTTTTTCGCCTCGCGTGCTCACCGCCAGATCCGGGACCGCTCCGACGCCGAGCTGGTGCCCCGGCCGCGGTTCGTCCAGCCGGCGGCATCGCCGTGAGCTGGACATCGATGGAGCGCCGCTGGCTGCGGGCGATGGTGCGCGCGTCCCTGCCAGCAACCCCCGCGCTGGATGCCGGGGAGGACGACACCGCGACGCTGGAGCACGGCCTGGATCAGCTGAGGAGCGCGATGCCCTGGATCCAGGGCGTTGCCCTGCGGTTCGCGGTCTGGCTGGTCTGCCTGCTGGGTCCGCTGGGCCTCCGCAAGTTGCCGCCCTTCACCCGGCTGTCGGCGCACGACCGTGATCGGGCGCTGGCGCGGCTGGGCGCCTCGGACCTGTTCGTCGTGCGCGAGATGGTCGTGCTGATCAAGCTGGTCGCGGCACTGGTGCGGGAGCTGTCGCCGTCGTTTCGCCTCGCCCTGGGCTGGGGCGGTGGACGGCCGGTGAGGATCCCGGGGGCGGAGTCGTGAGCCGTCCGGACAGTCCGGCCCTCGCCCTCGTCCCGGACGACGGCCGCGACCTGGACCTCTCCTGTGATCTGGTCGTCGTCGGCTCGGGAGCCGCGGGGGCGGCGGTGGCTGACGTCCCGGCCGAAGCCGGGCACGAGGTGGTGGTCGTCGAGGAGGGACGGCACCTGCCGCTGGCGGAGCGGCGGGAAGAGATGCTCCACGTGCTCGGCGATCACTTCCGCGACTTCGGTGGAACCCCTGCCCGCGGCCGCTCGATCATCCCGATCCTGCAGGCGAAGCTGGTGGGCGGCACCACCACGGTCAATGCGGCGATATCGTGGAGGATGCCCGAGGCGATCCACGTCCGCTGGCAGCGAGAGTTCGGGCTGGGAGGCGCCCTTCCCTGGGACGAGATCCAGGCCGCCTACGACTGGCTGGACGACGAGCTGTGCGTCCGGCCGGTGGAGCCCGACGTGATCGGTGGCAACGGCGGATTGATGGCCGCTGGCGCGCGGGCGCTGGGGCTGACAGGGAGGGTGATCGAGCGCATCGAGCGGGGTTGCACGGGCACCAACCGCTGCCTGCAGGCGTGCCCACACGGCGCCAAGCTGTCCATGGAGCGCTCCTTGTTACCGCGGGCCTGCGGCAACGGTGCCCGGATCCTGAGCTCGGCGCGGGCCGAACGCATCACCCGCACCGCGGGTCGCGCCAGCGGCGTGACAGGCAGGATGACCGGCTCGGGCCGCCGCTTTACGGTCGCTGCGCGCAAGGGGGTCGTGGTGGCCGCCAGCGCCACCGGTTCGCCGATCCTGCTGCAGCGGTCGGGCATCCGCCATGCCCGGGTCGGCTCCCACTTCCAGGCCCATCCCGGGGTTGGCCTGGCCGGGCTGTTCGACCGCGAGGTCCGTCCCTGGGCCGGAGCCACCCAGTCCTGGGAGTCGGCCCACCACTGGGACCGGAGGATCAAGCTCGAGTCCCTGAGCATGCCCCTCAGCCTGTTGATCGCGCGTCTGCCGGGCGTCGGCCGCGCCCTGGCGCAGCGGCTGGACTCCCTGGCCCACGTGGCCGTCTGGGGTCTTCAGGTGCGGGCCCGGGCCGAGGGATCGGTGCGGCCCGGCTGGGGCGGCTCGCCTTCGATCCGCTACAAGCTGACCCCGGCCGATCTGGGCACCTTCCAGGACGGGATGCGGGTGCTGGCCGAGATGTTCTTCGCGGCCGGCGCCCGGGAGGTCTGGCCCGGCGTCCACGGCCTGCCCGAGCGGCTGACCTCCCCCGACCAGCTCCCCCTACTCACCCGGGGCACCCTCGATCCCCGCCACGCCCATTTCATCGCCACCCACCTCTTCGGCACCTGCCGGATGGGGGCCGATCCGTCGTCGTCGGTGGTCGATCACGGCTTCGAGGTGCACGGGCTGCCGCGTTGCTGGGTCGTGGACTCGTCGGTCTTCCCCACCAACCTCGGCGTGAATCCGCAGCACACCATCCTGGCGCTGGCGCGGATCGCCGGTCAGCGGATCGCTGGATCGTTCTGAATCGTCGGTTCCCTCTGATAGTCTGGCCAGCAACAAGGAAGGGGGGGACGATGGCGCCGCACGTTTGGTTCATCTCCTGGTCAGCCTCTGCATGCTGGTCCTTTTGCTCGGCTGCCCGCCGGGCGAGGACGGCGACATCGGCGACGATGACGACACCACCGCCGGCGACGACGACACCGCGACGGGTGACGACGACGCGACCGGGGACGACGACGCGACCGGGGACGACGACGCGACCGGCGACGACGACGCGACCGGCGACGACGACACGACCGGCGACGACGACACGACCGGCGACGACGACACGACCGGCGACGATGACGACAGCACGGCGGAGGTCGACCAGGACGGGGACGGTTGGACCGTGGCCGAGGGCGACTGCGACGACAGCGACCCTGCGCTGAATCCTGCCGACGCCGACCAGGACGGCTACTCCACCTGTGATGGTGACTGCGAGGACGTGGACAACGACGTCTCGCCTGGCCTGGCCGAGGTGGCCTGCGACGGCGAGGACAACGACTGCGATCCGGCCACCCTCGACGCCGTGGACGGCGACGGCGACGGCGCCACGGAGTGTGAGGATTGCGACGACAGCGATTCGGATCTCAACCTCGACGACGCGGACGGCGATGGCTTCGACACCTGCGGCGGCCTGGGCCTGGCCGGTGACTGCGACGATGGCGACGCGGCCCTGACCCCGGCCGACGGGGATGGCGACGGTTTCAGCAGCTGTCAGGGCGACTGTGACGATGCCGACGGGTCGGCCTACCCCGCCGCCGCCGAGGCCTGCGATGGCCAGGACAACGATTGCGACGGGAGCCTCCCGCCGGACGAGCAGGATGGCGACGGCGACGGCTGGCGGGGCTGCGACGGAGACTGTGATGACGGTGATCCCGGCGTATACCCGGGCGCCGTCGAGGAATGCGCCAACGGAACGGATGACGACTGCAACGGCGACCTGGACTGCGACGATGTGGCCTGCGGCGCCCAGCCGGACTGCGCCGTTGGCGGCTTCGTGCTGGTCACCGCCAGTGACTTCGAGATGGGCAGCCCGGTATTCGAGATCGGCCGCGACTTCGACGAGGAGTTGCACACGGTCACCCTCACCCGGGATTTCCTCATCGGAGCTACGGAAATCACCCAGAGCGAGTTCGAGACCCATGGCGGATTCAACCCCTCGCACTTCGACAGCTGCGGTCCCGACTGTCCGGTGGAGGACCTGACCTGGAGCACCGCTGCCGCGTACGCGAATCTCCTTTCCCTCGCCGAGGGACTCGCCCCCTGCTACGAGTTCGCGAACGTGGAGTGCATCAGCTACTACTGGGCCGGGCAGGCGTACGAGGACTGCATGAACTGGGTCAACCTGGGCATCCGCGCGGCAGATATCTCCCTGGCCGGCGTCTCCTCACCCTACGAATGCGAGGGGTACCGGCTACCTACCGAGGCGGAGTGGGAGTACGCGGCCCGGGGTGGCGAGTCCTCGGCCTTCCCCAATGGCGGGAACTTCACCCCCAACAGCGATACCTGCGGCTCGGTCACCCTCCTGGACAACGGGACCTACCTCGAGGACATCGCCTGGCATACGGGGAATTCCTACAACGACACCCGTGCCGTCGGCCAGCTACCCGCCAATGGATTCGGCCTCCATGACACCGTCGGGAACGTTCGGGAGTGGTGTCACGACCTGGAGTTGGCCTACGCCGGAGACGCCATCGATCCCTGGGGGGCGCTGACAGGCACCAATAGCCGAATCCACCGAGGAGGCAGCATCATCGAGTGCGCGTTCGCCGCTCGTTCCGCGGAACGCAACGAGAGCAACACCAATTCGGCGATGCACTGGGTGGGGTTCCGGCTGGCGAGGACTGCGCCCTAGCCGCGCGCTTCCTTGCGGCGGCGCTTGTCGCGGTACATGGCCTCGTCAGCGGCGGCGACGATGGCCTCGGTGTTGGCCTCTCCCGGAGGGGTGGAGGCGGTGCCGAAGCTCAGCGAGACCATCGGACGCAGGGTGGACACGGCGATGGACATCCGTGCGGCCAGCCGCCGGATCACGATGTCGCAGCCGGCCTTGTCGGTGCCCGGCAGGATGATGGCGAACTCGTCGCCGCCGATGCGGTAACAGAGGTCGACGTTGCGCACGTTGCGCTCGAGCAGGAAGCTGATGGTGGACAGCACCTCGTCGCCGGTGGTGTGTCCGTAGGTGTCGTTGATCGACTTGAACTCGTCCACGTCGATGACCACGATCGCGAACTGGTAGTCCGGACCGCGGCGGACGCGGGCGCATTCCTCGTCGAGCCGCTCGGCGAACGCCCGCCGGTTGAGCAGCCCGGTCAGGTGATCGCGGTAGGCCAGCGATTCATACCCGGCGAGCCGCTGCACTTCGCCTTGCAGAGACGCGTTTTCGGCGCGCAGCTGGGAGATCACCGACAGCAGATCCGCACCTGGCGGGGTGCGGGCGGCGGGCGGCAACGAGATGTCCTGGTTCTGGTGGATCAGGAGGGTCATCGTGTTTTGTCGTTCCCCTTCGTTTCCCGGCGTCGACTGGCTGGCGACACCTGGTTCGCTCCTCCAGGGCGATGGATGCAGCAAGCGCCGTGCCAGTCCCAAACCCGCGAAAACAGGGGGATCCGGGGTCCGGGTCGTCAACCGGTTGACGTTCGCCCCCTGGCGGGCCGTCAAGCCGATGACCCTCGCCGCGCTGGCGGCCGTTGGATCGGGTAGCCACAATGGGGGCTGGGATGGGCAG
>CAYTBN010000056.1:35289-45337 GCA_964436045.1 uncultured Rickettsiales bacterium | reverse complement strand
GGACTCGTTAAATGGAAGGGGAACGTGTCAACCGATAGCGAGCGGAAATCGGTGATAAATTAACTGGGCGCTACAATCATGCGCTCTGGACCGGTTATCGGGGGGCAGGACAGAAGGGGTAGAGCGCGGCGTCCCCGTCGTCGCAGTCGCCCTCGCACACCGAGGCACCATCCCCGTCCCCGTCCACCGCCTCGTCCGTGGCCGGATCGCAGTCGTTGTCGATCCCGTCGCACAGTTCCACCAGGTCGGGAGAAGCCCCGACATCACCATCGTCGCAGTCCTGGCAGGCCAGGAATCCGTCTCCGTCTCCGTCGACCTCGTCGGGCGGCACGATCCAGTCGCAGTTGTCGTCGAGGCCGTTGCACCTCTCGGGTGCACCCGGATGGACCCGGAAGAGCAGCGGGGCGCAGTCGCCCGCACAGGCGGGCACGCCGTCCCCGTCCTGGTCGAGTTCGCCGAGCAGCACCCCGTCACAGTTGTCGTCGAGGCCGTTGCACAGCTCGGCCGCACCCGGGTGGACCGAAGGGTCGGCGTCGTCGCAGTCCTCGCAGTTGGAGTAGCCGTCGCCGTCCGCATCCACCACGTCCTCGTCGGCCTCTCCGTCGCAGTCGTTGTCCAGACCGTTGCAGTCGTCGTCGATCGCTCCGGGGTACATGCTGGCCGAGCCGTCGTGGCAGTCGCCGTCACACTGGCGAAAGCCGTCGCCGTCGAGGTCGTGCTCGTCGGCGATAACACCGTCGCAGTCGTCGTCGATGCCGTTGCAGGCCTCCAGGGCATCGGGGTGGACCGTCGGATCCGCGTCATTGCAGTCCGGCTTGGCCGTCGCGTCGCCGCACACCGTGTAGCCGTCGCCGTCCGCGTCGACCTGGGAGTCACCCACGCCGTCGCAGTTGCTGTCCAGCCCGTCGCAGGCCTCGGGCGCGCCGGGATAGACCGCGGGATCGCCGTCGTTGCAGTCCAGATCACAGATCCGGAACCCGTCCCCATCCTCGTCGTCCTCGAACGGGCTGATCACACCATCACAATCCGTGTCCCGCCCGTCGCAGATCTCGGCCGCCCAGAGATGGATCCGCGGGTTCCCCTCGTCGCAGTCCTGGTCCCCCCAGTACCCGTCCCCGTCGGGGTCGTCCGGCTCCGGTGGTTCGTCACACCCGAATGCCCCCGCCAGCGAGATGGCCAACGCGATGATCCTGACCGCCGAGCTGCGCACGCGCATGTCCGTGACCTCCTACACACGGAGGAACGGAAGGAATCGTCGGACTATTGCGGGGCGGTTCAGAGCGGCTCGACGCGACGCCGAATGTCCGCGATCGTGTATGGTCGGTTGCGGGATGCATATCCGATTTGTCTATCCGCGGTTCGATCGCCCCGGGGACTCCAACCCGGAGCTTCGCGAATTTGTATGCGCGGACAGCTACTGCGGCACGCCTTCGCTGGCGATCGCGATCCTCGCAGGGGTGACGCCAGAGCACCACAGCGTGGACCTTCGCGACGACCGCGTGGAGCCCCCGGGGTTCGACGATCCGGCGGACCTGGTGGCGATTCCCATCTTCACCCCGGCGGCCACCAGAGCCTTCGAGATCGCCCGCGAGTTCCGCAGTCGAGGCGTGAAGGTCGTGGCCGGGGGAGTCTTCTCCTCGCTGATGCCGGACGAGGTGGCGCCCCATGTCGACGCGCTGGTCGTCGGTGAGGGCGAGCCGGTCTGGCCCCGGCTGCTGGACGACGCAGAACGGGACTGCCTCCAGCCCGTGTACCAATACGACTCGGTCTGGGACCTCGCGCAGGTCCGGCATACGCCGCGCTACGACCTGTACCTGGACAAGTTCGCCCAGTTCGGCGATGCGGATCAGGTCGCGCACCTGGATCTGCCCTTGCAGATCAGCCGCGGCTGCCCGCTCACCTGCGACGATTGTGTGATCCCTCCCTACATGGGCGGTCGCGTTCGCCTGTTCCCCCCGGAGTGGGTGGCGAGTTGTTTCCAGGCCCTCGCGGGCCCCGGCCCGCGCCGAGGCGTCTGTCTGACCGAGGACATCTCGATCCTGCCCATGCCCTCGGTGATCAAGCACCTGCAGCGCGTGGTCGAACTCTGCGAGGGGATCGGCCCGCGGGTCTCCTACATCGGGGTGAGCCCCCAGTTCGTGCTCCAGGCGAAGCCGGCCTTCTTCGACGCGTTGCGCAGGCTGGACACGCTCCAGCTCTATCTGGTCTTCGGATTCGACCCGATGTCGCATCGAGCCTTCAACGCCTCGCCCGATCCCCGGGCACAGGCCAACGCCGTCGCCGCGGTCCAGCGCACCTACGACGAGGGACTACACGCGTACTGCTCGCTGTCGATGGGCCACGATCGGGAGGATGAGTCGGCGTTCGATCAGATCCACGAGTTCATCGTCAAGGCGAACGTGAAGGGCGCCGAGTTCCCCATCCTGACCCCCTACCCCGGCACGCCGATGTGGGGCCGCCTGCTCGAAGAGGACCGGATCCTTCACCGGGACTGGTCCCGGTACAACGACGCCAACGTGGTCTTCAAGCCTGCCGGCTATTCCCCGGAGCGGTTGCTCCAGGGGTACCTCGACGTCTGGCGGGAGCATTACAAGGATGCGCGACGCACGGAGTTGCCGATCCAGGTGTAGCCGGTGCGGGATGGCAACGGCCGCCGCGGCGCTGCAATCAGAATCGCAGCCCCAACCGCTCGCGATAGCCGTCGTCCTCGGCGCCGTTGTGGTTCCAGTAGTCCAGCATGACCGAGCGGACCAGGACGGCATTCGTGGTCTCGTTTCCGTCGCCGAAAGGCCCTCTTCCCGCCGCACACGATAGGGCACGCTTCCGCTGCCGAACCCCATGCAATAATGTCCGCGATCCTGCGCGAAGGACGCCGATGACATCGTGGTTCGACATCGCAGCTCGACGGGCACTGGTGGCCGCGCTGGGCATTGCCTGTGCGGCCGTCGTGGCGGGCTGCGAACCGCCCGCAGCCGACGACGACTCGGCCGACGACGACACCGCGGACGACGACGACGACGGCGATCCTGCCACCATCCCCCTTGCCGGTCCCTGCGACCTGACCGATCGGCGGGGGGGGTTCGTGATCGAGGCGTACGAGGAGTACTCGATCGTCGACGGGACGGTGGAGGACGGGACGGTGCCGATCAGCGTGCTGGAGGAGGTGCTGACGGAGGGGGGCTGCCGATTGATGAAGCGGAACAACCCGTTCTGCGATCCCCCCTGCGACGCGGACGAGACCTGTGA
Source organism: uncultured Rickettsiales bacterium (assembly GCA_964436045.1). Classification (GTDB taxonomy): domain Bacteria; phylum Myxococcota_A; class UBA796; order UBA9615; family CAYRNR01; genus CAYTBN01. The sequence goes on along the minus strand of CAYTBN010000056.1, from coordinate 42,091 downwards.
CCACGATGGGCAGTGTGTTCCCTATCCCGCGCCGGTCGACCTCGACACGGTGACCGTCAACGGCTTGTCCGAGCTGGTATCGATGGACCCGGTCATGCCCGGCTACAGCTACTTCGACACGTCGATGCCGCACCCGGCGTTCGAGCCCATGTCGCTGGTCACCCTGAAGACGGGTGGCGGTGGCCTGGACCCCTTCACCCTGCACGGCGTCGGCGTCCATCAGCTGGCGGTGGATGGAGACAGCTGGGTGGTCGAGGAGGGGCAGCCGCTGGCGGTGAGCTGGCCCCAGCCCGGCGCGGAGTCGCGGTCGACCGTGGACCTGCGGCTGAACATCGACCAGCACGGCCTGTCGCCGGTCACGGTGTGGTGCGAGTTCGAGGACACGGGCGCTGGTGAGGTGCCGGCGGCGGTGGTCGACGGGCTGTTCGCCTTCGGCGTGTCCGGATTCCCCAACGGCGCGCTCAGCCGCCGGACGGCTGACTCGGTGTCCGTGGGTGGCGGCTGCGTGGACCTGTCGGTGGCCTCGCCGCGGGCCGTGGACGTGGATGTGGCGGGCTACATTCCCTGCGACGACGAAGAGGACTGCCCGGACGAGCTGGACTGCAATGAGACGACGGGGCTGTGCGAGTGACGACCTCGATCCCCACGGGAGAAGCGATGATCTCTTGCCGAACACGTGTTCCGCCCGCCGCGCTGGCCTGGATCCTGGCGGTGGCGCTGCAGCTGCCGGGTTGCCCCGGGAGCCTGGCGCTGCCGGACGACGACGACGCGGCCGACGACGATGACGTCACGGGCGACGACGATGCCACGGGTGACGACGACACCTTCGACTGCGAGGACCTGCCGCCGATCCCCGCCGACTTCACCCTGTTGAGCGGATTCACGGGCGCCGAGGACTTCGCGTTCGACGGCAGCGGCGGGATGGTCAGCGTCGACCCCCAGGGCAACCTGGTGCGGTACACCATCGACGGGGAGATGTCGGTCATCAAGCCGAACCTGACCAACATGGGCGCCGGGACCGAGATCCTCCCGGGCGGCGACTTCGTGATCTGCGACGTGGCCAGCGGCTCGGTGGTCCGCGTGACGCCGGAGGGCGGCACCACCACGCTGGTGTCCGGGCTGAGTTACCCCAACGGCATCGAGGTCGGGATGGATGGCTTTGTCTACGTCAGCGAGCACGACGCGGGCCGCGTCCGCCGGGTCGACCCGGACACGGGCGACTACACCATCATCTCCGAGGGGCTGACCAACCCCAACGGGCTGGCCTTCAACCCGGACCACAGCGCCCTGTACGTCAACAGCTTCGGCGGCGGCACGGTCCACGCCATCGAACACCAGGGCGGGGACGAGTGGTCCACCGATCTGTACAGCCAGATGCCCGCCCAGGGGGCCGGCGACGCCTGCGAGGGCCTGGTCGCTGGCGACGAGTGTTTCCTGAGCTTCGGCATCGGGATCTGTGACGGCGATCCAGCCAGCCTGGTCTGTGTCGAGCACCTGGACGAGCTGGCCTGCGCCGGCCTGTCCCACGGAGAGCCCTGCGTCACCTCGGCCCTCGGCGAGACGCTGCACAGCGTCTGCGCCACCACCCAGGGCACCGTGTTCTGCCCCAAGGTCCCCGGCGAGGTGGCCGAGGCCTGCTTCGACAAGAACAACGGCGACGACTGCGAGGCCCTGGGTATCCCCCGCACCTGCGACCCCTCGTGGGAGGGGATCCTGATCTGCGACATCACCAGCTGGGAGACCGAGGTCTTCACCGCCTGCGACGGCCTGGACGAAGGCGACGAGTGTGTGGTGGTCGACTACGAGGGTTACGGCCACGGCGAGTGCGAGGACACCTGGCAGGGTATGCAGTGCGACGCCAGCTGGGGCGGGGGCTGGGGCGACGGCGGGCTGCTCGACGGCCTCAACGTCGACATCTGCGGCAACGTCTACGTGACCGAGTACATCGCCGGCTACGTCTGGCGCTTCCGCGACTGGGGCGGCACCCCCGAGCTGATCGCCGAGACCGGCCACGAGTGGATCCCCAACATGAAGTGGGGCTACGGCGTCGGCGGTTGGGAGTCCGACATCATGTACGTGATGGACCGGGACACCCGCGGCATGTTCGTCGTCGAGCTGGGGATCCCGGGTAAGCCGACCGCTTTCTCTCCCTGATCTCTCCCGCCCGCGCCAGGTCAGGTTCCGACCCCTTCGGGACTCGCCACCCGAATCAACGCCTTGCCAAGAAAGAAGCATGGTCGGGCAGTGGCCGGCGGCATGTCTACCATCGGCGGGAACCCCGTGCGCTGGAATCGCCCCGGGGGCCGTTCCGGTATCATCGGATCCAGCGGGAGGGTCTCATGGACCGCCGGACCTGCTTCATCGCGCTGACAGCGGTCTTGTGGACGTCGATCGCGGCGGCCGAACCTGTCGACACCTCGGGCCCCGAGCGTCCGCTGCCCTGGACCCACATCCAGCAACGAATCGCCGTGGCCGGCTGGCCGGCGGGGTTGCTGGGCGAGACGCTGATCCAGCCGCGGATCTCCCTGCACCGCGCCGAATCGATGGTGTTCAACGAGACCTACGCGGGCGCTGGCGGGCGGTTCCGGATCACCCCGGCGTTCCTGGACGTGGGCCCCCGCCTCTCGCTGGCGCCCTTCGACTTCTTCGACGTCAACGCCCAGGGGTCGTTCCTCTACTACTGGCCGTCCAGCTCGGGGCTGCTGCCCTACGACGACATCACCGAGAGCACCCGCGATCTGGACCGCGAGGACCGCTGGGAGGATCCGGCCACCGCGCCGAAGGGCAGCTGGGCGTTCGCCCTGACCGTCGACCCGACCCTCAAGCTCAAGTTCGGTCCGGTGATCGCGTTCTCCGGCTGGACCTTTGCCTGGTACTGGATCCACCAGCCCGACGGCATCGACTCGAACCTGGTCTACGAACCCTTCTTCGACCGGCTGATCGAGTGGAACGACCTCGTCGTCGAGCATCAGGCGGCCGTGATCGTCGAGCTGTTCGATGGCGTGGAGAAACCCCTGCTGTGGCTGGGTGCCACCTACCGTCAGCACTGGGTGATCGGGTCCAAGGACTCGTCGATCAACGTGGGCGGGCTGTTCGCGGTCCGGCCCAGCTACCGCCGGGGTTGGCCGCTGATCATCGGCCAGGTGCTGCCCTACGTGAAGGACCCCGACCGGGTCGGCGGCGGCCCCAACCTGGTGCTGCTGCTCACCTGGTCCAACGACCATCCCGGTCCGCGCTGGGCCAAGGGACTGTAGGTGGGGGGATCCATGAACCGTATCTGTCTGATCGTGTTGCTCATCGGCTTGTTCCTCGCCCTGCCGGGCTGCCCCGGCCCGGACGACGACGACGCGACGGGCGACGACGACACGTCGGGTGACGACGACACGTCGGGTGACGACGACAGCGCGGATGACGACAGCACCGGGGACGACGACACCACGTCGCCCGCGGACGCCGACGGGGATGGGTATCCGGCGCCCGCGGACTGCGACGACAGCGATCCCACCATCCACCCCGACGCGCCCGAGGTCTGCGGCGATGGGCTCGACAACGACTGCGAGGGCGGCGTGGACGAGGGCTGTTACTGGACCCTGGACGCGGGTCGGGACCACACCTGCGCCATCGCCGAGGACGGCTCGCTCGCCTGCTGGGGGCGGGACGCCGAGGGGCAGATCGACTGTCCGCAGAACGGCGCATTCTTGGCCGTGAGCGGCGGCAAGCTCCACAGCTGCGCCGTGCGGTCCGACAACAGCCTGGTCTGCTGGGGCGAGAACGCCGAGGGGCAGAGCACGCCGCCACCGGGCAACCTCTTCGCCGATGTGGCCGCGGGCTGGTTCCACAGCTGTGGCCTGCGGCTGGACGGCTCGGTGTCCTGCTGGGGGACCAACGACTACGGCGAACTGGACGTGCCCAACGAGACCTTCGTCACCCTCGAGGCCGGCCACCACACCAACTGCGGACTGACCGTCGACGACCGGATCTCCTGCTGGGGTGACGGCACCTACGGTCAGCTGGACACCCCCGGCGGCACCGTGGCTCAGGTGACGGCCGGCAGCTACTTCGCCTGTGCCGTCCACCTCGACGGCAGCCCCGAGTGCTGGGGTTTCGACGGCGACCAGATCATGACCGAGCCGCCCCTGGTGTTCCAGCGGCTGCAGGGGGGGATCGTCCACGTCTGCGGGGTGACGACCACGGGCGACGCCGTCTGCTGGGGCCGCAACGACAGCGGCCAGTGCGCGGCCCCCGCGGGCAGCTTCACCCACGTCTCCGCGGGCAACGACCACAGCTGCGGCGTGCTCGCCGACGGGTCCATCACCTGCTGGGGAAACAACCTCCTGGGACAGCTCGAGGCGCCGCAGTAACGCGGGCTCCGGTCAGCAGCCGCCCCCCGGGTAGAACAGCGCGTCCCGGTCGTCGCAGTCCATGCCCGGCGACGTGGCCGCGTCGTAGGGCCCCGGGAGCCACCACTCGGGGTAGCCGTCCCGGTCCAGGACCCAGGAATCGGCGTCGGGGCCTCCGTACGCGCCGATGTCCGCCGGAGTGCTGTCGGGATCGAACTGGCCGGGGGGGGGCGCGGTCGATCAAGGGTGAGAAAGCGGACAGGTGGAGGTCCCAGTGCAGGGCGTCCACGTCGGTCAGATCCTGCAGGACGGGATCCTCCGAGAGGTTGCCGTCCGTACCGGTGGGATCGGAGAGGCCGGAGTAGTTGTTGGGGCTGTTGGCGAAGACGTCGCACCTCGACAGGGAGACGTTGCCCGAGTTGAACCGGATGCCTCCTCCCTGGCTCGCCGTGTTGTCCACGACGATGGCGCTGGATAGCTCCACGGTCGAGTTGTTGACGAACAGCCCCCCTCCCTGTCCGGCGGCCTGGTTGCCCGCGACCACGGCCTGGGAGACAGTCGCGTCGGAGTCCCGCAGGTAGATCCCGCCGCCGTCGCCCGTGGTGGAGTTGTCGCGGATGATCAGGTCACGCAGGGTCGGCGAGGAGTTGTTCAGCCGGAGGCCACCGCCCGTGTACGCCGTGCCGTGGAGCAGGGTGAACCCCTCCAGCACGGTGTCGGGTCCATCGCCGGACGCGAACTGCGCCACGGGCGCCTGCTGGGCGCCGTCGAGCAGGGTGAAGCGCGGCCCGGCCACGCCGAGCAGGTGGAAGGCGACGCCGGGGAAGGTGAGGTTGCTGACGTGGGTCCCGGGCTCGACGCAGACCAGTTCCCCGGGGCCGGCGGCGTCGACGGCGTCCTGGAGCCAGGCGTAGTCCCCGGGCACCCAGAGGTCGCAGGTCAGGCAGTCGCCGTCAGTCACGCCGTCGCAGTCGTTGTCCAGGGACGCATCGCAGAGCTGCGGCGCGCCGGGGTAGATCGCGGCCTGGAAATCGTTGCAGTCCGGCTCGCCCTCCAGCTCACCGCAGGTGTCGTAGCCGTCGTGGTCGGCATCCCAGAGGTTCAGGGCCGGATCTGTATCGTCGCAGTCCTCGCTGGCGTCCCAGCCATCGCCGTCGGCGTCGATGGCCTCGGTGCTGTCGTCGTCCCCCGCGCTGTCGTCGTCGCCCGCGGTCGTGTCGTCGTCGTCGTCGGTCGTCGCCGTGCAGTTCTTGACCGCGATGCCCCCCCGTCGCCGGCGTGGTTGCCGCACAGGACCACGTGTTCCAGGGTCGCGGTGGTGTCCTTGACCCGGATCCCGCCGCCGTCGTCGGGGGTGCTGTTGCCGCAGACGACCGCGTGGGCCAGCGTCAGCGTCGAGCCGTTCTTGGTGACGATCCCGCCGCCGTCCTCCCCGTGGGCCTCGTTGCCCGTGATCCGCGAGTGGCGGATCTCCAGCGCCGACGCCCAGACGTACATCCCGCCCCCATCGTCCGCCGCGGTGTTGTCCGCGATGGTCACCTGGGAGAGTGTCGGTGCCGATGCATCGGTTACGAACATCCCGCCGCCGTCCCAGGCTTCGTTGCCCACGACGGTCAGGTTGGACAGGGTGGGAGACGAACCGGCCACGAAGATCCCGCCGCCGCAGGGGTGGTGCCCCCCGTCCTCGCCCGTGACCCCGGTTCCGCTGCCGTTGGTCAGCGTGAAGCCCTGCAACACCGCGTCCGGACCCTCGCCGTCGTCGAAGGTGACCACCGACCCGGCCTGGCCGCCGTCGATGACCGTGGCCTCCATCCCGTCGACACCGATCAGCCGGATCGCCTTGCCCGCGAAGTCGATGTTCTCCAGAGAGGTCCCGGCCTCGACCCAGATCTCGTCCCCGTCAGCCGAAACGTCCAGGGCATCCTGGATGGTCGGGTAGTCGATCGGGGCGGTGACCGCCGTATCGTCGTCCCTGGTGTCGTCGTCGTCCCCGGTGTCGTCGTCGTCCCCGGTGTCGTCGTCCCCGGTGTCGTCGTCGCCCCCGGTGTCGTCGTCGCCACCGGAGTGGTGGTCGTCAACGTCGATCGGGCAGCCGAGGCCGAAGAGGACAACGGCGAGCAGGGTGACCAGCTTGTGGATGTTCATCGGAACACCTCCCCCAAAAAGCAGACTATCAGCCACTGGAAGGAACCCGTGAGGATTTTCTGGCCGTCGAGCCCGCCAGACCGTTCAACCCCCGTCTGTGGGCACGGGCTCCGGTTGGCGGTGTGGCGCGCGTAATCCGCCGGCCACGTCTGCGTCGGGGTGGGCGGAGGGGACCACGCCCGGTTTTGTCGCGGGATCTTTGCCTCCGTCCTCGTCGGTTTGGGTGCCGGCGTCCCCGGCGGGTGTGGGGTCGGTGTCGGTGTCCCCGGCGGGCGGGGTCTCCTGCTCCCCGGCGGGCGGGGTCTCCTGCTCCCCGG
>CAYTBN010000056.1:0-35189 GCA_964436045.1 uncultured Rickettsiales bacterium | reverse complement strand
TCCCCGGCGGGCGGGGTCTCCTGCTCCCCGGCGGGCGGGGTCTCCTGCTCCCCGGGATCCGAAGGGGCGGTCGGCTGGACCCCCGGCTGGACCCCCGGCTGGGCGGGAGGGTGGACCGCGGGCATCTTGCCCACCGTGCCCGTGTGTGGCCGGGACAACCCGAGCACGTCGCGTAACGTGTCGCAGCCCAGCAGCCCCCCGGCCGCGAGGGACGCGCCGCCGATCGCCAGCAGCCGCAGCGCCCGTCTTCGCTCCTCGCGATGTGGGTATCCTGGCTCGGCGCTCCGTCTCACTGGCTCGAGTTTCATCGACACCTCCCAGCTCCGTGCATTGTGACCGATGTGACAGCGCCCCCGCGATTCGGTTCCCGGGGTGTGACAGGGTGGGGTCGGGTGTATCCGTCGATCCTGCTATCCTCCGGCGCGACAGGAGGAGACGGTGATGACGGTGAGCCGTGTCGTACGGGGCTGGTTCGGCTGGCTGGTGGTCCTGGCCCTGGTCTCCGCGTCCGCTGCCGCATTCGCCCAGGAAGACCGCCGCGGTCAGCTGGTGGGGGTCTATCCGGAGGCGGCCGGGGAGGATTGTCTCGGGATCTACTGGCAGTTCATGGTCTACCCCCCGGACCGGGACCAGATCTACACCAGTGCCAGCAAGAACCTGTTCGTCGCCGAGTCGGTTCTGTACGTGGACGGCGACACCCAGGTGGCCCGGGGCAGCGGCAGCTTCCAGCGCAGCCGGGTGCCGCTGGCGAATGTCGAGTCCTACCGGTAACGGTGAAAGGGGTCCGTGATGCGTGTTCGAGAGGCTGTCGGCATTCCGGGGATCGGTCTTGTCGTTGTACTGGGCGCTCTGTCCGCCTGCGGACCCAAGGGCCAGGTCACGATCCGCGGACCCGAGGCCACCGACGACGCCCCGCAGGAGTGGGTCGAGGCGTTCACCGAGGCGATGGACAACAACCAGCCGCGGTTCGTGACCTGCTACGAGGACGTCCTGAAGGAGGACGCCGCGGTGCAAGGTACAGTGACCGTCCAGATCGAACTCGGCGCGCCGTCGTTCCCCTCCGCCCGGGCCAACACCACCGGTTCGGACGTACTGGCCGACTGTGTGATCGAGTCGTCCCCGTCCAAGATCTACCTGCACAGCGCGCCGGACGGAAACCTGACCTTCGAGCTGGACTTCGCACCGAAGTAGGCGGCTCCGCCGCTACGACTACGTCAAGGTGCGGGTCTACGAGAGCGGCCGCGTCCAGAGCGGTGCTTCGGCGACCGGAGTGGGATAAAATCACAGCCTCTCAGTCCAGCCGGTCGGCGAGGTCGTCGATCTGGTCGAGGATCAGATCTGGGGTGACGTCCGACCGCGCCAGGTCGCGGCGGCTGGTCTTGCCCGATAGCACCAGCCCTCCGGCCATACCGGCGCGCTGGGCGCCGACCACATCGGACTCGAGATCGTCCCCGATCATCAGGATGGCGCTGGCGGGGACCCCCAGCTCGCGACAGGCCTCCTCGTAGAACGCCTCCGATGGCTTGCCGAACCACTCGGCTTCGACTCCAGTGGCGTACTCGAGGGCAGCCAGCCAGGGCCCGCAGGACAGGCTGGCACCCTTCTCGTCGATCCACATCCGGTTGCGGTGGCAAGCCAGCAGCTGGGCGCCGCCCTTGAGGCAGCGGGCCGCCGCCGACAGCAGCTCGTAGTCCGCGAAGCGGGTCAGCCCGACCAGCACCACGTCGGCGGGCGCATCGTCCACCGGAACGAGCCCGGCGTCCACCGCGGCCGCCCGCATGCCCGGTTCGCCGACCACGTGGCAACGCCCCCCCGGGAAGCGTCGCGCCGCCACCCCCACGGTGACCTCGAGCGCCGCGTGGATCTCCCGGGGGCGGACATCGATTCCGTGGCCGGTGAGGGCCTCGGCCAGGAACTCGCGGGGGTGGGTCGAGGTGTTGGTCACCAGGCGGAAGGGCGTACCACGCTCCCACAGCCGCGGCAGGATGCGGGAACCGGAGACCAGCCGCGGATCGCGTTTTCCCTCCAGGAACACGCCGTCGACGTCGAACAGGAACAACTCGATGGCGTTCAGGCCCAGCGACCGGGTCATCGTCACCTCCTCTGGCGGGGTCATCCTAGCGTGTTGCCGCCGAACCGCGATCGAAGGCCGGGATCCAGGTTGTTCTTGACGGGAAGGTACCTCTGACGCACCTGGCGAATTATCGCTTCGAACCCCTATGCGCGATCATCACGGCACCTGGTGAGATATGCAGGTTAGGGGAGCTGGGCGAGGGCGATGCCGCCGAGGATCCCGGCCCGGTTCCCCAGCCCAGGGGGCACCACGTACTCGTCGATCGCCCCGAGGATCGCCTCGGCCCGCACGTAACCCGCCAACTGCTCCACCAGCCGGCTGCGTACCATCGGCAGCAACTGGGCCTGCTCCATGACCCCCCCGCCCAGCACGATCCGCTGGGGCGACAGCACCAGCACCAGGTTGGCCAGCGCCTGGCCCAGGTAGTCGGCCTCCAGCTCCCAGGCCGCGTGCCCGGCGGGCAGGGTCTGGGCCGGCTGGCCCCAGCGATCCTCCAGTGCTGGCCCGGCGGCGAGGCCCTCCAGGCAGTCACCGTGGAAGGGGCAGCGCCCCGGGAACGGGTCCCTTCCCGGATCCCGCACGACCCTCATGTGCCCCATCTCGGGGTGGACCAGGCCGTGGAGCAGCTGGCCGCGGACCACCCCCCCGCCGCCCACACCTGTGCCGACGGTCAGGTAGACGAAGGTGTCCAGTCCCCGGGCCGCCCCCCAGCGCCCCTCGCCGAGGGCGGCGGCGTTGACGTCGGTATCGAAGGCCACGGGCACGCCGAGGGCGCGTGCGACGGGGCCGACCACATCGACGCCGGACCACCCCGGCTTGGGCGTGGCGGTGACGTGACCGTAGGTTGGCGAGTCGTGGTCCAGATCGACGGGCCCGAAGCAGCCGATTCCGACCCCCGCCAGCTCCCCGTGCCGTCCGGCCTGCTCGTGGAAATACGTCAGCACCCGCCCCAGGGTCTCGTCCGGGGTGGTGGTGGGGAAGCGCACCTCGTCTCGCAGATCCCCGGGCCCCGTCCCCACCGCGCACACGAACTTGGTGCCTCCGGCCTCCACGCTGCCCACCAGCTGGGTCATGGTTCCTCCGCGGTTCGCCGACCGATCCTGCCGCCCGCCGCCGCGGATGATCAACGGCAGCCGATGAAACGAATCGCACCGGCCGTGTCGCGGACCACCTCTTCGAGGCGGGCCAGCACGTAGTCGATGTCCTCGTCGGTGGTGCCCGTCCCCAGCGAGAAGCGCACCGAGCAGTGGGCGTCGTCCTCCGACATTCCCATGGCCAGCAGGGCGTGGGACGGATCGGGGTTCCCGGACTTGCAGGCGGAGCCCGACGAGAACCCGATCCCGTGGCGGTCCAGGGAGAGGACGAGGGATTCTCCGCGGATGCCGGGGAGGGTCAGATTGGTCGTGTTGGTCAGCCGGCGGCGGGCCGGACCGTTGCGTCGCGATCCGTCGATGATGTCCAGGACACCTCGCTCCAGGCGGTCGCGCTGGAGAGCCACCCGCTCCATCTCGCCCGCCAGCAAGCGGCGGTGGGCCAGCTCGCAGGCCTTGCCGAATCCGACCACCGACGGGACGTTCTCCGTACCCGACCGCAGCCCGCGCTCCTGACCGCCGCCGTGGATCAGCGGTGCCAGCTCGATCCCCTTGCGGACGTAGAGCGCCCCGATGCCCTTGGGCCCGTGGACCTTGTGGGACGAGACCGACAGCAGGTCCACGCCCAGGTCCTCGACGTCCAGCGGGATCTTGCCCAGGGCCTGGACGGCGTCGGTGTGGAAGAGGGCGCCGTGGCGGCGGGTGATGGCGGCCAGCTCGGCGACGGGCTGGATCGCCCCGCTCTCGTTGTTGGCGGTCATCACGCTGACCAGGGCGGTGTCCGGGCGCAGCGCGGCGTCCAGGTCCGCGGGATCCACCAGCCCGGTGGCGTCCACGGGCAGCAGGGTGATCCGGTGGCCCGTTGCCTCCAGCGCCTGGCAGGTGGCCAGGATCGCCGGGTGCTCGACCGCCGTGGTGATCACGTGGGAACGACCCAGCCCACGGGCTTCCAGCACCCCCTTGAGCGCCAGGTTGTTGGCCTCGGATCCGCCGCTGGTGAAGATCAGTCTGCGCGCCGTGCAGCCGAGCACCTGGGCGGCCCGCCGCCGCGCGGATTCGTGGGCCTCCCTCGCGCGATTGCCAGCGGAGTGGATGCTCGACGGGTTGCCCCAGTGTTGCTCGAGCAGGGGCAGCATCGCGGCGACCACCTCCGGATCCACGGGGGTGGTGGCGTTGTGGTCCAGGTAGACGCTGCGGAATGGGGTGGCCTCTGTCTCGGGGGCCCGCTCGGGCGTCGTACCCGAGCCGTCGTCCATCGCGCCCGCGCTGCGGTCTCCGGCCGCGACGCGACTCACTTCGCACAGCAGCGTCTTGTAGACCGGGAACCCCGAGATCGGATCGTATCGCTGCAGGTCGGTCAGGTCGTTGACGTTGTTGTCTCGCCAGTCCTCGGAGCCCAGCGGACCGCCGCCACCCATCGAGACATCCACCGCCCCGCGGATGATGTCGTCGGTGACCACCGCCCGGACGGTCACGGCGCCCCGCGGCGTCTCGACCCGAACCCTGTCGCCATCGGTGATGCCGCGCGCCGCGGCGTCGTCGGCGTTCATCCACACGCCGGGCGAGGGGTTGTGCCGGGCCAGGCTCTCGATCCCGTGGTGCTGGCTGCGAAAGTCGAAGCGGGTGCGGCTGCCGGAATTGAAGACCAGCGGGTACCGTCGTGCCAGGTCCGGCCGGGCCAGCGGCCCCTCGCCGGGTTCGGTGTACTCGGGCAGCGGCTCGTAGCCGTGCTCGCGCAGGACCGTCGAGGTGATCTCGAACTTCCCGCTGGGGGTGTCGAATCCGTCCTTGCCATCCGGGCGCAGTCCTCCCTTTTCCCACTTCTTGTACTGCATCATCCGGGTCGGGAGCTGGACCGACCCGCCTGCCGCGCGGACCTCGTCGACGGTGAACCCGGTCCCCTCCAGGGCCCACTCCAGCACTTCCTCCTCGGACTGGGGGTACAGCTCTCCGTACCCGAGGCGCCGCGCCAGCTCGCCCAGGATCAACACGTCGTTCCGCGCCTCGCCCTGGGGCTCGATGAGTCGCTCGCGGATCTTGAACAGCGGCCCGTAGCGCATGAACGAGGTGGTCTCGTACCCCGTCGTCGCCGGCAACACGATGTCGGCGTAGGCCGAATCGGCGGTGTGATAGCGGTCGACGCAGACCAGGAAGTCCAGCGCGGCGAGGGTCTCCTTCCACACGTCGGGCTGGGGCCACGAGGTGATGATCGAGCCGCCGAGGACGATCAACGAGCGGATGGGGTAGGGCTCCCCCCGGAGCACGGCGTCCGGCAGTGCGATGGCGTGGGACTCGCCGCGGTACTGGCTGTAGACCGGGAACCGATCCCGTCCCAGGGCCTTGTGGATGTCCGGGTTGGCAACCAGGCGACTGCGGTTCTGGGGAAACTGCTGGTCCTTCATCCGCAGCAGCAACCCGCCTGGTACATCGAGCTGTCCGGCGAGGGCCCACAGGGTGTAGACCGCGCGGATCGCCTGGACGCCGGAGTCGGAGTACTCGAGTCCGCTGTACATGATCGGGCACGCGCCCCGGGCGCTGGCGATGCGGCGAGCGAGGGCGCGGATGCGGTCAGCGGGCACACCGGTGATCGACTCCACCGCCTCGGGTCGGTAGTGCTGGGTCAGCCGGGCCAGCTCGTCGAAGCCCAGGATCCATCGATCGACGAATCCCTCGTCGTAGAGTTCCTCGTCGATCAGGACCTCGATCATCGACAGCGCCAGCGCGCCATCGGTGCCCGGGCGGATCGGGACCCAATCGGCGTCCACCTCCCGGGCGCTGCCGTTGCGACGGGGGTCGATGGCCACCACCTCGGCGCCGCCCCGCTGCGCAGCCACCAGCTGGTGGTGCAGGGTCGGCGGAGAGTCGGTCGAAGGATTGGCGCCCCACAGCACCACCAGGTCCGCCTGGGGCACGTCGGTGTCCATGGTGACCAGCATCTCGCCCATGGTCGTGTTGGGGGCGATCATCGCGAAGGACACGTAACACAGCGCCCCGACCCCGAGGGTGTTGGGCGACCCGAAGGGGAACAGCACGGAGCTGGCCGAGGACACGGCCGCGTCAGCAGGCTGGTAGAGGTCGCACAGGGCCATATCGAAGGAGCCGCGGCCGGTGTAGATCGCGGTCGCCTCGGGGCCGTGCTGGTCCTTGATCGCCTGAAGTCGCTCGACGATCTCCTCGAAGGCCTCGTCCCAGCTGATGGGCGCAAACTTGTGGGTCCCCCGCCGGCCCGTCCTGCGCAGCGGAGTCCGGAGCCGGTCGGGATCGTGGACCACGTCCGCCGAGTGACGGCCGATGGTGCAGATCATGCCCAGGGAGTGATCCGGCAGGGGTTCGACCCGGACGAGCCGGCCATCCTCCTGGGTCGTTCGGACCCAGCAGCCGGCCGGGCAGATCCCGCACAGGCCATCTCGCACTGTGGACTTCCGCGCTGGTTCGTCTGGCATCGAACGGGCTTCCCCTTGTCGTGATTGATACGGACGGCTCGGTGCCCAGTCAACTCCGTGGTACTTTGACCGACGACCCCACGGGATGGACCGCCGATGAGAATCTGGATTCACCGCTGGATGGTCGTGGTCACCCTGGCCGCGGTCTGTGGAGGAAGCCCGATGAGCAGGGCCAGCGAGCCCCGGGTGGAGCTGCCCGCGACCGTGGGCGCGTGGACGGCCGACGGCGCCCCGCGGCGCATCGACGAGACGACGATCTTCGACTACATGAACGGCGCGGGAGAGCTGTACCTCGCCTACCGTTTCGACCACCTGGACGTCCGTCGCTACACGTCCGCGGAGCTGGGCGAGATCCACGTCGAGCTGTACTCGATGGAGGACGCGGACGATGCGTTCGGGTTGATGTCCGAGGACTGGACGGGCGAACCCTGGGCCCTCGGCGCGTTGACCGTTCAGAGCCGGCGCGCGCTGTACGGGGCTGGGCTGCTGCGGCTCGCCTGCGGAACGCGCTACGCCAGGGTGCTTTCGTTCGAGGACACTCCCGGGGCCCGGGCAGCCATCGAGACCCTGGGCCGCGCCATCGCCGCGGACTGCCCCGCCCCCCCCGCGCCGGGCATCGTGACGGGGCTACCGACGAGCGTTCCCGTCGGCGAGACCCCACTGGTATTGCAGCCGCAGCGGACTCGCTTCCTGCGCTCCTACCTGGTGCTGAACAGCGCGTTCTACCTCTCCCCGGACGACGTGATCGGCCTGGACCGGGCCGAAGCGGCGGTGTACGCCGAGTACCGTCCGGCGGCGGGCGATCACACCAGCCGTGCGCGGGCTGTTCTTGTTCGTTACGTCGACGCGGCGGCGGCGGAGCGGGGGCTGCAGAGCTTCCACCGCGGGTACCTGGGTGACGCGCCGGTCGCCGATACCCCGCCACCGAAGGAGGGCCAGCGCGGCGTGGGCGAGCGCTGGACGGCGTTCGCGCTCTCCGGAGCGACCCTGGCCCTGGTCCTGGACGCGCGGACGCCGGCCGTCGCCGATGCCCTGCTACAAGCCTTGACCGGTGCCGATGAGGCTACCGAGGAGCCACGATGAGCGAGAAGAGCAAGCGCCTGATCACCCGCCGCGGCTTCGTGCGCGGCACGGTCGGATCGGCCGTGGCAGCCTCGGTCCTCGGACCCGCTGCCCTGCTGCGGGCCCAGGAATCCCAGCTGCCCCCGGACGGCCGCTCCACGGTGGCGGTCGTCCGCGAGCAGGCGGTGATGGGCGCGCGGCACAAGGTGGATGGCGCCCTGCTCGAGACCATGCTGGACACCGCGATCTTGCGGGTCACCGATGCTCCCACCGCCCGGGATGGTTGGGCCTCGCTGATCCGCCCAGACGACGTGGTCGGTCTGGTGATCTCCAACTTCATGAATGCCACCCACCCGGAGCTGGTGACGGTGGTCGCCAAGGCGCTGGCCGGGGTCGGTGTCGCCCGCGAGAACGTGCGCTTCGTCCAGGGTGGAGATCAGGAGGTCCGGGACTGTACGGCGCTGCTGTGCATGCCCGCGATGAAGGCCCACTGGCTGACCGGGGTGGGCACCGTGATCAAGAACTACATCATGTTCTCGGGTGACGCGCCGTCCTACCACCGCGCCAGAAGCGCCAAGCTCGGCGAGATCTGGCTGATGGACCACGTGGCCGGCAAGACCCGGCTGGTGCTGGTCGATGCGCTGCGACCGATGTGCAACAAGGGCCCGCAGGTCGACCCGCGCTTCAAGTGGGACTACGGCGGCCTGATCGCCGGTCTGGATCCGGTGGCGGTCGAGACCACCTGTCTGCGGATCATCGAGGCCAAGCGCGAAGCCATCCGCGGCGAACCCTGGCCCCTGTCTCCACCACCGGTGTGCGTCGAGGCGGCGGACAAGACCTATGGGCTGGGCACATCCGATCCGGCGGCGATCGACGTGGAGTTCCTCGGCTGGGAGGACGATCGGCTGATCTGAGAGTCAGCGGCTCTCGCCGTAGTACTTGCGCAGGAACAGGGGATTTTGCTCGGCCCACAGGATCTCTGCGGCCCGATCCGCTTCGCGGATACACAGCTGCTCGTGGAAGCAGACCAGCGCCGATACCTTGTCGATGGCGCCCGTGGTTGCGTGGTTGATACACCCGCACCAGTTCATGCAGCGCTCCTTGAGCGCGCACTCGTCACAGTCTCCGTCGTGATTGCCCCGGCGTGCGATCACGGCCAGCCGCGCCAGCTCGTCGAAGCCGGTCTCCGCCTGGCCGATGGCCAGCTCGCCGGAGTCGTCGCCCACCAGCCGCTCGCAGGGATAGATCCGGCCCGACGGTGCCACCGCGATCTCGCCCTCGCCGAAGCTGCAGCGGTCCGCGCAGGAGAAGCCCTCCTTGAGCCGGGTGAGGATCTTGCCGTCGACGAAGTTGATGTACAGGTCCTCGGAGGCGCGGAAACGCTCGACGAAGAGGTCGGCTACCCGGGCGTACTGCTCCTCCCACACGGCGAGACGGTCGTCGGACCACGCGGTGTAGAAGTTGGGGTTGAGCGAGATGCAGCGTACCCCCTGGTCGGCCAGGAAGCGGGTTCCGTCGAGGACCCGGTCCACGTTGGCGGGATCGACCACGAAGATCGCCTCGGCGTTGGGGGAGTGGGGCAGGGCGCGGCACAGTCCGGCCAGGGTCCGGTCGAAGGAGGAGCCGCCACCGCGCGCAGGCCGGGTCCGGTCGTGGCTCTCCCGATCGCCGTCGATGCTGATCCCGAGGGCGAACTCCCTGTCGGTCAGCCAGGCGACCCGCTCGTCCGTCAGCAGCGTGGCGTTGGTGGTCACGGTGAGCTGCAGGTCGACGCCCGCGTCCGCTGCCATCCCGCGGGCGCGGTCGGTGGCCCAGGCCAGGGTGTCCCACTCCAGCAGCGGCTCGCCGCCGAAGAACGACAGCTGCAGCTTGCCTGTCCGCAGCTCACGGAACGCCAGGTCCAGGGCCGCGGCGGCCGTCTCGCGGGTCATGACCACCGCTCGCTTGTGGCCCGCGTAGCAGTAGCTACACGCCAGGTTGCAGTCGTGGGTCAGGCAGAGGGTCAGGTCCATGGCGGGGGCCGGTCGGCTAGCCCTCGGACTTGGGCTCGTTGGGATTGACCACCTTGATCTTGCCGCCTGTCTTGGCGGGGCGGGCGGGATCGGGGGTCTGGGTCGGCACCGGGTTCGGCGCGGCCATGCCGCCGGGCACCGGGGCGTCCGGTACGGCGACCGGTTCGGGCGCGGCGATGTCACCACGCATGTGGGCGTCGGGGCGGGCCTCGATATCCGGGGTCACGGTCTGCGCCCCGGTCTCGGTCTCGCCCTCGGCCTCGGTCTCGGTCTCGGTCTTGGTCTCGGTCTCGGTCTCGCCCTCGGTCTCGGTCTCGGTTCCTTCCCCGGCCCCCACCGGCTGCGGCGGAGTCGGACAGGCGATCGTGCCCGCCAGCGGCGCCTGCGGCTGGGACATCCCCAGCACGTCGCGGATCCTGTCGCAGCCGACGAGCCCCGCGGTCGCGAGGGCCGCACCTCCGGCGCCGAGCCAGCGCAGCACGCGTCGACGATCCCGGCGGTAGCCCTCGTAGCTCGGGTAGTCACGTTCCGCGATCGAACGCACGGGGTGGAGCCGCTTGCCTTTGTCTTCCATGGTTCAGCTCCCCTCGGTCGGCTGGGGCATCGCGATCCGACCGCGCGTGTTGCCCTCGGGCCGGACCTCGTCATCGGCGGGGGTCGTCTCATCCCCGGCGGGCGTTGCCGAGTCGTCATCGTCGCCCGACACCACCGGGGCGATCAGCACGGGCGCCTCACCCGGCACCGGGAGCTGGCAGGCGTCGTCCATGCCCAGCACCCGCTTCACGTTGTCGCAGGCGATGAAGGTCGAGGCGCCCAGGATGGCGGCGCCGATGGTCAGCCGCTGCAGCCAGGCGGGCCGCTGCCGCCGCGCCTCGGCGTAGGAAGGGTAGCTGGCGTCCGGGGTCTTGCTCAGAGGTCGCTTCTTCATGGCGTCTGCACCGCTTGGCCCTCCATTGTCCCCTGTAGACCAGCGCTGCGGAAGAAAAGTTCCCGAATTCGTTCGCAGCCACAGTGGATGAGGCGTCAGCGCGCGATCCGGTCGCCCAGCAGCGACAGCCCTACACCCGTGGCCAGGCCGAGGATCAGGGTGGCGGGGTCGCTCCACCAGACCAGCTTGATGAACCCGGTCGCGACCGCGAACGCGGCGGCGGTCGCCAGCTCGATCAGGTCGGGGCACGAGATCCAGCGCCGCGCCATCCCGCGCCGGGTCAGGAAGAACGCGAACAGCAGCACGTGGCCGCTGATGGGGAGCAGGATGATCAGCCGTCCGCTGGACAGGATCACCATCACCGCGATCTGGGTGGCCAGGACCAGCGCCGCCGCCCACCGCTGGCGGTGGGCCAGCGCGAAGCCCTCGGCCACCAGCATCCCCAGGACCGGGAAGGCGGTGAGGATGTACCAGGTGGGCACGGTCTCCGGCGTGAGGGTCGTCACCACCACCACCGGCCGCGGGCCGACGGCCCACAGCCAGCCGGCCCCCGCCAGGGTCACCATCAGGATCGACGCGATTCTTGTTCCCCACATGGGATTGCCGCGGTTCATTGTAGGGGACGGGCCGCTCCCCGGGGGTCGGGGTGCGCCGGATCGGACCGCTGGGTACGTCGGGTACGTGGGGAACGAGATGGACAGGCGACAGCCACGCAAGAGCTATCGGGGTGACGACTATCCGCGCTACGACGACGGGCTCACCCGCCGGTCGGCCCTGCGCCGGCTGGGCGGGCTGGGCGGGCTGGTGCTGCTGGGCACCGGGCCCTTCGCTGCCGCGCTCGCGGCGCGGGCCGACGAGGAGGGCTGGTACGCCACCGTGCCGCCCTGGGACGAGTGGCGGACCGTCTACCACGGCGAACAGCCCGTCTACTATCGGGTCATCCTCGACGTCCGCAGCGAGGATATCGCCGCCTGCATCGAGGAGAGCGCGGGCGCCCTGACCGAGGCCATCGACGTCTACCTGCTGAGCCTGGAGCTCGTGGACATCGAATCGAGTGTCGCGCGTCCGGCCATCGAGGACGAGATCATGTCGATCATCGTTGCCGCGTGCCCGGGCTCGGGCGCCACGGGCGATGACGACTCGGCTGGCGACGATGACAGCGCGGACGACGACGACTCCGCGGCCGGCGACGACCACCCCGACCACACGTTGATCCGCCTCGACCTGCAGCTGACCGATCCCGAGGACTGGGACCTCATGGGCGTGATGGTCGACCCCTCCTGCGCCTGCCGCCTTCCGCGACCCTGACGGCGACGGGTTCGACGACATCGTCATCGGCTCCTGTGGCAACGACGACGTGGCCTCGGACGCCGGGGCGGTCTACCTGGTCCTCCGGGGGGGGGCCCTGAGCAGCCGGCAATAAGACCCTCCTGTCTGCGTTCTCCAGATCGGGTGCAGTCAGGGGAGGTGTCCGATGGGCTGGTGGGCGTCGAGGAGTGGTGAGGCCGGAGGGCGAAGTTGGCACGGGGCGGCGTGGATCGCGGGTGCCCTCGTCGCCCTGTGTGTGTCCTGTGAGGACGGTGGGCCGGACGGCCAGGCCGTGCCAGGCGCGGAGCCGACAAAGCTCGAGCACTACCTGCTCGCCGACGACGAATCGAACCACCTCTTGCCACTCCATCTGGATGTGGACCCCGCGTCACGCCGGGCCTGGTGCATCTCGCGGTTGCTGGGCACGGTGGCCCAGGTCGATCTGGATACTGCCGAGGTGCTGACGGTGGTGCCTCGTTTTTCGGACTCGGTGAACACGCCGCGGATCGCCGGGGACGGGCCGGACCGGTTCTGGCTGGCGCGATCGAGCGCCCCGGCGCTGATTCGGGTCGAGGCGGGCAGCGGTGAGATGACCCCGGTGGAGCTGGGGCTCGAGGCGGCCCGGGCGGTGCTGCGGCTGGACGAGGAACGGCTGGTGGTGGCGGGCACCCTGTCCGCCGGGGGCGATGTGCTGCTGGTAATCGACGGCGACGGGGAGGTGGTCCAGGAACGGGAGCTGGACGGGGCCGCCCTCGGCCTCCGGTCGATGGACGGCGGCGACTTCGCGGTGCTCATGCGCTCGGACCACGTGGACGTGCGCGCCGCCGACACGCTGGATCGCCGCTACTCCTGCCCCCTGAACATCGACGTGACCTCCACCGACAACCGGTTCGCCCGCCTGTCCAGCGGGGACTTCGTGGTGTCGGCCAACGGCAGCGTGGGGCTGGCGGTCTGCGACGGGGGCTCGCCGCTGGCGGTGCTCGGGGGCAACGAGAACCGGGAGGTGGTCGCGCTGGCGGACGAGGCGCTGGTGCTGGACCGGATCGGCGGCGACGAGCCGAACTGGGGGGAGATGCGCCGTTACGACGCGGACCTGGTCGAGACCGGGCCGCCGATCCAGACCGGCAAGAACAGCGGCTACGGCGGCCTGGACGGCGAGTCCGGCCTGTTCTGGATGAACTCCGAGGGTTCGACCGAGATCTGGGCCATCGATCCGGGCGACAACGAGGTCGTCCACCGCGTGCGGACCGGCGTGCACGTGGAGTCCGTGGCCATCGATCCGGACCGGCCGGGCGAGGTGTTCGTCAGCGGTCGGCTGTCGGACACCCTCTACCGGGTCGACCTGGCGGACGGCAGCGGGGATCCGCTGACCGCCGATCTTGCGTTCCACTGGCCCGTACGACCGCTGGTGGCCGGCGGCGGTCTGCAACTCCTCGACCACCTGGAGGGCGTCCTCCACGAGCTGGATCCGGACACCTTCGAGGAGCGCGCGAGCCTGGACCTGGGTGGGGGGATCGACCGATCGCTGACCCTGGCCGACGCGGCGCTCCACTCCGGCCGCGGCACCTTGTTCGTGTCCCTCGGCGGCGCCAACGCGCTGGTGGAGGTCGACCTGGAGCACGGGGAGGTCGTCGGCCGCTGGGAGCTGGGCAGCGAGCCGCTGGATCGGGACGAGGCCGGGCGGCTGGAGGTGCTGATTCGTGGCGACGAGATCCTGACTGTCCGCAGCGCCGACGGACGGATCACCCGGATCGATCCGGAGCTGTCCGAGCCCCTCGCCAGCGCGGCGCCAGTGGCCGAGTTGCTGCCCGGCCAGACGCGGCTGCAGCTGTCGGTCCTGTCCGCCAACGACGCGCTGCTCTACATCGGCCCCTTCGCCATCGACGTATCGACCCTGGACCGCCGCCCGGGCAAGGACAGGGAATGGACATTCGCCATCGCGCAGCACGGCGACACCTGGATCGCCTGGCGCGGGGACGACGCGATGATCCTGCTGGTGGACGACGACGGGGAGGTGCTGCGTACCCTCGCCACCGACATCGTCCCCGGCGGCGCCCAGGCGCCCGAGTTCTTCTGGGCGCCCGAATGGGAGAGCCGGCTGGTCTACACCGACATGCGCCGCGCCGGCGTGGTCGCGCTGCCGATCCGTTTCGAGTGACCACTCACGGCGGGATGTTGCACTCGCCATAGGTGTTGCCGCCCCAGCAGATCCCTGGCCCGTCCACGGGCTGGCCGCAGCAGTGGTCGTGCCCGCACTCGACGAAACCGAAGGGGACCGCTGGTGGGCTGCACTGGCCGTGGTTGCCGTAGCCCCAGCACACCAACCGCCCGTCAGGAGGCGCGGTCCTCCTCGGCCACCTGGCCGTCGGCTGAGCGAATCTGGTACCAGGCGCAGCGGCTACAGAAATGGATGTCGATCCCCGACGCCGTCGCGTCGCCATGGACGGGGGAGCCGCAGGAGGGGCAGTCCTCGCCCATGGCGTGCCGATGATCTCGCTTTCCGTCCGCCTCGAGTCGCATCATCCATCTCCCACCGCCCCCGGTATCCACCACCAAAGGTTCTAACTTTACAGACACCTGGGGGGGCAAAACGTTTCACCACGGTCTGCCCTGTCCGCAGATCCGCCTACTCGAAGTTCAGCTCGAACTCGTCCTACTCCCGGGTGGTCATCCCGGTCGTTGCCAAGCACCACGGCGCCGCCCGGGATCGACGGCAATCTCGAAGGGCTGCACGTGGTTGAGGAGCTCCGGGTAGGGCTCGTAGCTCTCGCAGTGGGCGGGCTTCTGGCAGCCGGAGACCAGCACGGACAGCAGCGCCGCGGCCATCGCCAGCGGCGCCGCAGGGCGGCTCACTCGATCGTCGCCAGCCACGCCGCCTCGACCTCGCCGGTCGACAGACCCAGCTCCGCCGCGAAGGCATCGTCCAGGTTCTCGGCCACGTGCAGGGTCTTGAGGGTGTCGACACCCCAGCCGTCGCGGAGGAAGTCGACGAAGTGTCCCGCCAGCGGGTAGGTGGTGGTGTCGTCGTCGTCCGCCGACGTGTCGTCGTCGAGCCCAGGAGGGGGCCATTCGGGCAGGCACGAGCCCGTCGACAGGCAAGCGCACAGCATCAGCGCGATGGGCGGTGTCCTCCCCATGGCCCAAGACTGTCACCGTCTCCGGCCCGGGTCCAACCTCCGCCCACCGTGCTAGCCTCGTTGTTGGCGGGGCCAGCACACGAGTCGTGATCTGCAGCGGTCCCCGAGCGGAGCGAAAGGGGCGGCGGGGGGTCTGACGCGCCGGAATAGGGCGCGCTGGACGGGGTAGTTGGCGACTGGGAGGGACGAGAAACAGACGCGATGCCGATGTGCTACCAGACCGGAGCGGACCACCTGGCCCGGGTCGTCGCCGCGGATGTGGCGCGAATCGGCGCGAGGGTGGACGCCGTGCTGGCCCGCCATCGTCGGGGGCTCGGGGACGACCGACCCGACGACGAACCCCTCGAACCCCTGGCGTGCCCGGAGTGCCGCCGGACCTACGACTTCGGCTACGCCTGCCCGGCGTGTGACGTACTGCTGACAAGCGCCTCGTGGGCCGGCGCCGAGCGGCCCCGGCGGATCCCGCCGCCGCCGCCGTGGTGGGCCGCGCCGGCCGGCCGCCTGGCGTCGCTCACCCTGGCCACGGCCGCGATCCTGGTCTGGGTCGGGGTCTTCATCACGGTCTACCCTCGCATCGATCACGTCGTGCCCATCACCCACGCTCCAGGGTTCAATCCCCGTGTCCTGCCCGCTCCTGATTCGACGGTGCGCGGGGCGAGTTACGTTCATCTCGGGGGGAGCGACGTCTCCCTGCGGACGCTGGATATCGATGGCGTCTGGCTGCCCCGGCTGCTGGTCACCCTGGACGACCCGGGGACATCCGGCGACCTGGGGTTGGAACTCAGGGCGGAGGGAGAAAACGGTCCATTGGACCAGAGCATCTCCGCGGCGGGACCGGACACCGACCTCATGGTCGGTCGAGTGACCTTCCCCGGCGCAACCCTGACACCGGGTTGATCCCTCCCGTCGCGATCGGACTCGCGCACAGGAAGTAGAATGCGGGCGCCCTCGCACGGGCACGGGCGTAGAGGGGTGGCGATGTCCAAGCGATCCAAGATGCCGTGGATGCTGGCCGCTGGCACGCTCGGGGTGGGGTGTGTGGTGGCGCTGGCCGTGGTCCTTCGCGGTGCTGGTGGTGCCGGCCTACCTGGCCAAGCGGGCTGCGGACGAGCTGGAATTGCTCGGGGTCGAGGCCGAGGGGACGGCCGCCGAACGCTGCCCGGATGGCTCCCACGTGTTCATGGCGTGGGAGGGTGAGTACCCGGGACCGGTGGTGTCGGTGTCCAGCAAGGTCCAGCTGCTGGGGCGGGGCGAACCCTGCCAGGAGACGGCGAGCATCGCCTGTACCGTGCCGGTCGGGCTCTATCACCCCTGGGGGGACCAGGGCGCCGGGTTCGCGACCATTCGTGGCGTCGACCGCTACAACGCGACCGTGGACCGCAAGCTGTGGGACGGCGAGGTGGCAGCGGGCGAGCAGGTCGAGGTGATCGGATACTTCGGTGAGGGGTTCTGCCTCTTCCGCGTGGGGGGCAAGGAGATCCAGGGCGAGTGCCCGGGGATGACGCCCGACGACGGCTTCGTCGAGGTCCCGACCCCGGACGTGAACGAGATCCAGGCTTTCCAGGTCAAGTGCGACAATGGCGTCCAGGCCTGGATCGACGTGGACGACGCCCTGTGGCCATCGACGGCGTGAACCAGGGAGCCATCACCGGGTATGGCGAGGTGTCGGCCAGCGGTGACTCGCTGATCTGACCGAACGCCCACTCGCGTTCTCCGTCGACAAGACCTAGCCTGGCTGTCTCACAACCAGCCCGGAGATCCTCCATGGCACGCATCGATCCCCACTCCTATACCGATCCCGATCAGGGAACCATCACCCGGCTCGAGCTGCGCTGGAGCGTGGACTTCCCGGGCCAGCGGCTGGTCGGTGAGGCCACGCTACACCTGGCCGAGCCCGGCGGCGGACCGTTGGACCTGGACACCCGCAACCTGGTCATCGAGGCCGTCGTGGGCGCCGACGGTGCGGCCATCCCCTGGACAATGGACGATCCCGAGGACTGGATGGGTGCCCGGCTGGTGGTGGACCGGCCGGCGGGCACCACGACGTTCACCGTGCGCTACTCGACCTCCCCGGGCGCATCCGCGCTCCAGTGGCTGGAGCCTCGTCACACGGCCGGCGGTGAGTTCCCCTACATGTTCAGCCAGTGCCAGCCCCACCACGCCCGCTCGATCGTGCCGATCCAGGACAGCGCCCGCGTGCGGTTCTCCTACGAGGCCGAGGTCCGCGTGTCGTCGCCGCTGGCGGTCGTGATGTCAGCCGCCCCGGGCGAACCCACCGATGGGCCTGGGGTCGGCGAACGGACCTTCACCTTCGCGATGCCCCAGCCGATCCCGGCGTATCTGCTGGCCATCGCCGCGGGCAACATCGCCAGCCAGGATCTGGGACCCCGAACGCGGGTCTACACCGAGCCCGAGATGCTGGCGGCGTCGGCCTGGGAGTTCGCCGACGTGGACGCCATGCTGCGGGCGGCCGAGGAGCTGTTCGGGCCCTATCGTTGGGACCGCTTCGACTTCCTGGTCATGCCTCCGGCCTTCCCCTACGGCGGGATGGAGAATCCCCGGCTGACCTTCCTGACTCCGACGCTGGTGGCCGGGGATCGTTCGCTGGTCAACGTGCTGGCCCACGAGCTGGCTCACTCGTGGACCGGCAACCTGGTGACCAACGCCACCATGAACGACTTCTGGCTCAACGAGGGATTCACGGTGTGGGCCGAGCGGCGGATCCTCGAGCGGCTGGATGGCCCGGCCGCGGTGGCACTGTCCGCGGCCATCGGACGTCACGGGCTGGGACTTGCCATCGAACGTTTCGGCGAGGACTCGCAGCTGACACGGCTGGAGAACGACCTGGAAGGGGTCGACCCGGACTCGGTCTACTCGGTGGTGCCCTACGAAAAGGGATTCCTCTTCGTGGCCCTGCTCGAGCAGACCCTGGGCCGGGAGGTCTTCGACGGCTTCATCCAGCGCTACATCGAGCGCTTCTCGTTCACCTCGATCACCACGCCCGAGTTCGAAGCCTTCGTTCGCGCCGAGGCGCCCGGGCTGCTGGAAAAGGTGGACTCCGAGGCGTGGATCCGGGGTTCGGGCGTGCCGGCCAACTCCCCCGTGTTCCGTTCCGAGCGGCTCGCCGCGTTGGAGTCCCTGGCCGACGGCTGGAAGGCCGGGCTGCGCCCAGACGTGGCCGAGGCCCGCGACTGGCCCGTGGACGAGTGGCTGATCTATCTGCAGCGCCTCCCGCGGCAGCTGACCGCCGAGGACTGCGCCTGGCTCGACGACCAGTTCGGCCTGGACGCCAACGCCAACGGCGAGATCGCGTGCCAGTGGCTGATCATCGCCGCCGCCTCGGCCTACGAGCCCGCGTTCGACCACATCCGCGAGTTCCTCGGTTCCGTCGGGCGGATGAAGTTCCTCAAGCCGATCTACGGGGCCCTGATGGGTAATCCCGCAACGGTCCCGCTGGCCAGGGCGATCTTCGCGGCCAGCGCCGACGACTATCACCCCATCGCCAGGGGCGGCCTCCAGACACTCATCGACGGTTGATCTTGCCCTGATCGGGTTAGAAGGGGGGAGGTCGAAGGGAGGGGGGGGAGGGGGTCGGGGGAGGGGGTCGTGTATTAATGATTAAGCTTTTTTTCGGGCGCCGGAAATACTTAATCATTAATACACGACTCCCCTTTGGAGGGCTGTGGGGAGTCCGTTCCAGGCTAGACTGGCGGTTCACGTCCTGAGGGAGGAGCTGCCATGTCGGTTCGATGGATGTTCGCGGTTCTGTTTGGTCTGACCCTGGTGCTGGGCTGTCCGGATCCGCAGGGGGACGACGACGACGACACCACCGCCGAGGGTGACGACGACGACTCGACGGGGGACGACGACACCACGGGGGACGACGACACCACGGGGGACGACGACTCGACGGGGGACGACGACACCACCGAGGCCACCGACGCCGACGGGGACGGGTACCCGGCCGAGGACGACTGCGACGACGGGGATCCCAACAACTTCCCGGGCAACGCCGAGGCCTGCGACGGCCAGGACAACGACTGTGACGGCCAGTTCGACGGGGACGAGATCGACGACGACGGCGACGGCCAGACCGAGTGCGACGGCGACTGCGACGACAACGACCCGGCCAACTTCGACGGCAACGCCGAGGTCTGCGACGGCGCCGACAACAACTGCGACGGCGCCCTCGGCGGCGACGAGATCGACGACGACGGCGACGGCGTCACCGAGTGTGACAACGACTGCGACGACGCCGACCCGGCCAACTATCCGGGCAACGCCGAGGCCTGCGACGGCCAGGACAACGACTGCGATGGCCAGGTGGGCGACGACGAGGTCGACGACGACGGCGACGGCGTGACGGAGTGTGACGACGACTGCGACGACGCCGATCCCGACAACTACCCGGGCAACGCCGAGCTCTGCGACGGCCTGGACAACAACTGTGACGGTGACGCGGACGACGGTCTGCTGGGGCTCGAGGAGCTCTGCGCAGCCGACAGCTGTCTCGACATCCTGACCGGCGATCCCGCCGCCGCCGACGGCATCTACTGGGTGCTTCTCGACGGCATCGCGTCCGAGGTCGAGTGCGACATGACCGAGGACGGCGGCGGCTGGACCCTGATCTTCTCCGACGACTTCGAGGCGGGCGTCGATCCCGGTTGGACGCTGCAGACGACCTACCTGTGCGATCCCTGGACCACCCTGCTGGGTGGCTACGGCAACATCGCCGGTGGGTCGTTCTACATCGATCTGCTCGCGTTCGGCATCGCCCACACCGAGACCTGGATCGAGCTGGAGTACGCCAAGCTGGACTCCTGGGACGGCGAACTGGCGTACATCGAGCTGGACGGTGCCACCCTTTGGTCGGGCAACCTCTGGTACTACGACGGGGCCGAGGTCTGCGGCTGGAATCGGGGCTGGGATGGCTCCTACGACCAGCTCCATGAGATCTCCGAGATCGCCTCCCACTCGGCCGACACGCTGCAGTTGCTCGCGGGCTCGCAGCTCGACCAGGACGCTGGCGACGAGTCGTTCGGGATCGACGACGTGGCGGTCTGGGTCCGCTGATCCGCAGCCCGGCGGAGGACGCTATGGTCACTCCAGTCCAGCCGATCCGCATCGCCCTGGTGGGAGTCGGCCGCATCGCGGACCTCCATGCCCGCGCCTATCGCCGGGACCCACGGGCGAACCTGTGGGCTCTGTGCGACCGGGACGAGGAGCTGCTCGCCCGCCGCGCCACCGAGTGGGGCGTCTCCCGCACCTACACCGACTACGCCGCGCTGCTGGCCGATCCGGACGTCGAGGCGGTGGAGATCCTGACCCCCACCGGCCTGCACTGCGAGCAGGTGCTGGCCGCGGCCGCCGCCCACAAACACGTCAGCGTGCAGAAGCCGATGGCGCTGTCGATGGCGGACGCCCGCCGGATGGTCGAGGCCTGCGAGCGCGCCCGCGTGGTCTTCAAGGTGTGCGAGAACTACGTCTTCTACCCCCCGCTGCTCAAGGCGAAGGAGCTGATCGACGCAGGTGCCATCGGGCGCGTGCTGAACGTGGGAATGCGAATGATCGGCGCCGGTTCCGGCGGTTGGCCGGTGGCGGCGGCCTCATGGCGCTGGCGGCTCGAGGAGGCGCAGGTCGCAGGCGGTCCCACGGTATTCGATCACGGCCACCACATGTACTCCTGCGCCTGGTTCCTCGGTGGGCGGATCGACAAGCTCCACGCCTGGATCCACCACATCGACGCGGTCGTCGACTCACCGGCCACCATCCAGTGGAGTTACGAGGACGGCCTGGCCCAGGGCTCGGTGCAGTTCGTGATGTGCCCCGAACTCGAGATCGCCTCGCCGTACTACAGCAACGACGAGTGGTTCGAGATCGTCGGCAGCAAGGGGTTGATCTGGGTCAACCGCTGCACCGCGGCGTTCCGCGACCAGCTACCCGCGGTGACGCTGCAGACCAGCGCGGGAGTCGAGCACTTCGACGACCTGGACGCGGACTGGGCCGCGGGTTTCGACGGCGCCCTGCGCAACTTCGTCGACGCGATCTACCGCATGGAGCCTCCCCTGCTGTCGGGCGCCGACGGGCTGGAGATCCTGGCGGTCGACCTGGCGATCCAGCGCTCCCAGCAGGCACAGCGTCCGGTCTACGTGGACGAACTGCGCCAGCCCGGTGGGGCCGGGATCTACCGCCGCCGCCACCGCGAGGACGTCAGAGCGCTGCGCCCCCCCCGCCCCCCGTTCTGGGCGCGTCTGTTCGGCAGCGACGATCGCCACGCCCCCCGCTGCCGAGAGCTCACCGAGGCGCTCGTCGAGCGGTTCGACGGCAGCGAGGTAGCCGACTGGGCGGCGACGATCTGCGTGGACGCCCAGGGGGAGCACGGTGGGCAGTGGACCTTCGAGTTCGCCTCCGGCCGAATGGAGCTGCGCGAGGGCCTCGACGCGGCCGCCGAGCTCACCCTCGCCCTGCCGGCCGGCACCTGGGCGGCGATCCTGGCAGGGGACAAGAAGATCGAGCCGGCGTTCCTGCAGGGCAAGCTGCAGGTGGAAGGCAAGCCCGAGACCGCGCTCCCCCTGCGCCGGGCCTTTGGCCTCTAGGAGGCTACTCGTCGTCGTCCGAGCCGTCGGGATCGATCTTGATCGGCCGGTACCGCCGACCCCGGACGCCGGCGATGATCGCCTCGAGCAGCTCGAACCAGAACGGCGCGCCAAAGCCGATCAGACAGCCCATCAGCAGGGCGCCCCAGCTGTAGTGGGGACCCGCGCGCAGCAGGGCGAGCAGATCCGGATCCGGAGACGAATACCCTCGCCAGGTGGCCCGGGCGGCGGCGACACCCGCGTCGATGTCCGCGCTCGCCAGCGCCACGGCCGCCTGCGCTTCGGCGCCGTCGAGTGCCTGCAGAACCGCCGCCGGATCCCGTTCGTGCTGGACCCACAGGATGTAGGCGCCCGCCGCGGCGGGGCTCGCGCTGCCACCGGGCTCGGCCAGCCCCGGCAAGCTCGTCAGGAAGACCGCCTCACCGGACACCGGTGCGTCCTCGACCCCCTCGATGGCCAGTCGCGCGTCACTCGCCTGCCGCACCAGAACCCGATCCAGCGCGTGCTCCGCCGCGGCCGAGACCTGCGCGACCTCGGTGCCGGCCGGCGTCCGCTCGCGCAGCGCCTCGAACGAATCGGCCACGCCCCCCGTCCTCTCCGCCAGCGTCCCGCCCTCGGCGGTGCGGAAGTACAGCTCCGCCAGCCCCTTCAGCCCGCTGGCCGCCTCGGCGGACACTCCCGACGGCTGCTCCGCCAGCCGCACCGCGAACGCTTCTGCGAACGCCTCGAAGTCCGGCAACTCCTCGATCTTGTCCTCGACCCCCCGCTGCACCGACAGCACCGACACCAGCTGGAGATCCTCCTGCAGGGTCTCGGCGAGGGACCGGGGATCCAGCCCCAGCCACACGCACATGGCGATCCCGATCCCGGCGGACACCCCCAGCAGCATGCGCTTGAAGCCCCGGGTCTGGGCCGACTCCAGCCGCCCCCACCAGGCCAGGAACCGCTCCCGATCCTGTGCCCATCCCACGGGATCCGGCCGCCCTTGCACCTTGGCGCCCAGCCAGTCAAAAAGTGCCTCACCGTCGACCCAGTCCGGCCACCAGTCGCTGGTGGGGTTGACCCGCGGGTCCCACAACAGCTCACGAGTCCAGCGGTGGGGCCACAGCCCAAGCCATTCCCAGACCCAGACCCAGGAGCGGCCACGGTCGCCGAGTTCCAGGTTGCGCATGGCCACGTTGACGCCACGCCGCATCCACCAGAAGCGGAGCGGGGTGACGGACTGGATCACCTGGTTGACAGCCGTCACGACTGTGCTCATGACGGCCACGACGGCGATGAAGGCGATGGCGAGCTTCAGCATCCTTGCCCCCGGTCGAGACCCAGTGTAGGGCGTCTGGAGGGCACTGCACAACGGCCGCTCCCACGGTTTGCATCCGCGCACCCGAGCCGCCATCGTAGGGAGCCGGCCGGCCGATCCGAGGAGCCCCGATGACCGACTCCGCCCGTCCCGACGCCCCCGTCAGCAAGGTCCTCCGCCTCGAGGAGATGACCATGCCGGAGCTCGACGCCCTCGACCGGGAGCGGACGTTGATCGCGATCCCGATCTCGCCGCTGGAGGCCCACGGTCCCCACCTGCCCCTGGGCACCGACGGCTTCATGGCCAATCAGATGTCCGACGAGGTCCTCGGCCGCCTGGCCGAACGGCGCCCGGACTGGACCTATGTCACCACCCCCTGGTTGCCCCTGGGCTGCTACACCCTGCACATGCCCGGCAGCATCGAGGTGCCCCAGGAGGAGGTCCGCGGCGCGCTGATCGCGTACGGCCGTGCCCTCGCCAACCAGGGGTTTCGCCGGATCGTGGTGTTCAACGGTCACGGCGGTCCCGGGCACGGAGCCGCCATCGAGGAGGCTTGCCGCCGGGTCAGCCGGGCCCGCGGCGTCCGCATGGTCTACCCCCTGGGCCGGGTGTTGACCGACATCATGAAAGGCAAGCTGGTCGATCGGATCGCCGACGCGCTGGGCCGACCCCTGACCGACGAGGAGCGCGACGAGCTGGCCCACGACTTCCACGCCGGACGGATGGAGACCTCGCTGGTGCTGTACAAGCTGCCCCACCTGGTCAAGGGCACACCCGCCGACCTGCCCCCGGTGGTCAGCTCGATGGTCGGCATGCTGCGCTACTGGTGGGGTGACCGGGTGGGCCGCGGCCCGGGCTACATGGGGTTCCCCGCCCGCGCTGACGCCGAGTTCGGCCGCGCGCTGGAGGCCGCGATCACCGGCGTGCTCGCCGACCTGGTGATGCGCCTGATGGACGGCGAGAACCTGCGCCGCGAGACCGCCAGCGAGTTCTATCGCAACCCTCTGTTCCGCACCCGTGCGCGGCCATTGACCCGCACCCTCGAGATGGTCGGCCGCATCACCTCCGCGGCGCTGGGCAAGGCCGGGATCCCCGGGTGACGACCAGGCCCCGCTCGCTGGCCCGCGCCCGGGTCGAACGGTATCTGGACGGGGACGACCTGGATCCGCTGTGGCTCGAGGGTGACGCCGCGGACGTGCTGGCGGAGCTGCCGCCGGCCTGCGTCGACGTCTGCCTCACCAGTCCGCCCTACTGGGGCCACCGACGCTACGCCAGCGGCGGGCTCGGCGAGGAGCACGACCCACGGATCTATGTCGAGCGACTGCTGGAGATGCTCGGTCAGGTCCAGCGCGTGCTCAAGACCACCGGTTCGCTGTGGCTCAACGTGGGCGACGCCTACCGGGCCAAGGGACTGCAGGGCATCCCCTGGCGGGTGGCGATCGCCCTGGTGGACGAGCAGCGCTGGACGCTGCGCAACAGCGTGATCTGGCACAAGGTCAAGGGCGGCCCGGACAACGCCCGCGACCGCCTGCGAAACGTGCACGAACACCTCTTTCACCTGGTCAAGCGGCCCCGGGGCTACCACTACGACGTGGACGCCGTCCGCGCCGCCCCGCGCAAGGCCCGGGTCGAGGGGGGGGTCGTGGTCAGCGCCACCGGCGTCCGCGGCGTCCGCTACCGCCGCCAGATCGAGCTGAGCACCGCCCTGGACGAGGACGAGAAAACCGCCGCCCTCGACGCCCTCGACGCCATGCTGGCCGACGTGGGTGCGGGCCGGCTGTCGGACTTCCGGATGGTGATCCGCCGCCAGCAACGCACCACCCACTCGGACGCGGCCGCCGTCTCGGGTCGCGCCCGCGAGCTGCAGCAGCGCGGCTACTACTTCCTGCGCTACCACCCCCGCGGCGCCAAACCCCCGGACGTGTGGGACATCCTGCCCGAGGACACCCAGGGGCGCGCCGGGCACTTCGCCCCCTACCCCGAGGACCTGTGCCGCATCCCCCTGCTGACGACCTGCCCGCCCGGTGGGGTGGTGCTCGACCCGTTCTGTGGCACCGGCACCACCAACCTGGCCGCCCGCCGTCTGGGCCACCGCTCGCTGGGCATCGACCTGTCGGCCGAATACCTGGAGCTGGCCGCGACCCGCTGCCGGGAGGCCTTCCCAGGCCCCGGTTGAACGCCCCGCGCGGGGAGCAGGAGCACGGGCCGAGGCCACCAGCGTTGGGCCGGGGACCCCGATCCACCACCCCCCAGGTCTCGATTCCGCTTCCCGTGCTCCCGTCGGAGTGGGGGACTGAGAGATCGGATCGGGTTGCGATGGGACACGCGGTCACAACGATGCAGGCCCGCAAGGGCGGTCGGAGACGGGGGTCGGGGCAGGGCGCTCCAGCAGGCCTGGCCGTACAGCGCCGCTCCGATCCGCTGGTCGACCCGCTGGGCGACGCCGCCTCCCGCGACGGGCGTGGAAGCTGATCGCCTCGATGGTCAAGAGCCCGAGCGACCGCCCCTCCCCGGAGCTGGTGCAGGCGGTGGCGGCCTGGCAGAAGAGCAAGGGGCTGCGCGAGGACGGCCGGCTGAACGAGATCACCCTGCAGTGGCTGGCCCTGGAGCCCGCTGGCGAGAGCCTGGACAAGGAGCTCAAGAGCGAACACACGGTCTTTCTCGGCATCCGCAAGGCATCCCGTGGCCGCGAGTCCCGCACGCTCAAGAACACCATGGGGGCGCGGAACGTCGACGCCGTCACCGGATCCGACAAGCGGCACGAGGACCAGATCAAGGTCGGCGGCAAGTGGGAAGACCTGACCACGGACACCGGGATCCAGAAGTTCCTGGCCACGATGCCCAAGCTCGATGCCGCCAAGGCCAAGGTCCTGGCGGACTACCTGAAGAAGTCGGGCGCCGAGACCCGCGACGAGCTGGCCCAGCTCATCGGCGTGCTCTACCGGGTCGAGACCGGCAAGTCGCTGATGAAGCGGGTCGTCCTGTCGGGCCACAGCGGCGGCACGGCCATCGAGGGCGACGACTCCGCCAAGATCTACTTCTCCCACCTGGCCGAGCTGAACAAGGTCTTCCCCATCGCCTTCGCCCAGGTGGAAGACGTGATGATCAGCGCCTGCAACACCGGCCACACCAAGCGGCTCGAGCAGTACCGCAAGATGTTCCCCAACCTCAAGACGATCTGGGCCTATGCGGGCTACTCCCCGTCGGGCACGTCGTCCACCGGCAGCCCCCACCACCTCAAGAAGTGGGATCGGGGCACCCGGGGGCGGGGCAAGGGCGCGATGGACGCCCGGCGCAAGGAGATCTCCCGGCGCGGGAAGCTCAACGACAAGAACGTGGCGATCTGGAACAAGGACGACGGCTACAAGACGGACAGCCCCGAGGCCGGCTCCGACCTGGCCGATCTGGTCGCCTCACTGGGCACCGCCGAACCGGCCTACACCGCCGGCTACACCAAGGGCATCATCGACCGCGGCCGGCTGTCCCGCCTGCAGACCACCTTGCAGGTCCTGGCCAACAACTACACCAACACCGAACTCACTCCCCACGGGCGCAACCTGGCGAGCATCCAGAAGATGAACCGCCACGTGATGTACCTGCGCCACTGGAAGGAGACCACGGAGTTCTTCCTCAAGAAGTTCGGCGCCGAGGTCCGGGCGGGCTACGGCGAGATCTCGGCCGCCATGCCCAATTTCCGCACCATGAACCGCACCGCAGCGCTGACCGAGATCAAGTCCTTCGCCGCCAAGATCGCCAAGGCCAACCCCAAGGGAGTCAAGGCGACCCAGGCCCTCAAGCGCCTCGCCGAGGTCCTCCGCGACCTGGATCCCGCCCAGATCCCCCTGTTCGACTAGCGCGGGAGACGGATCAGTCCAGATAACCCAGCGTTTTGAGCTGCAGCTCGGTGTCCGTGGGCAGGTCGGCCCGGTGGTGGCTGCGACTGGCACTCCAGGGACCGACCGCGTTGTCGACCCACCAGTCCATCCGCAGCTCGGCCTCGGCCCGGGACCAGACGACGGTCTGGGCCGCCGCCAGGTCACGCTCCTCGCCTGGATCGGTGTCCAGCCGGAACAGGTG
Organism: uncultured Rickettsiales bacterium; assembly: GCA_964436045.1. Classification (GTDB taxonomy): domain Bacteria; phylum Myxococcota_A; class UBA796; order UBA9615; family CAYRNR01; genus CAYTBN01. Next base: position 8,161 of record CAYTBN010000056.1, on the reverse strand, counting down.
CTCTCCCCGCCCGCCGTCCTCGGCCAGCGTCTGCTCGTAGCGCCAGGGGCCGAGGATCACCGCACGGCGGCGAATTCGGAGCGCGGCGGCCTCCTCGTCGTGGCCCTGCAGGTTCAGGGCCCGGGACAGGTACTCGGGGATCTCGTGCTCGGCGAAGACGCCGTGGGGGTGGGGAGGGGCGGTCGCCAGTCCGTCGATCCAGGGCAGCAGGTCGACACCATCGGCCTCCAGCGGGGCGGGATCGAGGCCGGCCAGGGCTGCCAGCGTGGGGGCGATGTCGGTTAGCGAGACGCTCCGGTCGAAGGTCTCGCCAGCAGCCACCCGTCCAGGGCAGTACAACACCATCGGCACCTGCAGCACCTGGCGATAGAGGCCGTGGCCGTGGCCCCAGACCCCGTGCTCGCCGAACATCTCGCCGTGGTCGGAGACGACGACCACACAGAGTTCGTGTCCGTCGCGCTCCAACCCTCCCACCAGCTCTCCCAGCAACTCGTCGGCGTACGCGATGGCGGCGTCGTAGGAGCGCAGCGCGGCCTCCCGCTGGTCGGGGGCGGGGGTGACGCCGTGGTGCTGGGCCTCCAGGGTCCGCAGGGAAGCCCGCTGGGCGGACCAGCCATTGGCGCCGCCGGCCCGCCGGGCGCGAGCAGGGATCCGCCAGTAGGGGGCGTGGGGTTCCGACAGATTGACGAAGGCGAAGCGCGGGTGGTCGCCGTCCCCACCGTCCAGCACCTCGCCCATCGCCCGGACGATGGCCCGACCGCCCTTGTCCCGTCCGCCGATCAGCGCGGTGGCGTCGATGATCTTGGCCAGCAGGAAGTGGGACGCGATCCCCGCCTCGCCACCCCGGTCGATCCAGGAATTGAAGCCCCGGGTCAGCCCGGTCGCATCGGACACCCATGGGTTCCCCGACAGGCCGACGGTGCGGTAGCCGTGACGCCGCAGCAGCTCGGCCAGCGTCAGCTGCCCCTCGTCCAGGTGCAGCGTATCGGAGGTGGTCCCATGCCGGCTCGGGACCTTGCCGGTGAAGAGGGTCGCGTGGGAGGGCGCCGACCAGGGGCTGGCGCTGTAGGCGGCGTCGAAGCGCAGGCCCTCTTTCGCCAGTGCCGCCAGCGCGGGCGTCGCCAGCTCGCCGCCGTCCAGCTCTCCGTACAGGGCCAGGCGATCCCGCCGGACGGTATCCAGGACGACCAGCGCCAGGTCCGGGCGCGGCGTGGAGGGGGCCTCGAGGATCGCCGGACGCTCCTTGGGCTGGGATCGTTGCACGACCAGCCACGGGACCAGCGCCAGGATCCCCGCCAGCGCCCAGGTCGTGACCACTCCCCAGCGACGCGGCAGCACCAGCAGCAACAGGGACAGCACGCTCGCCACGCCGCCGACCAGCAGCCAGTTCATGGCGTCCCGGTCACCCAGTACGGCGGACAGCGCCACGAGGATCGTCAACAGCCCGTGGGGAAAGAGGAAGCGGACCCAGCGTCGATCCAGCGGCTCGCCGGCCAGCAACCGCCCCAGCAGCGCGGCCGTCGCTCCGCCGAGCACTGCACCACAGATCAGGTACTGGATCAGCGCCCCGCTCCAGAAGACCGCGAACGCCTGGCGGGCCACGTCCCTGGGCAGCTGCGTCGCCACGACCACCGCCGGCACCTGCAGGGCGACGACGAGGACGGCCGCTCCGAGCACGGCACCGCGGCGGACGCTTCTCATGGGGCCTCTCGACGCCGACCGGGGCCGACGCAGGCCACCCATGATACCCGCGCGGCGGATTTGTGGAGGGCCGGCGCCAGCGGACGGTAAGGGTCAGCTCCCTTCGCGCTCCGACGGCGGGCCGCGTCGACAGACGAAGAGGCAGGACCGCTCGTGGGTCTTGGCCACGCCCTTGACCTCGCGACAGGCGTCGAGCGCCTGGAAGGCTTCGCTGTAAGCGCCTTTGGCCAGCTCGACGCCCCCCATGCTCAGGGTCGTGATCGGGAATCGGTGGGGTCCGCCCTGGCGATCGACGGCCACGAAGAACCCCCGCTCCAGATCCTGGTCGCGGAAGCTGTCGCGGACGCGCTTGTCGAACTCCTCGGCGATGCGGCCAGACAGGTCGCGCGCCTCGGCCGCCGAACAGACGTACAGCAGATCGTCGGCGCCCAGGTGGCCGACGAAGCGGCCACTCCCGCGCACCGGGTCGACCAGGTCGCACAGGCAGTCGCCCGTCAGCTGGATCATGCGGTTGCCCGCGTCGATCCCGTAGGCGGCGTTGTAGGCCTCCAGGTTGGCCAAGTCGGCCAGCACGACGCACACCTCGCGGCCGTCGCGCATGGCCCGCGCCACCTCGCGCTCGCAGCTGACCGCGCCGGGCAGACCGGTGACCGCGTTCTGGTCGATGGCGGCCTGGCGGACCCGGTCCACCTCGTCCAGCGCCCGCTGCAGATATCGATGGGCCCGCAGCAGCGGGGCCTCGACCTCGTCCGGAAAATCGACCGTCATCGGGCCGTCAACGGAAGGGTTGTCGTCCATCTCTCGGATCCCCTCGCATTCGTGAACTCCAGGTGTACGTCGACCGACGCGGCCTGGCAAGCGATCTGCGCGTCTCAGCTGCCGGGCGGCGTGGCCTGGCCCTGGTGATCCCGCCCCCAGCAGGCCACTCCGCCCCCCGCCGTGATCCCGCAGCTGTGCTCGTACCCGGCGCTCAGGGCGGTGAAGGTGTACCCGGGCGGGCTCGCCTGCCCATACGCGTCCCCTCCCCAGCACACCGCGCGCCCCTCCCCGTTCAGGGCACAGCTGTGCTCGTACCCCGCCGTCACGTGGACGTAGCTGCCGCCGGGGGCGCTCGTCTGGCCGCGGTCGTTCCAGCCCCAGCAGCGCAGGGTTCCGTCCTGGAGCAGCCCGCAGCCGTGGTTGTACCCCACCGCGACCTCGGCGAAGGGTCCGGCAGGTGGGGTCGACTGCCCCACCTGATCCCGCCCCCAGCAGGAGATCTCGCCGTTCTCACCCAGCCCGCAGGAGTGGGCGACCCCGACCTCCGCCCGGGCGAAGTCCCCTTCCGCGGGGGCGGCGCTCACCTGCTCGTAGAAGTCCCAACCCCAGCAGGTGATATCGCCGGCCGTGGCGGCGGCACAGGAGTGCCAGTAGCCAATCCCGACTCCGACGTAGCTCCCGTCGGGCACCTGGAGCTGGCCGGCGTGATCTCGTCCCCAGCACTGCACCGCGCCGCCTGCCCGCGCGCAGCTGTGGTGTCCCCCGGCGTCGATCTCGTCGAAGGTCCCCTCCGGCGCGCTGGCCTGGCCGTGCTCGTCCCATCCCCAACAGGTGACCGCACCGCCGCCATCCAGGGCGCAGGTGTGCCAGTCGCCAGCGGAGACCTGGACCCAGTCGCCGACGGGGCCCTCGTCGTCGGTGGCGTCGTCGTCCGCCACCGTGTCGTCGTCGTCAACGGGGCAGCCGATCACGCCGAGGATCAGCAGCGGCGCCAGCCTGTGGTGGATTCGAAACAAGCGCGGGTTCTCTCCGTGGCCAATGGCGTCGACGTGGGGCCGACACAGGGATGATAATACGTGGCAGCCCCCGGGGGACGCGATGAGTGAACTGGACGAGGCGCTGCTCCTCGCCATCAACGCCGGACTGGCCAGCCACTGGATGGACGCCCTGATGGCGACGATGTCCAGCCGCGTCCTGGGGCTGGTCTTGATCCTGGCGGCGGTGCTGACGCTGGCCTGGCGCGGGGGCCGGCTTGGCAAGCTGTCCGCCATCGCCCTGGTGATGGCCGTGGCGATCACCGACCCCCTGGCGGCCCAGGTGCTCAAGCCGCTGATCGCCCGTCCACGCCCCTGCCACGAGCTGGGCGACGCGGTGCGGATGCTGACCTCGTGCGGCGGCGCGGTGGCCTACGGCATGCCCTCCAACCACGCGGCTAACGCCGCCGCCGTCACCGCCGCGGTGGCCCTCACCTTCCCCCGGACCCTGGTGGTGACCGGGCCGCTGCTCCTCGCCATCGGGTTCTCGCGGGTCTATCTGGGTGTGCACTACCCCCTCGACGTCGTGGTCGGCTTCGGGCTCGGGGCGGCGGTCGGCCTCTGCGTGGCGGCGGGGCTGCGCGGGCTGGCCGAGGTCTATCTCCGGGCGACGATCGAGCCCGGCTGATCCGGATCAGCGCTCTGATGCCCAACTCACACCGTAGGCCCGGGCAAAACAGACGCCGGCCGTGGAATCGATCCCGCCGGACAGCTCCATCGCGCCGTCGTCGTCCGGATCGTCGGTGAGCCACGTCGAGTCGTCGCCGTAGCCGGAGGGGTCGGGTTTGTCGTACAGATCGGCGCCGTCCAGGTCGGCGAAGAACCCGTAGCTCGGGATCCAGTCGCTGTCCCCACAGGTACCCACAGCCCAGTCGTAGTCGGTGGCCCAGCCGATGGACTTGTCGCTCCAGGAGTGGAACTCGTCGTCCCCCGCCCGGTCCACCAGGATCCCCAGCCCATGGCACTTGCTCACCCCGATGCCCCGGTCCGGTCCGTAGTACCAGTCGTCGCCCCGCCCTCGACGAAGAACGTCACCGAGTAGTCGTGGGCCAGGCCCAGATCGCTGTGGGTGGGCTCCATCGCGTCGTTGTAGGTGTCGTTGCCACCCCCCTCGAGGAAGGCCGCCAGGGCGAAGTACTCGGTGGCCCCCTGGACGTAGTTGTAGCCGTTGTATCGATCGTCACCCTCGGCGTCCGCCAGGATCCCGAAACCGAACCAGTATCCGTTGGCCTGGGCCATCACCGAGGCGGTGTAGCTGTCGTCTCCGGTCCGATCCCGCAGCAGGCCGATCCCGCCGCCGAGGTAGACGTCCTGCATGTAGTCGTCGCGCCGCCAGCCGGTGGACGCCCCCTGACCACGGCTGATGTTGTGGGTCCAGCCGTCGTACCAGGCGTAGACGAAGGGCTCGTCGGGTTCCAGGTGGTAGGTGTCGCCGCCGGCGGCGTCGTACAGTAGCGCAAAAGCGGCCGGGGACGCGAACGCCTGGGCCGAGTAGAACGCGCGGTAGCTGTCGTCGCCGCCCCCCTCGTGGACCAGCGCCACCCCGGACGCGGCCGCCCCCTGGCAGGCCGCCTCACACTCGTAGTCGTCGTTCCCGCCGTCGTCCCACAACACGCCCACGCCGAGCGCCGCGAACCCCTGGCCGAAGCGCAGGGTCCGGTAGGTGTCCTCGCCGCCGCCCACGTCGACCAGGTAGCCGTAGCCGAGCACGCCCGCCCCCTGGCGAGGATGGTTCGACAGGGTGAACGGCCCGTAGGACAGGTCGCCGCTGTAGCGCCCGTGGTCGTCCGACGGCAGCAACCCGTCGGTATCGTCGGGGTCGTCCACCTCCACGTAGCCGTAGTGGTCGTCGCCCCCCAGGTCCACCAGCAGCGAGGCGGGGTTGTCCGCCGAGGCGGTGGCGCCAGCGGGGATCCGGTAGACGTCGTCGCCGCCCACGTCGAGCACCAGCAACAGCTCCCCGGGCAGGGCGTCGGCCCCCTCGGTCTCGTACAGGTCATCCCCGTCCCCGCGGATCACCACCCCGCCGAGGGCGGTCTCCACCGAAAAGGCGAAGTCCCCGCCGGTCAGCGAGATGTCGGCGAGCCCGAGCTCGTCGAGGACCTGGGCCAGGCGGATGCCGCCGGATAGCAGGAGGCCAAAGCCCGCGTCCTCCGGCGCCAGGATCGCCAGGTCGTACTCGTTGTTGGAGTCCAGCCCGGCGTCGGTGGACACGATGTAGGTGTGGGGCAGCCGCTGGAACAGGGTCTCCTCGTCCCACGGCCCGGCGATGGCGTCCACCGCGTCGTCCCGGGTGTCCGCCGCCTCGGCCAGGGCCAGCAACAGGGTCGCGGCCAGCCGCTGCACGTCGTCGGGCACCGCGGCCAGGGTATCGTCCAGCGAGTCGCCGAAGGGCTCGCCGTTGCCCTCGTCCTGGACCTCCTCCAGCGCTTCGAGCAGGGGGGCATCGGCGTCCGGCTCGGGCAGCGGACCGCCCGCCGTGACCGGCACGCCCAGCTCCGAGGCCGCGTCGGCCAGCTGGCTGGCCAGCGGATGATCCGAGTCCGCGCCGTCGTCCGCCCGCAGCGCAAAACCGCCCGCGGTGCAGGGGATCCGGGTCACGTCCTCCTGGAGGTCGTGGAAGAAGTCCAGCCGGGTGGGATCGTCCTCGATGTAGCCGCCGTAGCGCTCGTACCACGAGAAGCCGATCCCCACCGACAGGTCCAGCTCCAGCTCCACCAGCAGCGACTCGAGTGCATCGCCATCGGGCACCTCGGCCGGGCACTCCACCGGCTGGCTCAGCTCCCAGCCGAACTCCTCGTCCCAGGGCGAGGCGGCGTCATCGTCATCCCCGACCGCGCTGTCGTCGTCGTCTTGTTCTGTGGGGCAGGCGATCAGGGTGAGCAGGAGCGGGAAGACCAGGAGATGAACGGGGATGCGGCTGAGCATGGCATGACCATACCAAACTGGAGATCAGTCGAAGGGGCAGTCCAGTGCGTCCCGCCGCAGGTAGCCGTAGGTGGTGGTCACCGCGCCGTGGAACCGGACCAGCAGGTACTGGGGATCGTCCTCGGGGAGCGGGGGAAGGACCGTGACCCGATCGCCGGCGATCACGAAGGTCCGCCGTGGCGTGCCGCCCGGGGTCTCCAGCAGCTTGGCCGTGTCGGCGATCACCGAGCAGCGCGGCAGGTCCCCGGTCCGCACCAGCTCGTCCCCGGGCCAGCCCAGTCCGCAGCACTCCGGCGCGGGGGGGGACAGCCGAGCCCACCCCGGACCGGTCTCGAGCCGGGAACCGTGGGCGCCCAGGGTGTACCCCGCGTCGCCCTCGCCCGCCGCCGTCCCCAGGAGCTCGCAGTCGCACATGTGGGGCACGAACGACGCGGTCTGGAAGACGGACGAGTAGGTCGCCCCCACCCCGTCCGGGAGCGCCAGCATGGCCAGCGTTCCCGTGTCGCTTCCATACACGCCGCTGACCTCGCCGAACCGCGGATCCGTTCCCGCGACGGGCGGCTGCTCCAGCGCATGCAGGTCGCGGAAGGCGGCGAGCAGCGCCGGGATCCGCTCGGCCTCGGCGCGCACCGGGCTGACGCCCCGGATCGGCGTGGACAGGGGAGCATCACCCCCGTCGAAGGTCGCGACGGGCACGGGGATCTGGGTGAACGGCGCCAGCCGCCCGGGGACCTCCCGCGCCGCGACACGCACGGACCGCGTGCCGGAGGACCACTGCCCGTCGGAGCACTCGTGGCAGGCCGCGGCCGAGAACTGGTGGATCAGCTCCAGCCCACCCCGGCTCAGGTCGGCCAGGGTTGCGGTGTGGCTGATGTCCTCGGCCGACTCGATGGGGTAGATCGACGGGTCCCGGCGCAGCTGTTGCCAGGCCTCGGTCCGCTCCAGCAGCTGAAGACGGCCGACCTCGTCGACGGTCAGCAGTTCCACCTCGCGGCCGAGTCCAGCGTGGAACGCCACGAACCGCGCCGACGCCCGCTCGTGGGTGCCACAACCCGCCGCGCGCTGGTCCTCGCGCAACAGCAACAGGGGACCCAGCGCCCCCAGCAGGGACACACTCTGGAGCTCGCCGCCGTCCGCGGCCCGGGCCCGGATCCCCACCACCTCCCGTTGCTCCCCCGACACCAGGCCCACCAGCTGCAAGGCGTCCCCGCCCGCTTCTTCGCCGCAGATCGGTTCGTCGAGGGCCAGCAGGTCGCCGGACGGGTTCGGGCAGGAGCAGGTGGGCACCTGGAAGTGGTAGGTCCGCCAAGCCCATGGCTCGTCGCCGGCGAACAACACCAGGTGGGGGACGGTGGCCTCGACCACGATCTCGTCCGGCTCCACCCGGAGCCAGCGGGTCTCGAAGTCCCCGTCTCCGCCTGTCGACACCAGATAGTGGACCGCAGCCTGCGCGGGCGGCGCGAGCGGGCCGATCCCCGCGAGCCACACGAGCACCGCGGCCAACCCGGGCCAGGCGATTCGGGACGTCCAGACCATCATCTCCCCAGACGCGCATCGTAGCAGGGAGATTCGATTGGCGACTCCGATGACCGCGGTCGGGGACCGGGGCGGGGGGGGGGTGGGTCAGCAGCCGGAGGTGGGGTAGACGTCGCTGTCCCAGTCGTCGCAGTCCAGGCCCATCTGGGGCGTTGGTGCAAGGATCGATCGGCGATGGGCATCGTCCTCCCTGGTATGCGAAG
>CAYTBN010000055.1:0-45729 GCA_964436045.1 uncultured Rickettsiales bacterium | reverse complement strand
CGCCCGCATCCAGTTCACCCCCGACCTGATGCCCGCCGACATCATCGGGACCCACATCATCAACGAGGATGAGAAGGGCGGCCGTTCGCTGCGGTTCGAGGCGGGACCGGTGTTCACCCAGGTCCTGCTGGCCGACGAGATCAACCGCGCCACGCCCAAGACCCAGTCGGCGATGCTCGAGTCGATGCAGGAACGCCAGGTCACCGTGGCGGGGGTGCGCCGGCCGCTGCCCGTGCCGTTCTTCGTGCTGGCGACCCAGAATCCCCTGGAGATGGAGGGCACCTACCCCCTGCCCGAAGCCCAGCTCGACCGGTTCTTCTACAAGGTTCTGGTCCCCTTCCCGAACCTGGACGAGCTGGTGCAGATCGTCGACCGGACCACGGGCAACGAGACCGCCGAGTCGCCCAAGGGCGTGGAACTCGACGAGCTGCTCGAGATGCGGTCGGTGGTGCGCGAGGTACCGGTGGCCGAGCCGGTCAAGCGCTACGCCATGCGGCTGGTGCTGGCGACCCACCCCGACTCGCGGCACGCCGCCGAGACCACCAAGCGGTTCGTGCGCTACGGCGCCAGCCCCCGCGCCGCCCAGACCCTGATCCTGGCCGCCCGCGTCCACGCGCTGCTCGACGGCCGGATCAACGTCAGCTTCGACGACGTGAGGGCCGTCGCGCTGCCCGCCATGCGACACAGGTTGATCCGCAACTTCGAGGGCGAAGCCGAGGGGATCGAGCCAGACGAGATCGTGACCAAGGTGGTGGCCGAGGTGCCGGAACTGACCCGCGAGGTGGCACGGGAGGCGACACAGGCGTGACCGCCGGCGCCCCATTGCTGTCCCCGTCGTTCCTGGCCAAGCTCGCCGCGCTGACGGTCAAGTCCCGCCGCCGCGGCGCCGGGGTCAGGAAGGGGGAGCGCCGCTCCATCCGACGGGGCCAGTCGCTGGAGTTCGCCGATCACCGCGCCTACGTGCCCGGCGACGATCTGCGCCACCTGGACTGGCATCTCTACGGCCGGTTGAACCAGCTGTTCATCAAGCTGTTCGAAGAAAAGGAGGACCGGACGGTCCAGATCTTCGTCGACGCCTCCGCCTCGATGGAGGGGGACAAGCTGCACGTGGCCCGCCAGGTGGGCGCAGCCCTGGCCTACGTGGCCCTGGGCAGCATGGATCGGGTCTGCGTCGCCGACTTCGCCGAGGGGCTCAAGCGGGTACGCCCGCCCGTACGCGGTCGGTCCGCGATCCACGGGATCTTCCAGCACATGATCGAGGTGGCGCCCGGCGGAGAGAGCGATCTGGTCAAGGCCCTGCGCGGTTACCCGCGCCGCCAGGGAAAGGGGATCGGGATCCTGCTGAGCGACCTGCTGTTCCCCCAGGGATACGACGAGGCGCTCAAGCGGCTGATGTACCTGGACCTGGAACTCTACGTGTTTCACGTGGTCTCACCGGCCGAGCTGCGCCCCGACCTGACCGGGGACATCATGCTGGTGGACGCCGAGGACGGCACCGAGCTCCCGCTGACCGTCGACGACGCGGTCCTCGAGCGGTACGAACGCACCGTTCGCAAGTACCTGGACGGCGCCCGTGAGACCTGCCGGCGGCTGGGCATCCACCACTCACTGTTGATGGCCGACGTGGACATCGAGCAGTTCATCATGGGCGCGCTGCGCCGCGAGGGGATGCTGCTGTGAGCCTGCTGCAGCCCGCCGCGCTGTGGCTGCTGGGCCTCTCCTTGCCCCTGCTGGCGCTGTACTTCCTCAAGCTGCGGCGACAGAAGGTCCAGGTGCCCTCGGTGCTGCTGTGGCAGGAGTTCATCCGCAGCGAGCAACTGGCGACCCCCTTCGAGCGTTTCCGCCGCAACCTGTTGCTGCTCCTGCAGCTGTTGCTGCTGGCGCTGCTGGCGCTGGCGCTGGCCCGGCCCTACCTCAGCGGTCACGTGTCGACCAAACGGTCGGTGGTGCTCGTCGTGGACACCTCGGCCTCGATGCGGGCCACCGACGTCAAGCCGGACCGCTTCTCGGCTGCCCTCGACGCGGCCACAGAAGTGATCCAGGGGCTGCAGGGGGCCGACGAGGCGATGATCGTCGAGGCTGGCGCCGAGACCCGGGTGGCGTCGCCCTTCTCCCGCGACAAGGACCGTCTCGAGCGCGCCCTGCGTCAGCTGGAGGCCGGCGAGGCCGAGGGCACCCTGCGGGACGCCCTCGCGCTGGCCCTGAGCCTGACCCAGGAGCGGCCGGACCGCCAGGTCGTCGTGGTCAGCGACGGCGGAGGCGAGAACCTGGGCGAGATGGAGGTCCGGGAGGGCGCGGTGCAGTTCGTCCGCGTCGGCAAGCTGGCCGCCAACAGCGGGATCACCGCCGTCGATCTGCGCCGCAGCCCGGTCAGCGAGCTCGATCACGAACTCTTCGCCACCGTCGAGAACTTCGGCGTCGAGCCGACCACCAGCCGGGTCGAGGTCTACCTGGAAGAGGAGCTCGTGGGGCGTCAGGAGGTGTCGCTGGCGGCTGGCAAGGCCGCCCCGCTGGTCTTCGACCTGGCCGGCGGCCAGGAGGGCGTCGTGCGGGTGGAGCTCCACGCGGAGGACGACCATCTCCCGGTCGACGACCAGGCCTTCGCCCTGCTGCGCCCGACCCACCGCCGCAAGGTGCTGGCGGTGGGCTGCAACGCCCTGGTGCTCAAGGTGCTGGCCAGCGACCCGCGGCTGGTGGTCGACCTGGTACAGCCTTCGGCCTACACGAGCAGCGCCGGATACGACGTGACCTTCTTCGAGGGTTTTGTCCCCGAGTCCGGGATGGAGGGGCACTCCTACGCGGTGCTGGCCCCACCGGACGGACTGGGGGCCGGCCCCGTGCGCTTCGGCCCCGAGATCAAGACGCCCCAGGTGCTGGACTGGAGCCGCTCCCACGATGTGCTGCGGTTCGTCGACCTGAGCGATCTGCACGTGGCCCGGGCCCGCACGGTGGCCGACGACGGGACCCTGCGGCCCATCGTGGAGGGGGACCAGGGACCGCTGGTGTTGGCGGGGGAGCGCCACGGCGGACGTGTCCTGGTCCTGGCCTTCGACCCGCTGCAGAGCGACCTGCCCCTGCGGGTGGCCTTCCCGGTGATGCTGCTCAACGCCGCTTCGTGGATGAGTAGCGGGCACGGCACCTCGGAGGTCGCCGGGCTGATGGCGACAGGTGCCGCGTTCACCTACCCGGTGGCCGGCGACGTGACCGAGGTGTCGGTGAAGGTGCCTTCGGGGGACAGCGTGCGGGCCAACGTGGCCGGCGGGTTGCTCCGGTTCTCCCGGATCGACCAGGTGGGGATCTACCGGGTCGAGGTGCCCGGAGAGCAGGTGGAGTTCGCCGCCAACCTGGCCTCGCGCCGGGAATCGCGGATCGCGCCGATGCGGGACCTGGGCATGGGACAGGCCGTGGAGGTGCGGGCGTCGTCGGCGGCGGCCGGGCGGCGGGAGATCTGGCGAGAGCTGGCCATCGGCGGGGTGGCACTGTTGCTGTTCGAGTGGTTCCTCTGGAACCGGCGGAAGCGAGGCTGAGGTAGCGGTGTTCGAGGCGCTCCAGTTCGAGTATCCGCGATGGCTGTGGCTGCTGGCGGCGGTGTTGCCGCTGGTGGCGATGGCCTGGTTCACCCGTCGCAAGATCTCCCGCGGGCGGCTGCTCGCGGCGCTGGCGGCGCGCCTGATCCTGCTGCTGGTGCTGGTGGCCGCGATCTCCGGACTGACCTACGGCAAGCTGGTGGACGACCTGGGGGTGGTCTTCGTCCTCGACCGGTCGGCCAGCGTGTCCGACGAGGCGCGCCGCACCTCGGTGGGTTTTGTCCAGCAGGCGCTGGAGGGGATGCAGGAGGGGGATCGGGCCGGCGTGGTCGCCTTTGGCGCCGACGCGTACGTCGAGCGGGAGGTCAGCGAGGATCCGGACTTCCACGCCGTCGAGACCGACCCTGGCGTCCATCAGACCGACGTGGCCGCCGCCCTGCGCCTGGCCCAGGCGACCCTGCCCGCGGACGCCACCCACCGGGTGGTGCTGCTCAGCGATGGCGAAGAGACCCGCGGCGACGCCTCGGCCCAGGTGACCCTGACCGCGCGCAACGACCTGGAGCTGTCGGTGGTGCCCTTGAGCCGCGGCGCCCTGCCCGATGTGGTGGTCGAGAACCTGGTCGTGCCAGACAAGGTTCAGCGTGGCGAGGGCTTCGAGGTCCGGGTGATCGCCCGCTCCGTACGGGCCGGCAACGGCCGCCTGCGCCTGTTCCGCAACGACCGCTACCTGGGCGAGGTACCGGCGCCGCTGACCGGCGGTCGGGCCGACGTGTTCAGCTTCCGTCAGACCGCCGATGAGCCGGGGCTCTACCGCTACCGGGCGGTGCTGGAGGTCGACGACGGCGAGCTGGATTCGCTGCCCCAGAACAACGAGGTGGTGGCCACGGTCCAGGTCGCCGGCAGCCAGAAGGTGCTCTACGTCGAGGGGCTCAAGGGCGAGTCCCGATACCTGGCCAACTCCCTGAGCGGGGACGGCATCCGGGTGGACGTGGTCGGCCCCGCCGATCTGCCACCGACCCTGGCCGAGATGCGCCCCTACGCCAGCATCGTGATGTCCGACGTGCCGGCCCACGTCTTGACCAGCGTGCAACAGCGGGCACTGCAGTCCTACGTCCGGGACCTGGGCCGCGGCTTCGTGATGGTCGGCGGCGAGAGTTCCTTCGGCGTCGGCGGCTACTACAAGACGCCCATCGAGGAGCTGCTGCCGGTCCAGATGGACATCGAGGACAAGAAGCACTTCCCGTCGCTGGCGATGATCCTGGCGATCGACCGTTCGGGTTCGATGGCAGGATCGGGACAGGCGTCGAAGATCTCGATGGCCAAGGAGGCCGCGATTCGCGCGGTCGAGCTCATGACCGAGCGCGACCAGGTCGGGGTGGTGACCTTCGACTCCGCCGGCACCTGGGCGGTGCCGATGACGCCGCTGACCGACAAACGCGCGGTGATCGAGCGCATCGCCTCGATCCGGGCCGGCGGCGGCACCGACATCTACCCCGCGCTCAAGATGGGCTACAAGGCCCTCAATGACTCCGGCGCGGCCCTCAAGCACGTGATCCTGCTGTCGGATGGAATCACCGGAGATTCGGCCTTCCAGCAGCTGATCCAGGCCAACCACGACGCCCAGCAGACCACGCTGACCTCCATCGCGGTCGGCGGCGACGCCGATCGTTTCACCATGCGCCAGTTCGCCCAGTGGGGCGGGGGCCGTTACTACCTGGTCACCGACCCCCACGCGATCCCCCAGGTGTTCACCCGCGAGACCATGCTCGCCAGCCGCTCGTTCATCGTGGAGGAGGACTTCGTGCCCGCGCGGGCGGAGCCCTCGACCCTGCTCAAGGGGATCGGGGCGTTGCCGACCCTGCACGGGCACGTGGCCGCCGATCCCAAACCACGGGCGACCGTGGCGCTGACCGCCACCGACGACCTGCCCCTGCTGGCGCACTGGCGCTACGGGCTGGGCAAGTCGGTGGCATTCACCAGCGACTGCAAGTCCCGCTGGGCCCGGGACTGGGTGGGCACCGCCGAGTACACCAAGCTGTGGAGCCAGATCGTCCGCTGGTCGATGGGCAGCGACCAGAGCGGCGACCTGCAGGTGGTCTCCGAGATCGACCGCGGCCAGCTCCGGATCACCGTCGACGCCTTCGACGAATCCGGGAACTTCCGGAATTTCCTGGACGGCACGGCCCGGGTGGTGTCGCCGGACCTGACCGTCCGCGAGCTGCCCCTGCGCCAGATCGCGCCGGGGCGCTACACCGCGACCATGGAGGTCGACGAGGACGGGTCCTACCTGGCGGGTGTGTCGATGTCCGTGGGGGACACCCCCATCGGCCAGGTGGTCAGCGAGGCGGTGCAGCCCTACTCGCCGGAGTACCGCACGCCGGCCAGCGGCAGCTCCCTGCTTCCCGAACTGGCACGGCTGGGGGGTGGGTCGGTGATCGCGGATCCCGCCGAGGTCTTCCGCCGGCCCGAGGTGGCCCGGCGGGTGCCCGAGCCCCTGTGGCCCCCCCTGCTGATTGCGGCGTTGTTGCTGTTGCTGCTCGACGTGGCGCTGCGGCGGCTGGACCTTTCGGCGTTCGGCCGGGCGGGCATGGTCACCACCATCCAGAAGGTCGCCGCGTCGCCGCCGCCCCGACCGCCGCCGGCCGCCGTGGTGCGGGCTGCGGCCGCCGCCGCCGAGTCGCCGCCGCCGTCCGCCCCCGCGGGCGGCGGCGAGGAACAAGCCGAGCTGGCGCGGGTGGCCGTGACCCCCATCGGCGAGGACCTGGTGCCGGATACCCCGGAGGCCGGGGATGGTACCTACGTGGGCGGTCTGCTGGCGGCCCGCCGCCGCGCGAAGGACCGGATGGACGATTGACCTGGCGCGCGCAGCGCGGGCGTGGGCGCGCGAACCTGCTATGCTTGGCGGCCTCCACCGGACGGCCATGAGAACCTCGATCCCGCTGTTGCTGTCGCTGCTACTGCTCCTCGCGGTGCCGGGGGTGGCCACCGCTCAGGAGGAGGGGGACGGCACCGAGGCGGTCGACGCCGACGGCTTCAACAACCTGGGCATCCGGATGCGGGCCGAGGTGGTCTTCGACGGCCGCACCCAGACGAACCGCTGGGCCTGCGCGATGGTCACCGTCGAGAACGTGGGTGAGCCCATCGACGGCCTGCTCGCGATCGAAGGGGGCGTGATCGAGGACGGCAGCGACTCCCTGCGCTACACCCGCGCCATCGACGTGGGCCGCAAGGCTCGCAAGCGGATCTTCCTCTACTTCGAGACCGAAGGGTACGGCGGATCCTGGACGGTCCAGCTGGTGGGCCGCGGTGGGCGCGGCTCCACGCTGGCGGTGGCGCCGATGCGCACCACGACCACCGAGACCGAGGACGTCGTGCTGGCGGTGGTCGGCGAGGATCCGATGGGCCTCAACGTGCTGCGCGAGGCCTGGTCCGGCGCGGTGCCGGGGCACCCGTCGGTGTCCCAGTGGGAGCGGCGGCGGGTCCACCTCTCCCTGGCCACTCCCGAGGCGATGCCGGACCGCTGGCTGGGCTACAACGTCGTCGACGTGCTGATCTGGCCGTCTCCGGATCCCACCGGTATGAGCGACGAGCAGCTGGCGGCGGTGACCCACTTCGTCGGCAACGGCGGCACCCTGGTGGTCACGGCCACCGATGGCTGGCAGCTGGTGCGCGATTCGGCCCTCGCCGAGTTGTTGCCCGTGACCCTGCGGGGGGCCGCGGAGGTGGACTCCCTCGATCCGCTGATGACGGCCCTGGAGGTGGAGGGGGCGCCGCCCATCGAGGGTGATCGGGTCCTGATCGCGGACGCGCGCGCCATCGACGGGGCGACGGTCCGCGCCGCGGACGGCGAGCAGGCGCTGTGGGCGGTGCGAAGCTACGGGCTCGGGAGGGTCGTCTTCCTGGCCGCCGACCCAACCCTGCGCCCGATCAAGGGCAGCCCGGATCGGGAGACCTTCTGGCGCCACCTGCTGTGGCTGCCCGAGCCGCCGGGGGGCCAGCGGGAGAACGTCAGCCGCGAGGATCTGCTGCGGGAGCAGCTGGCCGAGACCTACTCGGCGTCATCGCCCGAGTACTGGAGCGGCGGACCGTTCGCGATGGCCGCCGAAAAGGCGCTCTCCGAGTGTGTCCACGACGCCGACGAGCTGGGCACGGCCGCCCTGGGCTGGAGCTCCGGTTACTACTACGGGGCCGGCGCCACCGACACCTGGATCCAGGAGGTGCGCAAGAAGCTGGGCGACATCGAGGCGCTGCAGCCGTTGCCCATGGGCTGGATCCTGCTGTTCGCCGCGGTCTACCTGATGTGCATCGGGCCGCTGGACTACTTCTTCCTGCGGCTGATCGGGCGCCAGGAGTGGACCTGGATCACCTTCCCTCTGATGATCGGGGTGTTCTTCGTCGCCGCGGTGATGGGCACCACCGCCGCCAAGGGCCGCAAGGCGATCATGACCCGCATCGAGGTGGTCGACGTGTTCGAGCCCGAGGGGTTGTGGCGGGGCCAGTCCTACGTCGGCATCTTCTCCTCCCAGCGCACGGATCTGACCCTCCAGAGCGCCGAGGACCACAGCGCCGTCGAGCCGATGCGGTACGTGCCGACCACCTACTACGGGGGCGTGGATCAGGTGGACGAGGGGTTCATGAAGCGCCAGACGGTCCAGGTGGGCGTGGCCGGCGGAGCCCTGGGCTACCGCGCCGAGACCTGGACGATGGCCTACATGCAGTCGGCCTGGGTCGGCGGCACGGCGGGGCACGGCCACTTCCGGCTGCGGTCCGATGGAGACGGCCGGATCACGGTGGTCAACGAGTCGGACGTGGGCCTGCACAGCGCGGTGCTGGTCTTTGGAGAGAGCGCGACACGGGCGCTGCAGGTGGTGGACGAGTTGCAGGGGGCGGGATCCCTGGCCGCCCTGCTGGGGACCACTGCCCTGGACGGCTCGTACCCGGTGATCTCGTCGGCCACCAGCTGGGGCAGCGGAGCCTACCGGACCCACCATCTGGGGGCGTTGCTGGCCGGCGCCTCGGTACAGGTCGACCTGACCCAGCTGGCCGCCGAGGCCGGAACGGTCTATCCGCTACCTCCGGACGGCGCGTTGACCCGTCCCCACGACCAGGAGGACTGGAACCACTTCAAGGAGATGCCCGACTTCTGGGATCGCCGCGGCCACCTGGACCTGACACGGGCCCTGATGGCGGGGCAGCTGGTGCTCATCGGGTTCTCCAGCTCGCCGGTCGAGGACTTCGACCTGCGCGGGCTCTCACCGGAGAGCGAGCCGAGGACCGTGGTGCGTGCCGTCCTGGGCCCCGACCCCCGGGTCGACTGGAACGGACTCCAGGCCGCCAGCAGTCCCACGGTGCCCCGCGAGGGCGGCCCCCAGGTCTACGGAGCCCTCGACCGCGAGGTGATCCGGCAGACGGTCGAGTCACACGAATGGCAGGTACAGAGCTGCTACGAGCAGGGATTGATGGTCGACGGACCGCACCTGCGGGGCTCCCTGACGGCCAAGTTCACCATCGGCCCGGATGGCTGGGTCACCTCCAGCATGATCGAGCAGTCGACCCTGGGCTCGTACACCGTCGAGAGTTGCATCGAGTCGTCGGTCTGGGGCTGGACCTTCCCACCGCCCGCTGGAGGCGGGATGGTGGTGGTCAAGTACCCGTTCACCTTCGAGCCAGGATAGGAGCGAGGCGATGAGCGAAGAGGAATTGAAGACGGGGGCCGGGGAAGAGCAGGAGCCGGGCGCAGGCACGGCTCCGGACTCGACCTCCGAACCGGCCCCGGACCTCGCCTCGGACTCGGACTCGGTTCCGGCCTCGGCCTCGGATCCCCTCGACACCGCCCCGGAGACCGCCGACCGCGCCGAGAAGACCGAAGACGCCCCCATGGTCCGCACCGTCAACCTGCGCAAGGAATACGCCGGCGTCACCGCCCTCAAGGGGATCGACCTGCGGGTCGAGAAGGGGGACCTGTTCGGCTTCATCGGCCCCAACGGCGCGGGCAAGACCACGACCATCAAGATCCTGACCACCCTGCTCGAGCCCACCTCCGGGGACGCCTTCGTCGGCGGCTACTCGGTCTGGGATCGCAAGGACGAGATCCGCGGCATCATCGGCTACATGCCCGACAGCTTCGGCGTGTACCGGGACATGAAGGTCACCGAGTACCTGCACTTCTTCGCCGCCGCGTACGGTGTCCCCGCCGGGGAGCGGGACGGGCTGGTCAGCGGGCTGCTGGACCTGACCGATCTGACCTACAAGAAGGACGCCCTGATCGATACGCTGAGCCGCGGAATGCAACAGCGGCTGGGGCTGGCTCGAACCCTGGTCCACGACCCGGAGGTGCTGATCCTCGACGAGCCAGCCAGCGGCCTCGATCCCCGGGCGCGGATCGAGATCCGTGAGATCCTGATGGAGCTCAAGCGGATGGGAAAGACCATCCTGCTCAGCTCCCACATCCTGTCGGAGCTGGCGGAGATCTGTAACAAGATCGCCATCATCGAACGCGGATCGATGGTGGCGCAGGGGACCATCGACGAGATCATGGCCCAGGTGGAGGATCGGTCGCTGGTGATGCTCGGCGTGGACAAGCAGCTGCAGGCGGTCACCCTGCTCAAGGACCACGAACAGGTGGAGGGTGTCGAGTATCTGGAGACCGAGAACCTGGTGCGCGTGGACCTCTGGGGCAACGAACCGGACGTGAGCTGGCTACCCGCGATGATGGTGGAACATGGCATCAAGGTCGATTACCTCAACCGCGAACAACTCACCCTCGAAGAAGTATTCATGAAACTCACGAAGGGACTGGTGCAGTAGGCACCCGGTGACATGAAGGCGTCAGGTACCGCTGTCTTTTTCCGGGAGGCGTTCCGCAACGCGCGGCGGTGGCAGACCTACGCCAGTCGCACGGGCTTCGCGGCGGTGATGCTGGGGCTGGTCATGTTGATCTGGTGGACCCAGGTCGAGCGGCCAGGCTTCGACCCCGCCAAGATGGGGACCATCGGCGAGACCATCTTCAAGATCTACGCGTACGTCCAGTTCTGGCTGATGTGTGTGCTGTCGCCGATCATCGTCGCCCAGGGCATCGTCGAGGAGAAGGAGGACAAGACCCTCGACATGCTGGCGATAACCCGGCTGTCACCGGGCCAGATCATCCGCGGCAAGCTCCTCAGCCGGATCCTGGTCCTGCTGGTGATCATCGCCTCGGGAACACCGGTGATGGCGCTGATCATGAGTTTCGGCGGCGTCGATCCGATCAACGTCGCATCGGTGGTGGTCAACACCTGCCTGGCCGTGGTCGTGACCGGCACGATGGCGGCGTTCCTCTCGCTGTTCGCCCGGGGGGCGATCCTGCCGACGATCACCGCGTTCCTGTACACCATTCCTGCGTTCTTCCTGGCGCCAGCGGCCCACTTCGCCACGTCGAGCTGGGACCAGCAGGGATATTTCCGATTCACGCCTGCTCTGGCGACCGAGTCGGACTGGTGGGGGATCTGGCTACCCGCGGTCTCGTTCATCCCCGTTCTGGTGATGACCTTGCGGATCGCCGGGCCGCTGTTCGAGATGGTCACCTCGGGGGGCGACGATCCCGAGGAGGGCGGCTTCGGCTACCTCAGCTTCCATCTTTGGACGTTCGAGCGTTTCAAGAAATGGGGAGGTTTGCTGTCGGTGCTGGTCATGCTGACCTTCCCGATTGCCCTCCTGTTGCACAGCGTGCCCGCGATCGGTGAACTCTGGGCGACCGCGTTCCTGACCGCCGGGACCTGGCTCTATCTGCTGGTGGCGATGCGGGTGGTGCTGTTCCTGGACAAGACCCTGTCCAAGGTCCCATCCGTCAGCCTGTCACAGACCCCCGTGGGGCCGTCGACGGCGGGTGTGGGCAAGGCCAAGAAGCCCCGGCGCCGCCTGCTGGGCGCCGTCTGGTCCAACCCGGTCGCCTGGCGCGATATCGCCACGCGGGCATACGGCGGCATCACCCTGTTCATCCTGCCGGCCTACCTGGTCTACGGGGCCTTCATCTGCCTGTTCCTGCTGATCCTCACGGTCGAGCCGCGGCAGGCGCCCGAGGTCTGCGCGGTGATGGCGGGGATCGTGTTCTCGGTGGCGATCCTGGCGATGGTGCTCAATACCACCGCGGCGGTGGTCACCGAGCGGCGGGCCGGCACCCTGGGGCTGCTGGCCTCGACCACCCTGCCGTCCTACCGGATCGTCACCGGGAAGATGACGGGGGTGCTGGCCTTCACGGGTCCGTTGCTGCTGTCGGGCATGGGTCTCCTGTTGTTCGGCGCGTCGGTGGACCTGCTGGACGCGGGTATCTACCGCGAGAGTTACAACGATTGGACCGTGTTCGCCGGCAACCCGCTGATGCGGGCCTGGTGGGCCTGCGCCTGGATCGCGGCGTTCTACCTGCTGATGATGTTGATCTCGGCCACGTCCGCCCTGCGCCTCAAGTCGCCCGGGTTCGCGTACGGCATCAACCTGTTCCTGGCGCTGGCGATCCCGCTGGTCCCCGGGTTCCTGGGCCTGCTGTTCGCCGGCCGACCCTGGATCGACATCCCCGCTGCGATCGCGATGCCGCTGATCTCCGAGCGTTTCACCGGCTCGATGGCGGCGACACCCGTCGAGTTGTTGATTTCCGTGACTCTGTATGGCGGCGCCGTGCTGTTCCTGTTCAGCCTGATCTGCTGGCGCCTGCGGCCCTGGATCGGGGCGACCGTCCGTTAGCGGATCATTTCACCAACACGCATTCGGCCACCAGGATGCCGACGGCGGACGAACCACCCACCACGACGGTCTCGGTGATGTAGCGGCCATCGGTGCCCCGCTGAAGGCCCTTGAGGGGTGCGAACCGGTTGGGGGTCAGGGCGGTCGCGGCGAACAGCCAGTCCCGGGTGCGGACGAAGTCCTGGTAGCCGTAGACACCGCGGACGTCGAGCCAGTCGCGCTGGGCGAGCACCTTGCGGATCAGGCGGCGGGCGGGCGCCGAGAACCGGGTCCCCTTGTCCGGGTGTCGCACGATATCCTCGAACTCCTTCTGGAACGATTCGAAGTCGAAGTTCTCGACCTCCCGCTCCCGGGACGCCCAGTTGAAGATGTCGGCGACGATCTCGAAGTATTCGGGTAGCAATCGCAGTGTGTGGCCCAGGTGCTCGCCATCGAACAGCCGGTTCTGGACCATCTGCTGGTACTCTTGCTCCGAGAAACCGAAGCGGTGGTCCTCGCGGCTCAGTTCGGCGCTCTCGGCGTGTTCCCCCAGCCGCTCGTGTGACACGAACTGGTACGAGGTCTGGAGCCCCGCGGGCACTCCCGCTGCGCCGGCGATGATCCCCTCGACCACGCCGCCGGACAGCCCGGCCATCTGCAGCGCCCGGGCCCCCATCGCCAGGGCGAAGGTGGAGTCCCCGTCCGACGGAGTCAGGATGTTCCAGGGCTTCATGCCCGCCTCGAGCCAACGTGCCATCGTGGTCAGGTGGCGGCTCCTGGCGAGGGCCGCCGCGCAGAGCTTCTCCGGCGGTAGGTCGAGGGCGTCACTCAGCGCCTGTACCATCTCCTCGGGGCCGGTCAGGACGTTGATTCGGGGTAACTCGCGGGGGACCAGCAGCTTGTTGAGGTAGAGGTAGTCGGTCAGCGGACGAATGCCACCGTGGCCTCCGTGGGACTCGGCGTTGGCACACAACATCAGCGAGAGAGCACCGGAGTAGCCCGGATACCAGGCCTTCGGGTCCTCTAGCCGGGGATCCCAGCCCGTGCCCACCTCCCCATAGGCCGACGATCGGTCGAGCTTCTTGGTGGCGTTGGTGACCTCCAGGGGATCGACGAGGAAATCGATGGGCGGCCCGTAGCCGACTCCGACGGGCTCGCCCAGGTACAGCGCCGCACCGCGTCCCATGGCGTCCCGCCCGCCGCCCTCACCACCGCGGATCGAGCCGCGCATGTAGACGCTGTTGAGAGCCCGCCGCATGGCCTCGGTCGCCGCGCCGTCGCCCATCGCCTTGGCGCGCTTGGCGTGGTTCTTCTCCGGGCCACCGGTCCCCAGATGGGGATAGGCTGCAACCGCCGCCGCGATGGGCGCCACCAGCAACTCCCAGTACATCTCCACATCGCCGCTGGCGTAGATCGGTGGCGCGATCTCGTGGTAGCGGACCTCGTCGATGCGCAGAACCCGCTTGCGGACGCCGAACTCCTTGCCCACCAACATGTCCCGGATCACTCGCTCTGGCATCGCGCCGCGGGCCGTGTACCCGTACTTCTCCCGATAGCGGGCGATGCCGTCCCGGAGCGCGCCCATCGTCGGCGGCGCATAGGTCATCTCTCCGGCGTTGAACTCTGCGGGCAGCTCGCCGAACAAGGTGGTGGGTTGGAAGACCGACGGATCGGACGGAGCGATGACCGGCATGTGTCCCTCCGGGAGGGAAGTATATGGTGCCGCGGAATTGGCTTGGCAAGCCTACCTGCGGCCCCTCAAAGTCCGACCGGGAGATCCAGGTCGGGCCGGGGACGGATGCTCACCTCGGCGGTCCAGTCGAAGCTGGTCGCGCCGAACTGCATCGCACGCAGGCCGGCTGTGATGCAGCCGGTGAGATCGCCGCTGGCGGGGGCCGAACCCACGATCCGGGCGCTGCGAACCACTCCGTCCGGCCCCACCGAGATGGCGGCGTTGATCGCGGAGGTGTGATCGGGGGAGTGGTCTCGGAAGCAGGACTGGAGGGCGGGGTCGCGGGCGACCCGCAGCTGGGCGGCGGCGAGATCGGGGATGGTGAACTGGAACGGCTCGGTCTCGGTCTCGGTCTCGGTCTCGGTCTCGGTCTCGGTCTCGGTCTCGGTCTCGGCCTCGGCCTCGGTCTCGGTCTCGGCCTCGGCCTCGGTCTCCGTCTCTCCGACGGGTGGCACGGCCAGCTCGCTGGCCGTGGGAGTCTCGGCACTCGACGAGGTCCGGATCTCGCCCCCTGTCTCGGATTCGTGCCCGGCCCCGGTCCCATCCCGGGGCGGCCCGACCTCGTCCGTGGGCAGGCGCCTCACGGCCAACGAGTGGGCCGGGCCGCCTGATTCGAGGGCGCGCCAGATGGCCGCGCCGCCGAACAACACCAGCACCAGTCCCATCACCCCCGCCGTCCACAACACCGACCGCCGTCTCCAGCCCGGGGCGTCGAACTCACCCGGGGTGGCGAGCGTCGGATCGCCGAACTCCGCCGGGGACAGCTGGGCGATGCTCTCACCGACCTCCTCCTCTTCCTCTCCGCCGGCGGCGGGCAGCGCCAGCGCGGCGGTGGCTGCGTCGAGCAGGACCTCCGGCCCGGGCCGTCCTCCGATGGCCGCCACCAGCGCCCCGCTCATCTCCGCCGCGTCGAGGGGACGGTTGGCGGGCTTCACCGCGAACGCCCGAGCCAGCACGGCGGCCAGACCGGTGTGGACCTGCTCCAGGGCGGTCACGGCCTGGCCCACGTCCCCCTGGGCGATGCGGTACATGGTCCGGTACTCGGTCTGCGCCAGGAAGATGGGGAATCCCAGGACCACCTCGGCCAGGATCGTCGCCAGCCCGAACAGGTCCGAGCGGGGATCGACGGGCCGGCCCTCGCACATCTCGGGGCTCATGTAACAAGGCGTGCCGCGGGCCTCGTCGCTCTTGGTGGCGAACACGTTGGTGGCCGCCTTGGCGACGCCAAAATCCATCACCTTGAGCCGGCCGTCCCGTCCCGCCATCAAGTTGGCCGGCTTCAGATCGCGGTGGATCACCTGGAGCGGGCGGCCCTCCTCGTCCCGCGCCCCGTGGGCGTACGCCAGCCCGTCGCAGACCTGGACGCCGATCTCGACGGCGGCCTCGATACCCAGTCCCCGGCCGTGGGCCGCCGCCCTGCCCAGCACCCGCTGCAGCGGCCAGCCGTCGACGCACTCCATCGAGAGGTACGGCACACCGTCGATGCTGCCGAAATCGTAGACCTCGACGATGTGGGGGTGTCGAAGCCGGCTGCACAGGCGGGCTTCGTCCTCGAACCCGGTGCGGGCGTCGGCGTCGTCGAGGCGGTGGGGCAACATCCGCTTGACCGCCACCGGCTTGGCGAACCCCGACTCACCCCGGTAGACGGCACGGTACACCTCGGCCATTCCGCCGCTGCCCAGCAACTCCTCGAGTTCGAACGGTCCGAAGCGCTCGACCATCGTCCCTGCCCACCTCGCGCTCGTGAGGATACCGCCATCCCGCCCGCAGGGAGTAGAATGCCCCGCTAGACGAAGTTCGTCCCCAACCCGCACCGAGGAAATGGCGATGCGACCCGCCCTCGCGCTGATCCTGGTTCTCCTTCCTGCGGCCACCGCCCTGGCAGCCGAGCCGTGGCCCCACCTGGACCGCACCTCGATGGGCGCCGACGCCTTCGTTCTCGCCCACCCGGAGTGGGACGGTCGCGGCGTGGCGATCGCCGTGGTCGACAGCGGCGTCGATCTGGGCATCCCGGGACTGTCGACCACCTCGGTTGGCGAGTTGAAGGTGGTCGAGGCCCGGGACTTCACCGGTCAGGGCGACGTGGTGCTGGAAGAGCTGGAGTGGCACCAGGGGGTGCCGGTTCATCCCGGCGGCTGGACCGTCACCGGTCTGGATCGGCTGGGGGTCGATCCCCGCGCCGACGACGTGCTGATCGGCATGATCGACGAGGGCAAGCTCGCGGGCAGCCGGGCCCAGGATCTGGACGGCGATGGGCACACCGATGGCCGCTGGGCCGTGGCCTGCATCGGTTTCGAGGACGGCTGGCGGTTGTGGGTCGACGTCAACGGCAACGGTGACCTGTCGGACGAGGAGGCCATGCAGGACTACGGCATCGGCCACCGGGTGTTTGCCCTGGCGCCGGGGGGCACCGAGGGCCGCACGCCCCTGGTGCTCGCGCCGACGATCCTGTGGCGCGAGAAGATCCTGTCCCTGCACTTCGACGACGGCGGACACGGCACCCACGTGGCCGGGATCGCGGCCGGGCACAGCCTGGGCGGAATCGACGGCCAGGACGGCATCGCGCCGGGCGCCCGGGTGCTCAGCCTCAAGATCGGGCACAACCAGCTGCCGGGCGCCGCCACGGTCACCGGCTCGATGAAGAAGGCCTTCGAGCACGGCGCCCGCTGGTCCGAAGAGCACGGCGTGCCGGTGGTGTTCAACCTGAGCTACGGCATCTCCTCGGGGCTGGAGGACGACGCGGGCATGGAGTCCTTCCTGGACCAGCTGCTGGTCGAGCACCCCCAGCTCGCGATCGTGACGTCGGCCGGCAACGAGGGTCCCGGCCTGTCCACCATCGGCATCCCGGCGGGCGCGCGCCACGTGATCGCGGTAGGCAGCTACTTCACGCGAGAGCTGGCCTCCAACCTGCGCGGACGGGACATCGCCGCCGACCGGGTCGTGTTCTACAGCAGCCGCGGCGGCGAGCTGGACCGGCCGGATGTGGTCGCACCGGGCCTGGCCCACTCCACGGTCGCGCGCTGGGACGATCGGCCGGTCAAGAGCGGGACATCGATGGCGTCACCCGAGGTGGCGGGCGCGGTCGCCTTGCTCCTGTCCGGTGCCCGGGCCAGCGGGCTCTCCCCGAGCTGGGAGGACGTCCGTCGGGCGCTGTGGGACTCGGCCAAGCCGGTCGCGGGGTACGGTCCCCTCGATCAGGGCGCGGGCCTGGTCCAGGTGCCGGGAGCCTGGGACACGTTACGCGCGCTGGCCAGCCGGCGCGGTGTCCGGCCGCTGACCTTCGACGTGGACGTGGACAGCCCGGTGCCGCCCGGATACGCGGGCCGCACCGCCTACTGGCGGGCTGGCGGCTACGTACCCGACCGGCGCAAGGGGGTCCGCTTCGACGTGACCCCGGTCTTCGCCGAGCGGGTGACCGCGGATCAGCGGGTGTCGGTGACCGTGGACGTGAACCTGCGCAGTGACGCTGCCTGGCTCAAGACCGATCGGGCGAGGGTTCAGTTCCAGGGGGAACAGGAGCGCACCCTGGCGGTCCGCTTCGACCCGGCGCGGCTGACGTCACCGGGCGTTCACGTGGGCCAGGTGATCGGCACACCGGTGGGTGAGAGTGCGCCGGCCTTCAAGCTCACCGCCGTCGTCGTCGTGCCCCATCGCTTCGACGGCCCAGGCGAGCGGCAGCGCTCCTGGAGCGATATCACGTTGAACCCCGGGGACGTGCGGCGGCTGTTCCTGGACGTACCCCCCGGCGCCACGGCGATGGAGGCCAGGGTCGCGATCCCCGAGGGCCGTGACGGCAAGTTGTGGCTCGAACTCTACGATCCGACGGGGGATCCCGACGGACACCTCCAGGGCCGGGCGGACAGCGAGGGGACCCGCGAGGCGATCATGCGCGTCGACCGGGACGAACTGACCGCTGGCACCTGGGAGATGGATCTGATCGGCGCCCACGACGGCGTGACCGCGATCCGCGCGAGGGTCGACGTGCGCTTCTTCGGCCTCGAGGCCTCGCCGGCGACCATCACCGCGCTGGCCGGCGGGGTGAGCGAACCCGCCAGCGGCAAGGTGCAGTTGATCAACCGCTTCGACCGGCCGTTCGAGGGCGCTGCTTTCGGGACCATCGACCGGCTGGAGCGGACCCGGGACCTCGAGGCGGATCCCCAGGGCTGGACCGAGTCCTTCGAGCTGACCGCCGACCGGCCCCGTGCGCGCTTCGAGTTTGTCCTCGATCCGGCCGAGTACAGCGACACCACCGACATCGCCCTGCGGATCCTGCAGGGCGGCGAGCCGGTGGCCAGGGGCGGGGTCGGCCCGGACGGCGGCTCGGTCCAGGTCTCCGGTGCGGGGAGCTACACCGTGGAGATGACCGCCGCCCACTGGGACGACGGCCGCGAGGATCCGATCCCGTTCTCGCTCACCGACAGCTTCTTCCTGGCCGGCCCGGCCACCGTCACCGTCACCGACGGCGGCGACGGCAACCTGGCCCTCTACCCCAGCCTGACCGCGCCGTTGAAGATCGAGGTGGATGGCACCCTGCCCCACACCGGCGATGGCTTCGAGGCTGCCGGCGAGGTGACCTTCGTCGACCCGGACGATGAGTCGGAGTGGCTCGTGTTGCCGTTGAGGATTCCGTAGATCGGCGGCGGGGAGGGGCCAAGGGTCGGGACCGGGAGGGGAGGGATCAGTAAGACTCGGGATCGATCTCGTCGGCGTTGGCGCCGCACTGGCCCCAGACGCCGAAGTAGACGCCGCCCTCGTCGTCCAGGCGATACCAAAGGCCGCCGAGCATGCCGGCGGCGTCGCCGTCGGTCTCGGTGTAGTCGCCCAGGTACGCGCCGTGGCCGTCGCCGAGGTCGTAGTAGTCGCCGGCCAGGGTACCGAACAGTCCGCTGGTGCTCTCCCAGTCACCGTCGAACGCGCCGCCGTTTCTCTCGTCGGCCGGGGTGTAGGTGCCGGCCAGATCCCCGCCGATGCTGCGATCGAGCTTGAACCAGCGGCCGCGGTGCGTGCCGCTGCCGTCGACCACGTCGTCGTCCAGCGAACTGACCCAGATGCCGCCGAGCACGCCGCGGACCTCGCAACCGTGTTCGATGGCAAACCGCGCGATCTCCCGGGCTTCCTCGATCAGACGCTCGTCGTCGAGCAGGTCGACGTCGCGCGCTAGGCCCTCGGCGGCCAGCTCGTCGTCGATGAACACGATCGCCTCCTCGGCGCTGGCGAGCAGCTCCTCGTCCTCGATCTCGCCGCTGGTGTCGCAGGCGATCAAGCCCAGGGTGAACAGGGTGGTCAGGGCCATCGTGGTCATCGAACGCATCGTGAGTCTCCTGGTCCGGGGTCCGTCGTCAGGCGTCCGTCGCTCTCGTTGGTATGGACACGCGGACCACCGCGGAACGGAAAAAGAATAACCACGAACACCATCGGGACGCACGAAAATCAGTCGTCTTCCTCGACTTCCTCGCTGACGCAGACGACGCCGACGCCGACCTCGGCGGGGTTCTCGTCCGGATCGTCCGAATAGAGCTGGACCCAACCGGAGACCGGGTTCAGGTCGAGGCATGTGACCACGACGATCCCCTCCAGGGGCTGGGCGTCCCCGGGGTTCACCTGGAATATGGGGTACTTCTCGACCGCGATCACCCCGCCGCCGTCGTGCCCCTTGGCGACCGTGACCTCGAAGACCGTCAGGACGGACGTGCCGACGTTCTTGACCAGCAGGTCGCTGGCCGTGGGCACGCCCACGGGAGCCGAGTCGAAGTTGAGCGCCTCCGGGACGATCTCGATGTCCGGAACGTCTCCCTCGGTGGTGTCGTCGTCGCCCGTGTCGTCGTCGCCGGTGTCGTCGTCGCCAGCGCTGTCGTCGTCCCCCTGCCAGCCGCTCTCGAACTCCGGCATGCACCCGCCGACGATGAGGCCGAGCGCCAACGTCAGCGATGGTAGCCACTGGTCTCTCATGGTCGCCTCCATGCCCCCGCAGCGGATGGCTGTGGATCGGGGGTCAATGTTATCTTCCCCGCCGTATGGGTGATGATCAAGGGCGCAAGCACACCCGTGGACGCTGGTGGCGGCCAGGAGCGCTGGTCTTGCTGCTGCTGTTGGCGTTGGCTGCATTCGGCCTGCGGGGCGAGCGGGGGCACCGTGTTTTGCGCGAGGCGGTGCGCGTGTACTACGCGATGGTGGGGGACACTGGCGGTCCCCTGACCGTGGTCGACCGGGGTACCTGGTCGGAGATCGAGCCCGGCCTGGAGCTCCACCGGCTGGTGGTCACCCGTCCCAAGAATCTGTCCGACGTCACCCTGGTGGCGGTGCGTATCGACCCCGCCCGATTTGCGCTGGTGGTGCGCGAGGTGGGGAGCCAGCCCGCGGCGGTGCGTGCCCTGGCCGAGGCCGAGGGGGCCGCGGTGGCGATCAACGGTGGCTACTTCGATCCCAGCGGTCAGCCCCTCGGGCTGTTGATCTCCGATGGCCGAAAGATCGCCGGCCGGCTGGCGACCTCCCCGGGGCGGGGAGTGTTCGGGGTGCGCGCTGGCGTGCCGTTCGTCGACGACGCCGACGGGCTCGACCTGACCGGGGTGACCCAGGCGCTTCAGACCACCCCGGTGCTCGTGCGTGACGGCGCCGAGGTGGTGGGTTTCACCGAGCCGTGGCGAGTCGATCGCCGCGCGGCGGTCTGCGTGGACAGCGCCGGGCGGGTGATCTTCGCGGCCACCGACACCCTGCTCAACGGCCTGTCGTTCTCGGAGACCGCCCACCTGATGGCGCGCTCCATCGACCGCGGGGGCCTCGGCTGCGAGGACGGGATGACCCTGGACGGTGGCACGTCGGCCCAGCTGTGGACCGTCGGCCACCCCGAGGCCTCGGTCCCGGGCTACGCGGATGTTCCGGTGGCGTTGCTGGTCCTGCCTCGCGCTGTCCCTTGACAACTGGCCCACGAACCCGCGATCTAGCGGGTCGGGGGGTGGCACTGGAGGAAGCATGTCGGAGAGCCAGCGCATCATCGAGCTGACCGAACAATTCAGCGCCAACAACTACCATCCATTGCCAGTGGTCATCGCCCGTGCCGAAGGCATCTTCGTCGAGGACGCAGACGGCAAGCGCTACATGGACATGCTGGCGTCCTACTCGGCGGTCAACCAGGGGCACCGTCACCCCCGGATCATCGAGGCGATGGTCGAGCAGGCGGCGCGGCTGACCCTGACCTCCCGCGCGTTCCACAACGATCAGATGGGACCCTTCCTGGCCGAACTCTGCGAGTTCTGCGGCGCCGAGATGGCTCTGCCGATGAATACCGGAGCGGAGGCCGTCGAGACGGCCATCAAGACGGTGCGTAAGTGGGGCTACCAGAACCGCCCGGTGGCGCCGGACAAGGCCGAGATCATCGTCTGCGATGGCAACTTCCACGGCCGCACGACCACGATCATCAGCTTCTCGTCCGAGGAGGAGTACAAGCAGGGCTTCGGCCCGTTCACGCCGGGCTTCGTGCTCATCCCCTACGGCGACGCCGACGCCCTCGAGGCGGCGATCAACGACAACACGGTCGGCTTCATGGCCGAGCCGATCCAGGGCGAGGGCGGCGTGCTGGTGCCGCCGGATGGTTACCTGGCCCGCTGCCGCGAGATCTGCTCCCGCCACGGCATCCTGTTCGTGCTCGACGAGATCCAGACGGGCTTCTGCCGCACGGGTAAGCGGTTCGCGCACCAGTACGAGGATGCGAACCCCGACGTGTTGATCCTGGGCAAGGCGCTGGGCGGCGGCGTCTACCCGGTGTCGGCGGTGACCGCCAGTGCAGAGATCCTGGGCGTCTTCCGCCCCGGCGACCACGGCTCGACCTTCGGTGGCAATCCGCTGGCGGCGGCCATCGGCCGTGCGGCTCTGCGGGTGTTGATCGACGAGGATCTCGAGAACCAGTCCTTCGAACTCGGCCGCTACTTCCGCCAGCAGCTGCGGGCCATCGGCTCGCCCCTGGTCCACGAGGTACGCGGCCGCGGATTGCTGATCGGCGTGCAGCTGAAGGCCGAGGCCGGCGGAGCGCGACCCTACTGCGAGCAGCTGATGGACCGCGGCATCCTGTGCAAGGAGACCCACGAGGACGTGATCCGCTTCGCCCCTCCGCTGGTCATCACCAAGGACCAGATCGACCAGGCCCTGACCCACGTCCGCGCCGTCCTGACCTGAGCCACCTCGCTTCTCCTTGTTCTTCGCGGCCGCGGCCCTCATGGGCGGCTAGCGCCGGGCTTCGGCCGCCCGGAGTTGGGCGCTAGCCGGTTGGCGGGCAAGGGCAAGGGGAAGGGCAAGGGCAAGGGCAAGGGCAAGGGCAAGGGGAGGGGAGAAGGAATACACTGGCGCGATGGACGTGGTTCTTGCCGTTCTTGCTGCGATCCCGTTGCTGCATTGGCTGGCGCGGTTGGGGGATCTGCGGCGGCGGGGTCGGTCGCGGTTCCGTGTTCGTGGCGGTGAGTTCCCGCCGTCGGCGGACGGGCCGCTGGTCTCGATCCTGATCCCGGCGCGGGACGAGGAGGCCAACATCGAGCGCTGCCTGGCGGCGGTGCTGGACCAGGACCACCCTCGCTGGGAGGCGATCGTGCTCGACGATCACTCCAGCGACGCCACCGGGACGATGGTCGAACAGGTCCACGCCGCCGATCCGCGGGTGCGGCGGGTGGCGGGTGGGGCGCTGGCCGAGGGCTGGAAGGGCAAACCCAACGCCCTGCGGCAGGCGGCGGAGCAGGCGACCGGCGAGTGGCTGCTGATGATCGATGCCGACGTGGAGCTGTCGCCCACCGCCATCTCCACCGCCCTGGGGGCGGCCGCGGCCCAGGGGGCGGAGATGGTGTCCTGGTTCGCCGAGCTTCAGACCGTCACCTTCTGGGAGCGGGTGCTGCAGCCGTTCATCTACGACTTCATCCTGACCCACAGCGATCCTGGGCGGGTCAACGACCTGGCCCGGGAGGACGCCATCGCCAACGGCCAGTTCATCCTGATCCGCGCCGACGTCTACCGCGAGGTCGGTGGGCACGAGGTGGTCCGTGCGTCCATCGTCGAGGACATGGCGTTCGCTCGCCACGTCAAGGCCGCCGGATTCCGCTACCGCCTGCTCGACGGCCTGGGTGTGATGCGGACGCGGATGTACAGTTCGTTCGGCGAGATCTGGCGTGGCTGGACCAAGAACTTCTTTGCCGGACTCCACGGCCGGCCAGCGGTGGTGGCCGCGGCGCTGATCTACCTGGCGGTGACCTCCCTGCTGCCCTTCGCGCTGCTGGAGGGCCTGGCCGTCGCGGCGGCGGTGGGCCACCTGCTGCCCATCTCCCTCGCGGTCAGCGCGGCATCCGTGGCCGCCGTGGCCGGATATCGGATTGCCGTCTCCGGCCGCTACCACCCCCGCTCGCTGCTGTCGGTGGTCCTGCATCCGCTGGCCGCGCTGGTGCTCGCCGGGATCATCGCCGAGTCCGCCCGCCGCGCCGCCACCGGCACCCCGGTCACCTGGAAGGGCCGCGCCTATGACGCCGGCGGTGCATCGGCGGATCTGCCTGCACGCGCCGACCGGTCCGGTGCGAGCGGGAACAAACCGACCCCGGTCCCGTAGGACTCACCAGACCCGGGATGGCGTGATAGCGTCACCCGTAGGGAGGTCGAGATGCCCATCAACGGATCATCGGGTTGGGAGCAAGGGCTCAAGCCGCTCCAGCGTAACACCATGGACCGC
This sequence comes from uncultured Rickettsiales bacterium, assembly GCA_964436045.1. Classification (GTDB taxonomy): domain Bacteria; phylum Myxococcota_A; class UBA796; order UBA9615; family CAYRNR01; genus CAYTBN01. The sequence goes on along the minus strand of CAYTBN010000055.1, from coordinate 22,079 downwards.
GCCGGCCGCACCGACGGCAACGCGCGGGCGCGGATGGCGGCGAACGCCGGCAAGGACGTGGATCCCGGTGAACCGCTGGTCTGTCCCGCCTGTCGCCGGACCCAGCCGACTGGCCTGTACTGCCCCCACTGCGACGTGGAACTCGTGGGCGAGTCGTTCGTCGACTCGTTCCAACCGGCGCCCCGCCGCAAGGAGCGCGGCTGGATCCTGATCGCGGCGATCAGCACTGTCGTCCTGGGCGGTCTCGCCTACGCGATCCTGCAGACCTGGTCGGGCTAGATCTCGGGCACGTTGCCCTGGCCGCTGGCGTTCCAGCCCCAGCAGAGGATGCGGCCGTCGGTGGTCAGGCCGCAGGAGTGGTGGCCGCCCAGGGAGAGGCGCTCGAAGGTGTCGGGGGGCGGCGAGGCCTCGCCGGTCTCGTTCTCGCCCCAGCACTCGGTGCTGAGATCGGTCCGCAGCCCGCAGGCGTGGGCGCCGCCGGCCGCCACCTGCGTGAACGCTCCGGCGGGGGGCGTCGACTGGCCCCACTCGTCCTTGCCCCAGCAGAAGGCCAGACCGCCCCCGTCCAGGGCGCAGTTGTTGAAGGTCCCCGACGACAGCGATGCGTAGGTGCCCTGGGGCGGTGTGGCCTGGCCGTCGTCGTCGATCCCCCAGCAGGCCAGCTCTCCGGCGGTGCGCAGCCCGCAGGAGTGGCCTTCGCCTGCGCCGATGGCGCCGAAGGTGGCCACCGGCGGCGCCGCGCTCTGCCCCCAGTCGTCGGAGCCCCAGCACTCGATGGTCGCATCGGCGTGCATCCCGCAACTGTGGTCCCGGCCCAGGGCCAGGTCGACGAAGGCCACGGCCGGCGGGTCGGACTGGCCCCGGTCGTTGATGCCCCAGCAGGTGACCGCCCCGGCGAGATCGATGGCACAGCTGTGGAAGTGGCCGGTGGCAACCCGGGTGAACGAGCCCGTCGGCACGTCCAGCTGACCGAACTCATCCCCGCCCCAGCAGAGGACGGCGCCGGCCGTGGTGATGCCGCAGGTGTGCTTGACGGCGGACGCCACGTCGATCCAGGCCGCGTCGTCGTCCCCGCTGGTGTCGTCGTCCCCGCTGGTGTCGTCGTCCGCCGAGCTGTCGTCGTCCGAACTGTCGTCGTCGCCGCTGGTGTCGTCATCCCCCGTGACGTCGTCGTCACCCGTGGTGTCGTCGTCGTCCTGGCTACAGTCGGCGCCCGCGAGCAGCAGCGCGAGCAGCAGCGGTGTGGCGGCTCGGATCGCGGTCTTGATACGCATGAAACGGACCCTATCTCCCCCGCCGCCTGGCGAGCGCCAGCAGCATCAGCGTCAGCGGACCGAGTCCTCCGGCGTCGCCCGCCCCCAGCCCGCAGTCACAGTCCGGGCCGGGATCCGTGTCGTCGTCCCCGGCACCGTGGGTGTCGTCATCGTCGTCGCCGCCGGCCTCCGCCGCCAGCGCCAGCTCCCCCTCGACCGGGGTCGAGCAGCCGTCGAGGTCGTGGTGCAACCAGGCCGCGAGCGGCTCCGGACCGGCCGGGGCCGTCGGCGTCGTCACCTCGAACCGCACGATCAGCAGGGCCCCGTCATCTACCACGGGCTCGTCCAGCCGCAGCCAGAGGGTCTCACCGTCGGTGTCGATCACCGCGTCGATGGGATCGCCGTCCAGCTCGACGGACGCCTCGCCTGTGGGGGGGAATCCCGTCGGGCACCGTAGATCGACCTCACCCACGCCCAGGTCGTCCTCGGCCACCGTCAGGTCGATGGCCAGGGTCAGGGAGGCGGGCTCCCCGTCCGCGGGCACTGCGGCCGGTTCCAGGTTTCCGCTGGCCGAGGACGCGGCGTAGCCGCCCGTCACCACCACGGCCTGCGACAGCGCCCACTCGCTGGTCAGATCGCTCTCGGACCAGGAGACCAGCGCCTGGCAGTCCTCCAGCGGCAACAACGCGGGTGTCCGCGCCACCCGCCCGGGCTCGCCGAGGGTCGCCTCGCCGGCCAGCGCGCCGTCCACGACGGTGGCCAGGTGGATCCGCGACTCGTCCCGGCCCACGTGGTCCGCCCACGCCACCAGCAGCCGCCCTCCGTCCGACGCCACCGTCGGCTCCCAGGCGCCGGCCGCGCTGGAGGTCAGCGGCGTGGGTACACCGAAGGTCGCTCCGTCGTCCGTGGACGAGGCGTGCTGCAGCTGGAAGGTCCCCGATGCCAGGTCGGCCCATACCAGGTGCAGGACGCCATCGGCGGTCCGCGCCAGCGCGGGCTGGATGCTGGCCGAGGGATCGATGCTGACGTTGATCTCCGCCTCCCAGCTCGCGCCTCCGTCCCCGCTTCGAACCACGAACACCTCGGTGTTCTCGTTGGGTTCGTCCGGGGCCTCGTTCATCCTGATGTGGGCGCTGTAGGCCATCACCCGCTCGTCCCCGTCGACCAGCGGCTCCACGTCCCGGGGGAAGTGGCGCTCGTGGACGTAGTGGACGGGCTCGTCGGCCCATGTCTGGCCGCCATCCTCGCTGGACCAGCTCCGGACCCGCTCGTTGCGGGAGTTGTTCTCGATGAGCCACAACTCGTCCGCGTCGCCGGCGATGTGCATGTTGCTGACCGGTGTTCCCGAGCCGGCCATCGCCTCGGCGAACACGTCCAGCCAGTCGTCGCTCTCCGGCCCCAGCCGCTGGACCCGCAGGTACCAGGCCTCCCCCTGGACCGCCAGCTCCTGCCAGCCGGCCAGGATGGTCTCGCCGTCGGTCCAGGCGAAGGGCGTGTGCTGCATCACCCCCGCGCCCGTGGGGGTGTGCTCGGTCCATGTCTCACCGCCGTCCTCGGACAGCTCGACCACCACCCCTCGCATTCCCTGATCCTCGGCCACCTCCGGGGAGTGGCGTTCCGAGACGCGCACGGTCCAGCCGCCCCCGCTCGTGAGCTGGGGCTCGTAACGTCCACCCAGCCCCCGATCGACGCCGTCGGGGTCGTCCAGGATCTCGGTGAGCACCCGGCCCCGGTGGTAGGGAAAGGGCAGGCCCATCAGGTGGGCCACGGTCGGTGCCAGGTCCAGGAACGAGCAGGGTTCCCAGCTGGAGAAACCCCGGCGGACGCCGGGGCCGAGCGCCAGCATGAACACCTGGCGGCAGCCCAGGCACTCGTCCCCGTGGCTGATCCACCCGCTCCCGACCCCGTCCAGGTGGCGTCCGTGGTCGGTGGTCACCAGCAACAGGGTGTTGTCCTGGTAGACCGGATCCGCCTGCAGCCGATGCCAGAAGGCCACCACGTCGGTCGCGGCCTGCTGAACCGTGCCCAGGTACCCGTCCCAGTCCCCGGAGTGACCCATCCGGTCCGTGCTGTGGAGGTTGACCAGCATCAGGTCGACCTCGGACTGGGCGAGAGCTTCCTCGATCTGCTCCCAGACCCAGTCGTCCCCCTCGCTGTACCCCCAGTCGATGGCCCGCCTGGCGCTGGTCACCGGGCCCCAGCCGGGCATCAGGGTGTGATCCATGTCGTCGGAGACCAGCGGGGAGTTGGATACCACCCACATCCGCTCGTCCGCGGCCCCGGAGTGCACCCGGTGGGCGTCGAACAGGGTCGGATAGCGGGGCGCCACCAGGGTCCGGCCCTCCGTCGACGGTGTGTTGCCGCAGTCCGAGTAGGTGCCGGTGACGAACACCTGGTGCGCCGGCAGGGTCAGGGTCTGGCCCCCGACCTCCATCCAGCCCAGCAAGCTGCCCTCGGGGAGCAGCTGCTCGACCAGGGGCGCCAGCTGCTCCTGGCCGGGCTGGTCGAATCCCTCGCTGGCGCGGATCCCGTCGATCACCACGATGAAGGCGTGCTCGACCGGCTGGGCAGCGGCTCCCGTCGCGACGCCCAGGAAGGCGACGGCGAGCGCGAGGCGTCCCCAGGCCGTCATCGGCGCGTCCCCGATCGTCGGCGCAGACCGAAGGCGGCCGCCGCCGCCAGCAGGAACGCGGCTCCGGCCCCGGCTGCAGCCGAGCCGCCGTCGGATCGGCAGGAGCAGTCGTCGTCGTCCGCGGGGGTCGAGTCGTCGTCGCCGGAGACATCGTCGTCGTCGCCAGCCTCCTCGACCGCGATCCACAGGTTGTCGTCCACCGCCGTCGGACAGCCCGCCTCCGCGTGTTCGAGCCATGCCTGGAAGGTGGTCGCCGATTGGGGCGCGTCCGGCGGAATCACGCGGAAGCGCAGTCCGAGGCTGGCGCCGTCTTCGGTCACCGGGACATCGAGGGTGAACACCAGGGTGTCGACGTCGATCAGGGATGCCCCCTCGGTGGGGACGCCGTCCACGTCCAGGGTCGCTTCACCGTCGAAGGCAAAACCCGCCGCCGCCTCGACCCGGATCGCGCTGACGCCGAGATCGCCGGCTCCCACGGTCGGCGTCAGGCTCAACACCAGCTCCGCCGGCTCCGTGGGCGGCACGACCTCGGGGACGAGATGGCCTTCGACTTCCCCGGCGGACCGCTGGCCGGTCTCGTGGTTGGCCTGGCGCAGATCCCACGCCCCGCTCAGATCCCCCTCGGACCAGCTCACCAGCGCGTTGCAGTCCCCCAGCGGCCGGATGTCCGGCGTGCGGGCCACCCGGGAGTCCTCGGACAGGACCGCCACGTCGACCAGCGAGTCGCCGTCCAGCAGGCCGACCTGGATCCGCGCGACGTTGGGCACGTCGATCTGGGACCAGGCGATCCACACCCGACCGCCGTCGACGGCGATCGCCGGCTCCCAGGCCCCCAGGGAGTCGAAGGTCAGCTGGACCGGCAAGGTGAAGGTCTCGCCGGAGTCGGTGGATTCGGCGTGGAACAGCTGGAAACCGTCCGGGGCCCGGTCGGCCCACACCAGGTGGACCACACCCAGCCCATCCAGCGCCACCGCGGGCTGGATGCTGGGCATGTCGTCGTCGCTGACCGCGAACTCCCCGTCCCAGGTCTCGCCCTGGTCGTCGGAGACGAGCCAGTAGATCTCGGTATTGTCGTTGGGCTCGGGGTCGGTGGGAGCCGAGGCCGCGTGGGCGGCGAAGGTGGCGATCCAGCGGTCGCCCAGGTCGACGATCTGCAAGTCGCGCGGGAAACCCCGGGCCAGCGGGTGCTGGCTGAACTCGCCGGACCAGCTGACCCCGCGGTCGTCGCTGGTCCACAACCGAAAGCGCTCGTTGAGGCTGTTGTTCTCCACCAGGAACAGCCGGTCCTCGCTGGCCACGAGCTGGAGGTTGCCCACGGGCGTCGAGCTCGAGAGCATCGGCTCGTAGAGCACCTCGTCCCAGCTGTCTTCGCCGGCTTCGAGCCTGCGGACCCGGATGAACCACGAGGTGCCAGGTACCTCGATCTCCAGCCACGCCGACACCACCACCTCGCCGTCGGTCCAGGCCGTCGGCGAGTACTGGGCCACCGCGCCTCCGGTGGTCTGGGGATCCCAGTTCTGCCCCCCGTCCATCGACAGCTCGACCAGCACCTGGTGGGCGCCCTCGGCGTCCTGCAGGGCGGTGTCCTGCACCTCGGAGACCCTGACCAGCAGGTCGTCGGCCCGGGCCGTCCGCGGCTGGAACCGGCCGCCGGGCCCGGGGTCCACCGACGCGCCGTTCTCCAGCAGCTCGGTCAACACCCGTCCGCGGTGGTAGGGAAAGGGGATGCTCATCAGGCTCGCGATGGTCGGCGCGACGTCCAGCAGCGAGGTGGGCTCGTCGCTCACGAACCCCTGGCGGATACCCGGTCCCAGCGCCAGCAGGAACGCCTGGCGGCAACCGGTGCACTCGTCGCCGTGGCTGACCCAGCCGCCCTCGATGCCCTCCAGGTGGCGGCCATGGTCCGTCGAGACCATCAACACCGTCCGGTCCTGGTACACCGGGCTGGCCTGCAGCCACTGCCAGAATGTGACGATCTCGGCCGAGCCCAGCTCGGTGCGCGACAGGTAGGTGTCCCAATCACCCTGGTGGGCCCGGTCGTCCACGTCGTGGAGGTTGATCAGCGCCAGGGCGACCTCGTTGCTGGCCAGAACCGACTCCAGCTGCTGCCAGGCCCACAGGTCGTCCCGGGCATCCTCGGTCTCGAAAACGGCGTCCGCCCGCAGCTGCAGGCCGTACCCCGGCATCAAGCTGTGGGTCACGTCCGGACCCACGAGGTCGGTGTCCGAGACCACCCAGCAGGCGCCCGGCGGTACGCCGTAGTGGCGACGGTAGGCCTCGAACAGGGTCGGGGAGCGGGGCACGTAGTTCTCCCGCCCTTCGTAGGGGCTGAAGTTGCCGTAGTCCGAGTACGTGCCGCTGACGTAGACCTGGTGGGCCGGCAGGGTGACCGTCTGTCCCCGGACCTCCATCTGGGTCAACAGGCTCCCCAGGGGTGCCAGCTCCTCCATCAGCGCGGCGACCTGGGTGTAGTCGGGATCGTCGAAGCCCTCGCTGGCACGGACCCCGTCGATGACGAACAGGAACACGTGTTCCACGGGTTGGGACGAGGCGGCGAAGGGCGGGGCCGCGCAGCACGCCAGCACCGCTAGCAGCGGAAGGGCGGTGCGGCGGAGGGTGGGCATCGTGTTCATCTCGTTGTCAGCTCGCACCCCCGCGGGCGGGCGCGCTCGTCTGAGCATATAGCGCCCTTCGCACCGCCAGCCCAACCCCTTTCGTTGGGCCTGGGCGGTTCGCCGTGCTACACAGTGCCCTGGCGTGCGCGCGCCAAGCCGGTCACCATCGACCGATGGAAAGGGCGTGACCTTGCGATACCTGTTGCTGCTGTGCTGCGCGTGGGGGGGGCTGCTGATCGGCTGCCCGACCACACCCTGCGAGTGCCCCGACGACGACACGGGCGCCGACGACGACGCCAGCGCCGATGACGACGCCAGTGGAGACGACGACACCAGCGCCGATGACGACACCAGCGCCGACGACGACACGAGCGGCGGCGACGACGACACCACCGCCGATCCCGGTCAGGATGCGGACGGCGACGGGTACACCGTCGGTGACGGCGACTGCGACGACGGAAACGGGGACGTGAACCCGGGCGCCGAGGAGACCTGTGGCAACGAGGTCGATGACGACTGCGACGGAATCGTCGACTACGGCTGCCGGATCCTGATCCCCGAGGGTGAGTTCCAGATGGGCGCCGACGACGACGTGGGCGCCAGCGACCAGAGGCCCAAGCACGCCGTCTGGCTGGACGCCTACCTCATCGACAAGTACGAGGTCACCGTCCGGTACTACAGGGAGTGTGAACAGGCCGGCGTCTGCAACGCGCCCCGCTTCGTCAAGTCGTTCGAGCGCGAGCACTACTACGACGACGACACCTACCTGGACTACCCGGTGATCTACATCCAGCGCGACGACGCCCGCGCCTACTGCAACTGGGTCGGTGGCTACCTGACCACCGAGGCCCAGTGGGAGAAGGCGGCCCGGGGGGATCAGGACGAGCGCCTCTACCCCTGGGGCGACTGGTACGACTGCAGCTTCGGCAACGCCAACTGGTGCGTCGGCGAGACCGTCCGGGTGGGCAGCTATCCGCTCAACTTGTCGCCCTACGGCGTGGCCGACATGGCTGGCAACGTCTGGGAATTCTTCGAGGACTTCTACGCGCCCAACTACTACGCGTCGAGCCCCTACGAGAATCCCACCGGCCCCCCCGCGGGCCAGAACCTGAGCTACCGGGGCGGGGCATTCACCTGGTGGGGCAACCCCACGGTCTCGGTCCGCCACCCGGCCCGCGAGCTGGGCTCGAGCTTCTACAACATCGGCTTCCGGTGCGCGTATGACGAGGCCAGCTGAGATGCGTATGCCATGGAACCCCCTGCTGTGGATGGCTGCCCTGGGGTTCGCCCTGGCCGCCTGTGACGCCGACGACGACTGTGTCTGCGACGACGACGACCTGACCGCTGGCGACGACGACAGCTCGCCGACGGACGACGTCGATGGAGATGGCTTCACGGCGGCCGAGGGCGACTGTGACGACAACGACGCGGCCGTGCACCCCGCCGCCGACGAGGGGTGCGGGGACGGCGTCGATAGCGACTGCGACGGGGTCGAGGACAGCGGCTGCCGGCTGGAGATCGAGGCCGGCGACGTCGAGGTCGGCTCCAACGAGACCTCGGAGGTCGTCCCCGGCCAGTTCATCTCCTACTGGGACGAGCGGCCGCAGCACACGGTGGCGCTGTCCGCGTTCGCCATCGAGCTCTACGAGGTGACCAACTTCCAGTACCGGCGCTGCCTGGCCGATGGCTCGTGCACCGCGCCGGATTCGTTCGCGAGCCGGACCCGCCCCAACTACTTCGAGGATCCGCAGTTCGGCGGCTATCCGGTCACCAACATCACCTGGCAGCAGGCCACCGATTACTGCACCTGGCGCGGCGGGCGGCTCCCCACCGAGGCCCAGTGGGAGATGGCAGCCAAGGGTCCATCGCCCGCCAACCCCCAGGCGCCCTGGGGTGAGCTGGTGGAGATCGACGACTGGTACGCCAACTGCGATCTGGGCAACTACGGCCTGTGCCTCGAAGACACCACGCGCGTTGGGTCGTATCCGGACGGCAAGAGTGCGATGGGCCTGTTCGACATGACCGGCAACGTGGCCGAGTGGGTCGACGACTGGTACCACTCCGCCTACTACGGCCAGAGCCCCTCCTCCGATCCGCCAGGGGCTGACGACGGCCGCTTCAAGGTGCTGCGCGGTGGCAGCTGGACCCAGGGCTGGTACGACGGGCGCACCGTGCGCCGCAAGTACTCGGAGCCGGACCGGGTCCACGACGGTTTTGGCGTTCGCTGCGTCTTCGATCCCACCTGATCGATCCCGGTCGCCCGCGGCGCGCGCCGTGGCTATCTCGCCTGCCCGAACCTGTGTATGTTCTCGCGCACAATCAAGAGGAGATCACCGTGAGCACCGATGCCTTGTCCCTGATGATCGTCTTCGCCGCCGGCTTGCTGGTCACGTGGCACGCGCCCCGGGCGCGCGCCGCCGCGGGCGAGCCGCCCGAGCGTGATGCCGTCGCTCCCGAACACAAATGGCACCCCGAGGACCTGTTCCCCGACGACGACTCCTGGGAAGCGGCGTTCACCGATCTCGAGGCCGAGCTGGCCGGTGTGGGTGAGTACCAGGGACGCCTGGGTGAGTCGGCCGAGACGCTGCTGGCGGCACTCCAGGGCAGCGAGGCGTTCGCGATGAAGGCCGAACACCTCTACCAGTACGCACACATCAAGAACGACCAGGACACCCGGATCAACAAGTACCAGGGGATGCTGTCGCGGGTGTTCAACCTGTGGATGCGCTTCGAGCAGGCGGTCGCCTTCATGAATCCCGAGCTCCTCGCGATCCCCGAGGAGCAGATGGCGACGCTGGTGGCCGACCCGATCCTGGCCCAGTACGTGTTCGCCCTCGAGAACATCAACCGGATGCGGCCCTACACCCTGGACGCCGACAAGGAGGCGATCCTGGCGGCCACCAGCGAGATGGCCGCGGGCCCCGGCGAGATCTTCGACCTCTTCACCAACGCCGACCTCCAGTTCCCGACCATCACCGACGGCGATGGCAACGAGATCCAGGTCAACAACACCACCTGGTACCAGCTGCGGTCGGACGACGACCGGCAGGTGCGTCAGGCCGCCCTCGAGGCCTTCTACGGTACCTACCACGCGTACCGGAACACCCTGGCGACCACCTACTCGACCCACGTCAAGGCCGACGGCTTCAACGTGGGAGTGCGCGGCTACGACAGCTCACTCCACGCGGCGCTGTACCCCAACAACATCCCCGCCGCGGTGTACACCAACCTGGTCGACACGGTGAACGCCAACCTCGATCCGCTCCACCGCTACGTCGCGCTCAAGAAGCAGGTGCTGGGCCTGGACGAGTTCCACAGCCACGACGTCTACGCGCCGTTGGTGACCAAGCCGGAGACCGAGTACGACTACGAGACCGCGGTGGAGATGGTGCTCGACGCCGTCGATCCGCTGGGCAAGCAGTACGTGAGCGATCTGCAGGACGGATTCGACGCCGGCTGGGTCGACGTGCACGAGACGAAGGGCAAGAAGAGCGGCGCGTACTCGTCCACCGTCTACGCCATGCACCCCTTCGTGCTGATGAACTTCAAGGGCGAGCTGGAGGACGTGTCGACCCTGGCCCACGAGATGGGCCACGCGATGCACGGCTTCTACAGCAACCAGACCCAGCCCTACACCTACCACGGGCACACCATCTTCGTGGCCGAGGTGGCCAGCACCACCAACGAGGTGCTGATGATCCAGAAGCTGATCGACGAGGCCCCGAACAAGGAGGTCAAGCTCTACCTGCTGGATTTCTGGGCCAACCAGATCATGAACACCGTGTTCCGGCAGACCTACTTCGCCGAGTTCGAGCTGCGGGCCCACGAGATGGCCGAGGCAGGCGCGGCGCTGACCGCCGACTCGATGACCGAGCTGTACCGCGAGATCTTCCAGAAGTACTACGGACCGGAGTTGATCCTCGACGGCCACCTGGACATGTGCTGGGCCCGGATCCCCCACTTCTACCGCAGCTACTACGTGTACCAGTACGCCACCAGCTATTCGGCGTCCCTGTCCCTGGCCAAGGGACTGACCACCGGCAAGAAGCGGACCCGGATGGGTCGCCAGCGCGACTTCCTCGGCTTCCTGTCCGCGGGTGACTCCAAGTACTCCATCGACATCCTCGAGGACGCGGGCGTGGACATGGCCACGCCCCAGCCCATCGAGGACTGCCTCGAGAAGTTCGCCTGGATCGTGTCGGAGATGGAGAAGGAGCTGGCGGAGAAGTAGGCGTCGGGCGGCGGGCGTCAGGAGGGCGAAGGTCAGTCTCCGTCGAGGTCGATCTCGAGGGTCACGGTGGCGGCTTCCTCGTCGATCAGGCCGTCCGGTCCGAGGGCGGGCATCACCACGGACCACGCGCTGGCGTGGGCTTGCTCCGCGGCGGTACCGGCGGACTTCGCCGGCCTCGTCAGCGGCTCCGGCTTGCGATAGTGCTCGACCAGGCTGGCGACCGAGCGCCCAGCCGGAACGCGCATCCGCAGAACCTCGAGGGCCTCGAGCAGCGCCTGGGCGGTGGCGAAACGATCCCCGGGATCCCGCCCCAGCGCGCACTCCAGCACCGGCATCACCGGGTCGAGCACCCCGGCGTGGCGGTCCAGGTCGTCCGCCACGTCCGAGCGCGAGACCTTCTCGATCACCTGCATCAGATTGTCGGCGGCAAACAGCCGGGCGCCGGTGAGCATCTCGTACAGCACGATGCCCAGGGTGTAGATGTCGCTCGCCGGGGTCAGCGGATCGCCGGCCACCTGCTCGGGGGACATGTACATCGGCGTCCCCTTGGTGAACCCCTCCATGGTCTTGGTCAACTGCAGGGCGGACTTGGCGATGCCGAAGTCCATGATCTTGACCATGTTGGCGGTGGCCAGCATCAGGTTGGCGGGCTTCAGGTCCCGGTGGATCACCGTGTGGTGGGTGCCGTTGTCGTCGACCAGGTCGTGGGCGTAGCGCAGCCCCCGGCAAGTCTGACACAGTACGTCGATCGCCAGCCCCACCGACAGCTGGTCCCCGGCCTCGGCGGCCGAATCGATCAGTTCGTCCAGCGGGATGCCCTGGATGAACTCCATGGCGATGAAGTACTGGCGCTCCCAGCGGCCGAACTCGTAGACCTCGATGATGTTCGGGTGCTGCATCCGGCCACAGACCCGGGCCTCGTTGACCAGCGCCTTGACCTGCTTGGAGTTCTCCGCATCCGGGGCCGAGGTGACCTTGATCGCCACGGTCTTGGTGAATCCCATCGGGCCCGAGAGGCGGGCCTTGTAGACCCTGGCGTAGCCGCCCTGTCCCAGCAGTGAAAGGATCTCGTAGCGGCCGATCCGGTCCGGAAGATCCCAGGGGTGTTCGTTCACTGTGTCCTCGCGGCGCCGCAGGGCGGCGGACGCGGATCTTAGCACGGCCCTCACGATCCCCAACGGGACTCTTGGCTGGTACACTGATCGCTTTGACGCGAGGCGTAGTGGCAGACGAAGAGGTCAAGGGGCGGACGGCGGGAGCGGAGCGTCCGGGCGAGGCCCGTCCGGGACGTCATGAGCCCCGTTCGCTTCCGACCCTGCGCCCGCCCGGGTCGTCCACCGGTTTTTCCACCCCTGCCGCCCCGGACCCGACCCCCCGCGAGGCACCCCCCGGACTGCGAACGCGCTACGTGTTCGAGCGACGGATGGCCCGTGGTGGCATGGGTGAGGTGTGGCTGGCCAAGGATCTGCGGCTGAATCGTGGCGTCGCGATCAAGCTGGTCCGGGCCGAGCGGGCGGCCGAGGCGCGGGTGGTCAACGCGGTGATCCACGAGGCCCGCCTGACCGCCCGGGTCGAGCACCCCAACATCGTTCCAGTCCACGATCTGGGGGTCACCGAGGATGGCCGCTTCTTCTACACGATGAAGCGCGTGCACGGTCGTTCCCTCAGCGCTCTGCTGCGGGCCCAGGCCCAGGCCCGGGGCGACGCGACGATGAGCGAGGAATACTCGCTGATCAAGTTGATGTCGATCCTGCGCCAGGTGTGCCTGGCGGTGGCCTTCGTCCACTCCCAGGGCATCCTCCACCGGGATCTGAAACCCTCCAACGTGATGATCGGCGAGTACGGCGAGGTCGTGATCATCGATTGGGGGCTGGCCCGGGCCAAGATCAAGCGCAAGGACGGTCCGCCGGCGACCGGCAAGAGCGAACTCGTCCAGGGAACGCCGGCCTACATGTCCCCGGAGCAGGCCCGATTCGGGTTGCCGGGCACCGACGAGCGCTCGGACATCTACTCCCTGGGGGCGATCCTCTACCAGGTGCTGGCGCTGCGGCCCCCTTATCGGCGGGCCAAGTCCGAGAACCTGCAGGTCTACTTGCGCCGGATCGTGTCGACCACCCCCCCCAGCCCCTCCGAGGTCGCCCCGCCGGGCCGCGAGGTTCCCGGGGATCTGGCTGCCCTGGCCGTGCGCTGCATGGACAAGGACCCCGAACAGCGGGTCCAGGAGGCCCGTGGCCTGGCCAAGGAACTCGAGCTCCACATCGAGGGCAAGAAGGCCGAGGCCCGCCGGAATGCCAGCGCCGCCAGCCGTGTGGGCCTCGCCGAGCACTCGGTGGAGCGCCACCTGGCGCTCAAGCGGCGGTTGACCCGGGCTCGCGCGCAGTTCGACAAGGCCAACGAGCACACGCCAGCCTGGGCCCCCGACGACCAGCGGGCGGAGCTCTACCGGGCGGAGAAGGAGGTCCGGGACACCGAGCAGCAGGTCCTCGAGGCCTTCGGTGACGCCGTCCGCCGCTACCACGAGTCGTTGACCTTCGTGCCCGATCACACCCGCGCCCGCGCCGGCCTGGCCGACCTGTACTGGGAGCGCTTCCTGGCGGCGGAGGCCGCGGGTGACGGCGAGGACTCGGCCCACTACGAGGCGCTGATCCGCCACTTCGACGAGGAGCGCTACGGGGGCCAGTTCCGCGGATCGGGTGTGCTGACCGTCCAGACCAACCCCGCCACCTGTACCATCGAGATCGCGTCCCTCGAGGAGTGGGAGCGGCGCTTCCACGAGACCGAGGCCCGGCCGCTCGGGACCTCGCCCATCGCCCCGATCGAGCTGGCGATGGGAGCGTACGTGCTCCTGGTCCGGGACGGGGACCGGACCGTCCGCCGCCCCCTGTTCATGCGACGACAGGAGCGGGTGGACGTGCGGATGCGGCTGGACGCGGATATCGCCGAGGGTTTTGTGCCGATCCCCGAAGGTGCAGTCTTCGTCGGCCCGGGCCGCGGCGAGATCCAGGACTTCCCCAACTTCGCGATCCAGCGGTTCCCGGTGACCTTCGCGCAGTACCTACGGTTCGTGGCCGACCTGGACGGCGAGGACCGCTTCGAGGCCTGGCAGCGGCTACCCCGCTGCGACTCGATCCCGGGCCACCGCTGGCGCCGGGCGGGCAAGAGCTACACCCTCGATGGCGTCGACGACGTCCCTGCGCTGGACTGTCCGGTGGTGGGCGTGAGCCACGAGGATGCCGAGGCCTATTGCCGATGGCTGGGCCTCCAGGACGGCCGTCGATACCGCCTGCCCACCTCGCCCGAGTGGGAGAAGGCAGCCCGCGGTCCGGATGGACGTGCCTATCCGTGGGGCAATGCCTTCGACCCCTCGTTCTGCCTGATGCGCGAGACCCGCGAGGAGGGCCCCAGGCTCGAGCCCATCGGGTCGGTGGACGGGGATGTGTCGCCGTACGGCGTCCGTGACATGGCGGGGCTGATCCGCGAGTGGTGCGGAGGGTGGTTCGGCGAGCTAGTGGGACAGCGTGCGGTTCGCGGCAGCAGCTGGAGCGAACCCGCTGAGACCTGTCTCGCGACCTTGGAGCGGGGGGTCCACAACGGCACCACCGCCGACAACCTGGGCTTCCGCCCCTTGCTCGAACTCGACGACGATCAGGTCTGAAGGGACAGCCCCTCAGCGCCCCGACGCCTGGCGGGCCCGGACCCAGCCCCGCACCAGGCCCTGCAACAGGTAGGCGACGATCACCGCCACGATGATGGTCTGGATGCCCTGGACCTGTTCCCGGAGCACGGGGAGCTTGTGGGAGAAGAAGTGGCCGGCGAACACCAGCACCGGGATGCTGATCAGGCCGGCGATCCCATCGGCGAGCAGGAAGGTCCGGTAGGGGAGGCCGAAGCGGCCGGCGACGAAGAACACCACCGATCGGAACCCGGGCATGAAGCGGCCGGCGAACACCGTCTGCCAGCCCTTGCGCTGGAAGTAGGCCTCGACCTTCTCCGCCCGGTGGGGCGGGATGATCCAGCGGAACACGCGGCCATTGGTGATGCGCTCGGGGAGGTAGCGGCCGAAGGAGAACACCAGCAGGTCGCGGGCCATCACGAACCCGTAACAGCCCAGCGCCCAGTGCCAGGCCGGGATGCCCTTGCGCTCGCACAGGAAGCCGGTGAGGAGCAGGGGGACGTCCTCGGGGATCGGCACGCCGAGCCCACTGGACAGCAGGGCTCCCATCAGGACCGGGAAGCCCCAGCGCAGGGCAAGATCGGTCAGGAACTGCAGCACGGCGGCGAGGGTAGCACGGGTCCGCCGGAGCGGGGGATTACCAGAAGATCACGTAGAGCACGACGGTGGCGATCACCACCGCCACCCCGCCGTAGCGGGCGAGGCGCGAGGAGACCAGCTCGATGCGGGTCTTGGTGGGCAGTTCGAAGGCGCTGGCCATCGGCCGCAGCGCCGTGATCGCGCCCATCACCAGCAACACGCAGACGAAGGAGAGGGCCATCCGGTCCAGGAAGGCCAGCGACGGCGCCACCAGCTTGAGCAACCCGTACATCAGCGGGTTGATCAGCAGGCCGACCACCCCGCAGATCCCGGGGGCCCGCTTGACCAGCAGGCCGAACACGAACACCGCCAGGATCCCCGGCGAGATGAATCCCTGGAACTCCTGGATGTACTTGAAGATCCCGCCGAAGTTGGGGTTGCCCAGCAGGGGCGAGATGAGACACCCGATGATCACGAAGACGACCACACAGACCCGGCCGACGCGGACCAGCGTCTGCTGGGAGGCTCCGGGGCTGACGTACTTGCGGAACAGGTCCATGGTGAAGATGGTCGACGCCGAGTTGAGCATCGAGGCCAGCGAGCTGACCACCGCGCCGAGGATCGCCGCGAGCACGAACCCCTGCAGCCCCGTGCCGGACGGCAGCAGCTTGCCGATCAGCAGGGCGAACGCGGTGTCGTAGTTGCGCACCCCGGCGTCGTCGAACATCTGGTCGGCGAACAGGTTGAACGCGATGATTCCGGGGAAGACGATCACGAAGGGGATGATCAGCTTCAGCGCCGCGGCAAAGACCACACCCTTCTGACCCTCGGCCAGGGACTTGCTCCCCAGGGTCCGCTGGGTGATGTACTGGTTGAGCCCCCAGTAGTAGAAGTTGGGGATCCACAGCCCGATCACCAGCGCGGTCCAGGGGATGTCCGGGTTGTCCCGGGGCAGCACCATGTGCAGCTTGTCCTCGTTCAGCGCGAAGAACTTGGTCCAGCCGCCGGCGTCGTCGGCCAGCGCCCCCACCGCCTGGGAGGTGGTGGCCAGCTCGGCGACCGGGGTGCCGGCCAGCCGATCGAGGGCGAACCAGAGGATCACGCCGCCGCCCACGATCAGCGCCGAGCCCTGGAGCAGGTCGGCCCAGGCGCAGGCCCGCAGGCCGCCGGAGGCCACGTAGAGCGCCGCGATGATGCCGATGATCCACGAGGCGGTGGTGACGTTGATCGGCAGCACGCCGAACAGCACCACGTCGCCGAACAGGGTCTGGACCGTCAGCGCACCGGAGAAGACCACCGCGGCGATGGTCACGCCCACGTAGATGATCATCGTGAAGGTGGCCATGATCGCCCGGGCCGCGGCGTTGTAGCGCACCTCGAGGAACTCGGGGATGGTGTAGATGCCGCTGCGCAGGAACTTGGGGAGGAAGAAGAACGCGACGACCACCAGGGTGATCGCCGCCATCCACTCGTAGCTGGCGATCGCCAGCCCGAGGGAGCCCGCGGCACTCCCGGACATCCCCACGAACTGCTCGGTGGAGATGTTGGCCGCGATCAGCGAAAAGCCAATCAGCCACCAGCTCAGCCCGCGACCGGCCAGGAAATAGCCCTCGCTGTCCTCCCCCCCCCGGCTCTTGTACAGCCCGATGCCGACCACCGTGGCGACGAACACAAGAAAGACGACGACGTCGATACCTTGCAGGTCCATCCCGAATCCCCCGTTCTAGTACTGGAAGGTCGGAAAGCCCGCGGCGAAGGCCTCGACCTCGGTGCGGATGGTGTCGCGCTGGGTCGGGTCGGTCCACAGGCCGGTGCCCTTCTCGATCTTGCCCCGCTTGACGAACTCCAGGGTGCGATCGATGAAGCCGGCGATGGTGTCCATGTCGGCTGCGCCCATCCCCCGGGTCGTGATCGCCGGGGTCCCCATCCGGACGCCGTCGGGGAAGAGGGGCTTCTGCCGGTCGCTGGCGTTGGGCACGGTGTTGAAGTTGAGCACGATCCCCACCTGCTCCAGGGCGATGGCCACCCGCTTGCCGGGCAGCTGGCGGGACTTGCGCATGTCCACCAGCAACAGGTGGTTGTCCGAGCCCCCGGAGCTGACGTGGTAACCCCGTGAGACCAGGGCCGAGGCGAGGGAGCGGGCGTTGCCGACCACGTTGGCCGCCCAGGTCCGGTACCCGTCGGTGGCCGCCTCCGCCAGGGCGACTCCGATCCCGGCGATGGTGTTGAAGTGGGGGCCGCCCTGCAGGCCGGGGAACACGGCCTTGTCGACGATGTCGGCGTGCTGGTCGTCCTTGACCAGGATGATCGCGGCCCGCGGTCCGCGCAGGGTCTTGTGGGTGGTGAAGGTGACCACGTCCATGTGGGGCCAGGGCGACGGGTGGGCGCCGCCGGCGACGAGCCCGGCGATGTGGGAGATGTCGGCCAGGGAGACCGCCCCCACCTCGCGGGCGATGTCGCCGAAGGCCTCGAAGTCGATGGCCCGGGGGTACGCGGTGTAGCCGCAGACCAGCAGGTGGGGCTTGAAAGCCCGCGCCTGCTCGCGGATGGCGTCCATGTCCAGCACGTCGTCCTGGTCACAGCCGTAGTGCTCGATCTCGAACCACTGGCCGGTGACGCTCACCGGACTGCCGTGGGTCAGGTGGCCGCCGTGGTCCAACCGCATGGCCATGATCCGCCCGTCGAACGGCTTCATGAACGCGCTGTAGACCGCCAGGTTGGCCGGCGCGCCGGACAGCGCCTGGACGTTGGCGTGGGGGTAGCCGAAGAGCTCACAGGCCCGGCGGCGGACCTCGTCTTCGAGGGCATCGGTGTTCTTCTGGCCCTGGTAGTACCGCCGGCCGGGGTACCCCTCGCCGTACTTGTTGGTGAAGTTGGTGGCCAGGGCCGCGCGGACCGCGGGTGAGGCAAAATTCTCCGACGGGATCAGACGGATTGTCCGCCGCTGCCGGTCGTTCTCGGCGGCGGCGAGTTCGGCCATCGCCGGGTCGGCGACGCGGATGGCGTCCAGGATCGTGTCGTCATGCATGGTTCACCCCTCGTCCTCGTCGTCCCTGCCCTCGCCGGGCAGGTCGCCGATGGTATGGCCGTGATCGGCCTTGGCTCGCATGTAGCGGATGTTGTGTTCGCCCACGCCCACGACCAGGCGCTCGGTGGCGTCGATGGCCACGCCGCGCTCCGTCAGGTCGCGACGCTTGAGCGGGTTGTTGGACAGCAGCCTCACCCGGTGTGGCGCGCGGAGGAAGTGTTTGAGCACGTAGGCCCCGTCGCGGAAGTCCCGGGAGTCGGCGGGCAGCCCCAGATCCCGGTTGGCGTCGTAGGTGTCGCGCCCCATGTCCTGCAGGATGTAGGTGATGCCCTTGGCCCACAGGCCGATGCCCCGGCCCTCGTGGCTCGACATGTAGACGAGCCCACCGCTGCCCTCGGCCACGATCCGCCGGAAGGCCTCGTCCAGCTGCGGACCGCACTCGCACCGCATGGAGCCGAAGGTCTCGCCGGTGATGCAGCACGAGTGGAGACGCACCAACGGCACGTCGGTCTGCTCGAAGGGCCCGTAGAGCAGCACGGAGTTGACGGTCATCTGGGCCGTCAGCAGCTCCCGCATCCGCTCCAGGTTGCTGTCCCGGGCCCTGCGGGCGAGCTCCTTGACCTCCTGGTACTGGGTGCGCCGGACGAAGGGGTACCAGCGGAAGGTATGTTCGACTCCATCGACGATCCGCGGTATGGGAATCGGTCCGAGCAGGTGGATCCGTCCGGAGCCCGGACCATCGCTGTCGTCGGTGGGCAAGCCATCCTCACCGATGGTGACGATCTTCCCCTGTTCCACGAGCATCCGGTAGATGCCGGGATCGATATAGCTGAACATCTCTTCCTCGCGATCCGGCCACGCGATCTA
This sequence comes from uncultured Rickettsiales bacterium, assembly GCA_964436045.1. Taxonomy (GTDB): domain Bacteria; phylum Myxococcota_A; class UBA796; order UBA9615; family CAYRNR01; genus CAYTBN01. Next base: position 3,201 of record CAYTBN010000055.1, on the reverse strand, counting down.
ACATATTCGCGGCGGGGATGCGCGCAAGGTCGTCGCGGGAGGAACGCGTGGTACTGAGAGTGCGAAAGGCATGGGGCGGTGGCCGAGGACGGGGCTGGTTGGCCTTGTTCGCCCTGGTGGTGCTGGGGTGTGGGGGAGGGGAGGCGGAACCGAAGTTCACCGAATCCAGGGTCGTGCTGAGCGAGGGGGCCAAACTTCGGCTGGCGCCCGCGGAGTTCGCTGGCGTGGTCGAGGAGATGACCCTGGGCACGGCGGTGACCGCCGTCGCCGACAAGACCGATGTGTCCCACGACGACGAATACGTGGAGGTGGAGCTGGACGATGACCGCGTCGGATTCGTCGAGCGGACGGCGCTGGGCTCGACCGCCGAGTGGCAGCAGGTTCTCGATCTGCGGGCCTCCATCGACGGTCTGCAGGCCCAGGCCAGCGGCCAGCTCAAGAGCCGCTCCAACCTGCGGATCGCCCCGGGGAAACAGGCCCGTGTCCTGGCCTCCGTGCCCGGCAAGACGCCCTTCGGCATGTTCCGGCGGGTGGGCGTGATGGAGGGTGAGGACAAGGAGATCTGGTACCTGGTCGACCTGGGCCAGGATCGGGTGGGCTACGTGTTCACCCGCAAGCTGGATTTTGCCGTGCCCCGCAACCTGCCGTCCCACGCCCGCTACCGCCGGACGGTGGGCTGGCAGCAACTGGGCGGCGGAAGCGACCATCCGACGTGGCTGGTCGCCTCGGCCGGCGAGGGGGATCTGGGCTGCGACTTCGATCGCGCGGAGCTCTACGCCTGGGATCCGGTGAGTGGCGCGTATGGCACAATGTTCACCAAGAAAGAGCTGCGCGGGTTGCTGCCTTTGGGCTCGGAGGAAGAGGGCGGGACGTGGAATTTTGTGCTGCGCACGCTGAACGACGACGGCTCGGTGACCGCCACCCGCTGGTCCGACAGCCGACCGGCGCGGATCGTCGAGACCTGGAGCGAAGACGCCTCGGGGTATCTTCATTGATGGAGGCCGACCCCATGAGACCGACCCGATGGCTGGCCGTCTGCTGCCTCATCGCCCTCGGCGGCTGCCAGGAATCGCCGGGCAGCGCGATCGCGATCACCACCGAGGAGCTGCCCGCAGCGCGGGTCGCCCTGGACTACGAGGCCTCGCTGGCGTGCGTGGACGAGGCCGAGGAGCCCATCTGGGAGGTGGTCTCCGGGAGCCTGCCCCCGGGGGTGGAGCTGTCCGTGAACGGGACGCTCTCCGGTGTTCCCACCCGCTCGGGCTCCTACCCGTTCACCGTCGCCGCCGACGACGGGCTGGGCGACGACGTGGTCGATCTGACCCTCGAGATCCCGCCGGTCACGTTGATCAGCGGCTTCGAGCCCTTCGGCGGTTACGCCACCAACCCGTCCTGGGATTCCCTGCTCCCCCTGGACGAGGAGCTGCGCGCGGGCATGGACATCCGGATCGTCGAACTGCCGGTGGAGTGGGACGTCTCGTGGGAGCTGCTGCGCGACGAGATCGACCGGCTCTCGCCCACCGTCGCGCTGGGTACCGGCATGGCCGACAGCGACGCCATGCGTTTCGAGATCCGCGCCCAGAACCTCGAGAACTCCACGGACAACGCCGGCGAGACTCGCTGGTACGAGCCGGTGGTCGAGGGGGCCCCGGACGAGCTGTCCACGGACCTGCCGGTGGAGGAGATGGCCGCGGCGATGGAGGACGGTGGGTACGCGACCACGATCTCCAGCAACGCCGGCACCTACCTTTGCAACTCCATCTTCTTCCACCTGAGCCACTACGAGCAGCTCGAGGGAGACGACCCGCCGCTGACCGGCTTCATCCACGTACCGCCGGCCCCCTACTCCGGTAGCTTCCAGGTCGAGGACGTGACCGCCGCCCACGAACTCGGGCTGGCGGCGCTGGCGGCCTGGCTGGAGGGCGATCGTCGCGCGGCGGCGTCCACCCCGGACAGCCTGACCGCCCCCACCTACCTGGATTCCCTGCCTGCGCCCGCCCGCTGAGCGGCGGGCCGGCATCGTCGCCATGGACACCCGCCGGCTGCTCGCCACCCTGTTGATCGCCCTGCCCATCTACGGGGCTGGCGTCGGTCTGCTGGTCCGGGACTTCCTGCCGTCGGCGGACCGGGTGGTCTACGACTGCCGCACCATGGTCTGCGGCAACCAGGACAAGCTGGACGAGCTCGCCGCGGCGGGCGGCCACGAGCTGGGGACGCTGGAGTACCTGGTGCGGAGCTACCTCGGCGGCGATCCGATGCCGCGGCACGAGGTCAACTTCAACCCCTTGCCGGTGCTGGCCCTGTCTGCCGTCTCGCGCCTGGCGGCTCCGGTGTTGGCCTACAACCTGGTCCTGGTCGTCGCCTGGATCGCCGCCGGCCTGGCCATGTGCGGCGCCGTGGTCGTGCTGGCGCGCTCGCCGGGGGCGGGATTGGTCGCCGGCTGGCTGTACCTGCTGGCGCCGATGACCGTGCAGATCCAGCATTGCCGCAGTCTGGACTACGGGCTGCTGTTCTTGCTGCCCCTGTGGCTGCTGTCCCTGGTTCGCGCCGGGTCGCGCTGGCTGTCTGCGGCCGGGCTGGCGGCCTGCCTGGTCGGCCTGTGGGTCACCAACCAGTACTACGCCGCCGCGGCGACCGGGCTGACCGCCGGTTGGGTGCTGCTGGCGCTGGCGCCCCCCGTCGGTGGCGACGATCGCGGCCAGCGGTGGATGGCCGCCCTGCGGGTGGCCGCGGCCGTGGCTTCGGCGATGCTCGTCGTCGGGCCCTGGTTGCTGGTGGAGGCCGCTGCGCTGGCCGCGCGGCACGGCGATGACCTGGCGTTGGGAATCGGCGAGGAGATGGGGTCCCGGGCCAGCTCCCAGCTACGGGTCTGGTTCCATCCACTGCGCCCCTGGACGGTCCCGGTCCTGGGACTGGGCCTGGCAGGGCTGCTGCTGTCCCCGCTCCGTTCCCGCGCCGCGGCGCGGGGCCTGGGGTTGGCGGGGCTGGCCGGGGGGTTCGCATGTGGGGCACTGCTGCTGTTCGACCAGACGCTGGTCGACGCCATGCGCTCGAGTGACGTGGCCTGGAGGATGCGCGAGGTCCACATGCTGACCGTCGTTCCGGCGACCGCCGTTTGCATGCTGGCGGGACTGGGCTGGGCGGCGGTGGCGGGCCGGGTCCGCGGGGGCGCGGCGGTGGCGGCGCTGCTGGTCGTGACCCTCG
>CAYTBN010000054.1:0-47008 GCA_964436045.1 uncultured Rickettsiales bacterium | reverse complement strand
GATTGCGACGACGACGACCCGGCCGTCAACCCGGCCGCCACCGAGGTGTGCAACGGCATCGACGACGACTGCGACGGCGACGTCGACGAGGGCTTCGACGCCGACGGCGACGGCTGGACCACCTGCGACGGCGACTGTAACGACACCGCGCCGCTGATCCACCCGGGGGCCGCCGAGGTGTGCAACTTCATCGACGACGACTGCGACGGTGACGTGGACGAAGGATTCGACGCCGACGGCGACGGCTTCAGCGGCTGCGCGGGTGACTGCGACGACGGCGACCCGGCTGTCAGCCCGGCGGCGGTCGAACACTGCAACGGCATCGACGACAACTGCGACGGGGCGGTGGACGAGGGCTTTGACGCAGACGGTGACGGCGTCACCGTCTGCGACGGCGATTGCGACGACGACGATCCGGACGTGCTGCCCGGCGCCGACGAGCTGTGCAACGGAATCGACGACGACTGCGACGGCGACATCGACGAAGACGACGCCCTCGACGCCCAGATCTGGTACGAGGACACCGATGGTGACGGCTACGGCAATCCAGCGGCCACGACCTCCGCCTGCGAGCCACCCCCGGACCACGTGGATCTCCCGGGGGACTGCGACGACACCGACGCGGCCGTGAACCCGGATGCAGAGGAGGTCTGCAACGGAATCGACGACGACTGTGATCCGAGCACCGACGATCTGGCCGATCCGGACGGCGACGGCTTCACCCTGTGCGACGGCGACTGTGACGGCGACGATCCCGACGTGAACCCGGACGCCGAGGAGGTCTGTGACGGTGCCGACAACGACTGCGATCCCGCCACCGACGAGGAGGGCGATATCGACGGCGACGGCTACTCGATCTGCGACGACGACTGCGACGACGACGAGGCCGACGTCTTCCCCGGCAACCCGGAGCTCTGCGACGGACTCGACAACGACTGCGACGGCGCGGTCCCGGCCGACGAGATCGACGACGACGGCGACGGCATGGCCGAGTGCGCTGGCGACTGCGACGACGGCGACGACCTCACCTACGACGGCGCCCCCGAGCAGTGCGACCAGATCGACAACGACTGCGACCAGCTGATCGACGAGGACGTCGACGAGGACACCGACGGCGACGGGTTCAACGCCTGCCAGGGCGACTGCGACAACGACGATCCCGCCATCTACCCGGGCGCCGCGGAGATCTGCGACGGGGCGGACAGCGACTGCGACGGCGTCCTCCCCGACGACGAGGCGGACGTCGACGCCGACGGGGTCTCCGACTGCGAGGGGGACTGCGACGACGAGGACGCCGACGTCTACCCCGGCAACGACGAGACCCCCTACGACGGCATCGACAACGACTGCGACGGCGCCGACCTGACCGACGTGGACGGCGACGGATACGACGGCGGCGACGAAGGCGACGACTGCGACGACGAGGACGCCACCATCTCCCCCGACGCGGACGAGACCTGCGACGACGGCGTCGACAACGACTGCGACGGCCTCGCCGACGAGGACGACGACGACTGCGAACCCGTGGGCGACGACGACACCACCGGGGACGACGACGACACCACCGGGGACGACGACGACACCACCGGGGACGACGACTCCACCGGGGACGACGACACCGACGGAGACGACGACACGGACGAAATCACAGGCGGTTGCGACTGCGAGACCAACATCGCCCGGACGGTGCCTGCGGACTGCATGGCGGCCCTGGCCTTGCTCGGGCTCGCGGTGATCCGGCGCCGCGGCTGAGCCCCCCCTTTCTACTCCTCCCCCTCCCCCGTCCTATCCAGGGTCGCCGCGGTGGCCATCCCCGAGGTCGGCGGGCCGGAGCGGACGCCCTGCCTCTTCCACCACTCCGGGGCCTGGTCGTCGGTCCACGTGCCCGCAACACCCGCTCGGGGAGCCGAGGACCCGGCCGATGCGTACCGAAGGCGGCGGAGTCTCTCCCATGGCGCCCAGGGTACGAGAGCGCGAGGGGGAGGTTCCAAAAAAAGTTGACCCGTTCGAGCAGCCCGTCGGGTTTCAGACCCAACCACCCACATTCACGGGTGACAAGGAGGACACGATGCGGCGGTTCATGGCGACGATGGCACTGGGCTCTTTGACGGGGATGATGATGCTGGCCGGGCTTCCCCCGGCGGCGCGAGCGGCGATGTCCGGGCACGGCGGGCCCGGCGGTGGCCCCGGCGACCTGCACGGGGGATTTCCCGACGGCATCGGAGAGGTCGGGGACGGGGGCATCGACATCGCCGCGAGCTTCGACGGCCAGATCCTCGATGAGGACCTGGTGGCCGACCTGGCCTCCGATACTGGCCAGCCGCTTGTCGCCTAGGCCTCCTGTCCAGACGAGGATAGCGGCTATCAGGACGACTGCGTCGTCATGACGGTGGGCGATGAGGACGCAGGCTACCTGGACATCATCTCGGTTGTCGCCCAGTCCTGCGACCAGGGCGCCGGATGTGTGGCCGGATACCAGTCAGTGACCTGGTTCGAGACGACGCTGACCGACGACGTGGACGGCGATCTTTGGGTCGACATGACCCTGCGGGTCGGCGATCCGGTCCAGCTGGGAATCATGGGCGGGCCCGTGACCGTGGCCCATGGGCTGGACACGGTCGGCAGCCTGGAGATCCACTTCTCGATCCATCCCAGCTACGTCTACTGGGATTCCCGGCTGTATGACGAGTCGGGCACCCTGGTCGCCATCGAGACCTCACCGATCGCGAGCTCGAGCGGAGTCGACTGCGACGACGTGCGCGATCAGGTTCAGATCGACACCCAGCAAGATCTCGCGGGTGCGGTTCTCACGGTCGCGGGCGTCGGATTGGTCGTCGGAGCGGCCGGATTGGTCGTCTACCCCCTCGCAGGGGCCGGGATCCTGACTGTGACCGGCATCTGGCTGGCCATCGGTTCCCTGGGCTCCTACGTCCTCAGCCGCTCCGCGGGTCAGCGGGCGTACGAGGAATGTCAGTTTGCCAACCAGGACGAAGATCCGACGGAGGCCGAGGACGATCCCGAGGGCGAGACCGACGGTGGCGACAACGAAGGCCCCGGAGGGGGCTACGAGACCTCGGAGTGCACCGAAGGTGACATCGAATACGACACGAACTGGGAGGAGGGCAACTGCGAAGGTGGCGATACGTACCGCTGCCGGGACGGGCAGTGGTCCGACGCCGGGGAGTGGACCATCTGCACCGAGGATGGCGAGTAGCACACCCTCCCTGCCTGGTCCTTGACCACTGGCGCCCCCCCCGCCACCATGGCAGGGGAGGCGATCCCGACCTTGCACGCCCTGTCCCCGAGAACCGCGATCGTCCTGGCCTTGATCGCACCCCTCCTCTGGCTCACCCCCGCCTGCCCCGGCGGCGACGACGACGCCACCGACGACGACGACATCTCCGGCGACGACGACACCACGGGCGACGACGACAGCAACGACGACGACAGCGCCGACGATGACGACGCCACGGTCGCCGACGACGGTGACGGCGATGGTTACCCCGCCGCCGAGGACTGCAACGACAGCAACGCCGCTGTCTACCCCGGGGCCGAGCAGGCCTGCGACGGGGTGATGGACAACGACTGCGACGGGATCATCGACAGCAACGAGACCGACGCCGACGTGGACGGCTTCACCGACTGCGACGGGGACTGCGACGACCTGAACGGCCAGATCCATCCGGGCGCCTTCGATCGCTGCGACGACGAGCTGGACAATGACTGCGACGGCACCGTCGACGAGGACGGCTACGTCCAGATGGACATCGGCCGCGACCACAGCTGCGGTCTGACCTGTCTCGGCGAGCTGATCTGCTGGGGGGACAACAGCACCGGCCAGCAGCAGGTGCCTCCCGAGAGCTACGTACAGTTCGAGGCGGGCAAGTTCCACACCTGCGCGATCAAGTCGGATGGGCTGCCCGCCTGCTGGGGCAACAACAACAATGGACAGTCCGATCCGCCTCAAGAGGAGTTCCGCGCCATCCGCGCCGGGTTCTCCCACAGCTGTGGCGAGTACCCCGACGGCACTGTGGCCTGCTGGGGACTGAACAACGACGGTCAGACCGACCCGCCCGAGGCGTCGTTCTCCCACATCACCCTGGGCCACTGGCACGGCTGCGGTGTGACCGCCGACGGCGAGATCCTCTGCTGGGGCAAGAACGAGTACGGCCAGATCAACGTGATCGCCGCCGAGCAGGGCAACTACACCCAGGTCTCCACCGGCGGCTTCCACACCGCGGCGCTGACCGCCGACGGCGCCATCGTCTGCTGGGGGTACAACGGCTGGGGCAACTGCAACGCGCCGCCGGCCACCTTCATCCACGTGGCGTCGGGCATCAAGCACACCTGCGGCATCCTCGACACGGGCGAGTCGCTGTGCTGGGGCGACAACTCCTCGGGCCAGTGCAGCCCGCCGCCGGCTGACTTCATCCACCTGGCCGGCGGCCACGACCACACCTGCGGCCTGACCACCGACGGCGAGATCCTCTGCTGGGGCCTCAACAGCTCCGGCCAGTGCAACGTGCCCCAGTAGAACGGGTCAGCGGCGGCAACGCCGCACGCCCGCCAGCACGATCCCCGCGACCAGGAGCGCCAGGCCAATCGGCTGCCCGGCCCGATCCACGCTGCGGCAGGCACAACCCCCGGTGAAATCGTCGGGGGGTTCGTCCGTGGTGTCGTCGTCCCCCACCGGATCCGCGCAGTCGCCGTCATCGGCGTCGGTGTCGCCGTCGCAGTCGTTGTCCACGCCGTCGTCGCAGACCTCGGCGGCGTCGGGGTAGATGGCGGCATCCTCGTCGTCGCAGTCCTCACCCTGTTCGCCGCCCTCGACACCATCGCCGTCCACGTCGGTCACGTCGGCGCCGTCGCAGTCCTGGTCGATGGCCAGGTCACAGTCGCTGGTGATGTGGTGCATGTTCAGGTACACCGCGCGCCCGGAGCCGTACTCCCAGCGGGCGACCAGCGGATCGCCGTCGTTGCGGGTCACTGGCACCACCCCCCCGGTGCGGACCACGTGCCCGGAGTAGTCCTCGTAGCCGGCCGGATCTCCGGGATTGAGGGTCACTCCATCCAGAAGTGGATCCGCCGCGTCGATCACCACCGCCTCCAGGGTTCCGGAATGGTGCTTGTCCGCGCTGCTCGAATAGAAGGGGAAATAGGCCTGGTCGGCGCCGTAGTTGCCCATCGCCCAGGCGTTGGCCACCAGCCCGCCACCCCCGGTCACCTAGGCGTCGAACTCGGTCTCGTCGTAGCACTCGCAGTTGCCCCAGATCCAGATCACGTCGAACTGGTTCAAGGTGGCCGCGTCGCAGGTCGAGAACACGGTCACGGTGATGTCGGGCTGGCCGTCGAGCAAGGTCACCAGATCGTCGGTCCACCAGGTGGAACCGTAGAGCACGCCCACGTCCAGGGCCCGGGCGGAGCCAGCGACCGCGAAGGTCGACAGGAGCACCAGCGCAGCCGGGGCAAGGCGTCGCGGACGAATCGCATCCGTGGGGTGACCGCTCATGTCGTGCTCCTCTCCCCCCCGGGGTCTGGACTACCAGCATAGCGGGTCCGCCCACGCCCGACGGCGACCTCTTGGGGGGTGCTCTCTCCGGCAGCCCGCGGTGTTGATTTCCGCCATTCGACCGATATCAGGTTCTAGGAGGTGGATTCCGCGCGCTGTATCGGGGGTCATCGAATACAAACCGGCCCGCGAACGACCAAGGGAACATGGAGCGGAGAGCAGACATATGTGTGGCATCGTCGGATACATCGGACACCGGGACGCCATCGACGTCCTGATCCCCGGACTGGAGCAACTCGAGGAGCGCGGCTATGACTCGGCCGGGCTTGCGGTGGCCAACGGCCACGGGATGAAGGCCATCAAGCTGGTGCCCGAGCACAGCGCCTCGCCGGCCAAGGAGCTGCGAGACCACCCCGACATCGTCGGCTTCCGCGGCTCGACCCTGGGGCTGGCCCACACCCGCTGGGCGACCCACGGCGCGGTCACCGTGCCCAACGCCCACCCCCACACGGACGAGCGTCAACGGATCTGGATCGCCCATAACGGCATCATCGAGAACGAGGCCGAGATCCGCGCGGCGCTGCAGCGGGACGGCGAACGGATGCGCTCCCAGACCGACAGCGAGCTCATCGCCCGGCTCATCGGCCGTGCGCTGGATGCGCAGCCCGGCCTGTCGCTGGAAGACGCCGTGCGAGCGGCGGTGGCGAAGCTGGAGGGCACCTGGGGTCTGGTCGTGGCGTCGAACGACCACCCGGACGAGCTGGTGGTGGCCCGCAACGGCAGCCCCTTGCTGATCGGCAAGGGCGACGGCGAGATGTTCGTCGCCTCCCTCGAGGACGCCTTCCTGCGCTACACCCGGCGGATGATCGTGCTGGAGGACGGCGATGTGCTGACCGTCCGCGCCGACGAGGTCCACGGCTCGCTCCACGAGACGGTGGAGCTGGACGACGAGGAGCTGGTGGTCGAGGACACCATCGAGTCCGAACACATCATGCGCAGGGAGATCCACGCCCAGACCACGACGATCCTCAACGCGATCAACCACGGCGGCCGGCTGCTGTTCGGCCCGGGCAAGGCCAAGCTCGGCGGGCTCGACTCCCACCGGGACGAGCTGCTGGCGCTGCGCCACCTGCGGACCGTGGCCTGCGGCACCGCGCGTTACGCGTCCGACTACGGCGTCCAGCTGCTGGAGCAGTACGGCGGCTTCGAGACGGTCCAGTCGCTGGCCGCGTCCGAGGCGCGCCCCGAGTGCTTCCCGGCGGGCACCGGGGTGCTCGCCGTCAGCCAGTCGGGCGAGACCATGGACACCCTCGACGTGCTCAAGCGGGCGCGGGAGGAGGGCCACACCCTGTTCTCGATCGTCAACCGGGTCGGCAAGGCCATTCCCCGTGAGACCGGGCTGGGGGTTTACACCAACTCCGGCGCCGAGAAGGCCGTCGCCTCGACCAAGGTCTTCACCGCCCAGGCGGTGGTCTTCGTGCTGATGACCCTCTGGTTCGGCCGCCAGCGGGGCGCGGTGAGCAAGGACGAAGGCCGCCGCGTGGCCCGCGAGCTGATGGCGCTGTCGGACAACGTCGGCGCCATCCTGGCCGGTGAGGACGAGATCGTGAAGCTGGCCGAGGTGGTCAACGGCGCTGACGACGTCTACTACATCGGCCGCGGCCTGGCGGCCCACATCGCGTCGGAGGGCGCGTTGAAGATCACCGAGGTGGCCTACCTGCACGCCCAGGCCCTGGCCGCCGGCGAGCTCAAGCATGGCCCCATCGCCCTGCTCGAACCGGACTTCCCGGTGATAGCCCTGGTACCCAACGACGACACCCGCGACGACATGATCTCCGCGCTCAAGGAGGTCAAGGCCCGCGGTGCCCGCACCATCGTCATCGCCGAGGCCGGGGCTCGGGTCCCCGAGGACTGCGCCGACGCCCTGTTCAGCGTCCCCGCCACCCACCCCTGGCTGGCCCCTCTGCTGTGCGCCATCCCGCTGCAGCTGCTGGCCTACCACGTGGCGCGCATCCGCGGCATCAACCCCGATCGCCCCCGAAACCTGGCCAAGAGCGTGACGGTGAAATAGCCGGGACCGCCACAGTCCAAGCGCCGACTGTCCGCCAATTCCTCAGGGAATCGTCTACATTGTCGATAGGTCTGGTCCGGATCGCCGCCGAAGGACACCCAGCACGACGAGCCCCGCAAGGAGCAAGGCACCCGGGACCCGGGCCGTTCGGCCGGCTGCCCGGCACTGACATCCCACCCCGAGTTCGTCCTCGTCGTCGTCGAAGGAGTTGGGTCCCAGCGGGGGTTCGGTGGTGTCGTCGTCGTCGCCGGCCTCGCCGTCGACCACGCCGTCGCAGTCGTTGTCGATCCCGTCGGCAGCGTCGGTCGCGCCGGGGTGGGTGCCCGGGTCGTGGTCGTTGCAGTCGCCGTCCGCCTCCGAGTACCCGTCGCCGTCGTCGTCGGTCACGTCCAGGTCCTCGTCCACCTCGCCGTCGCAGTCGTTGTCCAGGTGATCGCCGATCTCCTCGGCGCCGGGGTAGGTGTGGACGTGGTTGTCGTCGCAGTCGCCGTCCAGCTCGGAGTAGCCGTCGCCGTCGTCGTCGTAGGCCTCGGTGCCCTCGTCCACCAGCCCGTCGCAGTCGTTGTCGATGTGGTCGGCGGTCTCCGGCGCCCCGGGGTAGGTGTCGGCGTGGCCGTCGTCGCAGTCGCCGTCCGCCTCGGTGTAGCCGTCGCCGTCCAGGTCGTCCCCCGGGCCGACGCCACCGGTGAACTCCACGTGCAGGCTGTAGCCGCCGGGGTACTCGGCGTTGCCCACGTAGGTGTCCAGGACCAGATAGTAGGTGCCCGACGACAGCTGCGCGCTGGCGGTGACGTCATCCCGATCGAGGCAATCACTGGCGTCGGCGGAGCCCAGGATGTGCACGTCGATGTCGACGCCGGCGTCGTCGGTGACCGTCGCGGTCAGGGTGCCCGACTGGTTGACGTTGATCCGGTAGACCCGTTCGGGCCCGGACTCGTTGGTCGACGGCGCGCAGGAGTAGGAGTCGAACTGGTCGCTGCCGGCTCCGGCCGTGCTGTCGAAGGTGTCGTAGGGAAAACCGCCGATGCCGATCTGGTTGCTGACCGTGCCGCGGGCGGTGCCGTTGGCGATGTTGTCGTAGCGAATCGGCGAGTAGGTCGAGTAATGGGACCAGCTGTAGCCGGCGTAGAGCCGGGTGCCGCCGGTCGTGGACTCGTAGATCACCGGGCTGCCAGCGTTGGTCTCGTGGGCGAACAGGGCGATGTGGGAGCTGGACTTGTTCAGGGCGTCGGCGCGGATCAGGTCGCTCTGATTGACGCCGTAGGAGATCGACGACATCGACGAGGTCGTGTAGTGCCCCTCGTCCCACAGCTTGCTGACGAAGCCCGAGCAGTCGACTCCGGTGGTGCACGAGAGGATCCCGTGCCACGAGTGGGAGCCGGCGCCGTAGCCCGACGCGATCTCGCTGTCGAACTGGGTCAGGGACTTGTAACCACCCCAGTCGTAGGGCAGCCCCTCCTGGTCGCCCACCGAGTAATCCGACGACCAGTCGTTGGAGCAGTTGACCGACAGGTTGGACGACGAGCAGTACCACTGGTGGTGCACGTAATCCCGGGCCAGGTCGACCACCTCGTCCCGGTCGATGGCGGCGGCCGGGGTGGCCAGCAGCAGGGCGAGCAGCGCGGCGGCGGTCCTCATCGGGACACCTCCACGCCGCCGACGGTCGCCCGCCGCAGCGAGCAGCCGTCGTCGCCGGACACCAGCATCCACACCTGGCCGTCGACGGTGGCGGCCACGTCCGCGGGGATCACGACCGGACCGGGATCGGGGAGTTGCACGAGCGGACCGCGGGCGCCGTCAGCGTCGACCTGCATCACACCGCGGACGGCCTCGATGGGGCCCGCGCCGGTGAACACGGATTCCACCAGCAGCACGGCTTCGCCTGGGCCGGTGGCCAGCACCTGGACCGCGCCCGGGCCGAAACCCTCGTCCTTGCCGGGAAGCTCGTGGGGCGGATCGAGGATCACCTCGCTCGGCGGGAAGGACAGCAAGATGCCACCGTCGCGCCAGGCGACCCAGGCGGCGGCGCGACCATCGGCCGCCGGCCGACCCCGGTCCAGGGCGTTGGGCGCGAATTCACGCACCGCGACAGGCAGCCGGAGCTGGAACGCGTCCAGCCCCTCGACCACTGTCGCCCCTTCATCGTCGATCCACGCGACCAGCCGTACCGGCGGCTGGGCCCAGCGGGGTGTGCGGCCAACCCCGGCCGAGCCCCCCAGGACCCGCACCACCCGCCGGTCGCCCTCGTCGGCCACCGCCAGCGCCCCGCCGGGCAGCAGCGCGGCCGCGCCGGGCAATCCGGGAAGGACCATCGTGCGAAGGAGCTCTCCGTCTTCGTCGAGGATCAGCGCCCGGCGGTTCACCCGGTCGACGACCGCCACGCTCCCGTCCGCCCCTAGCGCGATCCCGTGGGGACCCCGCCGCAGCTCGTCCTCCCGCGCGGGTGACCGGCCCACCTCCCCGTCCCCATCCCCCCAGGGCAGGAACGCCACCTCCTCGAAGGCTCCATCATCCGCCGCCGCTGGCACGGCGATCGCGCCCACGGCGAGGCACGTCAGGACTCCGAGAAGCTCGCTCCGTCCGACCATGCTCCACTCCCGCTGATACTTCCCCGCGGGAAGTCTAGCGCACGGATTGAGAATCGGGGAACGGCTCGGGATTTTTCGTGGGTGATGGAAAGGTCAGCTGCCGGGGCGGAGGCGGGAGGAGTGGCGGCGGAGCCGGCGGGAGCCGCGGCGCAAAGCGTCGACGGCGCGACCGGCGTCCAGACGGGCGGTCTCCATGAAGGTGGCGACCGCCCGGTCGATGGCCCGGGCCAGGCGGACCATGCGGGTCAGCCGCTCCCGCTGCTCGCGGGTGGCGGTGGGGTCCTGGCGGATCAGCTCTTCGGCCCGCTGCAGATCCGCCAGCACCCGGCTGACGACCCTGCTCTCCCGGGCCTGGAGCACCAGCCGGATCATGGCCATCAGATCCCGCTCGGCCTCGAAGTGCCACGCGCGCTGGCCGGGTAGGCGAACCCGGCGGACCACCCCCCACTGCTCCAGCTCCCGCACCAGGATCGAGACGCCGCCCTTGGACAGGCCCAGCTCGCGCTGGATGACCGTCGCGGTGTACGGCTCGCCCCGCAGGTAGAGCAGCGCCCACACCCGGCCCTGGTTGTGCTTGAACCCCCAGAACTCGATGACGGTGCCGACCGCGTCGCAGGCCACCTGTTCCCACGGCCGCAGGTGGTGTCGGGCCGGCTCGGGCGGGTCGGCGGGCTGGGTCACGAAACCGCGCACGTCGCCTTCGAATCGGGTTCAGCGCGGCTCCACATTCGCCGGGCCCAGGCGCATATCAACGCGATCGCCGGCTCGGCGCTCCAGGGTGCAAGTTCGCGCTCCGCGGCGGCCACGTGCTGGCCGATGGCCTCCCAGGCGCGCGTTGCGACACCGGTATCGATCACGTTGCGGCCCAGGAGTTCGAACTCGTCGGTCCCGGTGTGGGGATCCTCCCAGGCCGCGGCCAGCCTCCGGCGCAGGGCGGACGAGGTCTCCACCGCCATCGCCACCGCCACATTGGGATTGCGGTTCCGCAGATCGGCGAAGGGATCCTTGCCCGCCCCCCGGCCCAGCAAGTCGTCCAGGTCGTCGGCGATCTGGAACGCCAGCCCCAGGTGGTTCCCGGCCCGCGCCAGCCGCTCGGCGTCGTCGGGCCGGTCCGCCAGCAGTCCCACCCCACGTCCGCACAGGGCGAACAGCGCGCCCGTCTTACCCTCGGCGATCTGGAACCAGCGTTCGGGGCTCAGCTCGACCTGGCCGCGGGCGCCGGCCTCGCGCAGGGTGGCGCGGGTCATCGCGGCCACCGTGTCCAGGGCCGCGTGGTGCAGCGCCGCGGGGTGCCCCCGGATCTCCCCGAGGGCCAGGGTCAGCAACAGGTCACCGGAAAGAACCGACGTCAGGTTTCCCCACACCGCGTTGGCCGTCGGCCGCCCGCGGCGGCGGGTCCCCTCGTCGACCACGTCGTCGTGTAGCAGGCTGGCGGCGTGGATCATCTCGACGCAGACGGCGAGGTCACACAGGGGGCCGGCGGGGAGCGCGAAGGTCTCGCCCAGCAACATGGTGAACCAGGGCCGCGCCCGCTTGCCGCCGGCCTGGACCAGGTGGCGGGCTGCGTCGATCAGGGCTTCGGTTCGCGCGTCGTCGACGTCGGGGTCGACCCGCACCACCTCGTCGAGGCGCTCCTCGACCTGGAGGAGGAATGTCCGCCGCTGCGGCGTGTCCACGGACGGGGATGGGGTCGTCGGACCCGCGTCCTCGCGTCCAATCGGGCCCCCATCCATACCGACCTCCTCGCCGGCCCCCCCCCACGGCGACCCGGCCATCGGTTCAGTTGGTTCATGACCTCGTGAACCACGAACCAAGATATAGGCCGTTCCGCCGGACCGGTCAATTGCAGTGCACCGGAAGGGGACGAACCTCGATCAATCGGCGGGCTGGAACAGCTCGCGGCCGACCGCGTTGGCGGCGACGTCGTCGACGGCGAAGTGGCAGGGGGGGGCTTCGTTGGCGAGCCAGAGGGGGATCTGGTCGGCGAAGTGGTCGGAGTCGGTGAGGGCGGACTGGCCGCCGGGGATCACGTTGACGGCGCGGAACCCGGCCGGGTCGAGCTCGACGGCGAAGCGCATGACCGGGCCGTCACCGTATTGCAGGCCCGGGCCGCCGCCGCCGGGGTTGCCGCTGTCCACGTTGAAGTAGTCGCCGTGGCGGGGGAAGCCGGGGAGATCGGCGCGGGGGTCATCGGAGCCGATGTCGTCGGCCAGGGGGATCATGTCGGGATCGATGGAGAAGTCGGCCAGCAGGACGGCCATCAGCGGATCCTCGTCGTCGAGGAACTCGCCGAGCACCGAGCTGAAGCGGACCAGGTGGCGCAGGCCCCACAGCCAGTCCTCGGGATCGTCGCTGCCCACGCCGCCGACGCCGTCCTCGCCGGGCTCGGACGCCCAGAAGTCCAGGGCGTCCACCAGCGCGGTCAGCGCAACCTCGTGGCTGGTCTCGATCTCCTCCGTGCTCAGCACGTCGAAGAAGGCGCTCTCCCCGGTCTCGTCGTTGTAGCTGGCCAGCCCGAGCGGATTGCCGGGCTCGGCGCCGCGGACGAACAGGTCCAGGGCCCGGGCGCGGCCGCCGCGGCTGGTGGGCCGGAACACGGACGGCAGCCCCTCGTCCTCGAGCACGTAGACCCGCCAAGCCTCGTACCAGGCATTGTAGATCGAGGTCGCGATCGCCGCCTGGCGCTGGTCGGCGGTGGGCTGGTCGTAGAAGGTCTCGACCCCCGACGCCGCCTCGTAGCCCAGGTCCGCCCAGTCCTCCAGGTAGCCGGCCGCGCTCTCGATGCGGGCCGCCTCGGCCTCGTACAGGGCCGCGATCCGCCCCTCGCTACCCTCGGTGGCACCCCCGTCGTGGGCATCGCGGGCGAACTGGATCTGCTCCAGCAGGTAGGGGGCGAAGCGGGCGCCGAGCACGGAGAAGTGATCGGCTTGTTGCTCGACGATGGAGTCGAGGGTGGCGACCCCCGAATCACGCTGGATCATGTCGTCGATCCGGCCGGCGCGGAAACCATTGTTCCACGGCCCGCCGATGTACCAGTCTTCGTCGAAGATGTCCCCGTCCAGGGTCATCCCGCCCGGATCCTGGTTGGCGGTGATCACGTAGCCCGACGCAGGGTTGAACGACTGCGGGTACTCGTCGAAGGGCACCACGCAGCGCTGGGGATCGTCGGCGAAGGACTCGTCCACCAGCCCGGCCTCGGTGAGGGGGATCTCGAAACCGGCGTACTCGGTGCCGTCCAGCAGGAAGCGCGGGTCGGCGCCCTCGATCCAGGTGCCATCGGCGTTCTTCGGCAGGTAGGTGCGGCAGGGGATGGCCTCGTAGCCGCTGTAGAACACGTTGCCCGCGCTGTCGGCCGCGATGATGTTCTGGCTGTAGGCCACCAGCCCCCGCATGGCCTCGCGGAACTCCACCACGTCGTCGGCGCGGCCGAAGCCGTCCACCGCCCGCAGCAGGTTGCCGCCGTCGGTGGCCGCGTAGTCGTGGGAGATTGCCTGGACCACCCCGTCGGCGTCCACGTCTCCGGGGATCAGCCAGTCGCCGTTGATGTTGATCAGCGACTCGCCCGGCTCCAGGGTAACGTCGTCGGGGTCGGAGACCTCGGTGCCCTCCACCGACACCAGCGCGCGGCCGTCCCAGGTCTCGTAGCGGTCGATCGTGAACGAGCCGCCCTCGGAACCCAGCAGGGGCACGACCGCCGACTCGTACTGTTCGGCGATGGCCACCACCTCCTTCTGCTCCCCCTGGAAGAGGGTCGAGGCCGGCGCCCCGTCGGCGTCCAGGATCAGCTGCTCCAGGTAGTAGTCGTTGATGTCGCCGGAGTGCTGGGTCTGGCCCCAGGCCACCCGGCCGTTGTGGCCCTGGCCCACCAGTGGCATACCCGGCACGGTGATGCCGATCACGTCGAGGTCGCCGTCGCCGAGCACAGTGGTGTTGGTGTGCAAGCGGATGAAGAACGACGGGATGGTCAGGTCCAGGTGGCCGTCGCTGCCCAGCAGGGCGTGACCGCTGGCGGTGTGCTCGGGGCCGATGGCCCAGGAGTTGGAGCCCCGGTCGCGGCCATAGGGACGGCCCATCGCGGTGGCCAGGTGATCCCCGTGCCGGATCGCCCGGTCGAGCAGCCCGGACTCGGCGTCCAGGCCCCGGTAGCTCGGGCGCGCGCTGGTGGCGTCCGGGAGGTCTCCATCCACCCCCCAGCCGTCTGCGGACGAGATGGGCACCGCTGGCACCACGTTCTCGAAGATGTCCTGCTGCGCGCCCGTCCGCCGCAGCTCCTCCAGCGGCGCGCCCGCGAACAGCCCGTCGAAGGACTCCAAAGTCCGCTGGTAGCTCAGGGGTGTGGTCTCGTAGCTGGATTCGTAGAGGACCAGCGATCCCACCGAAGCCACGTCCTTGACCTCGAACGGCAGCATCAGCTCCACCGGATCGTCGGCGCCCAGCAGACCGGCGGCCAGGGCCAGCTCCGAGGGCAAAGGCAGCTCGCCGGCCGCCGCGGCGTCGATGTACGCGTTGACCCCATCGGCGTAGGCCTGCATCCGCACCCGCTCGTCGTCGGTCAGCGAGGCCATCAGGTTGTCCAGCACCCGGGTGGTCCCGGTGGTGCGGCTCTCGATGTCGGTGGTCAGGGCGTCGTCGCCGATCAACGCGGCGGTCTGACCGCGCATCAACCGCCGGGCCAGGTCCATCATGAAGTAGCGGTCGCGAGCCGTGACGAAACCCACCACCCGGGCCAGGTCCTCCTCGTCGTGGGCGTAGACATGGGGGACCCCGTACTCGGTGGTCACCACGTGGACGGTGTTACCCAGCCCCGCCAGCTGCCAGCTGTCGTCCACCGGAACGTCGTAGATCGGCGGGACCTCCGGGGGCTCGATCACCGGGACATCGCCCCCGGGACAGCCGGTGGACGTCAGCATCGACGCCAGCAGCGCGGCGAGAGGAAGGCTTCGTACAGCAGGGGTCATGGCAAAACTCCATCGATCGGCCAGGTGCCGATGGCCGGGTATCATACGCTGGAATAGGCTACCGTGGCGGGGTGTTCGACGCCCACGTAACCTCGCCCGGGGAGCTGCATGCCCTGTCTCCTGCTGCTGGTCGTGATCGCCGTGCTGGTCGGCCTGTTCGTCGTGGTGCCGCGGATGAACGAGCTGTTCCTGGTGTCGGTCCGCGGCGGCGAGGTGCTGGTGGTGCGCGGCTGCTGGCGTCCGGCGTCGACGAGGGCGTGGCGCAGCGGCTGCGCAACGCCTTCGGGCTGCAGCCGATGGCGCAGCTGCGGCGCGCGCCCTTGATCGAGGACCGGAACATGGGTCAGCTGCTGGGCTTCGTCTGGCTGGCCTGGCTGCTCTCGTCCTGCCGCCGCCGGTAATCCCCCGGTAACCCCGTGTAATCCCCAGGTAGTCGTCGCCTCCGTTGCCTGCGGATAGGTTTGGTCGTGGAGGTTGCGAGATGACCTGGAAGCGCGCGCTGCTGGCCTTGACCGCCCTGTTTGTCGTTCCCGTCTTTGCCCAGGCCGGAGAACCCGCCGATCGAGTCCGGGTGGACCTGGACTTCGAACAGCTGGGAATCGCCGACGGGACTGGCGGACCGGTGGTGGTGGAGATCCACTGCCGCGGCGGCCACGCCCTGCACCAGGTGCGGATGGACGGCGACGTTCTGGTCGTCCAGACCCGCGCGCTGCCCGATTCCCGCAGCAGCGGCCTGGACGTGTCCGCGGCCCAGGGTATCGGCGTGTCATTCGACGGACGGGCTCCGGCAGCCCCGATGCCTCCCGCACCGCCCGCGGCGCCTGCGGCGCTTCCGCGCAACGATGATCTCGGACTCCCGCCGACCCTCGACCACATTCCTCCCCCCTGGGACGAGGGGAGCGCGCCCGCGGCGCCTACCCCCCCCGAGGCACAACCGCAGCGCCTCCCCGACTCCCAGCCTCTTTCGCCCCAGGTGCCCATCCCCGCTCCGGCGCCGCCGCCAACGGCTGCCCCCGCCGAAATCCCGGCGCCGGGCGGGGATGGCACCGCTTCTTCCCTCCTGTCCGCCGACGCCGCCAAGAACGAGGTCATGGCCGCCATGGAGGCCGCGATGGCCGAGGCCCGGCTCGAGGGCGAAGCCCGGCTCGAGGAGGCCCGCTACGCCGGCGAATACGGCGAGGAAGAAGCGAACCACAACAGCAAGTGGGTGGTGGAAAAAGACCTGTAGCCGGGAAGGTGGAAGCCACGGTCGGCTTGCTCCTCACCGGCTTTCCTCCCACGGAATCCGCGCGGAATTCGTTTGGCGAATCGCGCGGAGGGCGCCAGTATTAGATCGACACGGGTGGGAGCACCAGACCTTTGGTGAACGCATGAACGCGCGGCCCGTGTTGCCCCTGCAACTGTTGCTCATCGCGGTCATCACGGCCCCCTTGCCCGCGTGTATCGAGGACGGCGACGGCGATCCCCTCGACGTATTCGACCTGAACGAATCCGCTATCCGCTGGCTCCCCTCCTCGCTGGACTACGGCTCGCTGCCCGGTGGGGCGTCGGCCACCGACACGCTGACGATCACCAACATCGGCCTGTCGAACCTGGTCCTGTCGGCCGCCGACCTGGACGGGGAGAGCTCCGCGGACTTCGCGCCCCTGGGCGATCCCGCCCCGATCACACTGCCGCCGGGCCAGGTGATCCAGCTCGAGGTCGCCTACACGCCGAGCGACGAGGGCGAGGACAGCGGATGGCTGCTGATCGAGTCCGACGATCCCATCAACCCCCTGGTGGAGGTGCCCCTCAGTGGTCGGCGCACAGCCACCCCGGAGGCGGTGGTCGATCCGATCCAGATCCTGTTCAGCGACGCCGATGAAGGGGAGGCGCTGAGCGAGACGGCTGCGATCTGCAACGACGGAGACGGGGAGCTGACCCTCGGGCAGCTGACTCCCACCGGTAGTGACGCCTTTGCCCTGTCGGACGACCCGTCCGGCGCCATCCTGGAGCCCGGCGATTGCGCCGAGATCGGAGTGACCTACACGCCAGAAGACAGCAGCCCGGACCTGGGCGAGATCGAGATACCGAGCAACGATCCGCAGGAGCCCATAGCCCATCTCCTGCTGTTCGGTCGCTGCTCGTAACGTTCGCGGGCGGCACGGAAAGGCCTGTCCGTTCGGGGCAGAACGGAACGGGCGGGCCACTCCGACCGCCGGGATGAACTCCACCGGATCGGGCAGGTATGATGTCTGTGGGGGAGGACATGTCCCGGCCGGACCGCAAACGAACCCATCACGCCCGCCGGGCGCTGTTGCTGGCGGCTCCGATCGTGGCGATCGCCGCGGGCTGCTCCTCCACGCCCCCCCCTATCTGCCACCCCTGTCACCCGAGGTGATGCGCTTCGGCGTCAGCGCGGGCATCGTGCCGCCGCCAGAGCTCACCGACCAGGACCTGCAGGCGATCGACAACGACCTGGACGCCATCGGACCGCTGTGGCTGCGACAGCCGGGTACGGGGACCTCGTGGCCGGAGATCCAGCCCGACCGGGACACCTGGGCTTTCGAGCGTCTCGACTCCGTCCTCGATGTCCTCGACCGGCCGTGGATCATCACGGTTTACGGCTTCTTCGGCTACGTGTACCCCTTCGGCGGCTTCTCGATGGAGGAGATGAACTCCCAGCCGGACGACGTGGCGCGAACCCAGTACATCGCCGAGCACACCCTGGACCTGTCCGACGATCAGCAGCGCGCCGACGCCGAGGCGTACGTCAAGGCGCTGGTGAGCCGCTACCAGCACCAGGTGAGGTTCTGGGAGATCGGTAACGAGGGCGTCAGGGCCATCGACGTGTCGGGCATCGTCGAGGCGACCAGCGGCTGGATCCGCGAGGTGGATCCCCACGCGAAGGTGCTGGTGCCGGCGCTGGCGGGCAACGACAACGAGGACTTCACCGAGGGCCTCGAGGTCCTCGACGAGCTGCTCGCCGACGGGTTGGGCGAACACTTCGACATCGGCAACTACCATTACTACGACACGGTCGGTAGGGACTTCGAGGAGCGGATGATCGCGGCCCAGACGCGCTGCCGGGATCTGCTCGCCGACCACGGCCTCGACAAGCCGATCTGGGTCACCGAGACCTCGACCTCGTCCCTGTCTCACTCGACCCTGTCGGGGGGCAGCAGCGCCCGCTACCAGGCCTGCGACGTGGTCCGCCGTTTTGTCCTGTTCACCGCCCACGGCGCACAGCGGACGTTCTGGCACACGTTCCGGTACGGATCCTCGCGCCCGGGCGACAAGTTCGCAGGCTGCAACCTCTACACGGAAGGCGGCGACGAGAAGCCCGCCTGGTGGGCGCTGCAGCTGGTCGTCGACAAGATCGGACACTTCCAGCGAGTGGACGTGGTCCGCGAGGACAAGCTCTACCTCTACCGCTACGAGGTGATCCCCGACGAGTTCGTATTCGTGGCGTGGGGTTCGGAAACCTCCCAGATCGAGTACGACCTGAGCGGTGTCGAGGGGCTCGAGGGGCGGCTGATCTTCACATCGGTATCCGGCATGGAGCAGGAGTCATCCGACCCCTACTTCCTCCGAACCTCCGACTGCCCCTGGTTCATCGAGCCCATTCGGGAGGAAAGCTGGCTCGAGGAGTGACGGTTACTCGTCGCCGTCGGCCGGGATCACGTGGACCCGGGTGACGACGCCGTCGCCGAACTCGAAGCCGAGCCCCCGATCCAGGTGCCAGGCGCTGCCCAGGAAGGCGTCCCGGGAACCGGTCCCGTAGGCGGCGGTCACGTTCGCCTCGGCGCTGCCGATGCCGATCCCCTCCGCGGTGGTACCGGTGAAACCGTCGAGGACGATCAGCGCGTCGGCGAGGTCGGCGCCGCTGTCGGGGTAGAGGACCGACAGGCCCTGGGCGGAGTACACGTCGCAGGAACCGACGCCGGGGAAGGTCGACGCCATGCCCGGGTCGCCCAGCAGGAGCGCCACATCGGCGCGGGGGTCGCCCAGGCGGACCGGCTCCCCGGCCACGGTCAGGCCGCAGCCGGGCGCGATCCCGGCATCGACGGCGCACAGGTCGGCCGGATCCTCGTCACAGCCGGCACCCAGGAGTACGGAAACGACCAGCGGGAGCATCGAAATGAGCCTGCGCATGACTACTCCCCCTCCCCGATCACGAAGTGCGCCGACAGCGCCTCGGTGATCGGCTGGCCCGTGACCCCGTCGGCCAGCACCGCGTGCCAGGTCCCGGAACCCAGCCCCGGATCGCCGTCGAAGCTGGGGCGCATCAACTCGGTGAAGGTCACGGTGCCAGCTGGCAGGGTCAGCCGGTGGCCGGCGGCGGTGGCCTCGGCGCCGGGAAGGTCGAGGGGACCGCTGTAGGGCATCCGCACGCGATCACCATAGGTCAGCCCGAGCGCCACCAGTACGTCGACGTCCGCAGCGCCCGGGTTGTACAGGGTCAGGTAGACCGGCATCTCCTGGCCTACCGAGGCGAAGCGGATCTCGCGGCAGGTGATGGCAGCCCACGGCGAAGCGTCGATCCGCGCCTGCTCGGCGATGGGTTCGAGCTGCGCCACTCCGTAGATCGGATCATCGCCGCCGTGGAAGACCGCGTCCTCGATGGCGTCCATGTCGGTGGTCCCCCACCAGTTCTTCGACAGGTCGGGATCGGTGACCCAGGCGGGATACTCGTCCAGCAACTCGTTGAACCAGCCCAGATCCGCGGGCTCCCCCTGGGTGGTGTTGCCGTGCACGTTGTTGTGGCGGAAGACCCGCAGGTAGGCCGCACCGATCCCGCCCGCGCCGTGGTAGAGCCCCTCATTGTCGATGATGTCGTTGGCGATGACGATCGGGTTTGCGTGGGGCCTGCAGTCGACGCAGACATGGACTCCGCCACCGTCGGCCCACATCGAGGTGTTGCCCTCGACCACGTTGTCCAGGAACGCCGGGGACGAAAGGTTGGCGTAGATCGCCCCGCCCCAGCCCGGATCGCCAACCTCGTTCCCCTCGAAGTGGCAGCCCACGACCCGCGGCGCCGCGCCGTCGAGGATCCGCAGGGCGGCGCCCCCGACGAACAGCTCGGGATCGTCGACCACGTTGCCGACGAACTCACACTCGCGGATCAGCGGGGAGGCCCCCAGGAGCTGGACGGCAGCCGTGCCGCCTTCGAATCGGCAGTGTTCCAGGATCGAGCCGCTCTCGTACTCATCGAGCCCGGCGAAGACGGCGTCGCCCGCACCCTCCTCGAACAGGAGCGATCCCTAGCGGACGCCGGCGACACCCCCGAAGGTGATCGGCTCGGCGGAGGTGCCCCTGGCCACCAGGGTCCCGGCGACGGACAGGGAGATCCCCTCGTCCAGCTCCACAGCCACGCCGGGCTCGAGGGTCAGGGTGACACCAGCCGCCACCGTCGCGTCCTCGACGACCCGGTAGGGGCTGCCGGTCGCGGACCAGGTGGTGTCCGCGTCGATGGTCGCCGGCACGTCCTCGGCCGCTGCGGACCACGGCGGAGCGGACAGGACGGCCGCCACCGCCAGCGCCGCCAGCGGCCATGATTTCCGTTTGCTCATCCCTCGCTCCTCCGGTCGGTCCCGATCACAGAATCGACTCCCATCCTTTTTTTCATTTTTTTCCTCAAGGTACCAGGGAAGCGTCCGATACCCACCAGTACGACGGTGAAGAAGCCCCTCCGCTCGTCTCATGCGAGCGTTCCTTCCCCACCGGTAACTGGCTAGGGTCCGACCGTGGCGGCGGTCGGACCCAACTGGTTCTGGGATCCGGGTCCCCCGAAGCCGCTGCTAGGATGGGCCCCGGAGGTGCCGGGATGCCCCGACCGTCGACCCCCCTGCTGCTCATGCTGATCCTGTCGCTGGCCCCGCCCGCGGTCGCCGGCGAGCTGGCGGGCGTCACCTTGGATGACACGGTCACCGATCGCGGAGCCACCTTGCAGCTGGTGGGGATGGGACTGCGCTCCAAGCTGGGCATCAAAGCCTACGCGCTGGGACTGTACATGGAGCGGCCGACCACCGACGCGGACCAGGTGGTCTCGTCGCAACAGGCCAAGCGGGCCGACATGGCGGTGTTGCTGCCGCTGGGCGGCGAGATCATCGGCAAGTTCGTGGTCTCCGGATTCCGCAAGACCTGCTCCGACACCGAATACGCCGCGCTCGAGGAGCGCCTCGACTCGCTGCTCACCTGGTTCCCGACCGTGGGCAAGGGCGACGTGATCTCCATGACCTGGGTCCCGGGTGCCGGCACGATCATCAGCGGCCAGGGCGAGGTCTACGGCACCGTCGAGGGGGACGACTTCGCCGAGGCCCTGTTCGCCGTCTGGTTTGGCCCGAAGGCCGTGGACGACAGGCTCAAGGCCGGCGTGCTCGGCGACTGAGCCTCCCTATTTCTTCGAGGCCCGATACCCCGCGGCCTCGGCCTCCTCGGCATTGGCGAAGCAGGCCTCTGGCGTGGTGGCCCCGTAGTACTCCTGGCCGGGGCGATGGTAGATCCACGCCCGCTGGCCCTGATTGCCCTTGATCGGCCGGTCCTCGGGGCACGCGGCCCCCTGGGGGCGATCACCGCCGGAGCCGATGCTGGCCCGGGCCAGCTCCTCGGGACTCAGCGTCGGCGTCGGCCGCAGCCGCCTGCCGGCCTCGACCTCGTAGTTGCCGTCGGGGCCGACCCACACGGCCACACCCCCGTCCAGATCCGTCCTCAACACCTGCGCGTGCTGGCCGGCATAGGCCGCGAGCGCCGCATCGGTGGGATGGCCGTAGGAGTTGCGGCCCACGGTGATCACCACCACGTCGGGCGAGACCCGGGTCAGCCAGACCCGGTTGTCGACGTCCCCATCCCGCGCCCCGTGATGGATCGCCTTGTAGACGTCCACATCGGCGATCAGCTTGCGGACGCGGTTCTGGGCCAGCCAGAGATCGGTCTCCTTCTTCTCGGAGTCGCCGGTCATCAGCGCCTTGAAGCTGCTGTAGACGACGACCAGGCCGATGGACTGGATGTTCTGCTCGGCCTCGGCCATCACAGGCGGTGGCATCAGCCTCAACTCCACCCCTCCGGACCCGATGTCCTGGCCCATGGTGAAGTCGCTCGCCCGGTGCAGGGTCAGCTCGCCCATCGCCACCTGCTGGGTGGCCAGCGCCGTGATGCGCTGGTGGGACTTGCTGGTGTGGCCGCGGCCGTTGGTGATGTAGGTCACGACGTCGAAGTCCTTCAGGATCTCCTCGTGGACCCCGGCGTGGTCGTAGTCCGCGTGGGAGGCGATCAACAGGTCGATCCGCTGGACCCCAAGCTCCCGGAGCTGGTGGTCCGCACCGCCGTTCGGCTTTCCGCCATCCACCAGCACGGTCTTGTGGTCCGGTAGCTGCAGTAACACCCCATCGCCCTGACCGACATCGAGGAAGTGGATGGTCAGCGTGCCCTCCGGCGAGGCGCCGGTGGTGGCATCCACGACCACGGCTTGCCCGCCGCGGGCGGACCACGGGACCAGCAACAACAGCAGCAGGAGCCGTGTCGGGGCGATCATCAGATGTGGAAGTCCTCCGGGGGCTTGCTGGTGATCGAGTCCAGCAACTCCTGGTTCTCCCGCCGGCGACGCTCGGTCTCGTCCAGGTCGACGGCGAAGGAGAGCTGGCCGTCGCCGGTCACCTCGACGCGCAGCACCTGCCCCTCGCAGACACAGGCGGGCAACCAGCCGATGGGCAGGTCGAGCATTCTTCCGCCGTCGAGCTCCACCCGGGCCACACCCCCCTCGACGGCATCCACGATCAGGGTCTGTTCAGACATGTCCGGCAGTATACCCGGGTAAGTCCAGGCGGACGCCGACGCCAGTCCGCACAGCAATACGATGAGCCCCAGTCCAGGCCGGCGCTCGGCGTCCGGTTTTCGTACCCCTCCGTCCGGATTCCGGACGCTCGCCCCCCCAACCCCTCCCATTCGGCACCTCCCGGACGACGGAACTGCAGCGCCCGTGCCAGCGGTGGCGCGGCGTACCTCGACCGGCGAGAAACAGTTGACCGGCCCGGGGAACTGCAAGACGATCGGCGGGCTGCCGGGGAACCGTCGACCTGCTGGAAGGAAACGCCGTGCAGGGTCTCACCCGTTCGTTCGTCGTTCTCGCCGCCGCCCTCTGGATCACCCCTGTCGTCCTCGCCGCCACCGGAGGACCGGACACGTTCGGCTACACCTGGGCCGACTCGGACGAGCCGGGAGTGTCGTTCGACTACGAGTTCGCGCCCGACTCGATCTACCTCCTGGACGACGACTATTTCACCGCCACGATCGGCTTCGACTTCGAGTTCTATGGCCAGGTCTTCTCCTCGGTGACCGTCACCTCGAACGGCATGATCCACTTCGATGGCAACACCGTCATCGACCACCAGAACCAGCCGCTCCCCTTCGAGAGCTACCGGATGATCGCGCCGCTGTGGGACGACCTGAACCCCGGCGCGGACGGCATCATCTACTACGGCACCGAGGGCCAGGCCCCGGACCGGGTGTTCATCGTCGAGTGGTGGGCCGTGCCCCACTACTACAACCAGGGCGACGCCTACTTCGAGATCAAGCTGTTCGAGGCCGACGACTCCATCGAGTTCCACTACGACGACGTCAACTTCAACGACCCGGTCTACAGCTGGGGCGCGTCCGCCACCGTGGGCATCGGCGACGGCGGCCAGGGCAGCGCGCTTCAGGTGGGGTACGACCAGGCGGTGCTCGACAACTTCTACTCCATCCGCTTCGACGTCCCCTCGTGCTCGGACGACGACGGCGACGGTCACATCGATCAGGCCTGCGGCGGCGACGACTGCAACGACGGCAACTCGGGGGTCCACCCGGGCGCGGGGGAGACCTGCGACGGGATCAGCGACAACAACTGCGACGGGATCGAGGACCCGGACGAGGTGGACGCCGACGGTGACGGTGTCTCGGTTTGTGACGACGACTGCAACGACGGCAACCCCAACATCAGCCCCTTTGCCCTCGAGGTCTGCAACGACGGAATAGATAACGACTGTGATGGCCTGGCCGACGGCGCCGATCCCGACTGCGCCGGAGGCGACGACGATACCGGGGACGACGACACCGGCGACGACGACACCGGACATCCCGGCGATGACGATGACGACGACACCGGCGACGACGACACCGGCGACGACGACACCGCCCCCACGGGCGACGACGACGACGACAGCCAGAAGAACAGCAACCCCGACAACCTGGGCGTGACCTGCTTCTGCACCCAGACGGCACCCGCCCCGAGGACCCCGGACCTCGCCCTGCTCGCCGGGCTGGCGTTGTGGGTCGTCCGCCGCCGCCGCTGAGCGCCCGCGCGTCCGGGACCCGCGTCCGGAGAAAATCCTGGGCATGCCGCCCGCCAGCGGGCAGAATCCACGCGCCAACCTCCGGCTGGGGGAGAACATGCGCATCACGTTCCTGCCGCTCGCGCTCCTGTTCCCCACCGTGGCCTTGATCGGCTGCGGCGGCGACCCGGAACAGGAGAGCTTCCAGAGCTGGCTCGAGGAGATGGACTGGCCCATCGTCGGCGGCCAGACCAGCAACGGCTGGGACTCGGTGGTGATGCTGGGCCTCAACGACTCGATCTGTACCGCCACGGTGGTCTCGCCGGACGTGATCCTGACCGCCGCTCACTGCCTCGAGGGCCAGTGGGGCAGCCTGGACGTGTACTGGTGCAACGACTGCTACGCCCAGGGGTACTGGGACCACACGACGTCCAACGACTACGAGCAGCACCCGCACTACAACCCGAACACCATGGCCGGCGACCTCGGGGTGGTGCTGCTGAACGGCAACTCTCCCAGTGAGCCGGTGCCCATCAACCGCGACGGTGCGTCGAACAGCTGGCTGGGCAACGGGAATCCCTTGACCTCGGTGGGCTTCGGCGTGACGGCCGGTCACCTGGAGAATTCGGGCACCAAGCGGGAGGTCAACGTCGCCGCCACCTCGTGGGACGGGACCTTCCTGTACTACGAGGATCCCAGCCACGGGATCTGCTTCGGCGACTCGGGCGGACCGGCGATGACCAGCCACGACGGCGGCTGGAAGGTGGCCGGCGTGCACTCCTGGATCAGCGGCAACTGCGACGATATCGGCGCCAGCATCCGGGTGGATACCTACCAGTCCTGGATCGACGACTACACGGGGGAATTGACGCCCGACGACGACGACGACACCGGCGACGACGACACCGGCGACGACGACACCGGCGACGACGATACCGGCGACGACGACACCGGCCCGTCGGACGACGACACAGGCCCGGGCGACGACGACACAGGCCCGGGCGACGACGACACCTGGCCCGGCGACGACGACACCGAGCCTCCCCACGACGATCTGCCCGCACCCCACACCTCGGGGCGCTACGACATGGCCGACGGAGTCTCCTGCCTCGGCAGCCTGGCACCGATCGCGGCGGGCGACCCCCTTGCGGCCGTGGCCACCCTGCTGGCCCTGGGCCTGCTGGCGCTCCACCGCCGCAGGCGCTGAGACAGCCATGGTGGACCGCCCCGTCGCTCCCGCCCCGGACGAGACCCTCGACCGCCTCGCAGGCACC
This sequence comes from uncultured Rickettsiales bacterium, assembly GCA_964436045.1. Lineage (GTDB taxonomy): Bacteria > Myxococcota_A > UBA796 > UBA9615 > CAYRNR01 > CAYTBN01. The sequence continues at coordinate 21,321 of CAYTBN010000054.1, read as the reverse complement.
CTGTGGGTGTTTCAGCTGCGGGGGGGGCAGCGCTACGCCACCGACGACGTGCTGACCGCCTGGGAGGCGGTGGGCGCCGTCCCGGACGCCGGCAACATGCTCGACATGGGCTGCGGCGTCGGCTCGGTCGGGCTGATGGCCCTGCTGCGGCTCCCTGCCCACTCCACGCTCACCAGCCTGGAGATCCAGGAGCGCAGCGTCGAGCTGTTGCACAAGACAGTGCTCCACAACGGCCTCGTCGACCGGATCGATCTGCGGCACGGCGACCTCCGGGAGGCCACGCTCCTCCCCCCGGACACCCGCTTCGACCTGATCGCGGCCAATCCCCCCTACTGGAACCCGTCCAGAGAGATGCCGTCGCCCCACCCCCAGCGAGCCGCGGCCCGGCTGGAGCTCAACGGCGACGTGTTCGACTACTGCAGGGCCGCCGCGCGCTGGCTGGCGGACGGGGGGCGATTCTGCTTCTGCTTTCCGGCCGGCGATCCCAGGCCCGAACAGGCGGTTGCCGACGCCGGGCTGGCGCTGCGTTCGCGGCGGGAGGTCGTGCACAGGGAGGGTGGGTCGCCCTACCTCGCGCTGTTCCTGTGCAGCCGGCAGGGAAGCCGGGTCGATCCCCCGCCTCTGGTCCTCCGGGACGCGACGGGCCGGCCGACGCCCGCCTTCCGGGAAATCAGCGCGATCTAGTCGTCCTCGATCGCCTGCATCTCCATGGTGGGCGCCAGCGCGACGAACACCTCGTTGCCCTCGTCGCGGAGCGCTTGTGCGAGCGCGTCGTCCACCCGCTGGAGCAACCCGTCCAGGCTCTCTTCGGCGACCCGCTCGGCGACCCCGAAGCTGGCCGTGACCCGTTCCGGGATGCCGGTGTACTCCATGAAGGCGGCCTCGCGCCGGATCCGCTCGCAGAACTTTGCGGCGCCCACGGCCTGGGTCAGCGGCAGGGCCAGCATGAACCGATCCTCGGTCCACCGGACGACCCGATCGTGATCCCGGCTCATCCGGGTCAGCAGACCCGCGAAGTCGGCCAGGATCTGCTCGGCCCCGGAGTTCCCGTGAACCGCTCGTATCCGCGCCACACCGTCCGGGCCACACACGGCCAGGGACAGACGCTGCTCACGCTCCGGCGACAGTCCGCCGCCGGCCAGCTCGTCGATGAGCGCCTGCCGGTCGTCCAGTCCGGTGCCAGCTATCCGGGAATCCGACATCTTCGGGGCCCCCTCGCGCCCGCGTTCGTCCCGATATCCTACCTGGTTCGGTGTCGGCCTGCTCTTGGCCTGCGCCTTCCGAAACACCAAGATGTCGATCTGAACGGACCTTCCGGAGGGATCCGAACCATGGACACTGGCCGAGGGATCGGAATCGCGTCGCTGGCTCTCGCCCTGTTGCTCCCCACACCGGCCAACGCCGGGGGGGCGATGTGGGGGCGCTCGCCATCGACCACCAGAGCTACACCCTGGACAACGGCCTGGAGGTGCTGCTGAGCGAGGACCACGACATCCCGGTGGTCCGCGTCGAGGTCTGGTACCACGTGGGCTCCAAGAACGAGGTGGAGGGCCGCAGCGGCTTCGCCCACCTGTTCGAACACCTGATGTTCCAGGGCAGCGAGCACGCCAACGCGGACTACTTCGTGCCACTCCAGGAGATCGGGGCGTCGGTCAACGGCTCGACTGGCCTGGACCGCACCAACTACTACGAGCAGCTGTCCAGCGAGTACCTGCCCCTGGCCCTGTGGATGGAAGCGGACCGCATGGGCTGGCTGCTGCCGGTGCTGGACGAGGAGCGGTCGACGGCCACACCACCGACGAGGTGGTGACGGCCATCGACGCGGTCCTCGCGGAGCTGGCCACCCGGACGCCGTCCGTCGAGGAGGTCGAGGTGGCGCGGATCCAGTACGATCGGTCCTTCGTGACCTCGCTGGGCACCCTGTCGGGACGCTCCGGGCAGCTGCAAGCCTACAACCACCACGCCAGGACCCCCGACTTCCTGCAGCGGGACATCGCCCGCTACCAGAAGGTGAACGGCAAGGGGATCCGCAAGGCGGTCAAGAAACTGCTGCCGCTGGACAGGCGGGTGGTGCTGCACGTGGTCCCTGCGGCCGGGGACACAGGGGAGGGGGAGTGACATGAGAAGCACGACTCTGCCTAACTCCATCGCCCTGCTGGCGCTGACGACGGCGCTGGCGGCGTCCAGCCTCAGAAACAACCTGGAGCCGACCCTGGACCTGCTGGCTGCGGTGCTGCGCGAGCCAACCTTCCCCGAGTCGGAATGGGAGCTGATGCGGTCCCGGCGGTTGCTCGAACTCATGGAGAACGAAGAGCACCCGACCCAGCTGTGCTACCGGGCTATGGACCGGATGCTGTACGGCGAGGAGTGGCTGATGGTGTCGTCGGTGGACCGGGACGCGACCGCCGACGCGGTCGCCGAGGTGCTCGCCGAGGTCCGCGCCGTCGGCACCGATCGCCCGGTGACCGCCGAGGAGCTTGATTTCGCCCGATCCAACCGGGTGCACTCCTACCCGGCCCAGTTCGAGCAGACCGGCTACCTGCTGGGCCAGGTCGCCAGCATGTGGCGCTACGGGCTGATGGAAGACTGGATCAGCGGTCGCCTCACGCGGCTGCGGGCGGTGACCCTGGAGGGCGCCAACGCGGCGCTGACGCGGCACCTGGATCCGGACGCGATGGTGGTGGTGGTGGTCGGCGACCTCTCGGCAGTCCGCGATTCCCTGGATGCCCTCGGCCTACCCACGGTCGACATCGACCGGAAGGGGAACCTGTTGACGCCGATGCCCGGGGCCGAGGCCGAGGCCGAGACCGAGACCGAGACCGAGACCGAGACCGACTAGCCGATCCGGGCCAGCAGGGTCTGGATGGCCACGAAGTAAGACTCCGCCGCCCGCATCTGGATGTCGTTGTGACCGGCGTTGGGCACGCGCAGGAAGGCCTTGTCCGGATCTGCGCAGGCCTCGAACAGCCGCTCGCCCTCCTCGATGGGCAGGATCTCGTCCCCTTCGGCGTGAATGATCAGGGTCGGCTGGCGGACCCGGGCCATCTTCTCGCCGCTGCGCGGCCCGTGTTCCTCGCCGATGCCCAGCTGACGTGCCGGGAGGCCGATCAACTCCAGCAGCGGCACGACCCGGGCGAACCCGCTCTCGACGATCAGCCCCGCCAGCTCGTCGCTCCGGGTGGCGGCCAGCTCGATGGCCGGGGCCGATCCCATCGAGCGGCCCATCGCCAGCAACGGCACTCCCGGTCCGAGCGAGGTGCGCGCCGCATCCAGGGTCGGGTGGGCGTCGTCGAGGAAGGTCATCAGCGAAGGGGTTCCGCTCGAGGGGCCGTATCCGCGGTACTCGCCGATCATCAGCCGAGCCGGGAGCGCCGCGAAGCGAGCGGCGAGCATGTCATAGTCCCGGGCCGTCTCGCCATTGCCGTGGAAGAACAGGATCCCCGGGGCCCCCTCGGGGGCCGCGTACACCCGCAGCCGGAGCTGCACCCCGTCGGGTAGCTCGACCATCTGGTCCCGCGCGCCGGGCGCCTCCGGGCCGTAGGGCATGTCCGGGCGCGGATAGAACACCGCGGAGCCCAGCCTGGGATCCTCGAGGGGATTCTGTTCGGTCATCGGGTGCCCTCCGTTCCGTCGTTCAGATCCGTCAGCACTCCCTGCAGCTCGTTGGCGAGCTCGGCAAGGGTCCCGGCCTCGAACTGACCGCCCGCGCAGACGTGGAGCGTGAGGCCGCCCCGGAATCCGGTGGCCACCACCACCGGCGCCGGTGCCCCGCGGATGAAGGGTCCCAGCACCGAGGCGCTGACGACGCGGTCACCGAAGGGCGCCAGGTACCCGTCCATCGCGCCGATGTTGGTCACCGCCAGCGCCCGCGCCTGGTACCCCAGGATGGTGTGGATCGCCCGGTCACCCACCCGGCGGATGATGCCGTGGGGCATCCAGCCGAAGCTGAGCGAGGGCAACACGTTGTAGGCCAGCCCGGGCAACCGCCGCTTCTGGACGCCGATGCGCGCCGACACCGCCCGCAGGGCCTCCAGCGCGCTGGTGACCCGCGTCCGCGGCAGCACCACCATGCTCACGCCGACCAGGTTGGAGATCAGCGAGCGGGGGCGAGCCAGGTAACGGCGAGTGTCGATGGTGTAGGCGGCGGCCACCGGACCGTTGGCGGTCCGGGCGGCGGAGATCCGCATCATCGCCGCCACCAGGCCGTCGTTGATCGTCGCGCCGTGGGCGCGGCACCAGCCGGCGAACCGCTCCGCGGCCTCACCCGTCAGCCGCACCGACTGCCAGGCGGGAACGGCGGGACCGTCCACCCGGGGGAACTCCCGATCCCGGCGCCGTACCCGCAGGATCGACCAGGGCTGGATCCCCTCGCGGATCACCTCCAGCAGCAGCAGCGGCAGATCCCGCGTCCGCAGGCCGCGCAACACCGCCAGGTGGCTCCTCGCGGCCCCCACCGGCGCCCGCGGCTCCCCCCCGCACAGGTGAGCGCCGAGCACGTTGGCCAGGGTCAGGCAGCCGGCGCCATCGGAGACCATGTGGTGAACGCTGATCACCAGCCGCGTGTCCCCTGCTCCCTCCACCTGCAGCAATCGCACGGAGGGCTCCGTCAGATGATCGAAGGTCCGGCCCACGTGGGCGGCGACCCGATCGGCGACCGGGTCCTCGACGGTGATCGTCTCCACCAGCTCGTCCGCCCCGACCCCCGTCGGCACCCAGCGATCCCGCCACCAGCCCGGCACGTAACGGGCGGCCAGCACCGGGAAGTCGGCGAGGGTGCGGGCCAGGGCGTCGACCAGCGCCTCGCGCGGGTAGGGGGCGCGCAGCTCGAGGACCACGTGCAGATGGACGTGGGGGTAGCGGCGCGCCAGGGCGTGGACCACCACCTCGGTCATCTGACCGGGCAAGGTCGCCACGCCAGGGGGGGATGCCATCCGCCGACGCTATCAAATGTTGCGTTGGCGCGTAACGGACCTATCGTCTACCTAGACAGTAGATCATGAGTGCGCCGAGCATCGCTGGCCAGCCCCAGCTGGGCGAGCCAGCCCGTTGACCGGGGTCGGGGTGGAAGGGTGACCCCTTTCCCTCCCCACGAGCCTGACCGCCCCGGCCCGGGCTTCTCCCACCACCACGCTCCGCGTCGCCGTGTAGAGTGTGGCCATGAATCGGTACCCCAGGCGCCTCGTACTCACGCTCACGCTCGTGTTCGCGGTATCTGCCGGCCTCGGCTGCAACGGCAGCCTGACCGACGACGACGACGACGACTCGACCGCTGCTGCCTACGAAGATCCCCAGGTGTCCGATGTCTCCCTGTCCATCCACGAGACCATCAGTTCCATCGTCGTGGTCAGCTGGGAACAGCTGGCCACGGCGTCGGCCTTCGTCAGCTACGGCTTCGACGACGGCGTCTGGCAGACCAGTCCCGCCCGTGACCTCGAGCCCGGCGCCCACACCGTGCTGCTGCCGGGCATCCCCTACGCGACCGCGGTCACCGTCCGGGTGGTCAACGACTTCGGCGACGGCCCCCTCGAGGATGACGATCGGTCGATCGAGACCGGTCCGCTTCCCGAGGGCGCCCCGGTCCCGGTGCTGGAGGGTGCGGATCCCGCCGGCTGGGATCCCGCCGTCCACTACGTGATGGGCTCCATCGACGAGCCAGGCGGCGGCCTGGCCGACTACTGGACCTTCATCCTCGATCGCCAGGGGCGGGTGGTCTGGGCGCTGAAGAGCCCCCACTTCCGCTCCACCCTCCACGCCCAGCCGAGCTACGACGGCACCCAGCTCCTGGTCGACAACAACACCTTCTGGGCGATCTTCGACGGCGGCGCCGCATCCCAGGTCCAGCGGCTGACCCTGGACGGCGCCCAGGTCGAGCTGCACGACACGCCGGGCCTGCACCACCCCTTCACCGAGCTGGACGACGGCTCGCTGGTGTGGGGCGCCATCCAGGGCTACGACGAGCGGCTGGAGAAGATGTCACCGGAGGGCGACATCACCACGTTGTGGCACTGCAGTGACTTCCACGGGAGCATCGAGGGGGTGCCCGAGTCGGCCTACTGCGCCTCCAACACCCTGCGCTGGAACGAGGCTACCGACACCTTCCTGATGTCCTTCTACTCCACCGAGACCGTGGTGGAGGTCGACCACGCCAGCGGCCAGGTGCTGCGCTACTACGGCCACCTGCCCGGCGCCTACGCCTTCGACCCCGAGGACTCGGCGTTCTGGTGGCAGCACGGCTGCCACTACACCGACGACGGCACCCTGCTGGTATCGACCCGCAACCTGCCCCACGGAGACGAGACCCTGGTGCGGGAGTATGAGATCGACGACGACGCCCAGACCCTGCGGCAGGTGTGGACCTTCGGCGCCAGCGAGGGGGTCTACGGCTCGGAGATGGGCGAGGCCCACCGGCTCCCGGGGGGCAACACCCTGCACAACTACGGCTCTGGCGCCCGCATCCGCGAGGTGACCCCGGATGGCCAGGTCGTCTGGGACGTCCTGTGGACCGACTCCACCTTCCTGGGGCGGACGACGGCACTCGAGGATCTTCACCCGTTCCTGCCGTGATCGGCCCTAGAGCAGCTCCCGGCGCTCCAGGAAGGCCAGGATCGAGTTGGCGATCTGTTCGCCGTGGCCCACCAGGCCGGCGTGGGAGGCCGAGGGCAGGAACACCAGCTCGCTGTCCGGGATCGCGGCGTCCATCGCCTTGGCCTGGTCCGGCGGCGTGAACACGTCCGTGCCCCCCGCCACCACCAGGGTCGGCACCGACACCGTCGGCAGCACGTCCTCCGCCGAGTGTCGCTGGGCCGCCAGCGCCATCGCCCGGAACGACGGACCGTCCAGCTTGCCCATGTGGGTCAGCCAGGGGGCGAACTCGGCGTAGCGGATCCGGCGCTCGGTGATCCCCATCAGCTGGCTGGACAGGAACGACAGCGGCCCCATGGCACTGGCGCTCTTCATCGCCACCGACCAGGCCGGGCCCGGCGTGGCGTGCACGATCCCGTGGGCCAGCTTGCCCAGCACCGAGGTACCCATGAAGGTATCGAACGGCCTGCCCGACGTCCCCAACGCGCAGACCAGTCCCCGGATCCGCCCGGACCACGACCGCCAGGCTTCCAGCACCAGCTGACACCCGGTGGAGTACCCCAGCAGCACCGGGCGCGCGTCGTCACCCGCCGCAGCGTCCACCACCCGCAGCAGAGCGTCGGCCAGTGACGGGATCTCCACCGCCTCGTCCGATGCCGCCGGATCCGACTCCCCGTGCCCCGGATAGTCCCAGGTGATCAGCCGCCCCCTACCCTGAAGCCGGCCCAGGACCGCCCCCCACTGGAAGGCGTCGTTGGCCAGCCCGTTGCAGAACACCAGCGGGGTCCCCTCACCCTCCGCCACCCAGCTCAGCCGCGTCCCGTACGGCCCGATCACGCTGCCACGATCCGTCACTGTCGCTCTCCAATCGATTGCTCGCCGGGTGAAGGATACTCGCGGCGAACGCGGGGGCAAGGGGCGGGGCTCACGGCAGGGTGTCGAGGAAGGTCACGAACGCCGGGTCGGCGCGCACGGCGTCGAAGTCGGCGTCGGCCTCGATCTTCGGCCGGAGCTCGGCGGTGCGCGGCATGGCCTGGAGATGGTGGACGGCGCCGGCCACGTCGGCCTGCAGCGCCAGGGCGCAGGCCAGGTTGTAGCGGGCGGTGTCGAAGGTCGGATCCAGGTCGAGGGCGGCCCCGAACCACTGGCTGGACCGCTCCGGGCGGCCGGCCCGATGCTCGTCCATCCCCTCGGCGTTGACCAGCCAGGCCATGGCCCGCGAGGCGACGGCGCGGCGGGACGCGACCACGGCCTGCGTGTTGCCGAACTCGCTGCGCAGCTCGACGAGGAAGACGGTCCGGGTCTTCAGCGGGAGGGTCCGGAGCAGGTCCAGGCCCTCGGAGTTGGCCAGGTGGGAGATGGGCTCCACGGACTGGAGAGGCCAGGGGCTGTCGATGCCTGGAAACTGGTCGAGGGCTAGCACGGCGGGATCCCAGGTGCCGGCGATCTCCAGCTCCCGGCGGTGATCGTCGAGGGTCAAGAAGACCCCGGCCTCGCTGACCTCGATGCCGAACCTCGCTCCCGGCACCACGGGCACATACGAGGCGTCCTGGGTCCCGCAGGACACCATGCCCCACTCCCCGAGCGAGCGGCCCATGGGCGGGGCGTCGCCCGAGCGATAGGAGACCTCGGGCTCGTCCCCCGGCTCGATCATGTTCACGGTGTTGACGATCAGGGCGGCCTGCTCGTGCCACTGCACGTCCTGGGTCGCTGCGTCGATCATCACCAGGTGCCAGCGGTTCTCGGTGATGTAGTACGTGCCCGCGTTGCCCACGGTGTGGACCTGCAGTGCGACCCGGTCGCCGCCGGCGCACATCACGTCCGCGCTGGAGCGGAGGGTGTCGGGTGGGGTGGCCACGGCCGGGCCGGCCGGGAGGGCGAGGGCGAGGGCAAGCGCGAGGGTGCGGGCGGGGGAACGGGCCATGGCGATCTCCACGGTGAGCGGTGCTGATAGAGTGCATCTCGCCCGCGGATATTCAACGAGATCGTTCGCCATGACGCCGAGAGGGGAGCGTGCTCATGGACAAGCCCTGGCTGCAGCACTACGACGATGGCGTTCCGCCCATCCTCGACATCCCGGACCAGCCCCTGGACCGCTTCCTCGCCGACTCGGCACGGCAGCACCCGGACCATGTGGCGATGATCTACGGCGCCCGCGTCGGCTCGCGGCTGCTGGACGCACAGATCCGCTACGGCGAGCTGGACGCGCTGGTGAACCGCTTCGCCGCCGGGTTGCAGGCGATGGGAGTGGGACCGGGGGATCGGGTGGCGATCATGCTGCCGAACTGCCCCCAGTTCGTCATCGCGGCCTACGCCACCTGGCGCATCGGCGGGGTGGTGGTCTGCTGCAACCCGCTGTACGTGGAGCGGGAGGTGGCCCACCTGCTGGCGGACTCGGGCGCCAAGGTGATGGTGGTGATGAGCGCCCTGGTCGAGCGGGTCCGCAAGGTGCGGGCGGACACACCGCTGGAGCGGATGATCGTCGCCAACGTCAAGGAGTACTTCCCGCGTCTGCTGCGCTGGCTGTTCACCTTGACCAAGGAGAAGAAGGAGGGGCACCGGGTCGACATCTCCGCCGACGCGGGGGCGACCTGGTTCCAGGACGTGCTGCGCAGCGCGCCCGAACGGCCGACCGCACTGTTCGTGGATCCCGACGGGGTGGCCACGCTGATCTACACCGGCGGCACCACGGGCGGACCCAAGGGCGCCCAGCTGACACACCGCAACCTGGTCTCCAATGCGTTCATCCTCAACATCTGGGCCGGTAGCCGTCCCGCGGGCGAGGTGCTGATCTCGGTGATGCCCTTCTTCCACAGCTACGGGCTGACGGTGGGCATCAACACGCCGATGGCCAACGCGGGGACATCGGTGCTGATCCCCAATCCCCGCGATCTCCAGCACTCCCTGCTGGCGATCCAGAAGCACAAGGCCACCTTCTTCCCGGCCATCCCGACGATCTTCACGGCGCTGAACAACCTGCCCGGCCTGGATCAGTTCGACCTGTCGTCGCTGCGGTTCGCGCCGTCGGGCGCTGCCCCGCTACCCCCCGAGGTGCAGCAACGCTTCGAGAAGATCACCGGCTGCCGGATGGTCGAGGCGTATGGACTGACCGAGACCAGCCCCACCGCCACCATGGACCCGGTGGGCAAGCCGCGGGCCCACTCGATCGGCATCCCGATCCCCAACACCGACGTGCGGATCGTCGCGTCGGAGGACGTCACCTGCGAGCTTCCGGTGGGCGAGATGGGCGAGATCGCGATCAAGGGACCCCAGGTGATGAAGGGCTACTGGAACCTGCCCGACGAGACCGCCCACGCCCTGCGCCGGGGCCCGGACGGCGAGGAGGGCTGGTTCTTCTCCGGCGACATGGGCTTCATGGACGAGGACGGTTACTTCCACATCGCCGACCGCAAGAAGGACATGATCATCGCCGGGGGCTACAACATCTATCCCACCGAGATCGAGGCGGTGTTGTTCGAACATCCGGCGATCCTGGAGGCGGCGGTGATCGGCGTGCCCCACGAGAAGCGTGGCGAGACGGTCAAGGCCTTCGTGGTGCTACAGGACGGCCAGAACGCCTCGCCCGACGAGATCATGGACTTCTGCCGCGAGCGGATGGCGGCCTACAAGATCCCCCGGCAGGTGGCCTTCCGCGACGAGCTGCCCAAGTCGATCATCGGCAAGGTCCTGCGCCGCGAGCTGCGGGAACAAGAGGCCAGCGGCGAAACCTAGGAGCCCGTCGCGCATATCTCACCCGATGCCGTGATGATCGCGGCGACGACGGGCCGCCAGGAGCGCCACGGCCGGGATCACGCTCGCCGCGGGCGTGACCCGTCGCGAGCCGCAGCTGCACTGACAGCCGCCATCCCCCGGTTCCTGCGAGGTGTCATCGTCGCCGCTGGCGTCGTCGTCGCCCGATGCGTCGTCATCGTCGCCGCCCGCGCCACCCCAGGTGAGCAACAGCCGGGCGCCGCTCTCCTCCTCGATCACCTGCAGCTCGAACCCATCGGCCAACTCGGGCACCATCCCGGCGGCATCGATCGAGGCAGCCTGCAGCAGGGTCCGCTCGCCCGATTCGCCCCACTTGCCGCTGTCCTCGATCGGGACGCGGACCCCACCCGCCAACACCGCGGCGCCGGTCACATTGAACGATAGCTCCCGGTCCGGGGACGCCGTCAGCACCAGCGTCGCGTCCGCGGACAGGGCCAGCCCACCGGCGCTGATGGCCCCCCCGGTCATCCGTAGTTCCGCGTCTCCACCCGCACCCACGGCCAGGTCTCCGGCGACGGTCAGCGCGCCACCGGTGACCCACAACGTCCCGGCGCCGCGGCGGTCCCCATCGTGGATCGCGCCCAGCGAGACGCTCTCGGCGGTCACGGTCTCCCCGGAATCGATCCGCACCGCCGGCCAGGTGACGACGTCCGAGATCAGCGGTCCGGTCACCCCGGTATCCGTCGGGTTGGCCCAGTCGGCCCAGGCGTGGGCCCAGCGGTAGGGCACCGCGCCGAAGGGATCGTCGCGGACCACGTCGGTGGCCACTCGCTGGAGGTACTCCACCTCGCCGCCATCCACGTCCGGCAGCGCGGACACGCCGGTCACCGGGCGGCCCGTGAGCGCCGCGGCGATGGTCAGCGCGGCCAGATAGGAGCCGGCGGCGCTGGGATGGCTACCGTCGGCGACGTACAGGCGGGTGAAGGCCGTGTCCCCGTCGGTGGGATCCTGGCCCGCGGCCACCACGTCGTCGTGGACCCGCTGGAACGCGAGACCGGCCGGCGCCAGCCACGCGCGGGGGCGCCCGTCCGCTTCCACGGCGGCGATGTAGGCCAGGTAGCCCTCCAGCAGCCGCTCCTGCATGGTCGAGAAGTCCGGGTACAGGGTGGCGTTCTGGGCGTCCCCGTCGCGACGGCCCCACGTCAGCAGGAACACGGTCTCGCCGCCGCCAGCGGTGATCAGCTCGTGCAGGGTGATGGCGCCGCTGCGGCTGGCCATCCAGCTCAGCTCGGTCTGGGGGAAGCCGGGGGTCTGGCTCTGATCCTGGATGACCACCCAGTCCCAGCTGCCCGCGTCGGGCCCGGTCACCAGCGCCTGGCGCGTCGGTGTGTCGCCGTTGCTGCCGTCGGCTTGCATCGCGTGCTGGGCCAGGGTGTAGCCGCCCTGGGAGATGCGCTGGACGAACACCTCGTCCCAGGCGGGCACCGTGTCAGCGAAGGCCGGCGCCAGCCGCTCGTCCATCGAGCCCATCTGCACGTAGCTGTTGCCCAGCATCAACACGCGGGCGTCCTCGGCCTGAGCCGCCGGACCGGAGCAGGCCAGTGCCACGAGCAGGACGACGGTCAGCGACGGAGCGCGGCGCATGGGACCTCCCGAGGACCAACTTTGCACAACTTTACGAAGCGGAGAAGTGCGGGAAACGGCGGCGCCCGACAGTGAAGGTGCGGGTCGACACGGAGACGGCCCCGAACACAACCGAGGAGAAAGTCATGTCCATTCGCCGCACTGCCCTGATCATCGTTCCCGTCTTCGGCCTGGCCCTGCTGGGCGCCGTCGCCGCCACCGCCGCCGCCCGGGTCGGCGGAGGGTTGCCGTTTTGCCACGGCAACAAGGAAGACCACCGGGCCCACATGGAGTTCGTGGTCGACCGGATGCTGAACAAGGTCGACGCCACCGACGAGCAGAAGGAGGAGATCGACGCCATCCTCGACGAGGCCTTCGAGACCGTCGACGAGAAGCGCGCCGAGCACGAGGCCAAGCACGAGGAGCTCAAGGCGATCCTGACCGCCGAGACTATCGACCGCGAGGCGCTCGAGGCGCTGCATGGCGAGGCCCTGGTCCACTTCGACGAGGGTTCCGCGATGTTCCTGGACGTCATCGTCGAGGTGTCCGAGGTCCTGACCGTCGAGCAGCGCGAGCAGCTCGCCGAGATGATCGAAGAACGCCGGATGAAGTAGGCTCCGAGAGGATTCGGGCCCGAACGCGGGTGCCACGGTCGGCTTGTCCTGCCGTGTCTCCCGTTGGGGGCACGGCAGCGGAGACAACCATGCGGATCCTGGTCATCGACGACGACCGCCGCCTGCGGGACATGCTGCGCACCTACCTGACCGGCCAGGGGCTGGAGGTGGAGACCGCCGGCGACGTCCGAGGTGCCGGTGCTGATGCTCACCGCCCGGGGAGACGAGACCGACCGGGTGGTGGGGCTGGAGCTGGGGGCCGACGACTACCTGCCCAAACCCTTCTCGCCCCGGGAACTGCTGGCGCGGCTGCGCGCCATCACCCGCCGCCAGCGAAGCGCCGCCGCCAGCGCCGATCCCCAGCCGGACGTGCTTCGCTTCGGCGACCTGGAGGTGGACCACGGCGCCCACCAGGCGCGGATCGGCGGAGAGCCTCGTCCGCTGACCAGCCATCAATTCGAGATCCTGTCGGCCCTGGCCCGCAACGCCGGCCGGGTGCTCAGCCGCGACCAGATCATGGACGCCGTCCGCGGGGAGCCGATGGAGGCCTTCGACCGCAGCATCGACGTCCACGTCTCCCGCATCCGCGCCGCCATCGAGGACGATCCCAAACACCCGCGCCGGATCGTGACGGTGCGCGGGGTGGGCTACGTGTTCACCCGGGACCGGAGCTGACGATGGGCCACCGGCTGTTCATCAAGATCTACGCCTCGTTCCTGGGCATCTCGGCCCTGTGCATCCTGGCGGCCGGGATGCTGGTCCACCTGTTCCACGACCGGGGACCGGTGCCACCCCACCTGCACGAGGTGGCCGAGGTGTTCGTCGAGAGCCTGCCCGCCGAAGGGGGTGAGGCCGTGCTCCGGGAGCGGGCCGAGCGGCTCGGGCTGGTGATCGGGCTGTTCGACGAGCAGCGTGGCGGCCTGATGGCGACCGGCGAGGTGCCCACGCCCCGGGACCAGGAGGGCGACCACTGGGTCCACCGGGGCCGCGGGCCCTTCCTGGCGATCCACCTGCGGGATGGACGCTGGGTGATGGCGTCCACCGAGCGGGAGGGGCGGAAGGGCTTCAGCATCCTGCTGCTGCTGATCCCCCTGGCCGGGCTCGCCGCCGCCGGGACCTACCCGCTGGCCCGCGGCATCATCCGCCGGCTCGAGAACCTGCGCCACGGCGTCGACGAGCTGGGGGCGGGCGACCTGTCGGCGCGGGTCGAGGTCTGCGGCCGGGACGAGGTGGCGGCCCTGGCCAGCAGCTTCAACCGCGCCGCCGACCGTATCGAGGCGCTGGTCTCCTCCCAGCGCCACATGCTGGCCAGCGCGTCCCACGAGCTGCGCTCTCCGCTGGCGCGACTGCGGCTATCGGTGGAGTTGTTGCGCGACGCCGGGCCGGGCGAGGACCGGGACCCCCACCTCGCCGAGGCGGTGTGCAACATCGGCGAACTGGATCGGCTGATCGAGGACCTGCTGCTGATCGGTCGGCTCGAGGCGCGAGCCGAGCCCGCGCGGGAGCCCGTGGACCTGCTGGCGCTGGCCGCCGAGGAGGGGGCGCGGGTGGACGCCGAGGTGGGTGGCGCCGCGACCGTGGTGGCCGGCGACGAGGCCCTGCTGCGGATCCTGCTGCGCAACCTGCTGGAGAACGCCGTCCGCCCAGGCGGCCAGCCCGCCCAGGCGGCCAGTCCGCCCAGGCGGCCAGCCCGAGGGCGAGCAGTCCGGCGCCGGCCTCGGGCTCTCCCTGGTCCGCCGCGTGGCTCAGCTCCACGGCGGCACCGTCCGCTGCGAGCCCGGCGACGGCGGCCACTTCGTGGTCGAACTACCGCCAGGACCGACTCCCGGCTAGGAACCGATTCCCCTCCCGGGTATGCTGGCGCCCCCCCGCGACCGAGGGTGGCGGGATCCCGATCCGGAGGAAAAAACTGATGCGCCAGAGCAACCGTCTACTGATCCTTCTCGCGGTCTCCCTACTCCTCGTCTCCTGCGGTGGTGACTCCGACACCGGAAGCACGGGCTCCGGATCGTCGGCCTCGTCCGGTGGCACCAGCTTCGAGGAGCTGGACTTCGCCGGCATGCCCGACGACCTGGCCCAGGCGATCACCCAGGTGCGCGCCGCCCAGCCCTGGGACCTGCACGAGGACGCCCGCATCAAGGGCGCGACCGGTGAAGATCCCCGCGATTCCCTCGAACTGGAGATGAACCCCAAGCTGCTCGCCGAGTCCTTCGCCCTTGGCTCGGCGTTCCTGGTCCAGTGGCAGAAGCCCGAGGGCAACTTCCGCTACATGTACGACTGGACCGAGGGGACCTGGGTCGAGGACGACAACCAGGTACGGCAGGCAGGCTCGCTGTGGGGCATCTCCACCTGCTACCGCTACGACCCCACCGACGCCAACCGCGCCGCCCTCGACAAGGGGCTCGAGTTCTGGTTCGCCAACACGGTGCAAGGCCCCACCGAGGACACGCTGACCGTCAAGTACCCGGGGGAGGACAACGTCACCTCGGGGACCGTCGCCCTGGTCGCCCTGTCCATCGTCGAGTACCTCATGACCCCGGCGCCGATGGACGAGGCCTACAAGGCCCAGCTCGAGGAGAAGCTCGACGGCTACCTGCGGTTCCTGCAGTGGTTGCAGCGGGACAATGGCCACATCGCCAAGGAGTACCGCCATCCGACCAGGACCAAGACCAATCGCTCCAGCCCGTACTACGACGGCGAGTCCCTGCTGTGCCTGGTCAAGGCCGCCCGCGAGCTGAACAAGGAGTGGCTGGTACCCACCATCGAGGAGGCCGCTCCGGCGATGGCCCGCACCTACACCATCGACGCGTGGGACAAGGACGCCGACTCCAAGAACACCAAGGGCTTCTACCAGTGGGGCTCGATGTCCTTCGTCGAGTACTACCAGGCCCAGTGGAAGGACTACGAGCTGTTCGGTGACGTCTGCCTGGCCCTGGGCTGGTGGATGGCCCACACCCACGAGACCCTGCGCAAGAACCGCAACCACGCGTATGCGGTCGAGGGCCAGATCAGCGCCTGGCGGATCGCCAACATGCGCGGCGACATCGAGGCCCAGACCGACCTGCTGTACACCCTGGATCGTTCGCTCTACAAGCTCGGCGGCTGGCAGATCAACGGCCCGCTGGCCAAGAACAACTCGTTCCTGAAGAAGAACCCCACCGACGATCCGATGGCCCACGGCGGCGTGATGAACGCCCGCCGGCCGTCAGGGGCCGACGTGAAGAAGGACGTGTCCCACCAGCTGCGGATCGACGTCACCCAGCACCAGATGCACGCGACGACGCTGGCGCTGGAGGAGGTGTACGTGGATCGACGGGGGCCGGCGCCGACGCCGGCGCCGGCTGCGCCCGCGACCACCGACGAGCCGGAGCCCGCCGCCGAATAGAGCGCGGCCACAAGGCGTACAGCGCCAGCGGTCCGAAGTAGAGCCCCTCGAACAACACCACCCGCGCACCCCACCCCGACATCCAGGCCGCCGGTGCGATCGGCGCGACGGGGATCGGCCGCCACGGCGCGAACAGCCGCACATCGCTGAACGGCCACAGCAGGGCGATGCCGTTGCCTCCGTCGGTCATGGTGTCCAGCAACGGGTGGCTGGCGGCCACGGCCAGGGCCAAGGGCGCAGACCGGGCCAGGGGCTGCCCCAGGATCCGCGCGAACACGCAGAACGCGCTGGCAGACAGCGCCGCGAAGGCCAGCGAGTGGGTCGAACCCCGATGGCCCATGGGAGCGTCGTAGGGGATCCCGAAGACGAAGGCCGCCAGGTCGGCGTCCGGCAACATCGACAGGGCCGCGTAGCCCGCCATCAACACCGCCACCCTTCCGGGGTGAGCCCCGTCGCCCGAGTGAAACCTCCCCGCCGCCAACCCCACCGCGATGTGTCCGAAACCAGGCATGCTCCTGTGATAAACGGTCGGTGAGGCGTGGCCATCGAGAGGGAGTGCAAAGGCAGTGCAATCCTGCAGGAAGGGCTCTCGTCACAACCGGCGCCTGATCGACGAGAACCCGCTGACAGCCTTCCACCCCAGCAGCCCGATGAACACCCACAGCGCCGGCCCCAGGAGCCCCGGCTGGACGTACAGCTCGATGGGGATCAGGGCGTAGACGAACAGGCGCGGACGGACCAGCCAGCTGTAAGGGACCGAGAGGGCGTTGCGGACCACAGAGAAGACGATCACGACGGTGTAGGTGGCCAGGTAGAGCACGCCGGGGACCGCGGCGACGAGGCCGGCGTGGACCAGGGAGAGGGTCGTGGCGATGACCACCACCTGATCGGCGACCGTGTCGGCGAAGGAGCCGCGGCGCGAGGCTGTCCCGGTGTGGCGGGCCAGGGGGCCGTCCAGACCGTCGAGGGCCATGTGCAGGGCCAGGAACCCCAGCGCCAGCAGGGGGTGGATGGCCAGGGCAGGGCAGAAGGCCAGGCCAGCGATCAGTGAGAGGGCCGTCAGGGCGTCGGCGCTGACACCCGCGCGGGCCAGCGCTGCGACCATCGGGGTCAGCAGCCAGCCCCGGATCCGCTGGGACAGGAGCATCAGCCCTCGATCCCCGGCGCCGTAACAGTCGGCGGATCGTCCCACGGCGGTGCTCACCGGCTCGGTACCGGTTCGCGGAGGTCCACCGGCAGCAGCCCGCCGTCCATGCCCCGGATCGCGGAACCGCTGTTGTGGAAGGTCAGGCCGCCGTGACGGTGGCGGGCGAACGGCAGGTGGGTGTGGCCGAAGTAGACGTCGGTGACGGGCCCCAGCGCGTAGGGCGGATCGGCCTGCAGCGCCCGCTCCACCTTCGCGACGGTCCGCCGTCGGGCGTGGATCCGCACGGCAGCCCGGGGGAGACGTGCGGCGGTGGCGAGCTGATAGCAGTCGTCCGCCAGCCGGCCATGCTGCCCCAGGACCTCGGGCAGCGGCCCCCTCAGGGAACGACCGCGCCCCAGTCTCAGGGGCAGATCTCCGTGGAGGAAGAGGGCGGATCCGATGCAGACCGCCGAGGGATGCCAGACCAGGTTGGGCCGCAACCGCGACAGCAACTCCAGCCGCTGGCCGAACTCCGCGAGGCCATCGTGATTGCCCATCACGTAATAGAAGCGGCAGCGCGGGTAGGCCACCAGCCAGTGGTCCAGCCAGCGCACCGCCGCGTCGATGGTGTCGCCCACCGACGGCAAGGTGCTCCAGCGAAAGTCGACGATGTCGCCGTTGAACACCAGGAAGTCGCCAGCCGACGCCGCCCGGGCGATGTCCCCCTCCCAGCCCGCCGCCATCGAGCGACGGGTGAACAGGTGCAGGTCCGACAGCACGAAGCCGCTGCGCAGCTCGTCCGTCGCCAGATCCAGGTTCTGTGCACAGGAGCTCGTCATCGCGATCTCCCCTTCCGCCCGGGGCTGGGGGCACATCCACGGCGCCACCCACCCCGGGGCTCCGGGCCACCACCGCGACCCGACGAGAACCAGGCTAGACCGGGGATGTGGAGGGGGTTGGGAGCGGATGTGAAGCGTTGGTGAACGGATCGGGGTCCCGCGATGAACCGTGCCGAGACGCCCGCCTGGTCAGCACCCGTTGCCCGGGTACACGTCCTCGTCGCCGTCATCGCAGTCCCCACACTCCGCGGCCAGCCCATCGCCGTCGGCATCCCCCTGCCCGGTGCCGTCGAGGACCAGGGTCCGGCCCTCGTTGGGATCGGGGTCGTTGGTTGGCTCGACGCCGATCGAGCCAGCGTTGGTCCCTGTGTGCGTCGGGGAAAACGCCACCTGGAAGGTCAGCTCGGCCGCCGGTTCGAGGGAGAACGAGCCCTCTTCCTGCATCCCCGAGAAGAAAAACGCCTGGTCCACGGAGCTGATCGCCCCCACCGTGAACTCCAGGGCCGCATCTCCGACGTTGCTGACCGTGAACTCCCGTACCTGATCCGAGGCGCAGCCGGTGGGCTGGGAGCCGAAATCGAGGGCCGTGACGTCGACCTCGAAGTCCAGCTTGGCCTCTGTGACTCCCTGGTCGCTACAGCCGGAGGACACGCCAATCGCCAGGGCCAGGATGACGCCGAGAGCGAATCGCCCCGCGTGGGTGCCGTACAGCATGATGTTCCTTCCCCTCGTCGTCTTCCGCACGCGGGTCCGACCAGGCCCTGCTGGCCGGCCGCTCAGACCCCGGAGCCGGACAGAACGACGGTCCGCCCCTGTCCGCCGTCGACCACGTTGGTCGGCTCCGCGTCCACGGATCCGCTGTGATCGCCGAGCTGCTCCGGGGCAAAAAGAACCTCGAACTCGAGCTCCCCGTCGACCTGGAGCGTGTAGTCCCCCGGGCCGTTGTCGCCGGCGAACTCGAAGGCCGTGGAGAGTGAGTTGATCGCACCCACGTGGAAGGCCAGCTCGGCCTGGCCGACGCTGCTCACGGTGAACGCCAGCGGCCCGGACTGCTCGCCGATCGCGACCTCGCCGAAGTCCAGCGTGGCCGTGTCGATGCCGAAGGCGGGCTCCTCGCCCGGGTGGTAGACGACGTCGCTACATCCCACCCCCCACAGGAGCGCCACCGCGGCCAATCCCGGCGTCAGCCAACTTCGCATCGGGCCTTTCCCCGCTGGACTTGCGAGGATACCACCGGACCAGGGGGCTTTGGGGGCGCTGGGCCGGCACCCGACGGCCCAAAAAAAAACACCGCCCCCCCGGGGCAGAGGATGCCCGGGGAAGCGGCGTGCTGCGGTGGCGCGGCGTGAGGCTCTGGGGCGCTATTTCTCGGGCTCTGGCTCCCAGACACCGATCACGCCGCCGGTGGGATCGGCGAACATCGCGAAAAAACAGTGGCTGGGGATGGGCGTCTTGCCCATATGGACCACACCGCCGAACTCCTCGGCCCTGGCGGCGGCGGCGGCCACGTCGGCGACCTGGACGTAGACCATCCAGGCGGTGGGGACACCGGGGGCCGGGGTGGGCATCATACCGCCGCCAAGCTCCCCGCCCGTGTCGATCATCGTGTAGGACTGGTCGCCCATTGGCATGTCCTCGAGCTTTCAGTCGAACAGGCTGCCGTAGAACTCCTTGGCGTTGCCCAGGTCCCCGGTGGCCAGCTGGATGTGACAGAACGTGTTGGCCATCTGTTTTCCCTCTCCTCGCTTGGTTGAGTACTGAACACTTGTACAGCTATCGTTCCGGAGAGTCAACCCCGGATCCGATCCCTCACCCCTAGGCCCCGCCGGGGTTGTCCGCAGCAAAAAAAATACGTCACGTTCCGGGGTGGAGCACATCAACCCAGGTGAGGCCATTCTGTACGTGCTCTCCTGATTCCCGTCGGATTTCCTATTGTTCCACGCGCGCGAGCTGCCATGATCTCTCCACGAGGGAGGATCCGATGACGCGCCCCTACTTCCCGGCAGCGGCATTTGTCGCGCTCGCCCTGATCGCTGGCTCCGCCCTGGCCCAGGACCTGGTCGTGGATGCGACCACGGTCACCCTGGGTGGCACCCAGACCTACGACACCGTGCAGGTCATCAACGGCGGCATCCTGCAGGTCTCGAACTACGATGGCGACCCGTCGACCACCGGCACCCTGCACCTGATCGCCGACAGCATCGAGGTGGACGCCAGCTCGCAGATCGTGGCCACGGGTGCCGGCTACCGGGGCCAGAGCGGAACGAACGGCGAGGGACCCGGTGGCGGCGAGGGCGGCGGCTGCTGCCCCGACTCCGGCGGGGGTGGCGCCCACGGCGGTGACGGCGGCACGGGGTCCCGGGACGGTTGCGGCTCCCCCGACGGCACGGGCGGCACGGCCTACGGCGATCCGCTGTCCGAGACGGTGGACATGGGCTCGGCGGGCGGCGCGGCCGGGACCGCGGACGGCGACTCCGGAGGCCAGGGCGGCAATGGCGGCGGCGCCATCGTGCTCGAGGCACCGGTCGTCACCGTCGCGGGCAGTTTGGTGGCCGACGGCGACGCGGGCGGCGTGTACAACAACGACGCTGCAGGGGGCGGCGCGGGCGGGGGGATCCTGCTGATCTCGGAGTCGCTGGAGTGCACGGGCACGCTCTACGCCCGCGGCGGCGCCGGGGGCTCGGTGGACGACGGCGGAGGAGGAGGTGGCGGGGGCGTGGTCAAGCAGCTTTCGGACATGCCCGCGGCGACCTGCGCGGTGGACGCGTCCGGGGGCGCGGGCGGCTGCGGCGCCGAGGCCGGTGACAGCGGGATCGACGTGGTCGACTCCCTCGACTGGGACGGAGACGGCTACACCTTCGACGAGGGCGACTGCGATCCCCTGGACCCGGCCATCTATCCCGGCGCGCCCGAGCTGTGTGACGGACTCGACAACGACTGCGACGGCGTGGTCGACGGCGAGGACGCCCTCGGCGGAGACACCTGGTACCAGGACCTGGACGGGGACGGCTTCGGCGATCCGGCCACCGCCGACTTCGCCTGCGAGCAGCCCGACGGCTGGGTGGCCAACGGCGACGACTGCGACGACGGCGACCCGGCCGTGAACCCCGACGCCGTCGAGGCCTGCAACGGCATCGACGACAACTGCGACGGAGCGGTGGACGAGGGTTTCGACATCGACGGGGACGGCGTCACCGTCTGCGAGGGCGACTGCGACGACGACGACCCGGCGATCAACCCGAACGCGATCGAGGACTGCGACGGCGTCGACGACGACTGTGACGGGATCGTGGACAACGGCTTCGACGAGGACGGAGACGGCGTCACCACCTGCGCGGGGGACTGCAACGACCTGCTGGCCGAGGTCTACCCCAACGCCCCGGAGGTCTGTGACTTCCTCGACAACGACTGCGATGGCGACGTGGACGAAGGCTTCGACGC
>CAYTBN010000053.1:0-47020 GCA_964436045.1 uncultured Rickettsiales bacterium | reverse complement strand
GTCGTCTCCGGTGTCGTCGTCTCCGGTGTCGTCGTCTCCGGTGTCGTCGTCGCCGCTGGCGTCGTCGTCATCGTCGGGCTGCTGGCCGGGCAGGATGCAGGCCAGGGAGAGAGCGAGGGTCAGCGTCGCCAGGAACACGAGGATCCCGGCGAGCCGCCTCTTGACGAGGGCTCGGAGGGTGCGAGTCATGGAGTTGCTCCGGATCAGAATTTGAAGGAGAAGGACGTGACGGGCCCGGGGTTGATCTGGAAGTTCTCGGCGGAACCACTCTTGCCCGGGATGACCAGCATCAGGAAGCCCGTGGCGCCAACGGCGGTACCGGCGGCGCCGACCACCAGGCCGATGACCGTGTTGTTGCGGGCCCAGTAGTAGGTCGCCGAGTCCTCCTCGTAGTAGTACTTGTAGTACATCGTCCCACTGAGGATGAATCCCGCCGCCGCGGCGCCCGCGCCCGCACCCATCATCACGCCGCCCGCCGCCTTGCGGCGCTTGACGGACACGGTGGTGTTCTTCGTGCTGCTCAGGTTCTTGTCGACACGGGAACTGGTACCGGAGCTGGCGCTTCGATTCCCGCTGCTGGATCGGTCGTCGTCGTCGTCGTCGTCCTCGCGCCGCCAGTCGTCGTCGTCGTCCTCGGCACGCCAGTCGTCGTCGTCGTCCTCGGCACGCCAGTCGTCGTCGTCGTCGATCTCGTCGATCTCCACGCCGCCGTCATGGGAGTTCCAGCTTGCGTCGTCGTCGTCGTCATCGTCGTCGCGGCTGCTCGCGCCGCCATCGTCGTCGTCGTCGTCGTCGTCGTAGCGGCTGCTGGAGCCGCCATCGTCGTCGTCGTCGTCGTCGTCGTCGTCATCGCCGCGGGAGATCGACTCGCCGCGGATCCGCTCCTCGCGACCGCCGCCGTCGTCGTCGCTCGTGTCCCGCTCGAGGGACTCGCCGCGGATCCGCTCGCCGCCGCTGTCCGCGTCGTCGTAGCGGTCCGAGCCGTCGTCGTCGTCGTCGCCGTAGGGGCTGGAGTCACCCGAGGACGAGCCCCCGGATCTGCCGCTCGAACCGGACGCGGGCAGCGGGGGCAGCAGGCCCTGGAGCTCGGACACGTCGCCCTGCTCCCCGTCGCTGGCGCAACCTTCGTAGGCCGTGGCCGCGTCGTGGGCCTTGCGGATCGAGTCATCGTCGCCCACGTCCAGGTAGCACTTGACCAGGTAGTAGTTCGCCCGGCAGAAGCTGCTATCCAGCTCCAGGGTTTCCTCGAGGTAGGGGATGGCGGTCGCCAAGTCTCCCACCTCGACCATGCTCGCTCCGACGAAGAACTTCTTGCGTGCGTCGTCGCTTCCTGCCTGTGCCGGGAGTGCCCAGACGCAGACCAGCAGTGCCGCAACCAGTGCCTTTCTCATGGCCGTCAGTCTCCTCGAACAGCGTTTCTTGGGGCCGTCCAACTTACCACATCGCCGGGTTCGGTCATCCCCCTTTTCACGAACGGGCACGGGCATCGGTCACACCCCACCCCGACTCCAGCGTTACTCCCGCGCTGGACCTGTTGGACGCAGGGGGGGATGATCCATTCGAAGGAATCGTGAGATGGGCGAACGGATCGTCGCGGTCGGGGTCGTCGCGCTGGTGAGCCTGGGATCGGCCTGGGGTGCGCGTGCGGACACGACTACCCTCTACTTGGATGGGTGGTCTGGCGGGATCTGTGACATCTGTGGCGAGGATTTCGCCTGCGCCGACCAGTACGGGACCACCGCGGGCGTGTTCCTGGACCACGTGTACTTCGACGACCCCCTGCCGATGGTGGCGATCATCGAACAGGTGACCGTCCAGACCTACGGGCTCAACTGTGACGGCGCGGCCGGCTGGGAGTTCTCCCTCAACGGCGAGCTCGTCGCCAGCGGGGCCGACGGGGTCCAGGCCACCTGTACCTGCAACAGCTGCCAGGGTCCCATCGGATTCGCCAGCCAGATCTACCCCACCGACATGCCCGGGTACCTACACGGGCTGCAGAACGTGTTCGAGATCGAGGCTACCGGAACCAACTTCTGCCTGGCCTACGTGGAGCTGGTCTTCGAGTACCTGCCCTGCCTGGGCACGGACGGGGACGTGGACGGCTACACGGACTGCGACGGGGATTGTGACGACGGCGACCCGACCGTCTACCCGGGCGCCCCCGAGCTGTGCGACGAGATCGACAACGACTGCGATGCCATCGCCAACGACGCGATCGACGTGGACGGGGACGGCTTCACCCCCTGCGACGGGGACTGCGACGACGCCGAACCCCAGTCCTTCCCGGGCCACCCCGAGGTCTGCGACGGTCTCGACAACGACTGCGACGGCCAGGTCGACCAGGTCATCGGCGACGACGCCGACGGGGATGGGTTCAGCATCTGCGACGGGGACTGCGAGGACGCGGATCCGACCATCTTCCCGGGCGGCCCGGAGCTGTGTGACGCCCTGGACAACGACTGCGACGGCGGGGTCGACGAGGGCGTGGACGAGGACCTGGACGGGGACGGCATCACGGCCTGCGACGGGGACTGCGACAACAATCACGAGACCGTCTATCCCGGCGCCCCCGAGATCTGCGACGGGCTGGACAACGACTGCAACGGCCTGGCCGACGAGGTGATCGGCGACGACGCGGACGCCGACGGGTTCAGCATCTGCGACGGGGACTGCGACGACGCCGAGTCGTCGGTCTACCCCGGAGCGCCCGATCTCTGCGATGGGATCGACCAGGACTGCGCGGGTGACGGCGACCAGGAGATCGACGACGACCACGACGGTTACGCCGAGTGCGAGGGGGACTGTCAGGACGCGATCTACGTGATCCACCCCGGCGCGCTGGAGGTCTGCGACGGCTGGGACAACGACTGCGATCCGGCCACCGACGAGCACGGCGATCAGGACGGGGATGGCCTGAGCGTCTGCGGCGGCGACTGCGCCCCCGACGATCCGAGTTCGTTCCCCGGGGCCTTCGAGCTGTGTGACGGCACCGACAACGATTGCGACGGGATCGTGGACGAGGGCTTCGACGCGGACGGCGATGGCTACTCGGGCTGCGGCGACGGTCCGGGCGCGGGCGACTGCAACGACGCCAACCCGACCATCTTCCCCACCGCCCCGGAGGTGCCCTACGACGGCGTCGACCAGGACTGCGACGGCGCGGACCTGCTCGACGCGGACGGCGACGGCCACGACGCGGCTACCGCGGGGGGTGATGACTGCGCCGACGACGATCCGGAGGTCAGCCCGTCGACGGACGAGGACTGCGAGGACGATGCCGACAACGACTGCGACGGCGCCGTCGACATGGACGATCCGGACTGCCAGGAGCCGGCCGCGGACGACGACGACACCGGCGGGACCGGTGACGGTGGCTTCGGCGACTGCGAGTGCCGGGCGGGCGGGGATGCCGGCGGCGCGGGCACCGGGCTGGCCCTGGCGCTGGCCGCGGTCGGATGGTGGCGTCGTCGTCGGTAGGGGCGGAGATCAGCCGTTGCGGATCGACAGGGTGTATCCTTCGCAGTCCCCTGCCTCCCCGGCGACCACGCGGATGTAGAATGGCACGGTGTCGTCCGCGCACTCGTTGGCGAGACCTCCGCAGGGCGTCTGGTCGACCTCGTCGGTGTACTCGGTGTAGCCCCCGGGCTCGTCCTCGCACAGCGCCGCGTCGCAGGATCCCTTGTGGACCGTCATCCGGAACGTGTCCGAGTGGTTGGCGATGAAGTGGATGTCGACCGCCCATTCGTCGGCGCCAGCGGCCAGGTCGGCGATGTAGTCGTCAGCGGCCATGAACACGTACCAGTCCTCGTCGCCCTCCTCCAGCGCGTTGCCGCTGACCGTACGCACCGTGCCGTCGTCGAACAGCACGCCCAGGTCGATGGCGTCCTCGCAGCTGTTCCCGCCGTCGGCCTCGTTGGGGTCGCCCGGGGTGCAGCGTTCGACCGCGGCGCTGGCCGGCAGGCTCTCGAGCCCGTCGGCCTCGGCGGTCACCTGCAGCGTGTTGTTGCCGAAACCCAGACCCACGTCGACCGCGAACGATCCGCCCCCGTCGGCCGAGATCGTATCCGGCGAGGACAGGTCCAGGTTGTACGCGCGGACCAGCGAGTCCCCGATCTCGGCGGTGCCCGTGACCTGGACCGCCGCGGCGTTGGTCCTGGCGGGCAGCGGGTCGAGGGACGGTGGCTCCTGGGCTCCGGGATCCCCCCACGAGGTATCGTCGTCGCCGGCCGAGTCGTCGTCCGCTGAGTCGTCGTCGGCCATGTCGTCGTCACCGGCCGAGTCGTCGTCATCCCCCGGACAAGCCCCTCCCCCGAGCACCATCCCCAGGCACCCCACCAACCACCAACGTTGGCTCGACCACGTCGCCATTTGCGCCCGTCGAGTATAGGACGCCCCCCCCGTTCCCGTCCTTGCCCCCCGCGTAGTAGACGTCGGCGTAACGCTGCCCGGAGGCCGCGTGGGCCCGCGAACCGCCTGACGGCGGCGCGGCGTGGCCGGTCGTTTGACGCGCTTCACTCTTCCCCGCGGATCCGTGCCCGGACGACGAACGGGTCGAACACCTGACCGATCCAGAGGGTCTGATCGACCCAGATGCCCGTGGACGAGGCGCTGATGCCGCGGCCGTCGTCGGCAAAGAGCAACTCCATTTCGTAGGTCGCCAGATCCATCCGATAGACGTGGGACGGCGACGGCTTGGCCGGGTTGCGGGCGTGGGCCACGAAGGCCAGCGGCCTGGGGTGGCCGGCCACGAACAGGTCGTCGCCGGCCACGAAGAAGTTGTCGGGGCCGGGCACCCGCGCCACCCGGGTCTCGAGGGTCAGCGAGCCGTCGCCCAGCCGGGCGAACGAATAGATCGCGTTCTCGCGGGTGGCCGCCACGATCACCCGGTGCCCGAGGACCGCGATCCCGTTGGTGTACGCCAGCCCCTCGGCGACCACCTTCCACGCGCCCTGGCCGTCGTAGTGCACCACCGTGGACTTCTTCAGGCCCAGGACCATCTCGGTCAGCCCGCCCCCCGCCGACCGATCGTTGCCCACGTAGAGCTGGCCGTCGGGCAGCGCGGCCAGGTCGTTGGGCGACGCCAGCAGGGGATCTTCGAGCAACTCGAGGAACTCGAGCCGGTCCGCCAGCACGCGGTACACCACGATCGCGTGGGGTGGATCCTGGCCGTCCAGTCGGTGGTTGATGACATACAGGCGCAGGATCCCGTCGTCACCGCGCATCAGGTCCATCCCGTGGGGGTGGAACGACAGCCCCTCGGGTTCACCCATCCGCGGCAGTTCGGTCACCTCGCCACTGGGCATGTCCAGCGCGTATACCGCCCCTGGGGGGGGCGGCTCGGTCCGCCGGTCCTGGGAGGACACCAGCAGGCGGTCCGGTCCGTCGAGCACCAGGTCTTCGGGGCCGGGCATGCCGTGGTGTGGCGTCAGATCGAAGTCGTAGAGGGGGCGTGGGCCGCAACCGGCGGAGAGGGCCAGCAGGAGCGAGATCGTCAGCAGGGCGCTGTGGCGGAACATCGCGGACTCCCGTGCACGAGGTCCACCATGGTAGCGCGCAAAGAGGGAGTCAGCGCAGGAAGGAGTGCATCTCGGCCTCGGTGGGCTCGCCCCCCGACGGGGAGATGACGATGGCCTTGTTGCCCCTGACCACGATGGTCACCGTGTCGCCGAGGGCGGCGTAGCGGCGCAGGGTCGGGTCGAAGCGCAGCAGTGCGAAGTAGACGTCGGACAGGTACCGCACCGACAGGGTCTGCATCGAGCCCTCGTAACGCTCGTCGACCCAGCCGCTGCCGCGCAGGTGGAAGACCTTGTCGCCGACCACCCGGCTGAGGGATGCGCTGTCGGAGCGTTCCGCGTCCTTCAGCTCGCCGATGGCCTCGCTGGCGGCCACCGCCTCGGCGCCGCTGGAGAGGCCGTAGCCGGACATGCTCCGCTGGCTCTCCTCGGCCTTCTTGTAGGCCGCTCCGGCTCCCCGGCCGCGTCTCAGGGGTGCTGCGCTGGGCTCGGCGGCGGAGAAGTCGCCGTCGTCGCTGCCGTAGCGATCCCATCCACCGCCATCCGCCAGCGAATCCTCGGTCGCCTCGGGCACCGGGGCGAACTCCCGGGACCGGTCGCGCTCATCCCGACTCCGGGTCGCGCCGCCACGCACGAAGCTGTCCGGGGTCGGGGCGGTGATCGCCGGGGCGTCGGTGGAGGTGGTGACGCGGTTGCTGGCCACCGCGGTGTCCTCGACCACCAGGAAGGAGGTGTAGGGCGTCATGATGCCGAAGCGCTTGGACAGGGTGATCACCTCGTCCACCAGCTCCCGCTGCTCGCCGTTACGGCGCATCTCGTCCAGCAGGAAGCCGACCTTACGCTGGGCCCACAGCCGGGGGATGAACTCGTGGTCGTTGCGGGCCGAGTCGAAGGCGATGTTGGTGGCGAACACCTGGGAGTCGCCGGCCGCCGTGCCGCTGAGCCGCACCTTCTGGGCGCCCGCCCCCTTGTAGCGGCCCATCACCAGCAGCTGGCTGCCGCTGAACAGATCCGGCAACTCGCGCGGGAAGACGTCGTAGGCCGCCGCGCCACCGAGGTCGAGCTGCAGGTCGGCCAGCACCGGCCTCGAGATCTTGCGGTAGAAGTTGCTGACCACGATCTCCAGGTCCTCGTCGGCCGCCAGGTACTCGGCCATGCCCCGGTTGTCCGCAGCCAGGCTGTCGAGCAGTGTCGTGTTGACGTCGTGGCCCACCCCGAGGGTGAAGAACCGCACCGCCCCGTCCATCGCCGCCACGCGGCGGTTGGCCTGGGCCAGGATGCTGTCGGCGCTGGTCACGCCGACGGTGGGCAGCCCGTCGGTCATGAACACGATGTAGTAGGGTCGACCGCTCTGGGGCGTGTGCTGCAAGGCGGTGTCGAGGGCGTCGGAGATGTTGGTGCCGCCGAGCGCCTCGAAGCGCTCGACGAACGACTGGGCACGGGCCAGGTTGTCAGGGCTCGCGGACTGCAGCGAGCCGGCAAAGGGTTCGACCCCGGTGGAGAAGCGGACCACGTTGAAGCGGTCGTGAGCGTTGAGCGAGTTGAGGCTGAACTTGAGCGCCTCGCGGGCGCCTCTGATCTTGTCGCCCGCCATCGATCCCGAGGTGTCGACCACGAACGTGATGTCCTTGGGCATCGCGGCCGCGGTCCGGTCCTCGCCGGGGGCCGCCATCAGCAGGAAGTAGCCGTCCTCGCCCGACGTCTTGTAGCAGGCCACCGACACGCCGACCGGCTCCTCACTGAGGGTGTAGTAGAGCTTGAAGTCCTTGTCGAAGGTGGCCGCGCCCTGCTCGAAGCCGGCGATCACCGCGTCACCGGAGTGGACCACGTCCACGGGGTGGGTCGGCGAGTACACGCTGCGAACCGGGATGTCCGAGTGGATCTCGGCCTTGACCGTCAGATCACCGGTGGTGCCGGTCATCGCCGCAGGCGCCTTGAGCGGATAGCGCACCTCGGCCAGCGAGCCCTCGACGTCGACCAGGCTCTCGAAACAGACCTGGATCTTCTGGGTGCCATGGGCCGGGATCGGGAAGATCCGGGCGCGGATCAGATCCTGCCCCACGTACTCGAGGATCCCCGGGTCGACCAGCCGCCGGACGATCTCCTCGTAGACCTGCACCGCCTGCTCCCTCTCCAGCAGCTCTCCGCGGGTCTTCTTGCCGTTGATCCACATCGAGAAGTCCGCCAGCGCCGCGTTCTCCGGCAGCGGGAAGTAGAAGGTCGCCTCGAGCTGCCGGCCGGTGTTGTTTCGGAACTCCTGGTCCACCTGGAACGACGCGACCCCCGATTCGACGGCGATCAGCACACGCTGGGTCTCGAGGTTGAAGGTCGAGTTGCCCAGGCTCGGGTCGTCCGGCGGCACCAGGAATCCCTGGCCCGCTGCCGGGCCGGCGAGACCTGCGGTCAACGAGAAGGCGACGAGCAGCGTGGCGAAGCGAGCGAACATGGCGTGTCCTCCGGGGAGGTAGGACAGCGCCTGCTCGGGAAGGTTCCATTCAGGTCGAGAAGAAGGGAAATGGGGAGGGAGATGGAGGGGGAGATGGAGGGGGAGATGGAGGGGGAGATGGAGGCGTTCTCGGCCCCTAGACCTCGACCGTCTCCGGGGCCTGGTCCTGCGAGGCGACCCACAGGGCGCCGAGGCCGGCGGAGAGGATGGCCATCCGGGCTAGGAAGCCGACGAAGGGGATGGCCAGGAAGAACTGGACCACCAGCAGGCCGACGGCCAGCGAGGCGTAGGGGGAGACCTCGTCGCGGCCGGTGAAGCGGCGCATCAGCGCGCGGCCGACGGCGTGGGCTGCGATCAGGCCCGTGACGTAGAAGGCGATGCCGTACAAGGCCAGGCCGATGAAGCCCAGGGGCATCGGGATGACCAGCCCGATGGCCATCAGCGAGGCGACGGGGATGACGATCATCGCGACGAAGCCGAGCCCCAGCGAGCGGCCGGGCTGACCCAGCAGGGCCGCGGACGTGCGGCCGGCGGCCGGGCCGGTGATGCGAATCAGCACCGAACCGGTGAGCAGGGCGGCCAGAAACAGCCAGATGTGCATGAACAGCCAGCCGACGATCGAGCCGTCGTCATCGTCGCCGCAGCCCTCGCAGTCGTCGCCCACGACCGCGGTGAAGTCGGTGACGCCACCGATCACCGCGCCGGCCTCGACCGCGTGCTCCTCGTACGCGGTGGTGAACACGGCCAGCGGCCACAGGGACTCGGGCAGGCTGGCCTGGATCGCCCGCAGGGCCTCGGTCCCCGTGCTCCCCGGCATGTGAACGTCCAGGAAGACCACGTCCGGTCGAAGCCGCAGGGCCTCGGTGTGGGCTGCGGCGCCGTCGGCGGCCTCGCCCACCACCTCCACGTCCGGGTGGTCCCCCAGCAACCGTCGCATGCGGCTGCGGGCCAGGGGCTCGTCGTCCACCACCAGCGCGCGAATCGTCATCTCTCATCCCGGGGCAGGAACAGCTCGAGCCGCGTTCCACCGCCTTCGGGCTCGACCACCGTCAGCCCCCCGCTGCCGGGGTAGCTCAGCATCA
The DNA here is from genome assembly GCA_964436045.1 of uncultured Rickettsiales bacterium. GTDB lineage: Bacteria > Myxococcota_A > UBA796 > UBA9615 > CAYRNR01 > CAYTBN01. The sequence goes on along the minus strand of CAYTBN010000053.1, from coordinate 37,979 downwards.
TCCGTTGCTGGACGTTGGCCAGGCCGCCGCCGGCTCCCCCTGTGCCCGCTGGTGCGGGGGCCGCCCCCGGTTCAGCGGAGGCCACCGCGGCCAGGCGCGCCCGGACCTCGTCGGGCAGCCCCGGTCCGTCGTCCTCCACCGCGATCCGCAGTCCGCCCTCCTCGGCGACGGCGGTCACCCGCAACGTGCCGCCTTCGGACCGGGCCGCCACCGCGTGGCGCACCGCGTTCTCCACCAGCGGCTGCAGCGACAGCCCCGGCACCTGGGTCGAGCCCAGGGCGGGATCGACGTCCACATCCACCCGCAGCCGATCCCCCAGCCGGACCCGCTCCAGGCTCAGGTAGCGGTCGACGGCGACCAGTTCGTGTTCCAGGGGCACCAGCCCGCTGGCCGACGAGCGCAGGCTGTAGCGCAGCAAGTGGGCCAGGTCGCCGACGTGACGTTCGGCCTCGTCGGGATCGCCGTGGACCAGCTCGGCCAGGGAGTTGAGGGCGTTGAACAGGAAGTGGGGATTGATCTGAGCCTGCAGGGCCGACAGGCGCGCGTGCAGCCCCGCCTCCCGCAGCTGGGCCATCTGCGCCTCGCGCCGCTCCACCTCCACCGCCAGCCGGTGATAGGTGTAGACCAGCGCAGTGACCGCCAGACCCCCCACCAGCAGCAGGCCGGCGACCGATACCAGCTCGCGCCAGCGCAGGGCCCAGTAGGGCAGCGGGAACCGCACGAGGGTCGCCCAGGCGGCGATGCCCGACCCCAGCAGGCAGACCGCCGCCGACGATCCGCAGCGGGCGGGCAGGGGGCGCGGGCGTGGTCGCTGGCAGCTCGCTCATGGTCGCCGGCTCAGGGTTCGCAGATGCGGACCATCCCCACCGAATCCCCGAAGACCCCCGTCAACACCAGCACGTCGTCCAGCCGCTCGAGCCGCATGGGATAGGTGGGCACGTCGGGCCAGATGGCGGGGGTCAGCGTGGTGGAGTTGGGTACGGCGAGCGTCGGCGGCGTCCAGGGCAGCCGCAGCACGCCGCTCTCGCTGTTGGCCAGGAACAGTTCGCCGGCGAACAGGGCGCCCTGGAAGGGCCCATCCTCGGCGTCGAAGCTGGAGATGCACGGCACCGTCGCTAGGAAGTCCAGGGTGCCCGCCGCCAGGTCCAGCAGCTGAAGCGCGCCGTTGCAGCCGACCCAGAAGTTGCCCGTGGACGGGATCAGCCAGCCATCCGGGGTCGAGAGCGGTGACTGGGGGTTGCCCACCGTGCTCAGCGCGGTCATCGGCTGGAGCGGATCCATCGGGATCAGCATCAGGCCGCCGGTGTAGGACGTGACGATGGCGGTGTCGCCGTGGACCGCCACGTCGTTGATCCAGATCAGATCCTGTCCGTAGTTCCGCGTCTCGACCAGCACCACGTCGGTGCCGGTGTGCTCCAGGAAGCTGATCGCCGTGGGGCCCGCCGCGACGATCCGCTCGGCATCGACGGCGATCCGGTTGACCGAATGGGTCAGCTCCAGCCGCGGCCCCAGCGTGCTGCCCGCCAACGTCACCTCGACGGTAAGCGCGTGGTAGACCGCCAGCGGCCCGACGGCGGTCTCGCCGGTGGCGGCGAAACCCCACGGGGCGTCGGTCACGTCTCCCCATACACCCCAGGGGCCCACGTCCAGGGTGTCGAAGGTGACGTCGGGTGTGGGCGCCTCGGGGACCGACAGGTCGAACAGCTCGAGGGTTCCGCTGGTGGCCGCCGCCAGCCGCGCCGGATCGTCGTGGACCGCGATGGCCTGGATCCAGGAGAGGAAACTGCCCACGGAAGCCAGGGGCTCCCACTCGCCAGTGCAGGCGTAGGAGTCGTCATCGTCCCCGGTGGCGTCGTCGTCCCCGGTGGTGTCGTCGTCCCCGGTGGCGTCGTCGTCCCCGGTGGCGTCGTCGTCCCCGGTGGCGTCGTCATCGCCGGTGTCGTCGTCATCCGGGACCGGGCAGCCGCTGCCCGCCAGCAGCAAAACGCCGACCAGAAGGAGCAGGCCCGTGGTTCGTATCCTCATCGGCGTCTCCTCCCCGGGCGTGGTGCGCCCCGTCAACCGGCGGTCAACAGGTAGTACGCCAGCGCCGCGATCCCGGCGACGGCCGCCGTGACCAGGATTGCGGTCCAGATCGAGCCCGGATCCGGAGCCGGTGACTGGGTCGCCACCATGACGTCGCCGCCGGGGAACTCGTCGGTCAGGCGGCGGGCGTCGTCACGCCGGCTCCGCTCCCGTCGCCGCCGTCGTTCCCGTCGCCGCCGCTCGTCCTCGCGCCGCTCCCGCTCCCGCTGCTCGTCCTCGCCGTCCTCCTCGCCATCGACGCGCTCGTCGTCCGTGCGCATCGGCTCGACCAGACGCAGGTCGACGTTCCGTCGCCGCCAGGGGACGCGCTCGGCAAAGTGGAGCCGGACGGCAGTAACTTGGTCGACCATCACTCCCCGCATACTACACTGGGCCGTCGTGAGGTGGAGCATGAGCTGGAGACGGATCGGCCTGGCGATGGTGGGGTGCGAAGTTTCTCGCCGGATGCCCGGTGATCGCGGACGACGATGACGGCGCGGACGACGATGACGGCGCGGTCTTCGACGAGGTGGTCTCCCTGGGCCTCGACGCCCTGATGACCAGCACGGATCCGTCCCGGCTGGCCACCCTGTCGGGCGACGACCTGGTCGCCGAGCAGGCGTCCTACGCCGAGATCGCGGCCCTGGCCGAGGATGCGGGTGCGATGTGGATCGTGGGCGACTGGTTCAACATGGAGGCCGGTGACTACCCGGAGATGGTCGGTGCCCACGGCTACGCGGGCGGCGTGCCCGCGCCCCTGCACGAGGCCCACTGGGCCGACGTGGTGATCCCGATCTACGAGGCAGTCGGCCAGACCGCCGCGGACAACCCGGGGCTGGGCGGCCTCCACATCGACCTGGAGCTGTACAGCGGCCCGGTCCAGCACCACGACGGCTGGGGGTTCTCCGACGACTCGCTGGAGGTGTTCCTGGATGGCGAGGCCGACGTCGAGCTGGCCGCGGACCTGCGCGACGCCACCGCCAGCCGCCGGATGGACGTCCTGGTCGACGCCGGCCGCCTCGGGGACTACTTCGCCGCGCTGGAGCAGCGGGCCTTCGAACTTGGCGTGCGCTGCCGCGAGGCCGCCCACGCCCACGACCCGGATCTGCAGCTGATGGTCTACATGGCCGGCTTCCCCGACACCTGGTTCCACCGGGGGTTGCTGCGGGGCCTGGGCACCGCCGAGTTACCGGTGATCGTCCTGACCTACGAGGGCTGGCACGGCCCGGCCGCCGACGCCCTGTACGCCGACGGCGTCCATCTGGCCCACCTGGGCGGCACCATCGTGTCCCACTGGACGCCGGACGATTTCGGCACCGCCCTGGTCTCGCTGGCCACCGGGACCGACGGCTACTGGTACTTCACCTTCAACGATCTGTCGCTGACCAATCCGGACATCCCGGACCTCCACGGCCAGATGAACGAATACTGGGTCGCCATCACTGCGGCCAACTACGAGTTGTCCTCGGGCTCGGGCTCGGGCTCGGGCTCGGCCTCGGCCACCCAGACGACTCCCGCGGGTTCGGCGGACCGGGCTACCGGGTTCGGCGGACCAGCTCGCCGAGGGCGGCACTCACCCGGCTTCGGTCTCCGGGATCAGCTGATGCGGCGACGCAGGAACAGGAGCGCGAGGATCGCGGTCAGCGCGGCGGGGATGGCGGGGCGGGGGCCGGTGGAGGAGCAGGAGCAGTCGCTGTCCAGCGAGGTGCTGCCCTCGGTGTCCAGCGGCTCGTTCACGATGTCGTCGTCATCGTCGCCGTCGTCGGTGACGTCGTCGTCCGGGGGGGCGGTGGTGTCGTCGTCGTCGCCGGTGATGTCGTCGTCGTCGCCGGTCTGGGCAGCGTCGCCGCCGACCTCGATCTCGGCCTCGTAGGGGCGCACGTTACGGCCGGTGGCGGTGATGTACAGGATCTCGTCGGCGCTGCTGTCGACGGTGAAGGTGACTTGGCCGTCCTCCCCGGTGGTCTCGACGGCGAATACACCCTCGTCCGAGGTGATGGCGATCTGGATGCCCTCGCGGCAGCCGCCGTCCTCGGTGGCGGTGACGGAGAACTCGATCTCGCCGCGGGCCACGGTCGGGGGGTGGTCGATGGCCACGTCCGCCGGCACCTTGGTCCAGAGGTTCAACTCGGGGTCGCCGTACAGCGTGGACGCCAGGTACTGCTCCATCTGGTGGAACTCGTCGTAGTAGTTCAGGCGGGCGGTCTCGACGGCTTCGCCCATGGTGCAGCGGTCGTTCTCGCCCGTGTCGAGGAAGATGTGGCCGTAGAAGCCGCGGCGCAGGGCCGAACGCCAGTGGGCGCAGTACGAGCAGCTGACGGTCTGGCCGACGAAGGCCACTCCGCCGCGCGGATTTCCCGGCGAGCCGGCCTTCATCCACTGCTCGCCACCCGCGCTGGGGGTGCCCAGGGTGGAACAGGTATACGAGACCAACACGGGCAGCATCGGCCCGTTGTCGAGCTGGTCCGGGACGACGTTGAAGCCGCTCCAGCCGACCGTGCCGCCGATCTGGCCGTGGAAGCCGGAGAACGACAGCCCCTCGAGCAGCAGACTCTCGAACACGTCGGTCTGGTTGGGGGTGGTCGCCACCGACAGGATGTCGACCTGCTCGTACTCCGAGGAGGTCATCAGCGCCGCCTCCCACTGGGCGTCGCCAAAGTAGTGCAGCCAGTCGTCGTCGTCGTAGTCCTCGGCGATCAGCAGGGCTGCGCTGCGGTAGTAGGACTCGTCGGTGGTCGGGGTGCGCTCGTAGATCAGGGTCTTCTCGACCATCAGCTCGATCTGGGTCAGCGACGAGGCCGGGAAGCGGCCCACGTGCAGCTCGATGAACTGGTCCCCGTCGACGTTGCCGTACGGGCAGTCGGTCAGCGCCCAGTTCTCGGTGGGCACGGGCACCGAGCCGCTGTCACCGCCGATCAGGACGAACTCGGGGGCCGGGTCCCAGGTCTCGACCGCGTTCTGGATGTACTGCTGGATCTGCACCGCGGCGTACCCGGTCTCGCTGGTGGGCACGATGGTCGCCAGCATGCCCTTGCGGGTCTTCCACTCGGCCAGGGGCTCGAGGGCCGGCACGAAGGTGTCGGGGGCGATGATCAGGTAGCGGGCGCCGTCTGCCCACGCGGCCGCCGGGACCGCCGCCAGGGCGGCCAGGGCCAGCGTCAGTGTCGTCCACCGGGCGTATCTCATTCATGCCTCCCGTCCGCGTGGGGCTCCGGCTAGACCGTAGCACGCGCGAGGGGGAACGGCGTGGGGTTCCGGCGCCCAGGACGTGGACCGGATCAGTTCTCGAAGCGGCCCTCGATGGTGTAGGTCTCGCCGGGGGATACCGAGAACAGGAACAGCTCGTTCTGGGGCTCCTCGCAGGGGCCACAATCCAGGTTGGCCTTGTGGCTGCCGGCCGGGACGGTGTAGCTGGCGATGGGGGTCTTGCCGATGGGCGCGCCATCGACGGTCACCTCGGCCCAGGGCGTGGACGTGATCCGCAGGTAGCCCTCACCCACGGGCGCGGCGGCGGTGGTGTCGTCGTCGTCGGTCGCCTCGCCGGTCCCCAGCGGGTCCTCGATCCCGTCGATGCCGAACTCGTTGACCATGCTGATATGGGTCTCGCCGGGATCGACCACGAAGGTGCGGGTGATCTCGTCCTGACTCGCGCAGGGGCCGCACTTGAGCACCATCGTGTGGGTGCCGGGGTCGATCATCTTCTTGCTCAGCGGCGTGTTGCCCATCAGCGCGCCATCCAGGAACACCACCGACCACGGCTGGGAGTGGACGGTCAGATAAGCCGGATCCGGCCGCACCTCGGAGGCCGTCGGCGTCTCGGTGTCGGCATTGGTCACCGGCTCCACCCGGCCCATGTCGAAGGTGGTCGACTCGTGGGTGTAGATCTCCTTGGGTTCGACCCCGAAGGTCAGGGTACTGGCCTGGGGTTCGGGGCAGGCAACGCACTCGAGGATCACCTCGTGCTCGCCCGCGGTGATGGCGTACTTGCGCAGCGGGGTGTTGCCGATCAGCTCGCCGTCCAGGGTCACCGCCGCCCGGGGTGTGGCGTCCAGGGTCATGAAGGCCCAGCCGCTGCCGCCGCTGTCACCGCCTCCACCAAAGCAGGAGCCACATCCGGTCAGACCACCGAGGGCGGCGAGCAGTAGCGTGGCGTACAGGGCGAGGTTCCGTCGTCGCTGGGATCGCATGGGCGGATTCTACTCGGCCGAAGCGGTCAGGGGTTGTCGTCGACCCAGTTCTGCATGTCGCTGAAGTTGGTGCGCACGTTGCTGCAGGCCATCCCGAAGGCGTCGGACACCGAGATGTCGCCCATCATCAGCCCCGACCACGACGACAGCAGGCGGATGGACTGGCTGCCGTCGCCGTAGGGCGCCATGATCTCCAGCGAGTACTGCTGTCCCAGGCTGGAGGTGTCCAGGTTGGTGGTCGCCGGCTCGGGCATGTAGGCCCGCATCAGCACCAGCGGATGGCCGCTGCCATCCCAGTCGGGAAAGCGCCGGACCTGCATCACGTTGTAGTAGGACGCCTGGTCCAGGACCGCGTCGATGGCGCAGGCGTAGGTGTAGCTGAACAGGTTGTTGTCGCCGGCCAGGAAGGCCGTCCGATCGGTCTCCTCGACCACCTCGTAGTCCAGGAAGGTGTTGGGGTAGACCACCGCCAGGTCGGCGTGGAGCACCGCGGTCAGCAGATCCTCCACCGGAGCGTCCATCACCTGGGAGTGGGCCACCGAGGCGATGTCGAGCGGGTCCCTGGCGTACTCGCAGAAGTCGGCGAGATCACACTGGGTCAGGTCGGGCATCCGGAAACACTCGTCGGTGTCCTCGTCCACGTACGCGGTCATCCGGGCGAGCAAGCTCCGAACCGCCGGATCGGCGATCTCGTCATGGGTGTGGAAGGTCCCGTACACACTCTCGGCGGACGCGAGCTGGCTCAGATCGACGGGGATCTCCTCGGGCGGGGGCGCCTTGCGGCAACCGGGCACGGACAGCAGCAGCAGGAGCGTGACGGCGGTGAACAGCGGGAGCGGGAGTCGGCGCATACGGCCCTCGAATGGCGGTTTTCTGGACTTCAAGTCCTCCTGGTCCAAAATCCTTTGCTTTCCAGCGCGCGGGGTCAAGTCCCCACGGGCTACACGTCCATCCCTGACAGCGCCGGAACGCGCCGGGCGAGTCTGATATACAGGTCGCGGAGGAACCCCGGTGCGGCGGATTCTGATCGTCCTCGGAGCACTGCTGCTGGTGGATGTGGTGCTGCTGTTCGTTGGCGGCGGCGCCGAGCGTGAGGTCCGCGCGGACACCCTGCGCGTCGGCCTGGTGTTCGACGTGGGGGGGCGGGGCGACAAGAGCTTCAACGATTCGGCCTACGCCGGCCTGATGCGCGCCCGCGACGAGCTGGGCATCACCGCCGAGTACATCGAACCCGCCGACGGCTCGGACCGGGAGAGCGCCCTGCGGATCTTCGCCTCCCGGGGCTTCGACCTGATCATCGGGACCGGCTTCATCTTCACCGACGACGTGACCCTGCTGGCCACCGAGTACCCCGACGTGCGCTTCGCGTGTGTGGACTACGCGGTCAAGGTCGACGACGACGGGAATCCCGTGCCGCCGCCGCCCAACGTGGCGGCGCTGAAGTTCCGCGAGGAGCAGGGCTCGTTCCTGGTCGGGGCGGTGGCCGGGATGATGAGCGAGACGGGCAAGGTGGGGTTTGTCGGCGGCATGCCCGTGCCGCTGATCAAGCGCTTCGAGGCGGGGTACCGGGGCGGGGTGGCCCACGTGTGCCCCGACTGCACCGTGGTGACCCACTACGCCGGGGTGTCGCATACCGCCTTCAAGGACCCGGGCAAGGGCAAGGAGCTGGGGCTGGCCCAGTACCGGGGCGGGGCGGACATCATCTACCACGCGTCCGGGTCCACCGGGCTGGGGGTGTTCGAGGCCGCGAGGGAGACCGGGAAGCTGGCCATCGGCGTGGATTCGGACCAGTACCACGAGATGCCGGGGCACGTGCTGACCTCGATGGTCAAGCGGGTGGACAATGCGCTGTTCGCGGTGATCGAGGACGTGATGGAGGACCGCTTCGAGGGCGGCATCCACTCCTTCGGCCTGGCCGAAGATGGCGTCGGCTACGTGTTCGACGACAACAACCGGGGGCTGCTGCCCGTCGAGGTGGTGGAGCCGGTGGAAACGATCCGCGCGCAGATCGTGGCAGGGGAGCTGGATGTCCCGGACGAGCTCCCCTGAGGCCGCGGCGCCGTCCGCCGCGCCCGCCGTCCGCCTGGCCGACGTGACCAAGCGCTTCGGTCCGATCGTGGCCAACCATCGGGTCAACCTGACGGTCGCTCCCCGTTCGGTGCACGCCATCGTCGGCGAGAATGGGGCCGGCAAGTCGACCCTGATGAAGACCCTGGCCGGGGTCCACCGGGCGGACGAGGGCGAGATCTGGCTGTGGGGCGAGCGGATCGCCCGCCACGACCCCAACGTGGCGATCCGCCACGGGCTGGGCATGGTCCACCAGCACTTCATGCTCGTCGAGCCGCTGACCGTGGCCGAGAACCTGGTGCTGGGAAGCGAGCCCACCCGGTACGGGCTGCTGGACGTGGGCGCGGCGGCGCGGGCCGTCGAGGAGCTCGGCGAGAGTTACGGCCTGTCCGTCGATCCCGGCCGCCGCGTCGAGGAACTGTCGGTGGGCGAGCGCCAGCGGGTCGAGATCCTCAAGGTGCTGTTCCGCGGGGTGCGGATCCTGGTGCTGGACGAGCCGACCGCGGTGCTGACGCCCGGCGAGGTCGACGGCCTGTTCCGGATGCTGCGGGCCTTCGTCGAGGACGACAAGACCGTGATCCTGATCACCCACAAGCTCGACGAGGTGATGGACATCTCCCAGCGGGTGACCGTGATGCGGCGCGGCGAGGGGGTGGGCGAGGTGGCCACCGCCGACACGAGCCCCAGGGAGCTGGCCCACTGGATGGTCGGCCGCGAGGTGGTGCTGCCCGGGGCGGACGCACGGCGCGCGGCGGACGAAGGCGAGGAGGTCGCATCCGCGGTGCCGGTGCTCGCGCTGGACGGCGTGACCGTCGCGGGCCAGGGCCGACCGGCGGTGGACGACGTCTCCCTGGACGTCCGTCCGGGGGAGATCGTGGGAATCGCCGGGGTGCAGGGCAACGGCCAGAGCGAGCTGCTGGAGTGTGTCGCGGGGCTGGTGCCAGCGGCTGCCGGACACGTGCGCCTGGGGGGCCGGGACATCACTCGCCTGACCCCGCGCCGCCGCACCGAGGCTGGCCTGGCCCACATCCCCGAGGACCGCCATCGCCGGGGGATGGTGCTCGACTTCTCCCTGGCCGATAACCTGATCCTGGGGCGCCACCGCCGCTTCGGTTCGCCGCTGGCCCTGGACCGGACCGCCATCGGCCAGCGCGCCGAGCAGCTGATCGGCGAGTACGACGTGCGTCCACCCCTGCCCGCCGCCGCCGCCGGCACTTTATCCGGGGGGAACCAGCAGAAGGTGGTGGTGGCCCGCGAGATCACCGACGGCCCCCGGCTGCTGCTGGCCGGGCAACCGACCCGCGGGGTCGACATCGGCGCGGTCGAGGCGATCCACGACCAGCTGCGCGGGGCCCGGGACCGGGGGCTGGGCGTGCTGCTGGTGTCCGCCGACCTCAACGAGCTGTTGGCCCTGTCGGATCGTATCGCGGTCATGCGCCGCGGCCGCCTGGTCGCCGACCTGCCCGCCGCCGCCGCCACCACCGAACGCCTCGGCGAGCTGATGCTGGGCGCGGGTGCGGACGGGGGCTCGCCGTGAAGGCCCGGGCGGTGGAGGTGCGGACGGCGCTGCTCGCGCCGCTGGCGGCCCTGCTGGTGGCGCTGCTGGCGTTCCACCTGCTGGTGTTGCTGTACGGCGAATCGCCCGCGCGGGTGCTGCGGGTGCTGCTGGAGGGCACCTGGGGCAACCCCTACGGCCTGGGTCAGGTGCTCTTCAAGGCCACGCCGCTGATCTTCACCGGGCTGGCGGTGGCGATCCCGTTCCGGGCCGGGCTGTTCAACATCGGCGCCGAGGGGCAGGTGGTGATGGGGGCGCTGACCGGGGCCCTGATCGGCACCTGGCTACCCGCGGGCTCGCCCTGGATCCTGGCGATCCCGCTGGTGGCGATGGGCGCGGCCCTGGCCGGCGGCGCCTGGGGCGCGGTGCCCGGGGCGCTCAAGGCCCGCTTCGGGGCCCACGAGGTGATCACCACGATCATGCTCAACTTCGTGGCCCTGGCGCTGGTCAACTACCTGGTCGCCAGCCACTTCCACGTCAGCGAGACCCTGCACACCGAGCCCATCGTCGAAGGCGCCCGGCTGAGCCGGCTGGGGGCCTGGATCCCCGCGCTCCACGGCAGCGCGGCCAGCTCGGCGCTGTTGTGGGCGCTGGTGGGCGCCGCCCTGGCGGGCTGGCTGCTGTTCCGCACGCCGCTGGGCTACGAGATCCGCGCGGTCGGGCTCAGCCGCGGGGCGGCGGAGTACGGCGGCATCTCGGTGCTGCGGGTCTCGACCCTGTCGATGGCCATCGGCGGCGCCTGCGCCGGGCTGGTCGGCGTCAACTTCGTGCAGGGATACAAGTACTACTTCGAGGATGGCTTCTCCGGCGGGGTCGGCTTCATGGGCATCGCGGTGGCGTTGCTGGGCCGCAACCACCCGCTGGGGATCGTCCTGGCGGCCCTGCTGTTCGGCACCCTGTCCCAGGGCGGGCTGGTGATCAACGCCCTGGTGCCCAAGGAGATCGTCGAGATCCTGCAGGCGGTGATCATCCTGGCGGTGGTGGTGGCCAGCCGCGAGGTGCGGGCCGTGCTGATGCGCACGGGAGGGGGGCGCTGATGGAAGCCTTCCTCTCCCTGGCCTTCCTGGTCCAGATCGTCCGCATCTCGGTGCCCTACGTCCTGGCTTCGCTGGGGGGCACGTTCTCGGAGCGGGGCGGTACCGTCAACATCGCGCTGGAGGGCATCATGCTCACCGGCGCCTTCGGCTTCGTGCTCGGCGCCCATATGACCGGCAGCGCCTGGCTGGGTCTGGTGGCGGGCGCGGGGGCCGGGATCGCCCTGTCGGCCCTGTTCGCGCTGGCCACGATCCGCTTCGGCGCCGACCAGATCGTCTGTGGCGTGGCGGTCAATTTGCTGGCGGTGGGCGTGACCCGGTTCGCTCTCAAGATGGTCTGGGACTCCTCGTCCAACTCCGCCCGGGTCGAGTCCATCGAGCCGCTGGCGCTGGCCGAGGGTACCGCCGGCATCGTGCTCGGGGTGTTGACCCATCCGCTAATCCTGCTGGCGGTGCTGCTCGTGGCCGGCGGCCACCTGCTGCTGTTCCACACCCGCTTCGGTCTGCGGCTACGGGCCTGTGGCGAGCACCCCCACGCCGCCGCCAGCCTGGGGATCGCGGTGCGGCGGATGCGCTGGTACGGCGTGCTGCTGTCGGGAATGCTGGCGGGCCTGGCCGGCGTCTGGCTGGCCTCGGACCAGCACCAGTTCACCGACAACATGACCGGCGGCCGCGGCTACATCGCCCTGGCCGCGATGATCGTCGGCCGCTGGCGCCCCGGGCTGGCCGCCGTCGCCTGCCTGCTGTTCGGAGCCGCCGACGCAGTCCAGATGACCCTGGCCGGTGCCGGCATCGCCATCCCGAGCCAGTTCCTGCAGATGCTGCCCTACGTCCTGACCATCGTCGCCGTGGTCGGCTTCATGGGCCGCGCCACGCCCCCGGCCGCGGTGGGCCAGCCCTACGACGAGTAGCCCGTAACGGCGCAGTAACTCCCTGGAATCCCCTGGTAATCTTGGGATGCCCGCCCCGCCGCTGATCAGGGCCCACCCACCGAGTAGCCGGCGATCGCGGGCTTGGTCGGCAGGTTGGTGCCCTGGACCGTGGCGTAGGCCAGGACGACCTCGTCGAGGTTGGAGGGCTCGCTGGTGTCGATGTCGTCGCCGTACAGGAAGATCGTGCCCTCGATGCCGTCCAGCACCGGGTGGGTGAAGCTGGCCAGCTCGACCTCGTACAGGTCGCCGTCGTCGTTGTCGATGTCGTACCCGTGGTACTCGGTGCCGTTGTCGATGTAGTGCAGACGGGTCAGCGACTCCATGTCGAAGCCACCGCCGTCGAAGTGGGTCATGTCGTCCCCCTGGAAGATGATCCCGTACCCCTGGGTCGAGAAGTCGTACAGGGCCTCCAGGGTCGATTCGTCGTCGGGGGAGTGGCCCGGGTTCGATAACATCGCGACGGCGTAGCCGGTCAGGTCGGTGGGCACGATGCCGTCTTCGGGTTCGTCGATCAGGGTGGCGTCGTAACCGGCGGCCAGCAGCCAGTTCAGGGAGTTCTCGCTGTCCTCGGGGTGCTCGCCCGAGTGCTCGTCGTCGCGGATGATCAGCACACGCGGGTCGGACATGCCGTAAGGGGTGACCCACTCCACGGAGTTGACCAGCAGCTGGTTGGCCACGTTCTGGTCCATCCACATGTCGTTCAGCGTCAGCAGGATCGTCAGCACCCGCCCGATGGGCTCGCCGACCGAGTCGTCGTCGTCATCGTCGTCGTCATCGCCGTTGGGGTCGTAACCCGTGTCGTCGTCGTCGTCATCGCCGTCGTCGTCGTCGTCGTCGTCGTCGGGCATGGAGTCGTCGTCCGGCCCCAGGTCGTAGTCGGTGCAGCCGGTGGCGATCCACGTCACGGCTCCCAGCGCCAGTGCGAATACCAGGAAACGACTCACGCTCCACCTCCTCCGCGGATATCCCGCTGGCAAGCCTACGGGCAATCGCCGCCAGGGGACAAGGGTACGCTGAGCCCCTGGAGGGTCAGTCGCCGTCGGGGGTTCGCCGCAGGGCGCGCCAGACCTTGACCGCGACCGGCGGCGCGAGTCGCGCGCCGCCGTCGGCCAGCACCTTCTCCAACGCCGGACCGGGTCCGATGCACTGCTGGAGCATGCAGCCGGCCACCTCACAGTCCTCGAGGACCAGGTCCTTGAAGGTCGTCCGGCGGAAGAGGGTGCCCGCCAGGGCGCAGCGCCGCAGGGCGATCCCCTTGAAGACCGCGTTCTCGAAGGTGGCGCCGCCCAGGTCGCAGTCCGTCAGCTCGCCGGCCTCGAAGGCGCACTGGGCGCCGTGGGTGCCCTGGAAGCTGGCGCCCGTCAGCGAGGCGGCCTGGAACGTCACCGCCTGGAGCTCGGCGCCGTCGAAGCAGGCCCCGTCCAGCGCGGCCTCCTCGGCCTCCACGGATTCCAGCGTCGCGCCGGTCAGGATCAGACCGGCCGCACGTGCCCGGCTCAGCTTCACCCCCTGCAGGATCGCGCCGCGCATGTCGGCACCGGTCAGATCGGCCCCATCCAGGTCCACGTTGCTCAGGGTCGCCCGCTGCAGGAAGGCTCCTGCCAGGTTGGCGCCGCGCAGGTCCACGTGCACCAGCTGGGCTCCGGCGAGCCGGGCGCCGGCCAGGTCCGCGCCGGTCATCGAGGTGCGGGTGAACTCGCTGCGGGACAGGTCGACGCCGGCCAGGTCCACGTCGTCCATTTTCGCGCGCCGGTGGCGGGAGCCCACCTGTGACGACCCGGCGGCAGGCGTCGTTCCGGCCGCTGCGTCGGGATCAGTCTTCGACTCGTCAACCATGCCCCCCGTTTATCGGAAACCGTCGACCCCGTAAACCGGTCGCGGTCTTGCGGAGTCGCGGGCATACTGTGGCGAAGCGCAGATGCGCGAGCCAGACTGTGGTTGTAACGCAGTACGTGGAGGACTCGTGGACCCGGTACGCGCCCACAAGCGTCGGCCCCAGCTGATCCCGCTCCCGGAGCCGACGCCCCGGCTGATGTTCCTGATCCCGGCCCTGAACGAGGAGGGGCGAGTCGGCGGGATCGTGCGCGAGCTGCAAGGCCGTTTTCCCGACGCCCAGGTAGTGGTGGTCGACGATGGCTCCACCGACCGTACCGCCGACGAGGCCCGGGCCGTGGGTGCCCACTTGCTGTCCCACCCCTTCCATATGGGCTACGGCGCGGCCTTGCAGACCGGCTACAAGTACGCGCTGCGGAAGGGCGTGTCCCTGCTGGTCCAGATGGACGGGGACGGCCAGCACCCCCCGGCCGAGGTCGACCTGCTGCTCGAGCGCATCGAGGAGGGTGACCTCGACCTGGTGGTCGGCAGCCGCTTCCGGGGCCGGGGCCGCTACCGGATGCCGCTGCTCCGGAAGCTGGGCAGCGGTCTGTTCTCGGTGATCACCTCCCGGGTCGTCGGGCGGCCCGTGACCGATCCCACCAGCGGCTTCCAGGCGATGAACGCCCGGACGCTGCGCTTCTACCAGCAGGACTTCTACCCCTTCGACTACCCGGATGCGGACATCCTGATCCGCGCCGACTACAGCGGCCTGCGATTCGACGAGGTGGGGGTGGAGATGCGGGCGGGGCCGCCGGGCAAGAGCATGCACCGCGGGCTGCGGCCGTTGTACTACGTGTACAAGGCCCTGCTGAGTATCTCGCTGACCTGGATCACCGGGCGACGATCGAGGTGAATCGGCGGGCGGGGTGGGGCTGGGGGGCGGCCGCCGGGCTGCTGGTCGCGCTGGTGCTCGACCGCTGGCTGATCCAGCGCTGCAGCGGCCACCTGCTGTTCCACATCGACGGTGCCGAGTACTTCTACCTGCTGGCGATGGCCCCCTTCGAGGGCCGGACGACCCTGGACCTGCTGACCGATCCCCACGCCCGCGAAGCCTTCGGCCGCTGCTGTCTGCAGGTGGCCGATCTGGCGCTCCATGGCTCCACCGTGCCGCCCGGAATCGCCCTGCACACGGCGCTGGAATGGGGCGGGCTGACCTGGAGTTCCGCCGCGCTCAAGGGGCTGGCGCTGGTGTACGCCGCGCTCACCATGGTGTTGTGGCTGGCGCTGGTCGGCGGGGTGTGGCGCTCCCCTGGTGCGGCCTGGCGGTTTGCCGCGCTGGCGCTGCTGGGACCGGCGGTGTTCGTCAAGCTGAACCTCCTGCACTGGGGGACCCACGAGCAAGTCATGCTGTGGCACGCGGCTTTCCTGCTGCTGGTCGGCCGCGGGCTGCGGGCGGCGGAGGGGGGCCCCCGTCGGCAGGGGGTGGGCTTGCTCGCGGGGCGGGCGGCGCTGCTTGGCGTGGGCTGCGCAACGCTGCTGTTACTGAATACATCGTTGTTGATCCCGGGGCTGTTCACGCTGGTCTGGTTCGCCGCCGCCGACGCGAGACGCCGCGGTGGCGGGCGCGGGCGGGTGGCGCTGTCGGCGTTGGCCCTGATCGCGATCGGCGGAGGTGTCGCCGGACTGACCTGGTGGGGGATCACGCGGATCGAGCTGGTGCAGTCCCTGGGATTCCAGGGAGTCTTCTGGCGCGACGCCAAGGTGAGCGAGGCGCTGACGCTGGCGTCGTTCCACGGGCCCTGGGAGGCTCTGCGCTCGGCTGGGACCGGGTCGTGGAGCCTGCTGCCCGGGCTGGCCGTGGCCGGGGTGGTGGTGGCGGGGCGCGCGCTGGGCCGGGGTGCGGTCCCGGGACGGCCGCTGGTCTTCCTCTCCGCCTACCTGCTGGCCGCCTGGCTGGCGATCGCCGTGCTGCCAGTGGCCTACGACCAGCACGGCATCTGGCGGCCCCGCTTCCTCGCCCACCTCTGGCCGGTCTCGTTTGCGGTCCTCGCCCTGTGGTGTTCCGCGCGGGCCGACTGGCTGCGTCGCGCCGTGCTGATCGCCGTGCTGGCCGCCGGCCTCCCCGTGCAGTGGGCGCGCCTCGATCTGGCCAACCTGCAGGCGGGCGCCCGGTACGACGGAGCCCGCCTGTTCGAGTTGACCTACGACGAGGAGGGGGCCCTGCCTGCGGACAGGCTGCGGATGGCAGGCGCCAGCCGTGACTTCCTGCTGGGATTCGGGATCCTGCGCTCCTACCAGACCATGGAGTACTGGGAGTGGACGCCTCCCCGGCGGGCGGCCCGGCTGGATCACGCGTCGGTGCTGGAGGGATATCTGGTCGCCCATCCACCCGCGGCCGGCGGCGATCCGGACGAGTTCTTCCGGGGAGTGGGGTACGGATATCGCGTCTTGCTACCGCCCGCGCGCGCCGCACGCTTCGACGCCCTCGTGGCGGCGTTCCCGGACCGGGAAGCACCTCTCAGGGCCGGGTACAGCAGCGCACCGTTGCGTTGATCAGTGGAAGTAGAGCCCCGGGAAGTTATCCGCGACCGCGCCGAGGTTGTCGAGGGCCTGAGTTGGGGCCCGCATCATCCGCTCAGCGGAGATCGGCCATCAAGCCGGGCGGAACTGGAGCCAGACCTGGAAGCGGCCGGGGTCGGGGAAGTGGTGGGCGATGGCGCCGCCCAACATCTGCAAGTAGAGCTGGGACAGCTTGAGGCCCACAGCCTCCGGGACCAGGTCCATGTGGCCTGAACGGAGGGTCGAGGAGAGCAGGTGGGCCGCGGCGCGAGCGTCCTTCGCCCGGCCGGTGATCACCAGGTAGGCGAACCTGTCGGATTCGAAGGATGCCCTCGGCGGGTCGTCCCCGCTCCAGCCGTCGGGGATCTCGCCTCCGGCGCCGTGAATCCAGACGGACAGCTCCGCGTTGTCGTCCAGGAGTGCCAGGCAGCTCTCGATACAGCGTTCCAGGATGATGTAGGCAGCATTACGATCCCCGCGGATCAGAACCTCGCGCGGGCTGTGGATCGGCAGGTTCTCCCCCAGCAGGACCGCGGTCGCCTCCAGGGCCAGCTCGGGAAGGTTTGCCAGCTCCGGCGGCGTGTCGTTCTCCACGAAGACCTTGGATGCGCACTGGAACAGATAGGAGAGCTGGACCATGTCCTTGCGTGAGTTGCGCACCGAGTCCAGGTATTCGGCGGCGTTGGGATTGGTGGCCAGCAGCTCCTGCAGCGAGGCATCGACCGGGCGGAAGACCAGGTTGACCAGCTCGGCGGCGTTGGCGTAGGCCACGCTCAGCCGCTTGCGGAGCCGCCGGTTCTCGAGGCGCAGGCTGTGGGTCTTGAGCAACCGCTCGCAGACCTGGACCAGCTCCGGCTCCTGGAACGGCTTCTGGAGGAAGTCGTCGATGCCGATACGCAGCCCGCTGATGGCGCTCTCCACCGAGGCGTAGCCGGTGACGATCGCCCGGGCCGCGTCCGGGAAGATGTGGGCCAGCGCCTCCATCAGGTCGATGCCGCGCAGACCGGGCATCACCTCGTCGGTGATGGCCAGTGCCAGCTCGCGGCCCGCCTTCTGGGCCAGCTGGGCCTCGCGCAGGGCGTCGGTGCCGCTGGCACACTCGATCACGGTGTGCGTGGGGAAGTTGCGGGTCACGACCTCGGTGAGGAGGCCGCGTAGGTCTTCGTCGTCGTCCACGACCAGGATGAACTCGTCCCGTCTGGGCATATCGCTCACCGCCTCCCCGGTGCGCCTCCACGCACACCACCATGGTAGAGAATGCGCGCCTCGCGGCCAAGCGTCGCGCGCGCTGGCGCCCGCAATCGGGCAATTCCCGGCAACAGGGGAATCCGGGACACCCGGCCTGGGTTCCGGGCGGGAGCGAGGGGGACGGAAGGAGTGCCTGCCGTGTCACATGCGAAGGTCTGGTTGGTCTTGTTCATCGCGATCTTACCCACAACGGGCTGGGCCCAGGAGGTCGAAGGCGACCCCGAGCCGGGGTCCGAGCTGCGCGTCCTCTACGACCGGGTTCGGCCCGCCGTGGTTCGCATCGCGGCAGGTCCCGCCTACGGCAGCGGATTTGTGGTCGGCGACGGGAGCCGGGTGGTCAGCGCCTGGCACGTGGTGTCGATGACCGACACGATCTGGATCCAGACCCAGGACGGCGGCGAGCACCAAGCGACGGTGGAGCGCTTCGACCGCAAGGCGGACGTGGTCGTGCTGGAGTTGGCCGAGCCCCTGGCGGATGTGACGCCGCTGGTCCTGTCGCCGGACGTGCCGCGGGTCGGGGACACGCTCTACGCGGTCGGGCATCCCCTCGTGATGGCCGAGGGACCCCAGGGGCGCCACGAGGGGCTGCTCGAGTGGTCGCTGACGGCGGGCATGGTCTCGGTGGTCGGCGAGCAGCAGATCCAGACCACGGTCAGCCTGCAGCCCGGCAACTCGGGCGGTCCGGTGTTCGACGGCGCAGGGAGGGTGGTCGGCGTGGCGGTCGAGCGAGCGGGTGACTTCGGACTGGCCCGCAAGGTGGATGTGGTCGCGGACCTGATGGCCAGCGACGATCTCCCAAGGCGGCGTCCGCGGGTGCAGCCCCGCCTGGCCCTCGGATTCGGCCCGTCCTGGCTACCCGAGGCGGGCGAGAACCGACGATTCCACTTCACCCTGTCGACGGATCTCGGCATCGAGATCGACCACAAGCTGGGGTTGGCCGTTCGAGCGGACATGGGATTCCTGACCAACCGCGAGGAGCGCGAGGCCGGCCGGATGGGCCGTCAGGCGCGCCTCGGATTGATGGTCGGTCCCCTGTTCCAGACTCGCCCGCGCTCGTTCGGGAGCCAGTCGATCCGCTTCCAGCCCTACTTCTTCGCTGGCCTGGGCGTTGGTGCGAACGGGACGAAGAGCCAGACCTTCGAGTTCCTGGACCCGGACTGCGATCCATCCCTCGGGCCCTGCGAGTACGACATGGCGGAGACCAAATCGTGGGACCGGAGTTACTTCCCGGTGCTGGGCGGCGGCCTGCGGCTGGACCTGGGCGGGATGTTCATCGACTTCGGCGGTACGGTGTCGCCGCTGGATCCCGAGGGCACGGCGACCTTCGGGATCAACTTCGGGGTGATGGCCGGGCGGCCATAGGAGCAGCTTCCTGCGTCGCTCATCAGGCTTCAGGCGGGAACCGGGGCCTCCGGTGCCCCACCTGAAGCCTGACACCTGGTCTTGCGGATCACCCGCTTGGATGTGAAGCGCGCTTGCGGGTTGTTCTCCTGGTTGATTGCGTACCTGGGGACTTTCTACGATCATCCTTCGCGCCTGGTACGCGAGAAACGGGGCAACCAAGCATGGTCACGCTCACCTTCCTGGGAGCCACGGGGACCGTCACCGGATCCAAGTATCTGCTCGACACCGGTCGGCACCGGATCCTGATCGACGACGGCCTGTTCCAGGGCCCGCGGAAGCACCGCCGCCGCAACTGGGATCCGCTGCCCGTCGAGCCCTCGTCGATCCACGCGGTGGTCGCCACCCACGGTCACGTGGACCACATCGGCGTGTTCCCCCGGCTGTGTGCCCACGGCTTCAGCGGCCCGGCCTACGCCAGCCGCGGCACGGTCGACGTGGCTCACGTGGTGCTGCCCGACTCCGGGAGGTTGCAGGAGGAGGATGCGCGCTACGCCAATCGCAAGGGGTACTCCAAGCACAAGCCGGCCGTGCCGCTGTACACCGAAAAGGACGCCAAGCGCTCCCTCAAGCAGTTCCAGCGCTGCCGGTACCACGAGCAGGTGGAGGTAGCGCCCGGCGTGCGGGCCGAGTTCATCCCGGCGGGGCACATCGCCGGTTCCGCCCACGTTCGGATCAGCATCAAGCG
This sequence comes from uncultured Rickettsiales bacterium, assembly GCA_964436045.1. GTDB lineage: Bacteria > Myxococcota_A > UBA796 > UBA9615 > CAYRNR01 > CAYTBN01. The sequence continues at coordinate 18,429 of CAYTBN010000053.1, read as the reverse complement.
GGCCAAGGGCGAGGTGCTGCGGATCCTGTTCTCGGGGGACGTGGGGCAGTACGACGCCCCGATCATGGTCGATCCGTCCCCGCTGCCGGACTGTGACGTCTTGCTGACCGAGTCCACCTACGGCAACCGGGACCACCCGGACGTGGATCCCCGCGACGAGCTGGCCGAGCTGGTCAGCACGACCCTGACCCGCGGCGGCCGGGTGCTGATCCCGGCGTTTGCCATCGGCCGTTCCCAGGAGGTCCTCTATCTACTGCACGAGCTACAGAACGAGGGACGGATCCCCGATGTGCCGATCGTGCTGGACTCGCCGATGGCGCAGCGGGCGACCCAGGTGCTTCTCTCCCACCCCGAGGATCACGACGAGGAGATGGCGGAGCGCACACGACGGGGGAACCCGCTGGCCTTCAACAAGATCAGCTATTCGCGAAGGACCCGCCGCTCCCGGGCCCACGCCCGCTCCAAGCAGCCGGCGATCGTGGTGGCCGCGTCCGGGATGCTGGCGGGCGGCCGCGTGCTGTTCCACCTCAAGAACATGATCGGCAACCCGCGCAATTCGGTCCTGCTGACCGGCTTCCAGGCCTGGGGCACCCGCGGCCGCCGGATGCTGGAGGGGGAGCCGGAGATCAAGATGCACGGCGAGTGGTTCCCCGTGAAGTGCCAGGTGTCGATGATCCATCGCCTGAGCGCCCACGCCGACCGCAGCCAGATGCTCCGTTGGCTGGGTACCGCCGAGACCCCGCCGTCCCGCACCTTCGTGGTCCACGGCGAGTCCTCTGCCGCCGCCACCTTCCGGGACCGCATCGAAGCGGACCTGGGCTGGAACGCGCAGATCCCCGAGTATCTGCAGACCTACGAACTGGGCTAGCCGCGCCCTTCGCCGGAGACCACCCGCACTGCTAGCGCCTCGCCGTCCGCCCCGGCCGACAGGGTCCGCTGGGGGAACGGGATCTCGATGCCAGCCTCGTCGAAGGCGGCCTTGATCTCGAAGTACAGCCCGTTGCGCAGGCTCAGGAAGTTCTCCGACGCCGCCCACGCCGAGAACTGGAACTCCAGGGCGTTGTCTCCGTAGCCGGTGAAGATGAACAGCGGCTCCGGTTCGGTCAGGCACAGGGGGTTGCGGTCGGCCAGCTCCATCAGCAGGTCGCGCACGCGCTCGAGGTCGGACCGGTAGGCCACCCCCATCTTCATGTCGACCCGGCGGATCGGGTACTTGGTGACCGTGGTGACGTTGGACTTGAGCATGGTCTCGTTGGGGACCCGCACGTGCAGGTTGTCGAAGGTACGGATCTTGACCGACATCAGGTCGATGGACAGCACCTCGCCCGTCACGCTGCCGACGGTGACCAGGTCGCCGATCACGAAGGGCTGCTCGCCCATCAGGAACAGCCCGCTGATGAGGTTGCTGATCGACGCCTGGGCCGCAAAGCCGACCGCGACGGTGACGATGCCCGCGGCGCCCAGCAGGACGCCCAGGTCGACGCCCAGCTCCCGCAGCGCCGCCGCCACGGTCAGCACCAGCACCAGGTAGGTGACCGAGCGCTGGAACAGCAGGGCGTGCTGGGGCTTGAGTGCCTTGATCCGCAGGCGGCGCTTGAGGACCATCGCCAGCCCGATGCCGAGCACGAGGATCACGATGGCGCTGATCCACCCGGAGATGCGTTCGATGGTGACCAGTTGTTCCAGGGTCTCGCGGAGTTGCTCGTTTTTCATGGCTCGTCCTCCCCTCCGCGGGCGAACAGCGAGCTGAAGGTCCGCACGACCAGGTTGCCTCGCATGTCGTGGCGCGGCTCGGTGAGGCGGCGGGCGTCCGCGGCGGCCCGTGGTGGCCGGCGCCGGACGCGCAGCTCCGCGTCGTCACCCTCGGTGCGCTCGTAGGTCACGTCCGGGGTCCAGAGCTGGCCATCGGCCGCGGCGAACAGCGCGAGCTGGGGAGCGGGCAGCCGCATCCTGTCGACGGTCAGCTCCTGCTCGGCGCGGTTGATCAAGCGGACCGCCGTGACCGCCCGGTGGGGTAGCTGCGGCAGGTTCTCGGGGTTGAGCACGAAGTATGCGCGGCTCGTGTAGCAGAGCTCCCCCTCCATCGTGCTGGGCCCGAACCAGGTGTCCGACGGGCGGGCGATGGGGAATTCCCTCAGCAGCTTGTCTGCCTCGCCGACCTGGAAGCGGAGCCACAGCGGCGTGCTGACGAAGACCGTCGCCTCCTCGCCCACGGGCAGGTGGAAGGGCTTCTCCGGCCGGCTGATGACCGGGCGATCGGCCAGGGCTGCGCCGAGGGTCACCCGGTCCTCGGTGCGCGCCATCGCGAAGCGCTCCACACCCGGCAGTTCGTTGAGATCCTGGTCCGCGACCGGCGAGGGGAGGCTCAGGGTCGCGTCCATGGGATCGCTGGCCTCGTCGCGGGCCAGCCGCCACTCGTTGGGGTGGCGCTGGATCCAGAGATCCAGGGGGCCGATCCGCGTGTGGGCGGTCTCGCCCGGCGCCATCGCGAACGGGCTCCACCAGGTCGCGTCGCCGCTGTCCTGTTCCGTCATCGAGTCGTCCCTCGTGGCGTCCTGTCAGTGGGCGGCGGCCTGTCCAGGTCGCAGCGCGTCCGATTGTAGCGAAGAGGCCGGGTCCAGCGTCCGGTGGAGCACCGCGGGCGGCAGGATGCCGTGCTTGCGGAAGCCCCGGTGGACCCGCTCGGTGACGTCGGTCTCCAGCGCCTTCTCGTACTGCACGTCGAGCACGTAGACCTTGGCCCGCAGCCGCAGCGCGCAGTAGTTGTCCTGGATCACCGAATTGACCAGTACCACCCAGGGCTTCCCCAGGTAGGCATAGCGGCAGGACGTCAACGCGTCCCGCACCACCGCCTTGGCCCGGTCCAGCTCCTGGTCCACCCCCACGAAGAAGTCGAGCTGGACCTGCATGTCCAGGGCCCCGGCGTTGCCGGACGCCACCGCCTCGGTGAGGAACTTGTTGTTGGGGATCGTGACCGCGTCGTCCTCCAGGGTGACCAGCCGCACGGAGCGCAGACCGATGCGGGTGATCTCCCCATAGTAGCCGGCGAAGGTGACCCGGTCGCCCACCTGGAACGGCCGGTCGAAGAGGATCGTCAGCCCGGCCACGAGGGACGCAGCCAGGTCCTTCAGCGCGATGCCGACCGCCACCGCGATGGTGCCGCCGAGGGCCAGCAGCATCTGGTCCGAGAGCTTGAAGGCGAACAGGGTCGCCGCCACGATGCCCAGGAAATAGAACGCGAACCGGGCCACCGTCGTGATCTGCTGGATCAGCAGCCGCTGTTCGGAGAAGCGCCGGGCGAGCCCCCCGGCAAAGCCGGTGATCAGCCGCACCAGCAGCCAGGTGCCCCCGATCGCCAGCGCGGCGGGCAGCAGTCCGCCGACCCGAATGAAGCTCACGATGTTGATGGCGTCTTCCATGGCGGCCTCCTACAGGTACAGAAGGTGCTTGCGCCGCAGGTATCGCACCGCGGCGCGGTCCCAGTGGTGGGTGACCCGGTAGCGCTCCCCCTCGAGGGTCAGGTACCCGCGGGCGCGGAGCTGCTCGAGCACGGCCAGGCAGGAGTCGGGCCGGAACTGCAGCACCTGGACCGACTCCTCGACCGTCAGATCCTCGTGGGAGATCACCGCGTTGAGTACGAAGCGGGCTTTCTCGCCCAGATGCTCCAGGTCATCCGGTCCGGGGCCGTCGAAGGGCCGGACCCTGAGGGTGCCCTCGGCATCCGGTACCAGCGATCGCAGCCAGAAGTACATGGCCAGCCGCGGGATGCCGTCGGTGTAGTCCCACAGTAGACGCATGAAGCGCTCTCTTGTCCGCCCCCGCGCCTCCTCTCGCTCCAGCGGATGTACGTCTTCGTCCACGAGATCGTCGAAGGAGCAGGCCATGCCGCATTCGTCCATTCGCTTCTCGATCAACTGGCGAATGGCTTCCTCCGGCCAGCCGGGCAGCGTCACCGCGCGGTGGAAGAGGTCCTGGCCGCGGGTGGCGAACTCCAGGAACTCCCAGACGAATCGCGAGAACGAGCAGATCCAGCACACGTGGGACGAGGTGCGCCGGATCACCGCCATCAGCGCCCGGTAGCCCCCCATGCCCTCCACCGCCCGCAGGGCCAGGTTCTGGCAGCGGTCGAGCAGGATCACCCGTCGGGGACCCGCCAGGATGGTGTCGACCATCTCGTCGAGGGTCTCGCTCGGCGGCAGATCCAGCAGCGAGCTGAGCCACTCGAACACCAACCCGGGGCTGTCCGCCGCCCGGTCCAGCGAGCTGAACACCACGGGCGCCGAGGGCAGGCGGCCCTCCAGTTCCCTCAACCAAGCGGTCTTGCCGCCGCCGCGTTGCCCGACCAGCGCGATGGCGCAGCCGGCGTCGCCGCTCGTGTAGCGGACGATACGGCTGACCGTGTCGTCCAGTCCCGGGAAATGGTCCACCTCGAGGGTGTCGTCGGGGGCCTTGCGGAAGACCGCCCGCAGCTCATCGGGCAGCGCGCCGATATCGTGGGTGCCGTGCCCCAGGGTCTCGGCCTGGGTCTGCAGCTGGCGCCGGAACAGATAGGCGAGGGCCCGGCGCGTCCGTTCGAAGCGCATGGCGGTGGACCGTACATAGACCCAGACCGCCCACCCGGCCAGCAGCGCGGCAGCCGGCAAGATCGCGATCGGGGCCGTCAGCCGGTCCCGGGCGTTGCCGATGGGCGCCAGCAGGCGGCTGCGGGGGAAGCTGGCCGCGAAGGCATCGAACACCTCGTCGCGCCAGCGCCGCAGCAGGATCAGGGCGATGGGGATCGCGCCCAGCCAGGCGCTGTCCTGCACCAGCGTGTACAGGTAACCCTTGCCCAGCACGACCGCGGCCACCTCCAGGAACAGGACCACCACCAGCGCGTAGCGCAAGATCAGCTGGATCGAGCGGCGCAGGCGCTCGCTCATCTCGGCGGAGACCCGGTGGCGGGTGGCCGCCGAGGCCCGGATCAAGAAGTGGTGCAAGAAGGCCTGCAGCGCGCGATAACCCGCGTAGGTCACCGCGATCCGGCCGATCAGGGTGACCTCGGCGCTGGGCAGCAGGCGGGTGGCCAGCCCGGCGGCGATCCAGAACGCGATCAGGCGCACCAGCGGCACGGCGATGGCGCGGGCCCAGCCGGTCCAGAGCAGCGCCCGCCGCTCGAAATCGTCGTCGTCGATCGAGGCCCGGACGAACTGATCCAGCCGGTCGAACATCACCCGTCGGCGGCGGAGCAGCGGCAGCGCGCCGAAGACCACCACCAGCAGCATCGTGAGGTTCCAGCGGCCCGAGGCGCGACCCAGCAGCTCGAAGGCCCAGGTGGGCGCTCCACCCAGCGAACGCAGGCGTGCCTGCAGGTACCAGCGCGACACCAGCTGCAGGTGGGTGGCTTCGCGGGCCAGCTGCCGCAGACCCTCGGGACCGATGCCCAGCACCGCCTCGCGGCGCGCGTCGCCCAGCAGGGGAAGCAACGTCAGCCTGGCATCGTTGAGCCGCAGAACCTCGGCCGCCAGCGAGTCGACCGCCGTCCAGCGCAGGGAATCCTCGGCGTCGATGGCGTCCCCGCGCTCCTGGTCCAGTGCGCCGACGGAGGTCAGCAGCTGCTCCAGCTCGGTCTCCAGCTCCCGGTACGCGTCCTCGCCGGGATCGATGGAGGGCTCGAAGGCCGGGAATCGGGTCTCCGCCATCTGCTCGCTCAGCGCGGCGGCGAGCGCCTCGCGGGCCGCGGCCAGCGCGTCCACCGCGTCGTCGTAGAGGCGATCGGCCCGGGCGCCGCTCACGTGCCCACTGGCGACGGCGGTCTCGATCCGTTCGGCTACGTCGGATCGCCGCAGGGTGTCCTCTGCCCGGCGGAGCTGCTGGTCGGCGTAGTCGCTCTGCTGCTCGGCGACCGACCGACGGATCTCCTCGACACGGGCTTGCTCCGAGGCCAGCTCGGCGGCGGCCAGCGTGCGCGCCTCCCGGGCTCGCTCCAGGGCGTCCAGGCGGGCTTCCTCGGCAAGACGCGCGTTCTCTTCGGCCTCCACCCGGGCCGCCTCGGCCGCCTCGCGTTCCTGCCGCAGCCGCCGGGCGTCCTCCAGCGTCTGGATCGCGGTCGCGCGGGTCTCGTCGTCCGAGTCCAGGAAGGCCAGCCGCGCCTCGTCCCGGCGGATAAGCAGGTCGAACTGGGCCACCCGCAGCGCATCCGATGGCGCAAGCAGTGGGCGGCCGGGCAAGGAGAGCTCCGCTGCACTGTCGTCGTCGCCCGCGGCAGCGCCCGCGCCGTCCGACCCTCCCAGCGTCCGCCGCCGCTCCGCGCGCCAGCGGGCCAGCTCGTCCTCCAGCCCCTCTCGCCGCTCCGGCAGCAGCTCACCGTCGCGGGGGTCGACGCCGAACAGCGCGGTCAGGTCCAGGTCAGGGGAGGGGGCGCCGGCGATCAGGGATTCGATGGCCGCCAGCTGCTCGGCCACCGCGGCGGGCGGTTCGAGCGGGACGGCCGCGGGTGGCCGGGGCTCCGGAGCGGTGGGCTCCGGCGCCGACTGCTGGGCTGCGGCGACTCCCGCGGCCGCCACGATCCCCAGCAGGGCAAGCGCCCAGCGGGTCGGCGTCACCGCGCCTCGGCGTCGGGTACCGCCTGCAACGAGGGCAGCATCACGATCTCGATGCGCCGGTTGAGGGCCTTGCCCTCGTCGCTGTCGTTCTCGGCCCGGGCCTGGAACTCGCCGTAGCCCGCGGCCGACAGGTTGCCGGGCTGGACGCTGCCCTCGATCAGGATCTTGACCACCGAGGTCGCCCGCGCGGTGGACAGCTCCCAGTTGGAGGGGAAACGTGCGGTGGCGATGGGCACGTTGTCCGTATGGCCCTCGACCTGGAACATCCGGTTGGGGAACTCGGACAGCGCGGACGCCACCTCCAGCAGGGTCTCCTCGCCCACGGTCTCCACCTGGGACGAGCCCGAGCCGAAGAGGATGTCCTGCTTGAGGTTGATGACCAGGCGGCCGCGTTCGATGCTCACGTCCAGGGTGCCGGCGTCGATCATCGAGCGGAAGCGGTCCAGCAGCTGGCGATAGATCCGGTTGCGTTCCTCGGCCGCCGACTGGCGGGCCCGCATCGCCTCCATCGCCTGGCGGGTCTCGTCCAGGCTCTGGGCCAGCAGCCTGGCCTCCTTGGACTTGGCGCTCATGTCGGTGATCAGCTCGTCCCGCTCCGACGCCAGCTGCAGGGCCTTCGCGTCACAGTTGTTCAGCTCGCCAGTGCGCCGCGCCAGGTCCCCCTGGGTGGTGGCCAGGCTGTCCCGGCAGCCCTCGAGATCCGCGGCCAGCGAGGCCAGCTCGGCATCCCGGCCGGCGATGTCGGACAGGGCCGCCTCGTACAGCGCCTTCTTGACGCACCCCTGACTCATCACGCCGATCAGCAACAACAGTCCCAGCGACAGGAACCTGCGCATCCCGCTCTCCCTTCGTCTCGACTCGTACGTGGAACTCCCCGCCCGGAGATCCTCTATCGCGAGGGCGCGGGTTTCAATGCCCAACTTCCATCTGGTTGCGCAGTACCGACAGCAGGCGCTCGCGGTCGAGGATGCCGAGCAAGCGGCTCTCCTCGACCACGGGCAGCTGGTTCACGCTCGCCAGATCCATGATCTTGAGGGCCTCGAACAGATCGGTGTTCGGAGAGATGGTGCGCAGGTCCTCGAAGCGAAGCATGGTCGCTTGTACCGTGGTGGTGTCCCATTCCTCCTGGGGTACCTTGCGGATCTCGTGCATGGTCAGCATGCCGATCAGAACCCGTTCCTGGCCGACCAGGAAGCAGCGCAGCCCCTGGCGGAGCACGCCGGTCTCGACCAGCTCCCGCAGGGACATCTCGGGGTCGACCACGCGGCAGCCGCTGTCCATCACCTCGCCGGCCCGGCCCGTGGCCAGCGCCTGCCGGGCCGCGGACTGCCTGGCCGCGGTCTTGGAGGCCGACAGCAGGAACCAGCCGATGAAGCCCAGCCACAATCCTCCGACCAGGCTGTCGCCGATCAGCGCCGTGCCGATGCCCCAGGCGATGAAGCCGTAGGCCACGAAAGACCCCACCCGGGCTGCCACCCGGGTGGCCCCCGCCAGGTCACCCTTGAGGTGCCAGAGGATCGCTCGCAGGACACGCCCGCCGTCCAGGGGGAAGCCCGGGATCATGTTGAACACGGCCAGTATCAGGTTGATCCGGGCCAGCCAGCGTGCGGTCCACCACAGGATCGACGACTGCCCCATGCCGAGGGCGAGGACGAAGAACAGGCCGGCCAGCGCCAGGCTGACCGCCGGACCTGCCGCCGCGATCAGGAACTCGTCCCGGGGGCGGTCCGGCTCCCGCTCGATGCGCGCCAGCCCGCCGAAGATGAACAGGGTGATCGAGCGGACGGGAACGCCCAGCTGGATGGCGGTGATGCTGTGACCCAGCTCGTGGAGGATGATCGACAGGAAGAACAGCAGGCTGGTCCCCAGGCCGAGGGACCAGCGTTCGACCGCATTCCATTCGGGGTGCAGCTCGGCCAGCTGGCCGCTGAGGCTGAGGGTCACCAGCCAGAAGATGATCAGCCACGACCAGTCGGCCCCGATCTTGATGCCGAACCAGCGGCCCAGGGGGATCGATGCCTTCGGTCCCGGCTGGCGGCGTGTCTCGGATCCGGCCACGACTACACCGCCAGGTTGGTGATCACGAACAGGACGACGCGGAGCGATGCGGTGCGGAACATGTCCGCAAGTTAATCACCTGGCCTGCGCGGTCAAATCCCCGGCTCGCCGGCGGGTCTAGGGTTCGCCCCCGGCCGGCCCCACATCCTCCAGCGGGCTGTCGCCGCTGACCAGGATCGGTTGGCCGGCGCGGACGAACAGGATGTCCTGGATCCCCGGGAACCGGGTCAGGAACTGGCCGCCGTCGGCGGTCATCTTGCTCAGCGACAGTCCGCTGATCACCAGATCCGCCGTCTCCGAGTGCTCGCCGACCAGCTCGTCGAAGGTGGCCCCGTCGGCCATCGGCATCCAGCGGATGTTGTTGATCGAGATCGGGATCCGGCCGTCGGCGATCAGCGAGCTGAGCCGCTCGGCACCGGTCTCCAGCTCCGACGCGGCGAGGGCGACGAAGATCCGGATCTCGGCCCCCTTCCACTCCGGGTGACCGATCAGGATGTAGCCCAGCAGGATCATCAGGTTGGCGTTGCGGTAGTCGCCGGGGCGCAGCCAGATGTCGACCCGCCGCTTGTAGCCGAAGTGGTGATCGGTGGACCGCAGGACGCAGATGTTGAAGCGCGACACCGAGGCGAACTCCGCTCCGGTGACGATGTCCTCCAGCGCGTCGTCGTCCCCCTTGCGGAACTCGAACAGGATGCTGTTGTTGTCCAGCCCCGAGATGCCCGGGATCTGGACGATCTGGGCCACCGCGGTCTTGAAGCTCGGCGAGATGATGGTGTCGACGTAGATCCCGGCCTTGCTGGCCTGGATCTGGTGGATCAGCCGGTCCAGGGCGGCCTGGGCGTCTGCGGCCAGTGCACGGGTCAGCGGCCCACGGATGAAGTGGATGAAGGTGCCGAAACCGTAGTGGTGGGAGATCCAGCGCAGGAGGTCGAAGGGGGCCAGCCGGGTCAGCGAGTCCGAGGAGATGGCGATGAAGGACGGTCGCCAGCCCGCGTCGGCGCCCTGGGCCTGACTCTTCTGCAGCAGCACCTGCAGCCGCCGCGTCAGCTGGAACAGCACGCCCTGGACCATGGCCGACAGGTCCCGCTCTCCCTGCCGGCTGCGCTTCAACCACAGGTAGATGCCCACCATCGCCACCACGGCCAGCACCGCGTACAGCGGCTGCATCTGGAACATCATCGCGAAGCAGGCCACCGCACCCAGCAGCGACAGGTACCATTTGGAGCGGAAGGTGGGCCGGTAGGAGGGGTTGCCCGCGAAGTGCTCGAGGAAGCTGATGGCGCACAGGGCGCCGTAGGTGACCATGAAGAACATCGAGATGATCTGGGCGACGAAGTCCACGCTGCCGATGCCGACGAAGACCAGGGCGATGACCGCGGTCACCAGGGTCGCGTTGACCGGCTCGTTGGCCTCCCCGCGTCCGGCGCTCACCAGCCGGTTGGCGCGGGCGGACGGGAACACACCGTCGCCCGCCAGCGCCTGCAGGGTCCGGGGAGCCACCAGCACCGAGCCGATGGCCGACGACAGGCAGGCGGCGCCGAGCCCGATGGGGATGATCGGCCCCCACGCCGCGATGTCGCTCATCACGAAGGTGTTGCCCGCCATCTGCTCCGGGGTCGCGCTCGCGCCCAGCTTGAACACCACCAGGATATAGACCGCCATCCCGGTGAGGGTTCCGGCCAGCGTCCCCAGCGGGATCGAGCGGCGCGGATTGCGCAGGTCCCCCGACAGGCCCACGCCCGCGGTCATCCCGGTGAACGCCGGGAACACGATGGCGAACACCCGGATGAAGCTCTGCGGGTCCTCGACCCGCGCGTTGAGGTCGAGGACGTCGGGAGTCTGCTCAGGCTGGCCGATGAAGAACATCACCAGCGACAGGGTCAACACCGAGGCCACCGCCCACAGGACGCCCACGCCCAGGTTGGCCCCCCGCCACAGCAGAACCGCGAGCAGGACGATGGCGAACGGGACGCTGATCATGCGTGCGTCCGGCGCGATCCCGGTCTGGGCCTCGAACCAGGGGAACAGGGGACGGAACGCCTCGGCGAAGGCGATCAGATAGAAGGCGACCGAGACCGCCTGGGAGACGTAGAGCGAGATGCCGATGGCGCCGCCGACCGTGGTGCCGAACGAGCGGCTGATGATGTAGTACTCGCCCCCGCCCTCCACCTTGAGGTTGGTGGCGATCTCGGCCACCGCCAGTCCGGTCGGGATGGTGATCGCATGGCCGATCAAGATGATCGCCAGGGCCCCGAGCATCCCCACATGGCCGACCGCGTAGCCGAACCGGAGGAACAGGACTGCCCCGAGGATCGTGCTGATCGCGGCCAGGAACACGGGGGCTGTGCCGAAGCCGTGACCGCGTGCCTGGGAAACTGGGTCGTTGCTCATTCGCGCTCCGGCGAGGGAGGGGCTCTCCGGAAGCCTAGGAGGCGCGTTTGCTGGACGCAAGTGCGGCGCCAGGCCCGCGGGCCGAATTGTGATCCGCGCGGCCGCGGGCATTGGGTACACTACCCTCCTTTCCCGGAGGTGGCCTGATGAAGGCTCGCGAGGTGTGTGACGGCGTCCACTGGGTGGGCGCTGTGGACTGGGACCGGCGGCTGTTCGATTCGCTGTTCCCGATCCCCGAGGGCACCAGCTACAACAGCTATCTGGTCCGCGGCAGCGAGGGTACGGCGCTGATCGACACCATCGAACCCCACTTCGCGGACGTGCTCTTCGCGCGGCTGGACGACCTGGGTGTCGAGCGGCTCGACTACGTGGTGGCGAACCACGCCGAGCAGGATCACTCCGGCGCGTTGCCCCAGGTCCTCGAGCGTTTCCCGGACGCGACGGTGGTGTGCAGCCCCAAGGCGCGGGGGATGCTGGCGGACCTGCTGCCCCTACCGGAGGAACGCTTCCGCGGGGTGGCGGATGGCGAGGAGATCTCCCTGGGGGATCGGACCCTGCGCTTCGTGCACTTCCCCTGGGTCCACTGGCCCGAGACCATGCTGACCCACGTGCCCGAGTTGAAGACCCTGTTCCCCTGCGACCTGTTCGGCTCCCACCTGGCCAGCAACCGGCTGGTGGTCGACGACGTCGCCGAGGTCCGCGCCGCGGCCCGGCTGTACTACGCTCAGATCATGATGCCGTTCCGGCGGATGATCGCCCGCAAGCTGGGTGCGGTCGAGGCGATGGAGCTGGACCGGATCTGCCCCTCCCACGGCCCGGTGCACGGGGATCCGGCGGGGATCGTCGCGTCCTACCGCGGGTGGATCGGCGACACGGTCCGCAACCGGGTGGTCTTGCCCTACATCACCATGCACGAGAGCACTCGCGTGATGGTCGACCACCTGGTGGATGCCCTGACCGATCGGAACGTTCGCGTGGAGCGCTTCAACATCGAGAACATCGAGATCGGCCGGCTGGCCAGCGCGCTGGTGGACGCGGCGACCGTGGTGGTCGGCACGCCCACGGTACTCGGCGGTGCCCACCCCAACGCGGTCTATGCGGCGCTGCTGGCCAACCTGTTGCGCCCCAAGCTCCGCTTCGCCTCGGTGGTCGGCTCCTACGGCTGGGGGGGCAAGGCGGTCGACCAGGTGGTCGGCGCGTTGTCCAACCTCGATGTCGACCTGCTGGAACCCGTGCTCTCCCGGGGGACACCCGACGCCGACGCGCTGGCGGCCCTGGAGCGGCTGGCGGACGACATCGCCACACGCCACGCCGAGATCGGCGCCATCGACTGATCTCCAGCCCCGATTCACCGGGCTGGCCCGATATACTCACGGCATCTCCAGGGGAGGTACGCCGTGAACCTGTCTCGCCGCGTCGGGTCCTGTCTCTTGTTGCTGGCCGCCATCGCCGTAATACCCGGGTCGCCGGGGCACGCCACCCAGGACGGGGAACGGCTCGGCGGGCGGACCCGGGTCGAGGTGCCGCCCGCCGCGGTGCCCCTGCGGCTGCGGACGCCGGACTGGGGTCCGGGCGCGCCCATCGACGGGGAGCTCGACGCCGGGGGTGCCTGGTACCTGCCGGGCGGAGGTGTGGGCGTCTATCGGCTCGATCTGGCCACGGGCGAGGTGGAGTCCGAGCTTCCCGATACGCTGCCGCTGACCGGCGACGCCGCGACCGCGGTCGAGATGGCCCCCCGCTGGCTGCGTCACCACCTGGCGCTGACCCTGGCCTACCTCGACGACGGCCTGCAGGACGACCTGGCCGGCCTGGCGCTGGAGCTGGATGACGAGCGAGCCCTGGACGAGCTGCTGTACTCCATCGCGGTCACCACCCCCGAGGAGCTGGCCTTCCTGGACTCCCGCGGCATCCTCGACGTGCTGGTGGCCAACGCCGTCGGCCTGTACGACAACGATCCGCTGGTGGACTTCGCCGAGCTGGTGGACGAGGGACAGCCGGGCATCGACGAGGACTACGGCACCACGGTCACCTATCTCTACGACGACGGCGCCCCGGCCAGCTGGACCCTGCCCCGCAGCCACTATTACCGCTACGTGGTCAGTCCCAAGCTCGACATGGAGGTCGCCCTGTTCATGAATCCGGAGGCCGGCTCCGTCGACGATCCCCCCGGGGGTGTGCACTGGCGGCGCTGGATGATGGTCTCCTCCGAGGATCCCGGCACCTTCGACTACCGCATCCACTACCTGCAGGAGACCCCCAACGACGTCGACGACAGCGAACTGGGGCTGCTCGACGTCCACGGGTATCTCACCGACTTCGCCATCGATCCGCTGCACGTGGTGGTCGACGGCGAGGGGCGTCCCGTGCTGTCGGAGATCGACTGCGGCGCGGGCACCGTGCTGGTGACGACCCTGGACCTGGAGCAGGGCTTGCGCGACGGCGTCGAGGAGCTGGCGGGCAACGCGGTCCGCTACGTCCATCGGCGGGACAAGCTGCTGTCCAGCGAGCCCGTGCTGATCCTGGTGGATCCGGCCGACCCCAGCGGGCTGATGGGGGAGGCGTTCCGCGAGCTGCTGGAGTTCTACTCGTTGACCGTGACGGTCGCCGGCCCCGACGACGAGGAGGCGGTGGACCTGTCCGCCTTCGAGAAGGTGATCGTGCCCATGGGCGGCGACGAGGCGTTCTTCGCCGGGATCGAGGCGCGCCGCGAGGAGATCGATTCCTTCGTCCAGGGTGGCGGGACGTTGCTGCTATCCGCCGATCCCGCCTGGACCGAAGCCGCCGTGCTGGACCTACCGTGCGACGTCTCGGGTGTCTTCGAGCCGGTGGAGGGGCTGGCCTTCGAGGGCCACCCGGTGCTGGCCGAGGTGCTGGCAGGCAACGACAGCGTCTGGGATCTCGTCGAGCAGTCGGGTCTCAGCGGCGAGCGGGCGCTCACCGGGGACGAGTGCGCCCTGGACGCCCTCGGCTGGTGGGTGACCCAGAACATGTTCGACAACGTGTCGGAGTACGACTCGACCCACAGCGACACCGAGCGTTCGGTCTGGCCGCAGCGAATCCTGCACAACCACTACGGCAACTGCGGCGAGCTGGAGGACATGATCACGGCCGCTGGCCGTGCGTCGCTGCTGCCGATGCTCAACGTCTGGAGCCTGGAGGATCACGTCTGGAACCAGTTCTACTTCCTGGACGAGTGGCACCCCTACCAGGTGGACTGGTCCGATGGACCGACCCGCATCGACTACGGCGGCGTGGGCTCCGACGGCACCTTCGGCGGCGGCAAGGAGGTCTCGGGGATCCTCGGGTTCCGCGGCAACGGCTGGGTCGAGAACGAGCACATCGGGCTGTACACCGACACCATCACCGTCGAGGTGGAGCTCACCGACGAGGACGGATCCCCGGTCGACGGCGCGATGGTGGTCGCCTGGACCGATGCCTACTACTACGACGACCTGCTGGATCAGGCGGCCTGGGTCCACACCGACCAGCATGGGCGCGCGACCCTGGAGCTGGGGGACAACCGCAACTTCTGGATCATGGCCCGCGGCGAGATCGATGGCGACGACGAGGCCCATCCCTTCGATCTGGACGAGGACACCCTGTACTCCTACGCGCCGGTCTACGTGAAGGAATACTCCGTCGACGAGCCGTTCATCACCGTCAGCGAGGCGGTGGCGGGGAGCAACTTCAGCTTCTCCCACCAGTTCGACGAGACCCGTTCGGTCCCGGTGCCCGAGGACGCCGACAGCGAGGGGGAGACCACCGCCGACCTGACCCTGTCGCTGGCCGTCGACGGCACCCTGCTGGACGTGCCTCCGGCCGACGCGATGCTGGGCTGGATGGCCGATCTGGGGTACGCGTACGGCGGCCGGCTGATCGAGCCGCTGGACGAACCGGGCACCGTGGACCTGTTCGTGGTGGACGCCGACGGGTACGAGGACTTCCTCGACGGCGACTCCTTCGACGCGCTGTTTGCCGAGGAGGGGACCAGCGAGTCGGAGGTGGAGCTGTCCATCGCCACCGACGCCACCGAGCTGTACGTGCTCGTCTCCAACCGCGCCAGCGTGCGCCACCCGCACTTCGTCGACGCTTCCGTCTCCCTGGTGGTGACACCGCCGGACGAGGGGGACGACGACGACGACGGGGGCTGCCAGTGTGACCAGCGCGGACCCCGTCCGGCTCCCGGGCAGGTCCTGCTGTTCCTGTTGCTGGTCGGGGCCGGGGTGAGGCGGCGGCTCTCCGGGCGGTAGGCCGCGGAGGCGAGATCGGGGTAGGAGGCTGACGCGCAGTTGATGGCCGCGTGGATCCGGGCGACGTCGAAGCGGGCCCGCAGGATCTTGTTCTCGAGGGCGTAGAGACAGTGGCCGCTTGTCGTTCGGTCGACGGGCACCTATCCTCCCAGCCATCCGCTCCAGAACCGCAGACCGACCGAGGGAGAGAACGAATGCGCCGGTTCACCACGACCCTGATGTTGATCGCGTTGGCCTTCGCGCCTGCTCTGCAGGCCCGCGCCCAGGAGGCGCTGCTGATCCAGGACTCCGAGCCCTGGGGCGCGGACGCCTGGCAGACCGAGCTGACGGCGGCTGGCATCACGTACACCGAGATCACTTCGGCGGACCTGGCGACCACCACCTTGTCGGACTACCACATGGTGATCACCAGCAGTGTCCAGGGCAGCACCTACAACACCGCGATCATGGCGGCGTTCTCGGACTTCGAGGACTACGTCACCGCCGGCGGCGTGCTGCTCTGGTCCGGGTGCACCCAGGAGTCCGAGATCCCCTACCCGGATCCACCCTTCGGCGGCGCCAACGCCTACGACTACATCAACTATGCGGACGTGGCCGACCCCAGCCACCCGCTGGCGGCCGGGCTGGCCGATCCGGCCTACGGCGGCGGCGTTGCCCACAACTACTTCACCGACGAGCCGGTCGGCGCAGACATCGTGGTGACCAACCAGGACAACGGCGAGCCGGTCCTGTACGTGGTCGAGTCGGGCAGCGGCCTGGCCATCGTCAGCGGGCTGACCTGGGAGTACGGCTGGAACAACGGCCAGGACAACGCCGAGACCCTGCTCAACGCCATCGACTGGGGCTGGTCCGAGATCGCGTGTGACGAAGACGGCGACGGGTACGGCAACGCGTCCTGCGGCGGCGACGACTGCGACGACGACGACGCCAACGTCAACCCCGGCGCCGCCGAGGTCCGCGACGCGGCCGACCAGGACTGCGACGGCTACTACGACGAGGGCCAGCTGGCCCTCGGCGACCTGATCGTCAGCGAGATCATGAAGGAGCCGTTGGCGGTGTCCGACGAGCTCGGCGAGTGGTTCGAGGTGTTCAACACCACGGGTGTCGACATCAACCTCTACGGCGGGACAGTCTACGATCTGGACGGCGCCCTGTTCACCGTGGGCAGCGACCTGTGGATCGCTGCCGGCGGATACGCGGTGCTCAACCGCAACGGCGACGCCGGCCTCAACGGCGGCGTGACCACCGACTACGAGTACGGCTCGTGGTTCCTGGCCAACAACACCGACGAGATCGAGATCGAGCACTTCGGTGTCGTGCTGGACACGGTGGTCTACGCGGACGCCGACGGCTGGCCGGACACGCCCGGGGAGTCCATGTCCCTGGACCCCGAGAGCTACGACGAGACCCTCAACGACAGCGCCGACAACTGGTGCGATGGCCAGGACATCTACGGCCAGGGCGACCTGGGCACGCCGGGTAGCGTGAACCCCGACTGCTGTCCCGACCTGGACGGTGACGGCTACCAGGACGAGGCCTGCGGCGGCGACGACTGCGACGACGCCAACTCGTCGATCAACCCCGGCGCCAGCGAGGTCTGCAACGAGGTCGACGACAACTGCGATGGCAACATCGACGAGGGGCTGGCGACCACCGTGTGGTACCCGGACGTGGACGGTGACGGCTACGGAGACGCGGCTGACGCTGGCACCGAGAGCTGCCTGGTGCTGGCCGACCACGTGGACAACAACGAGGACTGCAATGACAACGCGCCGGCGATCAACCCCGACGCCATCGAGGTCTGCGACGCGGTCGACAACGACTGCGACGGCACGGTCGACGAGGACGACGCCGCGGACGCGTTGACCTTCTACGAGGACGCGGACGGCGACAGCTTCGGCAACATCGCGTCCACCACCGAGGCCTGCGCGCAGCCCGATGGGTACGTGACCAACTTCACCGACTGTGACGACGGCGACGCCGGCCAGTACCCGGGCGCCGACGAGCTGTGCAACGGCGAGGACGACGACTGCGACGGGGACGTGGACGAGCCCGCGGCGATCGACGCCGCCACCTGGTACGCGGACCTGGACGGCGACGGCTTCGGCGACCCGGCGGTCTCCCAGGTGGCTTGCGACCAGCCGGCCGACTTCGTGGCCAACGACGCCGACTGCGACCCCACCGACCCGGACCAGTACCCGGGCGCGGACGAGCTGTGCAACGGTGAGGACGACGACTGCGACGGGGACGTGGACGAGGATGACGCCCTCGACGCCCTGGACTGGTACGCGGACGGCGACGGCGACGGCTTCGGCGACCCCAACGTGGTCGCCGTGGCCTGTGCCGCGCCGCCGGACCATGTCGCCGACGCCACCGACTGCGACGACGCGGACGCCACCCAGTTCCCGGGCGCGGACGAGCTGTGCAACGGCGAGGACGACGACTGTGACGGGGACGTGGACGAAGACGACGCCCTCGACGCCCTGGACTGGTACGCGGATGCGGACGGAGACGGATTCGGCGACATCAACGTGATCGCCGTGGCCTGTGCTGCGCCGCCGGACCACGTGGCCGACGCCACCGACTGCGACGACACGGACCCGGCCCAGTACCCGGGGGCGGACGAGTACTGCAACGGTGAGGACGACGACTGCGACGGGGACGTGGACGAGGACGACGCCGTCGACGTCCAGACCTGGTACGTGGATCAGGACGGCGACGGGTTCGGCTCCAGCGCCATCGTCGAACAGGACTGCGATCAGCCGCTGGGGTTCGTGGACAACGACCTGGACTGTGCCGACACCGCCCCCGCCGTCAATCCGGCCGCCGAGGAGGTCTGCGACGGGATCGACAACGACTGCGACGAGACGACCGACGAGGTGGTGGACGGTGACGGCGACGGCTTCACCATCTGCGACGGTGACTGCGACGACCTGGACGCGCTGGTCAACCCGGACGCCGAGGAGGTCTGCGACGGCCTGGACAACGACTGCGATCCGGCCACGGACGAGGAAGGCGACGCGGACGGCGACGGCTACACCCTGTGTCAGGACGACTGCGACGACGACGAGGCGGCGATGTTCCCCGGCAACGCCGAGGTCTGCGACCTGCTGGACAACGACTGCGACGGCGCGCTGCCGGCCGACGAG
>CAYTBN010000052.1:0-48302 GCA_964436045.1 uncultured Rickettsiales bacterium | reverse complement strand
GACGCCGAGCCATGCACCAACGCCCCTCCGAGCCCCTCGATGGCCTCGAGGGTGACTACAGCACCATTCCTTTCTGGCTGTGGGTCTACTCGGGCTGATCCCGACGACAGCTGGCTGAAGAAGGGCCGGAGTCCATTGGGCTCCGGCCCTTTTTTTTTGGGATGGGGGCCGAGTCCGAGGCCGAGACCCTCTACCCCTCCAGCAGGTAGACGGTCTCTCCCCGTAGCCCCGTCGGGGTTTCGGTGGACCAGGAGCGGACGCCGCGGACCGTCTCGAGGGCGTTGACCAGGGCGCGCATCCGTTCGCCCCAGAACTCCTGGGCGTTCCAGCTCTGGAACGTATCGCCACGCTCCATCGCACCGATCACGTCCTGGTGGGCCTCACGGCTGGCGGCCAAGTCCAGATACAGAGCCTGGCGCAACGGACCGCTGGCGGTGGCGAGGCGCCGGGCGTCGCCGACCCGGTCCAGGGAACCGCGACCGCCTGCCGCCTCGATGACGGCGCCCGCCCCCTCGACGGTGTTGGCCATGACCAGCCAGCCGTCGACCCAGGCCAGGGTCGGCGCGTAGACACCGCGGGTGTACAGATCGAAGGTCAACACCTCGGCACCGCCCACGGTCTCCGCGACCATCGGGAAGGGGCGCGCCGTGTCGCCCGCCAGCCGCGCTGTGACCTGATCCGGCAGGGTGGCGACCACCCGCTCGAACGCCGCGTCGGCGGCGGCCCGATCGGCCGGCCGGGTCACGACGACGCGGTCCAGCAGGGTGAAGGTCGGATCGTACTGCCGCGCCATCACCGCGACGGCGAACCGATCCCCCACCAGGGCGTCGAATTCGGAGCGGGAGATCGCGTCGGCCTCCAGCAGGTCGTGCAGCGGAGTGCGGAAGCCCTCCAGCGGCTCGCCCGTCGCCCGGCCGCCGTCCAGGAACACCGCCGCCGCCTCGGCGGGATCGGCGGCGGCGAAGGCCTTGGCGGCCAGGGCGTTCCCCGGTAGGACGCGGAATGCTTCGGTGGGGTCGGGCGCGTCGGGCACGTCCGGGGCGCCGGCCACCTCGCGGGACAGCAGCCGATGCTCAGATACCTGGCCCTCCTCCCACACCGCCGTGGCGCCGAAGGCGTCGTGCTCCGCCAGCAGCACCCGATCCTTCTGCATCCAGTAGCGGCGGAAGTACCCGTCGTCCCGCAGGCTCGCCAGGTTCAGATAGATCAGCTGATCGCCGTCCACCGGCAGGCCGTCCACCACGTCGCGGAACCCCGGATCGTCCGCCAGCGACGCCCCGGCGCCGCCGATGCGATCCAGGGTGGCCTGCAGCAGCACCTCCCGGTCGGAGACCACCAGGTAGCCGTCCGTGCTGGCCCAGGCCAGCGCCAACCCCTGGGCGTCGTCCCGCGCGATGCGGTAGGAGACGTCCCCGTGGCGGGCGGTCTGGAATTCCCCGGTCATCTCGCCGAGACTCAGCAGCAGGCCGGCGGCCACCTCTTCGCGGGCCAGGTAGACGAACTCGATCTCACCGATCTGGTAGAAGGCCAGCCCGCAGGTCCCGGCCGCCATCGACTGCAGGGAGGGTCCGTCGAGGGGAGCCCCCACCAGCGCCTCCAGCTGGGTCAGCCGGTCCTGGAAACGCAACCAAAGCCGGGACCGTACAAAAGCCTCGTAGTTCCCATCGCCCTGGAAGGCACCCCACAGGGCCGAACCGCCCAGCCGCTCCAGGTCGCCGCCCAGATCCGTGAATCCCAGGTAGAGGTTGGCTCCGGGGGGCAGCAGCGCCGGCAGCTCGTCACGGATGGCTCGCCGCGGATCGCCCGCGGAGCCCGCAGTCGCCAGGGCTGCGACGGCGGCCGCGAGCGCGAAGATGGTCAACGGGATGCGGAACCGTCTCATCGGACCGCCTCCTTCCCCTGGGCCTCGTGGGCCGCGATGTGCAGCTCCCGACGCTGTCGGTGGGTCTCGGCACCCTCCGGATCGACCTCGATCAGCCGGTCGACGGTTCGTACCGCGTCGTCGAACCGCTCGGCTGCCACCAGGGCGGTCTCGGCCCGCGCCAGGTCCGTGGCACCGGCACAGGACATGCCGGCCACCTCACGCGCCAGCTTCCAGACCTCCTCGTCGCCAGCGGTCACCTCGACGCGGAAGCGCAGTCGACGGACGTCGCAGCCGTGGGGATCGCCGTGGGCCAGCTCTTCCACCCGCCGCCGGGCCTCGTCGAGTCGGTCCGCCGCGGGCGCGGGTGGCGTCAGCAGCAGATCGAGCAACCCGACCTGGGTCGGTGGGTGGTTGGGCACGCGGTCGAGGGCACGCCGGAGCGCCTGCTCGCCGTCCATGGGCTGACCAGCCTGGCGATGCAGGGCCGCGGCCAGCCGATCCGGCCGGGGATCGCCCCGCAGCTCGCCGCCCAGCGCCTCGAGGGCCGGGGCCAGCGCAGCAGCGCGGCCGGGGGCGTCGTCGCCCGCCGCCCAGACGGCCAGTGTCAGCCGATCGTCCGCCGCGTGGGAGTCGGTCAATGCCGCGCGATACAGGGCGGTGAAGGCCTCGCCCAGGCGCTCGGGCTGGCCGGCGGCCAGGGCGGCCTCGCCCCGCAGCAGCCCGACCCGCTGGCGAGTGAGCGGGTCGTCATCCAGCTCCTCGAGCAGCGCCAGGCTGTCCTCCGGGCGGCCAAAGTCCAGCAGCAGCTGCGCACGATCGAGCTGGACCAGGGGCAGACCCGGGTTACGTTCGGCTGCCTCCCGGGCGGTGGCCACCGCCCGCTCGCCATCGCCGGCACAGTGCTCGGCGCGGGCCCGGAGCAACAGGGCGTCGGGGTCGGCCGGGGCATAGGTCAGCAGGTGTGCCGCCTGCTCGGCCCGCGCGGCGCAGGCCAGGTCGTCGCCACCCATCCCGTCCAGCACGTCCTCGGCGGCCTGCCACAGGGTCACGCCGGCCGGGTAGGAGTCCAGGGTCGGCCGCAGCGTGGTCATCGCCCGGTCGGGGCGGCCCGCCGCCAGCTCCAGTTCGGCCCGCGGGAAGACCAGCTGGGCGCTCCAGTACGAGTAACGCGGGTCGTCCAGACACTCCTGGAGCCGATCCGCGTCGGCGCCGCTCAAGGCCACCGGGGAACGGGCCAACATCCGCAACAGCGAGGGGGCCAACCAGGCATCCCGCAGCCCGTTGTCGGTCACGTTTCGTTCCAGCGCGGCGACCGCCCGATCGACGGCCTCGTGCCGCCCGGCGTCCGCGGCGACACGGGCTTGCAGCGAGCGCGCCAGCAGGTCGGCGGCGTCCAGCTGCACGAGGCGCGAGAGGAGTTCCTCCTCCCGCTGTCCGTCGCCGGCCCGGCGCGCGAGGGCGGCCTCGGAGTAGAGCAGCGAACGCTGGGCGTTGGGCTCCAGGTTGGGGATGACCGTGGCCAGCAGCTCCACGGCGGCATCCGGCCGGTGGACCTGGCGCAGGTGGGCCACGAGATCCGCCACGTCACCGGGCTGCTGCAGGGCAGGCGCGACGCCCTGGTAGAGCTCCGCCAGCAGGTCGTACTCCCGGGCCCCGTCGATCCGCTGTCCGGCCCACGACAGGATCGATCGACCCTGCCCGGCGGCAGCGGGTTCGAAGCCCCGTCGTCGTACGATCTCCCCCGCGGCCAGTTCGATGGCCGCCTGGCGCTGGTCGCGCTCCCACAGCAGGTCGAAGACCTCCTGGACCGCCTCGGGATAGGGCTCCCGGGCCAGCTGCCGCCAGGCCACTTGCGCGGCCGCCTGGTCGCCGGCGTCCCAGTGGACAGCGCCGCGCAGGGCCAGGAAACGGGCCGGAGCCCCGGGCATCAGAATCTCGGCGTCTTCCAGGCACCCCAGGGCCAGCTCGTGGTGCCCCCCCAGCAGCGCCGCGCGCGCCATCCGCTCGTAGGCCTCGACCCGTCTCGGGTGCCGCTCGATCAGATAGGCCAGCACGTCCTCGTCGCCGCTGCCAGCCGCGAACACCTCGAACAGCCGCTCCCGCTCCGCGGCGGTCAGCAGGTGATAGCTGTGATGCCCCAATGCGGTGCGGACCTGGCCCGGCGGCGGGCTCGCTGCAGGCAGGGACGCCAGCTGCGCCCCCTGCAGGAACCCGCCCACGGTCTGGTCCCCGACCAGGAACTGCGCCTCGGTCGCCGCGGTGGACAGATCTCCGACCTCGACCCGCAACTCGATGCGGGCCAACCGCAGATCCAGGTCGCCCGGATAAGCATCCACCCCTCGATCGGCGAGGGCAACGGCGGCCACCAGATCGTTCTGGGCCTCCAGGTACTCGGTACCCCAGCGGTAGAGCCACAGGCGCCCGCTGTCGGCCAGCCGCTGTTCGAACACCGCCTCGACCCGTTCCCGCGGAGCGCGCGCGGCCAGCAGATCCAGGTACTCCATCTGCAGAAGCGACTCGTCGGGCATGAGCTCGATGGTGCGCAGGTGGGATTCGGTGGCCAGCCCCAGGGGTCCTCGCCCCGCCAGCTGGTTGATCGACCGCAGCTGTTCGCGGACCGTCCACAGGTGGTCATGCGACCAGCCGCCACCCTCGCGGTAGGGTCCCTCGATGCGCAGACCCGTCAGCGCTCGATCGCGGGCAGCGGCGAAGGCCTCGGCGTCGCCTGCGTCTGCGGCATGGCGCAGGTAGCGGAACAGGGCGGAGGAGCGGAAGCGGCCGTGGGATTTGTGGCCGGCGTGCCAGCTGGCGGGCCAGGCAGCGAGCTCGGCCACGGCCGCGTCCAGGGCCGCTGCCCGCACCCGGGCCCGCTCTCGCCGGGCCCGTTCCGCGTCCACACCGGCGGCCGCCTGCTCGGCCAGCAGATCCAGCTGCTCCATGTAGACGTCGTTGTACAGCGGTCCGAACATCAGCTCGATCAGGCGCAGCTCGGCGGCCGCGTCCAGGAAGAGCCGGCGTTCGCGGTAGAACTGGGCCAGCTGGCGATGGGCACGGTCGAACTGGACGGCGTATGCGGACACGTCGGGGTGGCTCGACACGCTCCCCCGTTTGCGGATCATCGCCTCGCTGCCGGTGACGTCCGAGTACAGCAGCCGCTCCCAGGCCAGCAGGGCCGCGATCGCCTGGGCGTGCTCGCTGCCGGGGTCGTCGGCATCGCGGTCGGGTGGCGTCGACGCCACCCGCCGGTGGACATCCGCGTGCCCCTCCCCTTCCAGGGTCCCGAGCAGCTGGCGAACCGACGAGGGCACGGACGAACGCCGGTCGGAGCGGCCGTCGTCGAACACGGTGGCGACCACCCGCGCCCGGTCCAGCAACTCCGCGTCCGCCAGCAGGGTCCGCAGGGCCGCATCCTCGCGGTACAGGTGCTCGGCCGCGAACAGCTCGCCGAAGCGATTCTGCAGCGTGCGATCCGAGAGGATATCGGGCTGGCGCGCCTCGAAGTCCCGGCGCTGGGCGGGCGCCAGCCCGGGCGCGGTGTAGATCAGCCCGAAGTGGCTCGAGTCCACGTAGCCGACGTCGTCGTAGGCCTGCCACCACACGTTCCGCGCGTCGGCGGCCCGGCCGCCGCTCAGCAAAGCAGCGGTCCAGGCGTGGTACATCGACTCCCGTTCCCGGCGGGCGTCGGCGGGTGCCCGCCGGACGTAGGCGCTGGCGGTGTCGCTGGCCCGATCGATCTCCCCGTGGCGAGCCAGGTCGTTGACCAGCTGGTGCTGGACAGCCAGATCGTCGGGAGCCAACTCGCGGATCCGCAGCAGCTCTCGCACACCACGCTCCCGGTCCCCGCCCGCGTAGGCCAGCTCGGCCAGCTCGCGCAGGTACCCCACCTCGTCGGCCTCCAGGAAGCGGATCCGGTCCAGGTGTTCGATGGCCGCCTCGGGCCGCTCCAGGCGTCGGTACAGCTCGACCAGCTCCCGGTGCACGTCGGTCCGGTGCGGTTCGACCAGCAGCAGCTTCTCCAGCCAGTCGGCCTGCGTCGGCAGATCTCCGTCGGTGGCCGCCAGCCGGGCCATCACCCGGTACCAGCGGTAGTCTCGATCGGCCTCGCGCTGGACATCGCCGTAGTAGGCCCGGAACTGCTCGCCGTAGCCGTTGAGCGCGGCGAAGCGCCACGCCTCGGCCAGCAGACCGGCATCCAGCGGGTCCTCGTTGACCATCCGCTCGTACGCGGTGACGCCGTCGAAGCGCATGCCCCTGGGCACCACGGTCTCGATCAACGCCCGGCGCAGCGCCCGGCGCATCTCACGCCGCGTTCGCTTGCCGTGGGCGACCGGATCGTCGCCCATCGACGCCCCAGCCCCGTAGCCGTCGTAGTCGTACCCGTGGTAGCCGGCGTAGTCGTACCCGTGGTAGCCGTCGTAACCGTGGTAGCCGTCGTAGCCGTCGTAGTCGTAGCCGTCCCCGTACCCGTCGTCGTAGGAGCGCGTGAGCCAGCTCGGGTTACCCGACGCCAGGTACTCGCCGAACGGATTGCCTCCGTAGTCGGCAAAGGACAGCCGGGAGTCCAGCGGCAGGTGTCCGTAGGAGGACGGATCGGTGTCCAGCGGCCGTGCCGAGGGGGCGAAGGCCCACCCGCGGATCGCCGGAGCCGTGTCCTGCAGCTTGCCGACCCGCTTGGCCGCGGCCTCGAACATCTCGACGACCGCCGCTTCGTCGCCGGCCGCCAGCAGCTGCGCCGCGATCATCTGCGCCACGTCGACCCGGTAGGGTGCTTCGGCCTGGATCCGGTCGAGGAGCTCGCGATCGCTGCGGTCTGCCCGGTGCCAGCTGCCGGCCACCGCAACCCAGGTCTCCACCGTCGCGTGCTCCAGCGGCAGATCCCGCTCCAGGTAGATCAGGTGGTCGCGGGCCAGTTCGTCAGCTCCTGCCGCGAGCAAGGCCGCCTCGACGGCGGCCAACCGTGGCCAGGTGTCCGGGTGGTCGGCCAGGTCCAGCCGCAGCTCGCGCTGCTCCTCGAACACCGCCTTGGCCCCGGTGGTGTCACCCGTCCGGGCGCGGTGGATCGCCAGCTCGTCCAGGGCCGAGAAGCGCGCCGCGCCGTCGACCGCGTCGGCGACCTGGCGCAACGCCCGGTCGACCCCCTGGGCATCGCCGCGGGTTTCGAGGCGGGGGATGAGCCGCCGCTCGAAACCGGCCGTGGGCATGGCCGCGTGGGCCTCGGTGAGCACGGCGATCGCTGCGTCGTCGGCGGCCTGCCCCTGGTAGCGGCGCTCCACGTAGGCCAGGTAGGCGTTCCACGTCGTGGCGTCGCTGCCGAAGGTCTGCGCCAGGTCGGCGAAGGTGCGCTCGGCCTCTGCGTGCTGCTCCAGTCGCTCGAACTCGCCGGCGAGCCACTCCAGGAAACGCCGATCGCGGACATTCCGCCGGGCCGCCCCGTAGATCGAGTAGACCGCTGGCCAGTCCTCGAGACGGGCGGTGAAGTCGGCGTAGTTGCGGTACAGCCCCTCGTGGTCGGGATCGGCCTTGATCGCCCGCTCGAAGGTCGTGCGGATCGCCTTGTCGAGCCCCTTGTGACGCGCCACGTAGACCAGCCGGATGCGCACGTCCTCGCGCACCATCGGGTCCCCCTGGCCCAGGATCGTCACGTATTCGGTGATGGCCCGCGGGTAATCGCGCTTGGACTCGTGGACCGCGGCCAGCTGCTTGGCGTGCAGGTTGGGGTCACCCAGGGTGCGGCGCTCCTCGTCGAACACGTCGAGGGCCTCGTCGAACAGGAAGTAGTCCCAGCAGGCGCTGGCGACCTCGAGCCAGTTGGCCGGATCCGACCGATCCCGATCGATGACCCGGCGCCAGGCGGCCAGCGCGCCGGCGGCGTCGCCACCCTCGGCCCTCACCTCGCCCAGCACGACCCAGGCGTCCCTGTCCGGTCCGGTGGGGGACCAGCCGCGGCTGCCGTCGGCCGCAGACGGCCGGGAGGACAGGTCGGCCCAGCCCCCCCGCCGCATCTCGGCCAGCAGCTCGAAGGAGCGGGCCGAGTCCTCGTACCGCCCGAAGGACCGCTGCAGGTCGCCGACCCGCGCCAGCAGCCAGGCGTCGTCGGTCAGCGACGCCGCCGCGATCTCGTAGTGTTCCAGTGCCTGCTCGTAGGCCGACAAAGCGTCGTACAGATCGCCGATGTAACGATGCAGCAGGGGATCGTCCGGGGTCTCGGCCAACCGCTGCTCCGCCGCGCCCAGCCGTTCGACCACGAGGTATTTCCGCCCGTAGACGGCGAGCATCTGCTCGCGGGCCGCGGGCACCACCGCCTGCTCGCGCTCGAGGATCACCAGCCCCCGGCCGCCGGCGCCGGCACAGGAGACCAGCCCGCTGACGAAGATCCACTCATGGGGGAAGCGCTCGAGCGCCTCGCTGTAAACCCGGCAACGCCCTGGCTCGCCGCCACTGCGGTGGCGGACGCCGGCCAGCTCCCGGTACCAGTCCAGGTCGTCGGGGAAGGCGGCGGCGGCCTCGCGCAGCACCTCGGCGGCCTCGTCGTACTCCCGCCGGTCTCCGTAGAAGTTGCTCAGCCAGGTGTAGGGATCCCGCTGATCGGCGAAGCGCTTGAGCGCCTTGCGGTAGGTCTTCTCGGCCTCTTGATCGCGCTGGACCCGCAGGTAGTGGCGCGCCAGCCGGTCGTACAGGGCCATCGTGTCGTAGCTGGCGATGGCCTCGCCATAGACGGCCTCGATCTGGTCGTAGGCGTTGCGCTGCTCGCAGACCCGGACCAGCTCGTCGATCAGCGCCAGCTGGCCGCCGCGCAGGTCGATCTCCAGCTTGTACAGGGCGACCACGTCGTGGAAGCGAGCCACCCGATCGCGGTCGTAGAGGCTGACTAGCGAGCGGAACGCGCGCTCGTGCTGCAGATGGCGGCGCTGCTCGTCATGGTCGGTGGGCTCGAAGGGGCGCGGCGCCTCCGGCGGGGGCACGGTGGCCTCGTAGATCACGCGGTAGGTCCGCTCCTCGTCGCCGTACGCCGACCGCGAGTTGTGGATCGCCGCGGCCTCGAAGCGGAACTCGTTGGCCTCGGAGCTGTCGGGGAACCGCTGGACGAACAGCTCGCAGATCTCGAGCTGACGGGCGACGTCCTCGTAGCGCTGGTAGTAGCCCAGCAGCCGCCGGTAGGAACGCCGGACGGGCTCTCCGCCGTCGCCCGTCCCCTCCAGGGCGGTGACGTTCCACAGCAGATCGACGGCCAACAGGTCCACGTAGTAGCGGTCGAGTGCGTCCTCGAGCCCCTCCAGCCGCTGATCCAGGGGGACGTCGTTGAACAGCACCGAGAACACGCCCACCGGCACCTGGGGAGTACGCTCGTCGAGGAACAGGTAGCCAAAGGCGTTGAAGGCTCCGTGGAAGCTGGTCTGGAGATCGTAGGTGCGCTCCAGACAGTCGACCACCCGCAGCAGCACGCCCGGTTCTCCGGCCGCGTCGGGATACTCGGCCAGATACCGCTGGAACAGCAGGAAAGCCTCGGCCGTCTTGCCCATCTCGAAGAGCAGGTCGCCGGCGGTGTGCAGCTTGTCGGCGGTCACTCCGCCGGTGTTCAGATAGGAGCGATAGGCCTGTTCCTCCTGCTCGCGTTCGCCGACGGCGTGGTACGCCGCGCCCAGCAACAGGTGATCGACCGCACTGCGGGGCCGCCCCATCAGCAGCTCTTGCAACCGGGCGTCTCGATCGGCGGCCCAGCGCACGCCCGGATCGAAGCTCTCCAGGTACAGGTTGAGCAGGTCGCGGAAGTACCAGTACTCCATGTCCGAGGCCACGGCGAGCCGCAGCAGGCGGTGGCTCTCCCCGCGGTCGCCCTCGAGGATCATCACTTCGGCGCACTTCCGCAGAACGTCCGGATCACCCTCGAGCTCGGCGAAGCGGCCCGCCACCGAGCGGGCGTGGGCTGTCTGGCCGCTCCACAGCAGCTCGTCCAGGTACCCGGCCAGCTCCGAGGCGCGGTTGTACAGCGGCGCCACCCGCACGGCGCGCTCCCGGGCGTCGTGGGACTCGTCCCAGCGCAACAGCTCTCCTTGCAGCTCGGCAACGGTCTTCAGATCGGCGATGGCGCTGGCGACCCGCTCCCGCTCACCGCGGGTCAGCAGCTCGCTGTCCGGCACGTCGGCCAGGGTCCGTTCGATGCGCCGTTCGAGCACGGCGATGGCGTCGTCCCGCAGGTCGCGGGCGCGCAGGCGGCGGGCCAGGTCGCCCATCTGATCCAGGTCGAGATCGTCCCCACGGACGGCGACCTCGCGGGCACGGACGAAGGCCCGATCGCTCTCGGCGAAGTCATGGGTCCCCAGCAGGGCTTCAGCCAGCGCCCAGCTCGTCAGCGCGCCGCCGTCGGCGGCTGCGGCGCGGGCGTCGTCGACCCGCGCAACGGGGTCCGGGTATGGGGTGCCAAGGGCGTCGGCGACGTCCGCCCGGGCGGGCAGCGCGGCGGCCAGCAGCAGCAGGGTGAGGGCGAGGGAACGGATGGGCGCGTTCATCACAGCACCTCCAGTTCCACGTGCTCACCGGTCTCGTTGTAGGCGAAGTCGGTGGCCAGCACGAAGACCGAGTAGCGGCCCTCGGAGAGCTCGGCTGGCAACTCGATGCGGCCGGTGTTCAGCCCGGCGACGGCGTCCCAGCGGACCGGTGCGCGAAGGACCTCACGGCCATCCGGTGTCATCAGCGACGCCACGATCCGGCCCGTATCCGGCGGCGCATCGACCCGGACCCCGATCTCGTCGCCGGCCCGGGCGCGCCGGGCGGTCAACGAGCTGCGGATGGCCGGCGGCACGCTGTCGATGACGAAGCGCTTTCGCTCGCGAACCTGTTCCCCGTCCGCGTCGGTGAGGATCACGATGGCGTCGTAGTCCCCGTCCTCGATGCCCGCCGGCACCAGGAAGCGGCAGACCCAGAGGTCTCGCTGTTCGTCGTAGTGGGCCGGTTTGGTCTCACCGAAGGGGAAGACCACCGTCACCCGCTGGGTGTCGGCCGGCGCCCGCACCTGCAGCACCGGATCGCCGGGCTTGATCACCCGCGGCCGTAGCAAGGCGCGCGGCGCGGCCAGGAACGAGGTGTAGGGGGTGACGAACTTGTAGCGCCGGCTCAGCTCGACGATCTCGTCGCGCCACTCCTCGCGGAATCCCTCCATGTGGATCCGTTCCAGCAGGTGATCCACCCGGGCGCGGGCCCACAACCGGGCCACATGGGCCGGGCCGTGGGCGGCGTCATCCCAGCTCACCGCCAGCTGCTCGCTGCGGGCGTCGCCGTTGACGCTGCCGTCGGCCCGCAGGGCCCCCCGGACCGTCCGGCGATAGCGACCCACCGCCAGCAGCCGGCTGCCGACGAAGGTGTCGGCGAGCGCGGATGGGTAGACCCGGTCCGTCTTGCCCGGCACCTTGACCTTCACGTCGGTGAGCAGGGGCAGGTCCAGCTTCTCCAGGAAACGTCCCAGCCGGTAGTCCAGATCGCCGTAGCCCCGCACGTGCTCGAAGTGGCCGTGGCTGGCCGTCGCCAGTCGCTTGAGCAGCGGATCCTCGACCCCATCCCCCACCGAGAACGCGAAGATCGGTGCCGGCCGGTCGATGGCCGCCTTCACCCGGGCCTCGACGGCGGTCAGATCGATGTCGCCAGCGGTCTGGTGGCCATCGGTGACCAGCACCACCGCCCGGTCGCGGGTGGAAGGACCGGCCACGGACAGGGCCTCCAGCAGCCCCCCCTCCAGATCGGTCCCGGCGCCCATGTTCGCGGTCAACAGGAACTGCTCGATCCGTTCGGCCGAGGCTGCGCCGCCGGCCAGCGGGGGCCCCTCGAGGCGCTGGACGTCGTCGGCAAAGGTCATCGCAGCGACCCGGTCGTCGCCGTCCAACGACGCCACCAGGTCCCGCGCCGCCTTCAGCGATCCCTCCAGCCCAGGGCCCATCATCGAATACGACGTGTCGAACAGCAGGACCACGTCCTTGGGTGTGCCCTCGTCACCGTCGGCCGCGTCGAGGGCGGGGATCATCGACACCAGGAAATACCCGTCCTCCTCCCGGTCGGTGCCATGGTGGCTCAGCGCCCGCAGCCCCAGACCCTCTGTACGGATTCCGTACTCCAGCACGAAGTCCTGGGACGGCTGGAACAACTGCTCGAGCATGTGGCCCTCGAGCCGGTTGTCATCCTGCCGGTCCACGGCGACGTCGAGGGTGTCGGCGGGCAGCTGCAGGCCGGTGATCGGCAGAGCCGACTCGACGGAGAACGCCAGCCGGAACGTGTCGATGGGAGAGGTCGGCGCGCCGGCCTGGACCAGGGGAAACTGGTAGTGGACCCCCGCGGAGTCCACGTCCAGCAGCTGGGTGAACTCCAGCTCGAGCCGCTTGGTGCCGTGGGGTGGGATCGGGAAGACCTGAACCGAGAACAGGTTACCCTCCTGCTCCTCGACCAATCCCGGATCGACGCGCCGACGGACGATGCTGTTGTAGATCCGGCGAGCCTCCTCGCGCTCGAGAATCACGCCGGGGATCCGCACCCCGTCGTCCCAGGTCGCGAAGTCACACACCGCTCCCCCCTCGGGCAGCGGGAACAGGTAGGTCCCCTCCAGCGTGCGACTGGTGTGGTTGCGGAGCACCTGGATCACGGTGGTGGTGGCGTGCTCGTCGATGATCTCGACCGTGACGTCCTGTTGCAGCACGGTCAGCTGGAGGTCGCCGCCGGGCGGCACGCCCTGATCCAGCGGGATCAGCAGCTGGGCCCGGGCGGCGGTGGAGGGGATCATGACAAGGGCACACAGGGCGATCGCGAAACGCAGCACAGCGGGGCCTCCCTCGGTGCAACACCCGACATCGCGGGAACGGTCCCCGCGGCGAGGGGCCATTCTAGCGCTTACCGGCGGTAGAACTGGACGCCTGCGCGAGGATATCATTCACGGCGCTCCCGGGAGGCTGGCATGCGACGGTTCGGAATCTTCGTTCGTGGCGAATTCCAACACACAGGGGACTCGTACGAGATCCGCGATCCCTTCGACGGCGAGGTGGTGGCGCGGGTCGAACGTGGGGGGCCGGAGGTGGTGGAGGGGGCGATCGGGGATGCCTGCGGCGTCGCGGCGGAGATGGCGGCGCTGCCGGGGTACCGCAAGAGCGCCATCCTGGCGCGGATGCGCGACGGGCTCGCGGCGCGGATGGACGAGCTGACCGAGGTGATCCGCGCCGAGGCGGGTAAGCCCGTGCGGTTCGCCCGCATCGAGGTCGAGCGCTGTCTGGACACCTTCGCCGACGCGTCGGAGGTGGCGCGCCACGAGGGGGGCGAGCTGCTGAACCTGGATGCTTTCCCCCCGGGTGCCGGGCGCGTGGGGATGGTGCGGCGGGTGCCGGTGGGACCGGTGTCGGCGATCACCCCCTTCAATTTCCCGCTCAACCTGGTGGCGCACAAGGTCGCCCCGGCCATCGCCGCCGGCTGCCCGGTGGTACTCAAGCCGGCCAGCCAGACGCCGAGCGCGGCGCTGATCCTCGGCGAGCTGGCCGCCGAGGCGGGGCTGCCCCCCGGGGGTCTGTCGGTCATCCCCTGCTCCCGGGCGGGTGCCGGCGCCTTCACCACCGACGACCGCCTGCGGCTGCTGACCTTCACCGGCAGTCCGGAGGTGGGCTGGGCGCTCAAGGCGCTGGCCGGACGCAAGAAGGTGGTGCTGGAGCTCGGGGGCAACGCGGCGGCCATCGTCGAACCGGACGCGGACCTGGACGCGGCGGCGGCCAAGCTGGCCGGCGGTGCCTACTACTACGCCGGCCAGTCCTGCATCTCCGTCCAGCGGATCTTCGTACACCGGGCCGTCGCGGACGCCTTCCGCGACCGGCTGGTGGCGGCGGTCGAGAACGTGCCGTTCGGCGCCACCGCCGACGAGGGCTGCGTCAGCGGCCCGGTGATCGACGGGTCCAACGCCGAGCGGATCGAGGCCTGGATCGGCGAGGCTCGCCAGCGTGGGGGACGCCTGCTGACCGGGGGCGACCGGACCGGCAACGTGATCCGCCCCTGCCTGCTCGAGGACACGCCGGGCGACTGCGCGGTAGTGGCCAGGGAGGCCTTCGGTCCGGTGGCCAACCTGTACAGCCACGACCACTTCGACGGGGCGCTGGCGCGGGTCAACGACTCGCGATTTGGGCTCCAGGCCGGGGTGTTCACCTCCGACGTGCGCAAGCTGACCCAGGCCCTGGCCACGCTGGAGGTGGGCGCGGTGGTCCACGACGACTCGCCGGCCTACCGGGTCGATCACATGCCCTACGGCGGGGTCAAGGAGTCGGGGATCGGCCGAGAAGGCGCGCGCTACGCGGTCGAGGACATGACCGAGCCGCGGATGCTGGTGCTGCAGACCTGAGGTCGCTCCGCCGGGGTCAGGGGACGAGTCCCTCGGGCGAGGCCCCGCGCAGGGCCTGCTCCCACTCCAACCGCTGGGCGACGAACTGCTCGATGATCGCCCGCTCCCGTGATCCCGCCTCCAGCTCGACACCCACACCCTCCAGCTCGAAGCGACGGTCGGTGACGACCCTCGCGACCCTGGCGCGAACATGGATCTGCTGCGGCGTCCCGCTCACCGGCAGGTCGAACCACACGTGCAGCCGCTCGCCGCGGGGTACCGGCGTTCGGGCCTCGAGTACGAACCCGCCACGGGTGCTCAGGTTGCGCAGGAAGGCTTCCCGGGTCGGAGGTTTGTCCCGCCCCCAGTAGACCGGCAGCCCGACGTCGACCCGGGGGAACTGGCGACGGTCCTCGCCAGGACTCGAGGTGCGGGAGGCCCGGAGCTCCCAGAGGCGCCGGGAGATAAAACTCACCAGCGCCTCCTCGCCCCGCTGGACATCGGTCAACCGGATGCCGAGGCCGCAGACCAATCCCCGCGAATCTTCCTCGCCGATCCGGCGCACGACCTCGCCGTCGGCGGCGACGGCGTGGAGCTGGTCGTCGTGGAGGAAGGTGAAGGCCAGCTGGACCTCCTCGCCGACGGAGATGTCGGTGGAGGTCTCGACGAACATCCCGGCCGCAGACACGTTGGCGGTGAAGCAGGACAGCACGCCCCCGCGCCAACCCAGCCGTACCCGCAGGGTGATCGGGAGTCGAAGCGCGACGCGAGATTCGTCGTTCACGGCCATCCGTCCGCTCCCCGCTGACTTCCGCCCGGGCTCAGTCGTCCGCCAGGTCCGCGTACCCGCGGCGGCCGCCGAGCGCCCATCGCGCCATCAGGGCCAGCATCAGCAGGCAGACCACCACGCCCACCGGGACCGTGTACAGGCCGACCAGCGGCGGAGTCTCCCCTTCCATCAGGTAGAAGTATACGTCCTCCAGCAGGTCGTCGATGGCCTCGTAGGCCTCGAAAGCCTCCATCGGCATCGGGTGGACCGTGCCGATCACGGTCTGAACCTGGCCGAAGGAGCGGGCGGGCGCCAGGCCGTCGAGCTCGGCGAGCACCTGGCGCGCGGAACCCTGGTAGTAGGCGACCTCCTCGTCCAGGTAGGCCTTCAAGATCGGGATCTCGGTGCGGGTGATCGGGTTGGACAGCACGATGTCCTCGGGCCACGCCGGCCGCTCCTTGATCCCGCCGGGCGGGGGGTAGCCCTCGAGGATCCAGCCCCGCTCCGGGTGGATCCGCCGCTGCATGCCAGTCTCCGTGCAATCCGCGCAGGGGCGCGCGTACCCCACCGCGTAGTTGGGCCAGGCGTCGCGGATCGTGGTCGCGAGCTGGCCGGTGCTGGTGTTCCAGCGCGAGTCGTACTCGTCGACCTCCTCCAGAAACTCCTTGACCCCGCGGGCTTCCGGCGGGCTCTCCAGCATGGACTGGGCGTGGGTCCGCAGCAGACTCACATCGCGGTCGATGGCGTCTTGCCAGTCGCGCATGGGCTTGTCATCTGCCAGGACGAGGCCGATCTCCAACAGCCCTCCCCCGCCGGGGGCGTCCACCACCACCACGTGGCGCGGGTCGAGGATCCCCTCCACCCGCACCTGGCCGCCCTCGTGCTGGTCGCTGCGGGCAAGGGTCTCGATGCTGACCGTCTTCGGCGTGCGGTACTGGACCCAGATCCAGAAAGGCTGGAAGAACAACGCGATGATCACCAGGCCCAGGATCAGCCCCAGGCCCGCGAACAGGTACTTGACTCCCGAATCACCCTGGCTCATCCCATCGCTCCGTCCGCCGCGGCGCGCCCCGCCGTGGTGCCAGGCATTGAACACGGAACGCCGGAGGCAGGTCAATCCGGGGCGAGGAGCGGCTCACTCCTCCGGGGGTAGGGTGAAAGCGGCCGGCACGCCGCCGCTGGCGTCGAGACCGACGCCGAAGTTCAGCAGCTCGTAGCGGGGATCCCCGGGGGCGGGGGTCAACGTGAAGAACGAGTCGGCGGCCACGGGATCGGGCTGGCCCGCCCGGAGGTAACTATCGCCACCGTCGGCGTCCAGGAACAACCCGAGTGACGTCCCGTCGTGGAAGTAGGGACGGGACGGGTCGCGGTGGTCGATCTGGGGCATGACGCCGGCCTGGCCGAAGGCGCCCCCGGCTCCGCTGAGCTCGTAGCGGTCGTCGCCGGCCAGGTCGATCGCCAGCGCATTGGAGCGTCCGTTGGCGACCCCGAGTACGGCCTCGTGGCCGACGTAGAGGTCGTCGCCCTGGCGATCGAACATCAACGCGTTGGTGTAGTCCCAGCCGAACCCCAGGGCGCAGGTGCCGGTGTGGACCGCCTTGTGCTCGTCGTTGCCCTGCTCGTCGATGACCGCGCCGATGCAGAAGTGGGCCCCGGAGCCGTGGGAGAAGTTCACGGACTCGTACACGTCGTCGCCGCCGCCCTCGTACAGCACTCCGGTGCCGAACCAGTAGCCGCAGCCCTGGGAGAAGGTGCCCGCCTCGTAGCGGTCGTTGCCGGCACCGTCGAGCAGGACGCCGAGGCCGCCGGCCCAGCTGTGGCCGTCGCCGCCGTCGCCCCGCCGGCCCAGGCCGACCCCCTGGGCCGAGGTGATGTTGCGCTCCATGCCCGCGTGGTAGTCGGGGCGATAGACCTTGTCCGGCATCACCTCGGCGGTGTAGACGTCGTCACCCCGGCCGTTCACCAGCACTCCCGCACCGCCCGAGCCGCCAAAACCCTGGCACTCGCCGTGGCAGGTGAAGCGGTCCGCTCCTTCGATGTCCACCAGCATCCCGACCCCGAAGAACGCGGCACCCTGGGCGGCGGTGGCTGCCTGGAACACGTCGTCACCGGCCTCGTCCATCAGCAGCCCGACCCCCACCTGGGCCACCCCCTGGGCCAGGGGACCGTCCGCCAGGTAACGGTCGTCGCCGGCCACGTCCCACAGGATTCCAACGCCCATCGCGCCCGCTCCCTGGGTCGGCAGGCCGAAGGGCGCGGGCCGGTACTCGTCCTTGCCGGCCATGTCCACGGCCACCGCCAGGGGGAGGTCGGGGTCGGGCGGGGCGCCGACGGCCATCTCGTAGGTGTCGTTGCCCCCCAGGTCGATCAGCAGCATGCAGTCGGTGCAGGTGTGCAGATCGTTGCCGCTGCCGGCGATCACGACCCGGCCGTAGGGGGTCATCTGCTGGTAGTCGAGCCCGGCCGATGCCCGGGGATGGGCGGCCTGCCAGGCCCGCAGCCGCGCCCGCAGCTCCTCTGCGATCCGCACCGCCTTCATCCCACCGTACAGCAGGCTCTCCCGGTCGAGGGCGGCGATCACGTCGTCCACCGCCGGGTCGTAGCGCAGCCCGTCGAGCTGGATCTCGGAGAGGTCGAGGATCCGCCAGACCGCGAGCCGATCCTCCCAGTCGACATTGCGGAACGCCAGGTCGATCCAGCGGCGGGCGTCCGCCAGGTCGAGCATCGCAGTGGCCACGATGCGCTGCAGCTCCGGGTCGATGCCCTCCGCCGCGCGCTCGGCTTCGTCGCGGGGGCGGGGAAAGTCCGCGTCCCGGCCGAAGGTCACCAGCGAGGTGCCGATGCCCCCCAGCTCGCGCAACTCGGCGACGGCCTCGACCAGCGGGCGGTCGCCAAAGGTCCGGGGGGTGAGGTTGACCGAGTAGTCGCGGAAGCGGGTGGTCAGGCGGCAGATCCCCAGGTGGAACAGCAGGTGATAGGCGGCGTCGGGCCGGGGCTGGTCCGTGGCCTCCATGTCACCGGGCCAGCTGGCGCCGACACCGGCCAGGTAGGCCGGATCCAGATAAGTCCGGGAGTAGCGCGCCATGTCGGCCGCCCAGTCGTAGGTCCGCAGCGGTTCGGCCCACAGGTCAGCGAAGAACGGCAGCGTGTGGGGCATGTCGCCGGGCAGTGGGAAGCGGGTGTGGTGGCCGCGGGGGTGCACACCTAGCGCTTCTTCGTCGAGGTCGAGGGTGGCCAGGATCCAGGCGATGGGATCCCCCCCCGGGGGTGGTCCGGACGGGCCCTGGGAGGGCTCGTCGCCGCTCCCATTCTGGGCGGCGGCGGAGCCAGCGGAGATCGCTGCGAACAAGAGGGCGAGGACGGGGATTAGTCGACGTGGCATAGCACCACGCGTATCACGTCGCCGCCGGTGGCGGAAGCCCGCGTTGACAACTGTTTCCGCCCTCGGTAGGAATGGCCATCCCCGGTCCACCCGGGGTCGGAGGAACCCATGGAGTTCAGCCTCACCGAAGACCAGAAGATGATGCAGGAGACGGCCCGTCGTTTTGCCCAGGAGGCGATCCGGCCGACCATGGAGGAGGATGAGAAGAACCACCACTTCAACCGCGACATCCTCCATCAGATGGCCGAACTCGGCCTGTTCGGCTGCGTGATCCCCGCCGAGTACGGTGGGTTGGGGCTCGACGATGGCATGGTCACCTCGATGTTGATCACCGAGGAGATCGCCCGGGTCAGCCCCTCGTGGGGGTTGCCGTTCAACATGCAGACCCAGGGCCCGGCGCGTTCGATCCTGCGCTGGGGCACCGAGGACCAGCGCCAGACCTACATCCCCAAGCTGGTCAACGCCGAGTGGGTCGGAGCCTTCGCGATCACCGAACCCAACTCCGGCTCGGACGTGGCCTCGATGAAGACCACCGCCGTCGAGGACGGGGACGACTACATCCTCAACGGTTCCAAGACCTGGATCTCCAACGCCCATGTGGCCGACGTGGCCCTGGTCTACGCCATGACCGAGCCCGCGCTGAAGCACAAGGGCATGACCTGCTTCCTCGTTCACCTCAAGGAGACCGAGGGCGTCACCACCGTGCCCATCGAGAGCAAGCTCGGCCTGCACTGCGCGCCCACTGGAGAGGTGTATTTCGAGAACGCGCGCGTCCCCAAGTCGCAGATCCTCGGTGGACCCAACAACGGCTTCAAGGTCTGCATGACGATGCTGGACAACACCCGGCTATCCTGCGCCTGCCGGGCCGTCGGCGTCGGCCGCGCCTGCCTCGAGGAGGCCGCCGACTACGCCAAGTCCCGGGAGCAGTTCGGCAAGCCCATCGCCGACTACCAGCTGATCCGCGGCGACATCGCCGAGATGGTGGTGCACCACGAGGCGGCCCGACTGCTGGTGCTCAAGGCGGCCTGGGAGAAGGACCAGGATCCCAACGTGCGCAACAGCCAGTCGGTCTCCATCGCCAAGTACTACGCGTCGGAGACCGCGAACGAGGCGGCGCACATGGCGATGAAGATCTTCGGCTCATTCGGGTTCTCCACCGAGTACCCGGCCGAGCGGTTGCTGCGCGACGCCCGCTCCTTCCTGGTGGTCGAGGGCACGTCCAACATCCAGAAGGTCATCATCTCGGGCAATTACCTGGCCCAGTAGGTGGGAGGAATGCCATTGACACCGATGCTGGCGACGGAGTGGGCCGAGGCCGCGCGGGTGAGCGCAGCGGGTTTTGGCGGGGTGTTCCTCGTCCTGACCTTGCTGTATGCCGTCACCACACTGTACGGTGCCATCGCCCGCTGGGCGGCGCGGCGCGCCGAGACGGGCGCGAACCAGAAGAACTGACCGGCCCCTCTTGGGCCGAGTGGATAGCGAGGAGCAACCCGATGGCCGTTCACGAAGTGGTCTTCCCGATGCCGGGCAAGGTGGTCTCCATCGATGTGGAGGTCGGCGGTGCCGTGTCCCAGAACGACACGCTGGCCGTGTTCGAGGCGATGAAGATCGAGATGCCGCTCGCGGCCACCGCCGGCGGAACCGTGGTGAAGATCAACGCGGGCGTCGGCGACATGATCGAGGCCGACGCGGTGTTCTGCGTGATCGAAGACTAGCCCGCGGGCGAAACCGTGGAATCCCTCATCCAGGCCTGGCAGAAATCCGGGCTAGAGTCCGTCACCTGGGGCCACCCGGTGATGTGGGCCCTTGGCCTACTGCTGATCTATCTGGCGATCCGCAAGCAGTACGAGCCCTACCTGCTGCTGCCCATCGGCTTCGGCGTGATCCTGGTCAACATCCCCAACGCGAACATGGTCGGTGAAGACGGCTTGCTGCGGATCTTCTATTACGGCATCGAGTACGAGGTGATCCCACCCCTGATCTTCCTGGGGCTGGGCGCCATGACCGATTTCGGACCGGTGATCGCCAACCCCAAGACCCTGCTGCTGGGCGCGGGGGCCCAGTTCGGCGTCTACGTGGCGTTCTTCGGCGCCCTGATCATGGGCTTCTCGCTGCCCGAGGCGGCGTCCATCGGCATCATCGGCGGCGCCGACGGCCCGACCACGATCTTCGTGACCAACTCGCTGGCCAAGGACCTGCTCGGCGTAACCGCGGTCTCCGCCTACTCCTACATGGCCCTCGTCCCGCTGATCATCCCCCCCATCGTGCGGCTGCTGACCACCGAGAACGAGCGCAAGATCGAGATGAAGCAGCTGCGGCCGGTCTCCAAGACCGAGAAGATCGTCTTCCCCCTGGTGGCGACCTTCGTGATCTGCCTGCTGATCCCCAAGGCCACCCCCCTGATGGGGATGCTGATGGTGGGCAACCTGTTCCGCGAGTCCGGGGTCGTCAAGCGCCTGAGCGAGGGCGCCCAGAACGAGCTGATGAACATCGTGACCATCGTGCTCGGCCTGTCCATCGCCTTCACCCTGCGCGCCGAGGACTTCCTCCGCGCCCAGGTCCTGCAGGTCTTCGTCCTCGGCCTGGTGGCGTTTGTCTTCTCGGTGATCGGCGGCACCCTGCTGGCCAAGCTGATGAACGTCTTGCTGCGCGACAAGATCAACCCGATGATCGGCGCCGCCGGCCTCTCGGCCGTCCCCATGGCTGCCCGGGTGATCCAGATCGAGGGCATGAAGGCCAACCCCCGCAACTACCTGCTGATGTACGCCATGGGGCCCAACGTGGCCGGCGTGATCGGGACTGTCGTGGCAGCGGGGATCTTCATCTCGATGATCGGCTGAGGCGAGACCGAGACCGAGACCGAGGCCGAGACCTAGTCCTCCTCCACCGTCGGATCGTCCGGCAACGCGTCCACCAGCGCCAGCGCCTCGGGTCCCAGGGGGAAGGCGAGTTCGGTGGGGAGGAGGTCGAGGAGGGTCTGGTCTTCGCCCTGGCAGTAGCGGGCGAAGACCTTGCCCGGGCCGTAGACGTACTCCAGCTGGGAGCCGCCTGCGACGGCGAGGACGAAGGCCCAGTCCTGGGCCTCGAGCCGGTCGTCGTCGAGGCGGTCGTGCTCGGCGCGGGCGACGCTGGCGTGGATCCGGGCCGGGCCCGGGAGGTGCTGGCGCAGCAGCTCGGTGATCACCAGGCCGATGGCGGCCAGGGGCGGTGTCAGCACGTCACCGGGGGTGGGCAGCTGCTCGTCCGGATCGATGGCGGGTCTGTACTCGAAGATCACGTCGTCGAGCCAGGTGAGCACCTCGCCTGGGGCGTCCAGGTCGATCTTGTGCTGCCAGCACTGCTCCATCATTCGCAGGATGCGCGGGACGACGTGCGGTACGCCCATGGGACGGATGTCCGCGATGGGGATCTCGACGGCCACCCGCCGCAGGAAACGTCCGGCGGGGCTGTCGGCCAGGGCAGTGCGCATGCGAGCGCTGAGCTTGTCGGTCGAGTAGACGTGGAACGCCATGCCCGGGCGCTCCTCGATCATGCCGAAGGCGCCGCGGAGGATGGCCTCCTCCCGGTCGGGGGGCAGCGGCTGATCGGTGACCAGTACCTCGTGGTGCCGGTCCAGTCCGCCGACCACGAAGTACCAGGCGAAGTCGTAGCACGGCGACGCCTGGCGGCGGCGCTCGTTGGGCTCGCGCACCTCGTACCCCGCCTTGGCGAAGGCTTGCATCACCTCCTGCCAGCGATTGCGGTACGAGAACTGCCCTTCCATCGGGCCGAGCTTGACGTCCGGAAAGCCCGGATGCTGCACCAGGTTCATGGGACCCCTCACGATGACCGGCCACACATTTCAAAACGGTATGTCATGGCGCCGCACCTGTGTACTTGAGTTTCGGGGGAGAGTTCAAGTAATCATGGTGCTCGCCGGTTCGCGGAGGACGCCCATGGCGTACGGAAGACCCGACTCGTCCAGCAAGACGCCGCTGTTGATCGTCGGCGGCTTCTTCGCCCTGTGCGCGGTGGCGCTGCTGGTGATGCGGCTGGTCGACGGGGAGGCGAACGAGGCCCCGGACAGTGGCGCCGACGCAGGAGACGCGGTCGCGGTGGTGGTCCCCGACGATGCCGGCTACCCGGATCCGCCAGAGGACGGCGAGTGGGACACCGACAGCCTGGACGAGGAGACCTATATCCAGGTCACCGCCGAGTCCACCTGCGCTGCGCAACGGTTCCACGGCCCCCCGGCGGAGCTGACCCTCGAGATGGATCGGATCTACTTCCACTACCGGACCACATCGCTGCAGATCGCGGACTTCGCCGCCACGATCAACGCCGACGACAGCCACGCGATCCGCGTCGGTGAGCGGATCGCCGACGCCATCGAACGCTGTCCCTGAGTCCCGACCCGGGACAGACCGCTAACGGACCGAATCCGGCTCGACGGCGACCAGGCCGGCGGCGGTTCCGATCCACAATCGCTCACCGTCCATCGCAAGCGCCGTCACCGAGGGACAGGGCAAGCCCAGCTCCGAGCGCAGCAGCCGGGCCCCGCCACCCCCGTCGTCCAGCGCCAGCAAGCCTCGATCCAGGGTGCCGAAGACCGGCGCCGCTCCCACCAGACAGCCGGCGCCCGGATTGATCTCCAGGGTCGCGTCGCCGTCGGGGTGGACCCGGGACCAGCCGACGCCGTCGTACACATCGACCCCGCCGCCGTAGGTTCCGACCCACAGCCGGTCCGCGGACGCGACCAGCGCGTTGACCCAGCCGTGGGACAGGCCCCCCGGACCCGAACGCACCGTGATCACCCCGGCCGGATCCCGGTCGCCATCGGCCCGCAGTCCGCTCAGGCCGCCGAGGGTGCCGGCCCAGACCCGATCGCCATCCCGGATGAGTGCGTACACGTGGCCGTTGACCAGGCCGTCGCGAACGCCCTGGCGTACCACCGCACCGTCCCCGGCCATCCGCACCGCGCCGCGGGCGGTGCCGAGCCACAGGGCGTCCCCGGCGCTGTGCAACGCGGTTATCGCCGTGCCCCGCAGCTCGGCCAGCCGCGGGTGTTGCTCAAAGGCGCCGTCGGCGAAGTACGCGGCTCCGGCGTTGGTCGCCACCCACAGCACATCGCGGTGCACGGCGATCGCGTTGATCTCGTCGGATGGCAGCCCGTCCGCCTCACCCAGCGACGTCCAGACGCCGCCCACCAGGCGTCCGACGCCCCGCTCGAAGGTCCCGGCCCACAGTTCGTCCCCCGCGGCACCCCGCCTCGAAGCCAGGGCGGTGATCCGCGCGCCCGGCGGACCGGCGGGCACGGTCAGCGCCGACCAGCGACCCTGTTCCCGGGCCACGGCCCCGCCCCGCGTCCCGATCCACAATCCTCCCCGGCCATCGAACGCCACCGCCTGGGCATACGCCGACGGCAGGTCCGGCGTGCCCACGCTCGACCACCCATCCCCCTCGAACAGCGCCAGGCCCCCGCCGTAGGTCCCCACCGCCATCCGATCGTCGTCCAGCGCCACCGCGGCCACGTGATCGTCCGGCAGACCCTCGGCGCGGCCGACGATCCGCGGCGCCCGCGCGCCCTCCAGGATCGAGAGGCCAGTCTGGGTGCCGACGAGCGCCCGCGTCCCGCGCTCGGACCACACCAGCGCCAGCGAGGTCACGAACAGATCCGCGAGTCCTTCGGGGGTTCCGAGCAGCTCCCATGCTCCCTCGCGCCGCACCGCCGCGCCCTGGTCGAAGGTCCCGACCCACACCTCCCCGCTCACGGGCTCGACGGCCACCGCCGACACCCGGACCGCCCCCAGCGACCACGCCCCGTCCTCGTCCTCGCCAGCGATGGGGACCGGGAACAGGCCGTCGTCCGTCAGCCACAGCAGCCCACGATCGGCCGTGCCCACGTAGAACCCGCCTTCGGCCGCCGCCAGCGCGGTGGGCACGAGCTCCGGATGGGAAATCACCCGCACCCGATCACCGCGGATCAGCGAGAGCCCCTCCTCGGGGTGGGCGACGGCGATCGCGTCCGCGGTGCCAGCCAGGGCGACCACGTCGTTGCGCAACAGCCCACTGCGGGCGGTGTACACCCGCGGCG
This sequence comes from uncultured Rickettsiales bacterium, assembly GCA_964436045.1. GTDB lineage: Bacteria > Myxococcota_A > UBA796 > UBA9615 > CAYRNR01 > CAYTBN01. The sequence continues at coordinate 23,883 of CAYTBN010000052.1, read as the reverse complement.
TTACCGCGCCGCGGCCGACGAAGACCAGACCTCCGGTGGTCCCCAGCCAGACCCCCTCCTCGCGGGCGAGCACCGCCCGGACGTCGGTCAGGCTGGGATGTTCCCCCTCGCCGGGCTCCGCGGGTGCCAGCGGAACGTCGGCGGCGCGACGCACCCCCGTCCAGCCCTCGCCGATCTCGCCGACGGGGTCGCCGGCCGCCGCCCGTTCGACCCGCGACCGGGTGTCGCGGGCCAGCCGGACGGCCAGCGCCACGGCGGCAACGGCCACCAGGATGGTGACGGCGGCGGCCAGACGTGCGCGGCGTGACATGGGGCGCCGCCCTAGGAGTCTGTCCGGGAGAGCAGTTCGCGAATCTCACGGCGGAAGGCCTCGGCATCCGGCGGCTGCGCGAACAGGCAGGTCAGCAGCCGCCGGTAGGGCAGCTCGACCACCGCCAGGTGCAGATCGCCGGCGGACAGCTCGGCGTAGAGACCCTGCTCGGTGCGCTGGGCGAAGTTGATCGCCTGCGCGGTGAACGAGGCGATCCGATCCCGGCGGCGGCGGTCGTCCACGGTGGACGCCAGCGGCCGGCCACTGCGCGTCGACAGCTGGATCTCCTGCACGCCGCCGGCGGATCCCTCCAGCAGGTGTTCGCGCAAGGTCGTGAAGATCCGCTCCACCGGACCGGGCCCCCACTCCACGATCTCGACGGAGTAGCGCTTGTCCGACGGCAACGACCCCAGGGCCTCGTCCTGGCTGGGATCGGTCTGCTCGATCCGATGTGCGGGGATCACGATCGACGAGGTCGCCAGCGCGTCGTTCTCCGCGCTGAACGGATCGCTGCCCCACTCCATGCCGTCGCCGTCCGTCAACCGGTTGGTCGGGACCAGCACGGTGGACTCGGTCACCGAGCCCTCCTCGGCCTCGAAAACGACACTCTCGAGGCCCCCCGACACCGCGGAGAAGATCTCGGCCTCCTCGTCGATACCCAGGGGATCATCCACCACCACCTGGCGGTCCATGCTGTCGTCGTCCAGACCCACCAACAGGCTCGTGGTCTCGTCGATCCGGCGGGTGAGCAGGATCACCTCCTCCCCCGCGGTCAGGTGCTCGCCCGAGGCCTCCTCCAGCAGCCGCTCGAAGGTGCGGCAGGCTGCCTTGTTGGTCACGTCGATGCGCCGGACCAGGCCCTCGTCGATGAGGCGGAAGCCCTCGTTGAGCAGCACGGGCGCCGGCTTCTCGACGGTCACGGCCGGTGCAACCTGCAGCGGGTCGGAGACGAAGGCGAAGGTGCCCTCCTCGCGGGTCAGCAGCTGCATCACGGCCTCGCGCCCGACCAGGCGGCCGAAGACAGCGTGGTTCAGCTCCCCGCTCACCATCACCAGCACCCCCTCGACCGGCTCCACCGGGAAGCTGACGGTCAGGCGGCCGGAGGCCTTCTGCTTGCCCAGGGTGGCGAGCAGCGGTGCAAAGGGCAGCATCTCGAGCCGCCCCTCCAGGTCGAAGCGCGGCGCGGCCGTGCGGGAGTTGGCGACCGCATCGAAGACCTTGGCGACCCGGACCAGCATCTCGTCGACGGTGAAGGGCTTGCGCAGGAACTCCCGCGCCCCCATCCGCAACCCGCGCGCGACCTTCTCCGGTTCGCGCTCCGCGCCGATGAAGATGAATGGCGAATACGCGGCTCGGGTGCTCTCGCGGATCCGGTGGATCAGCTGGAAGCCGTCGATGCGCTGCAGATCGACCTCGCAGATGATCAGGTCCGGGACGGTGTTCTTGAGGTAATTCAGCGCGGCGGCGGGGTCGTCGTGGCTGACGACCCGATAGTCCTTCAGCGACAGGGACGCCTCCAACAGGTCCAGCACCTGCCGGTCGTCGTCGATCAGCAGGATCGTCCGCTGCCTGGGCATCCCGGAACTCCGATTCCTCTGCTCGGTGGGAAGGACGGCATCTTATCATCTAGGATACGCGCGGGAGATCGACGGGTGAGCGGAACGACACGAACACTGGTTGGCGTGATCGGCGCGGGTAGCGCAGACCCCGAGTTGTACGAGCTGGCCCGGGCCCTGGGAGCCGGGCTGGCCACCGCCGGGCTGTGCGTGGTCAATGGCGGTCTGGGCGGTGTGATGGAGGCCTCGGCCCGGGGGGCCGCGGAGGCGGGGGGGCTGACCGTGGGGATCCTGCCCGGGCCCCGCGCCAGCGACGCCAACCGCTGGATCCAGGTGGCGGTGGTCACCGACATGGCCCACGCCCGCAACGTGGTGATCGCCAACACCGCCCGGGTGGTCGTCGCGGTGGGCGGTAGCCACGGGACCCGCTCCGAGGTGAGCATCGCGCTCAAGCTCGGGCGGCCGGTCATCTCCCTGCGCAGCTTCGATTTCGACCCGGCGATACGGGTGGTCATGACCGCCGACGAGGCGGTCGACGCCGTCCTCGCCGCCCTGGGAGCCGAAGCATGACACGACGGGCCCTGGGCACGGCGCTGGTGGCCGCGATGCTGGCCTGCGGCTGCGCCCGCCAGCCGGACGTGGTCGTGCTGTTCGTCGACACCCTGCGCGCCGACCGGCTCGGCTGCTCGGCGCCGCTGGGAGCGCTGCCCTCGCTGGAGCGCTACACCATCGAGGGCAGCTGCTTCGAGCGGGTATCCTCCACCGCCGGGTGGACCTTGCCCACCGAGACGTCGATGCTGGTGAGCGCATACCCCGAGGAGCACAACGTCACGTTGCGCCACGTGCCGGTGGACCCGGACGTGGTGCCGATCACCGCGCCGCTGGCGGACGCCGGCTTCATGACCGCGCTGTTCTCGGGCAACGTGCTGACCGCCCAGCCCCAGTTCCAGCCCTTTTTCGATCAGTTGTGGGTGATCGAGCGCAGCCAGGAGTTCGCGGCGGACGTGGATGATCGGGTGGTGGACGAGGCGCTGGACTGGCTGGCCGCCGAGGCGGGAAAGGAGCCCCTGTTCCTCGTTCTGCAGCTCTACGGGCCCCACTACCCCTACTGCCCGCCGGGCACCGAGGCCGCCTGGATCGACGTACCCGATCTGCACGATGGCGGCCTGGATCTGTGCGATCCGGACCACGCCGACCTGCTGCGCGCAGCCGAGAGCCTGGAGCCGATCCCGGCCACGCTGCTGGACCACGTCGAGACGATGTACGACGAGGAAGTGGCCTACACCGACACCCAGATCGAACGCTTCGAGGCGGGCTGGGAGGCCCTCGGCCGGCGGCGGGACCGGGTCACCGTCGTCATCACCGACCATGGCGAGGCTTTCGGGGAGCACGGCAAGCTACTGCACGGCCGGTCGCTCCACCGGGAGACGTCGGACAGCCACATGGCGTTCTTCGGCGACGGTATTCCGCGGACCGTGGTCGACCGGCCGGTGGAGTTCCTCGACCTCGCGCCGACCCTCACCGCCCTGCTCGAGCTGGAGCCGGCCGACGGCTGGCGCGGACTGGATCTGACGCCGCTGCTGGCCGACCCCCACGCCCCGTTCGCCGCGCGGGCCTACCAGGTCTCCAACCTGCTGGAGGACAACCAGCGTGCGGTCACCCTCGAGGGCGAGGATGGGCGCCGGTACCGGCTGCTGGACCGGGGGGACGCGGACGGCCGGGAGCTGTTCGACGCCACGGCGGACCCCAACGAGCTGGTGGACCTGTACGGGGATTCCGCCTACGCCGGGATCCAGGCCGAGCTGGAGGAGCTGCTGGACCGGATGGTGGCCGACGCGGCGACGGGCGGTCCCGCCCGGAGCTGGTGAGGAGGAACGATGGGCAGTTCTTCTGCGGCGCCGGGCCAGCACTGGGATCTGGACCCGGCGGTGGTGTTCCTCAACCACGGCTCGTTCGGCGCGTCGCCGAGGGAGGTTCTCGCCCACCAGGCACGGCTGCGCCGACGGCTCGAGGCCGAGCCAGTTCGTTTCCTGGTCCGGGAACTGCCCGGGCTCTGGGACGCGGCTCGAGGGGAGTTGGCGGGCTTCTTGTCGGCCGATCCCGCCGATCTGGTGTTCGTGCAAAACGCCACGACCGGGGTCAACGCGGCGCTGAACTCGTTCCCCCTGGCCGCCGACGACCGGATCCTGATCACCGACCATGGCTACAACGCCTGCGGCAACGCGGTCCGCGAGGTGGCGAAGCGGCGCGGCGCGCACGTGGACGTCGCCCGCATCCCGTTTCCGCTGACTTCGGCCGACCAGATCGTCGAGGCGGTATCCGCGGCCCTGCAGCCCGGGACCCGGCTGGCGGTGATCGACCACGTGACCAGCCCTACCGGGCTGGTGCTCCCGGTGGAGCGCATCGTGGCCGAGCTGGCGATCCGGGGCGTCGAGGTGGTGGTCGATGGAGCCCACGCCCCGGGGATGCTGCCCCTGGCCCTCGGCGAGCTGGGGGCCGCGTACTACGCTGGCAACGCCCACAAGTGGATCTGCGCGCCCAAAGGGGCGGGCTTCCTCCATGTCCGCCGTGGGCTGCACGGCGTCACGCGGCCGTGTGTGATCAGCCACGGGGCCAACGCCCCGCTGGGCAGCCGCTCCCGGCTGCACCTGGAGTTCGACTGGACCGGGACCGCGGACCCGACCCCCTGCCTGTGTATCCCCACCGCGCTGGCGACCCTCGAGGGTCTGATCCCGGGCGGCTGGCCAGCTGTCCGCGAGCGTAATCGGGCCCTGGCCCTCGCGGGCAGGCAACTCCTGGCGCGGATCCTGGGGGTGGAAGCACCCTGCCCCGACGAGATGATCGGTTCGCTGGCCGCCGTCCCGTTGCCGGACGGTGTCCACACCGAGCTGGAGCCGCCGCTGTACCACGATCCTCTGCAGGAGGCCCTGTGGGAGCGCCACCGGATCGAGGTGCCGATCATCCCCTGGCCCCGGGCACCGGGCCGGCTGGTCCGGATCTCAGCCCAGCTGTACAACGACCTGGGACAGGTCGAGCGGCTGGCAGCGGCGCTTCTGGACTGTCTGGGGCGGGAGCGTTGAGCGGGCCGGAGCTCAACCCTCGGGCAAGTCGCGACCCAGGACGCTGACTGCCGGCTCCTGTTCGGCGAAGAAGTCCCGGCTCTTCTCCACCATCGCGCGGCCCTGGTCGAGCACCCGCTTGACGTCCTCGAGCATCGGGAAGACGACGGTCTGCAGCTCGGGGTTCTTGCCGGAGAGCTGGATCAGGCCGGTCACCGCCTGGCCGACACCACTCTCGATCTCCTTCCAGCGGGTCAGTCCGTCCTCCACGTAGTTTCTGTGACGCCCGACGGACTCGATCAGCACCCGCAGCTCGTCGCTCGCTGGCGCGCCACCCCCCGCCGGGGCCCCGGCCCCGCTCTCGAGCTGCGTGTGGAGCTCGGTGAGCTCCGTCTGCAAGGCGAGCATCTGGTTGGCCAGCGCATCGCGGGCGGCGAACTCGGCGCCGAGCTTGGCCTCGGCATCGGCCAGCTGCCCCCGCAGCGCCGTCTCCAGCTCCTGGCCCGCAGCCTCGGTGGCCGACCTGGCCGTCTCCAGCTCGGGGCCAAGCGCTTCGGCGGCCGCGCGCGCATCGGCGCGTTGCTCCCGCAGCGGGTCGACCTCGGCCTTCAGGCCGGAGATCTCGTTCGCGAGCGCCTCGGCCCGTCCGGCCTCGACCATCCGCGCCTGCTCCGCGTCGCTGAGCTGGGCCAGCGTCGTGACCAGGTTGGCCTCCAGCTCCTGGTGGGTCTCGTTCGCCGCCTTCTGCTGGGCCTCCAGCTCCGCCACCCGGACTCCGCTCTGTTCGAGGCCCTGGCGCAACTCGGCGGCCACGGCGTCGGCGAGGGCCTGGCTCTCGGCCAGCTGTCCATCGCGGTCCGCCAGCTCGCTGCGGGTCTCCGCCAGCTGGGTCTCTGCGGCCTCCCCGGCGCGCTGCCCCTCTTCGATGGCGGCCTGGAGCGCGCTGATCTGGTGGTCTCGACGTTCGATATCGCCCTGGAGCACCTCGACCTCCTCCCGGGTCCTGGTCATCTCCAGCTCGGCGGCGGCCAGCCGCTCGGCCTGCTCGTCGTGGACTGCCGCCAGCGCCTGGTGATCGGACCGTTGCTGCTCCAGCTCCACGCTCCGGGCGTCCCCCTCGGCCTCGGCAGCCGACAGACGCTCCTGGGCGGCCTGCAGTTGCTCCCCGGCGGCCCGCGCCCCGTCTTCCGCCTCTGCCGTCCGGGCCTCGGCGGCGGCCGCCCTGGCTTCCGCTTCCACAGCCCTCGTCTCGGCTCCGCTCGCCAGCGCCTCGGCTGCGGTGATTCGCTCCTCGGCCTGCGATTCGGCCTCGGTGGCCCGCGCCTCGGCGGCAACCACATTCGCCTCGGCCTCGGCGGCCCGCCCCTCGGCGGCAACCACGTTTTCTCCGGCCGCGCTCGCCTGGGCAGCGGACGTAGCCGCCCGCTCGTCCGCCTCGGCGGCCCGCGCCTCGGCGGCGGCGAGCTTCTCCTCGGCCTCCCCCACCAGGGCGGCGGACGCGGTCGCACGTTCGTCGGCCTCGCTGGCCCGTGCCTCGGCCGCGGTCTGCTGCTCTCCGGCCTCCGCGATCCGGGCCTCGGCGGCGACGAGCTTCTCCTCGACCCCACTTGCCCGATCTTCGGCGGCCGTGGCCGTCGCCTCGACTTCGCCGATCCGCGCCTCGGCCGTGGCCAGCTCCTGCTCGGCCCCGCTGGCCCGCGCCTCGGCTGCGGTCGCCGTCTCCTCGGCCTCGCCAGCCCGCGCCTCGGCCGCGGTCGCCGTCTCCTCGGCCGCGGTCACCTTCTCCTCGGCCGCGGTCACCTTCTCCTCGGCCGCGGTCACCCTCTCCTCGGCTGCGGTCGCCTTCTCCTCGGCCGCTGCCAGGTCGCCCTGGTTGGCGCCCAGCACCGCCGCCATCGACGCCGCTCGTTCCTCCGCCGCCACGGCCCGATCCTCGGCGGCCTTGACCCTGGCATCCGCCGCGCGTTGCCGCTCCTCGGCGGCAGCCACCAGTTCGCGGGAGTCCCGGGCGCTCGCCTCGCCGCCCCCCTCGCTCTTGCGCGCCGCCTTCAGCTCCCGCCGGGCGGCATCCAGCTCCGAACGCGTCTCCAGCGAGGATCGCGTCGCATGAGCAGCCCGCTCCTCGGCCTCGAGCACGTGGGCTTTGAGGGCTTCGTACTCGGCCCGGCTCGGTCCCGCTCCGCCCGTCGAGCCGCGCCCGTCTTCCTCTTCCAGCTCCCTGACCCGCGCCCGGGCTTGCTGCGACTCTTCCCGCGCCACGCTCAGTTCCGTGCGTACCTCGGCCAGCTGGGCATCGAGCTCCTCGGCCCGTTCCATCGACAGCTCGATCTCGTCGGTCTGCCGCTCCGCCAGCTCCCGCTGAAAGGTCAGCTCCTGGTGCTGCTCCGAAGCCGCGCCCTGCAGCACGTCTTCCACGTTCGCCGCGCGCTCCAGGAGCTCGCGCATCATCGCCAGGCGCTGCAGCAACTCGTCCCGATCGGCTTCGGCGTCCGCTTCCGGTCCCGGCACCGCCGCGATCATCTCCGCGGTGGTCGGCTCGCGGGAACTCTCCCAGGCCGCCTTCTGCTCCTCGAGGAACGCGGCGACGAAGCCGGACGACACAGGCTTGCGGACATAGATGTCGGCGCGGGTGGGCAGCAACCAGTGCGCCACCTGGGGGCCGTCCGCCGCCGACTCGGAGACCAGCATCACCGGAATGGAGTGGAGGTCGCGGTCGCGCTTGATCCGGTCGCAGGTCGGGGGCCCCTCGGGCATGTCCGCGCTGAGAACGAGCAACCAGGGCGTCTGGCGCCGTGCCTTGCCAAGCCCCTCGTCGGGGTCGGTCACGTGGACCACCGAGATGCCGTCGTCCTCCAGCAGCGCGGTCAGGGTGCGCGCGGAGTCGGAATCCTCGTCCACGACCAGGACGTATCTGTCATCACCAGCCACGCTCATCGGAGCTGTTCCTCACTCCCCTGCCCCGACCTCCGACGTCGGCGTCGGGGCTCCGGGGCGGGGACCTTCACCGCTTCTTCTTCCAGAACCGCAGTCGACCGGACGAGCCCGCGTCGGCGTCGGGCTCCCTGCCCAGGCCCTGCAGCGCCTGATTGCCCCAGCCAGAGCTCGGGACGACCCGCAACAAGGCCTTGACCCGCTGCCGTGCGTTGTCCGTGTCGCCTCGTTCCACGGTGATCCTGGCGAGGAATTCCAGCGCCGACGTGTGGCGTGGGTCGAAGGCCACCGCCAGTCGCAGGAACTCTTCGGCCTCGGAGGCATCGCCGGTCGTACGCCCCTGGACCATCCAGGTACACCAGCCCAGGTCGGCGAGGACATCCGGGGATGACGGGCTCTCGCGACGAGCCCGCTCGAGCAGCTTGCGAGCCCGCTCGTGGTCACCGTTGGACATCAGGATCTTGGCCTGGTCGTAGGCCGTGACCGGGGGGGCTTCGGGGCCCGAGCGGGGGGCCGGAACCGGATCCCGGAGCCGTACCGTGGCGTCCCGCTCGCGGGCCCGCACCACGGGGGCGTCGCCCGCGTCCAGGCGCCTGTTGTAGGCAGCCCGCAGCGTGTCATCCGACAACGTCAACCAGACCCGCCGCGCGGCGTTGAGCATCTCCTTGGCCAACTCGCGTGCGTCCTCGGCCAGGCCGTCCGTCGCCCGCGCCTTCTTGCAGCGTTTGGCCAGTCGGCCGTAGGCCTTCTTGATCTCGGCGAGCGGGGCGGTCGGAGCTACCCCCAGGAACGCGTAGTAGTCCTTGCCCATCCTGTGCCGGTGGGCGTTGCGCAGCAGGTCGGCGTACTCCTCCGGTGTCCGCACCGGGGCCTTGGGCTTCTTCCGGGAGGATGTGGTCCGCGCCTTGCCCTTGGCCTTGCCCTTGCCCTCGCCGGCAGATGGCTCTCCTTCGGTCACCTCGACGGTGGTCACTCGCACCGGATCGCCGATGGAGATCTCGTCCTCCGCGTCGCCCAGCAGATCATCCGCGGTATCCCCCAGATCCCCGTCGGTGTCGCCGGCGTCCTCGTCCAGCCACTGCACCTCTTCGAGCGACTGGGGCAGGGCCTCGAGCCAGGCCTGTGCCTCGGCCAGCGGACTGGAGCCACCCCCCTCACGCCGGATCAGCTCCACGGTCTGCAGCAACCACAGCAGCTTGGCCAGGTTGCCGCTGCGGTCGGGGATACGTTTGAACAGCTCCTCGACGGATGGCTCGCCGGAGGCCGCGATGGGCAGCTCGGTCAGCGCGTCCTCGACCTCGAGGCGCTCGAACTGCTCGGCGAATCCATCCGTGAGCTGGACGGCCCCTGCCTCCTGATCGGTCACCGTGGCGAGGGCGTCGTCCATCTGGACGTGGAGCCGGACCCCCTCCCAGAGGGCGCGCAGCGGGTTCACCTCTCGGCACAGGGTCGGATCGATCCGATCGGGCCGCAGGGCATCGCAGGGCGTGAAGCGCCAGGATCCGCTGGACCAGGAGAGGGCAGCCGCGTAGCCGCGTTCCAGCTGGGTGCGGAGCGCGTTGTCCACATCGTCGGCGGACAGCGTTCCGGCGGCGACCAGGCCGGTCTCGAGCTTCTCTCCCTCGCTCAGCTTTCCCTGGATCCAGTTCAACTGCCGGCGGCTGAGCAGGCCCAGCGAGACAAGGGTCTTGGCCAGACCCTCGTCGTCCAGGTTGCTCTCGTACCAGGCCGGTTGCCCGCCGATCAGGTACAGGCGCCGCCAGCGCGGTCCAGATTCGATCTCCAGGACCCCACTCCGGCCGGCCTGGAGGAGGCTGTAGAGCATGGCCACGTATCGCACGCGGTCGTGTTCGCCACCGGCCGCCGGATCCGTCGTGTTGGTTTCGCGCGCGCTCAACCCCGGACCTCCCGCTTCGGTTGTGTCTCCCTCAACATCGGCGGCGGCGTGCAAGACATGAGGCCGACCACGAAACGGGGCGGACCCCTGGTGCCGCGCAAATACCGCAACCCGCGACGAGTCCCGACTGGAACTCGCCGCCCGCCGCCCCCCCGGGCGCGCGCGGTCGTTCGCGAGACCCCGCGCTCCCCAGCCCATTTACCAGTTGACAAGGATAGCTTCCTGGCGCGGCTTGGGATAGATCCAAACCGGTCGCCGCGGAGGTTGCCGGATGGAGCAAGACGTTCCCGGATCGCCCACGGATCAAAGGGCAGCAGAGCTTGCCGAGCGGGATGGCATGCGGGCCCTGATCGCCGAGATCGTGAGCGAGTGCCCCCGCCGCCTGGCAGGGAGCGCGAGCGAACGCCGGGGCCACGATATCCTGGCCCGCCGGATCGGGGACCGCGGCCTGGAGGTCGATCTCGAGCCGTTCCGATTCGGGACCCATCTGTACGCCAACCTGGTGCTCCACTTCGGGCTGGCGCTGGTGGCCACCGGGCTGTTCTTCGTCTCCCCGTGGCTGGCTCTGGGGCTCCACGCCCTGGTGGGCCTGTCGTACGCGGGGGATTCGCTCCACCGGGTCTACCTGCTGCGACGGCTGCTGGGCTTCCGCGCCTCACGCAATCTGCTGGCGACGCGGGCGGCCGACGGTCCGGTCCAGCTGCGGGTGGTGCTGCTGGGCCACGTGGACGCCGCCTACACCGGGCGGATGTTCGACCCACGCATCGTCCGCCGATTGGCCGGAGATCACGACGAGACCCGGCCGCTGTGGGGCCTGGGCCGGCCGATGCGGTTCGCGACGACGAGCGTGTTCGCGCTGGCGACCGTCGATGCGGTGGCGATGATGTTGCCCGGGGTCTGGGTGCTGCCGACGCTGGCGCTGCTCTCGATCCCGTCGCTGCTGGTGGTGCTGGTCAACCTCGAGGTGGTGGTGCGCAACCAGGTGGTCCCGGGGGCCAACGACAATCTGTCCGGTTGCGCCGCCGTCGACGCCCTGATCCCCCGTCTGGGGGACATCGAAACCCCGGGGGTGGAGCTGGTGTTTGGCGTGACGGGTGCCGAGGAGGCCGGGGTTGGTGGCGCATGGGCGCTGTGCCGCCAACGGCGGGAGGAGTGGGACCCGGCGCACAGCGTGGTCCTGGGCCTGGATGGTCTCGCAGGCGGTGAGCTGCGCTACTTCCAGGAATCGGAGATGACGCGGTTGCCCATCGCCCGCTGGCTCGAGGAGATCTTGTCGCGGTTGGCCGCGAGCGAGGAGCGCTTCTCCGGGGTCCGCCGCCACGAGATGGGGGTCGGCGCCACCGACGCGGGCCCCTTCCAGGCGGCGGGCTACGATGCGGTCACCCTCGGCTGCGTGGACCCGGAACTCGGGGCGCCGCGGAACTACCATCTGCCGAGCGACACGCCGGAGAACGTGGACCTGGCGGAGGTCCAGCTGGCGGTCGACTTCGCCGAGCTGCTGGTCCGCGAGGTGATCCTCCGGAGGTGCACCCCTTGAGCCGTCCCGCCGTCGCCCTGGCCGCCTGCGGGCGCTACGAAGACGACGCGCTGGTCCGGGCCATCGCCGCAGTCCTTGATTCCCTGACAGGCTGGCGCGAACTGTTCGACGGCGATCCCGTGGTGCTGCTCAAGCCCAACATGCTTGGCCCCAAGGCCGCCGAGACCGCCGTCACCACCCACCCGCGCTTCGTGGCCGCCGTCGCACGCGCCCTGCGTACGGTCCATGGGGGCCGTCTGCTGGTCGGGGATGGCCCGGCCATCAGCAGCACCACCGGAGTGGCGCGCAAGCTGGGACTGCCCGCGCTGCTGGCGCCCCTGGACGTCGAGCTGGTGGACTTCACCGAGACTGTGTCGGTGGCCGGCGGCCGCGGCTTCGGACCGATGGACCTGGCCCGGCCGCTGGTGGAGGCGGACCGGGTGGTCAACCTGCCCCGGGTCAAGACCCACGGCCAGATGGGGCTGACCCTGGCGGTCAAGAACCTGTTCGGCGCCTACGTGGGCCTCGAGAAGCCGCGTCTCCACCTGACCGCTGGCCGGGATTACGACACCTTCGCCCGCATGCTGCTGGAGACCGCCGCGCGGGTGGATGCCGATCTGCACCTGGCCGACGGCGTGATCGGGATGGAGGGCAACGGCCCCGGCGGCGGCGATCCCCGCCTGCTGGGGCTGGTGGCGGGATCCCGCGATCCAGTCGCCCTCGACCGGGTCCTGGCCGAGGTGCTCGGCTTCGCCACCCCGTCGCTTCCCGTGCAGCGAGTGGCCCAGGCCGAGGGGCTGCCGGGATCGAGGTTGGCCGGGATCGACCTGCGCGGCGACCCCCTCGATGGATTCCGCGTGGACGACTGGGTCCCGGCCCGGACGATGGGCGCGGAGCAGATCTTCATCCCGAAGCTGCTGGCCCGGCCCCTGCGCCACCAGCTGACCACCCGTCCGGCGTTCGACCATCGTGCGTGCAGCCGCTGCGGCCTGTGCATCGAGCACTGCGCCGCGGACGCGCTGCAGCTGTTGCCCCGGGGCCGGCGTCACCCGGGCCCGAAGGCCTCGGACGTGGCCATCGATCTGGACCTGGACCGCTGTATCCGCTGCTACTGCTGTCAGGAGGTCTGTCCGGATCGGGCGATCAGCGTGGGCGAAGGGGTGCTGCTGCGCCTGTCCCGGCGGGTCCGAACCGGATCCCGGGGGCGGCGCTGAGTCCGCCCGCGCCCCCCGCCCGGGCTGCCGCCTTTCTGACGGGCGCAGCCGCGGTCACCGGCCTGGCGATCTGGCTTCGCCTGCTTCCCCTGGACGGGGCGATTCTCGACGGCGACGCATTCCACGTATGGGAACGGGGCCTGGCCATCCTGGCCGGTGGGCCGCTGCCCTGGCGTGGGGAGGGCGAGGGGTTCCACTACGGCGCCGCCCAGGTCTACATGACGCTGCCTCTGCTGGCGGCGGCGGGTGGGCTGCGGGGGGCCGTCGCCGCCGTCGCGGTGGTCCACGCCCTCGGGGTGATCCCGCTGGCGCTGGCTGGACGCAGGCTGGGCGATCCGGCCCTGGCCCTGATCGTGGCGCTGCTGTACGCGAGCTGGCCCATGCTGGCTGCCCACCCCGCGGCGGGCTCCCACGGCTACCTGGCACCGCCGCTGGTCGCGCTGGCCGTCTGGGCGGTGGTTCGGGCGCTGGACGGCGGCGGCGGCTGGGCGGCGGCCACAGCGGGCGCCGCCCTGGCGCTGGCGGTCGCCATGCACCCCTTCGCGCTGGCGACCGCGGCGGGGGTCCTGGCGATCGCGCCGTGGATCCTGCGCTCTGAAGGCCGCCGGACCGCGCTCTGGGGAGGGGCCGTCTTCGCCCTGGTGGCGGCGCCGATGGTGGCCGACAACGCCCTGCTGCGGCTGGCGGAGCCGGAGCGGGCCGCCTCCTACGCCCTGATCGGCGACGCGGGCCTGTGGGGTCTGTTCGCAACCGGCCCGCTGGAGGCCTGCTGGGGCTGGCCCCGGCCGCTGGCATTGGCCGTACTGGCGTTGCCGATCGCCGCGCTGGCTTGCCTGGCGCGGGCCAGGGTCCGGCGCGCCTCGGGGCCCGGCCCGGCGCTGCTGGCGTGGGCGCTGGCGTCCCTGGCGCTGCTGCTGACCGCGGGGCTGGTCCTTCGCTACCTGCGCCCGTATCACCTGGGGGTCGTGGCCCCGCTGCTGCTGCTCGCCTGCGGCTGGGCCCTGGCCGCCGCCCTCCGCGCCCCGTACCAGCCACGCCCCACGCTGGCGGCGTTCGCCTGGGGCGGCCTGGCGACCCTGCTGCTGGCCAGCCTGCCATCGGCGGTGGCGGCCCTGCGGCCGCCCGGCTCGCCGGGCCAGCTTCGACTGGCCACCGTCGAGGAGGTGGCGACGGCCATCGCCGGGGACGCCGACGGGCGGGCCGTCGCGCTGGCCCTGGTGGCGGACACCGCGAGCTGCGCCCACGGCCAGATCGGCGCGTACGAGGCCCAGCTCCAGATGGGCGGTACGGAGGTGATCGGCGGCACCGACACCCCGGCCCATGCCCGGCGCCGGGCGCCGGCCTACGTGATCGCCGAGATGACACCCGCGAACTGGTCGGTATGGGGGACGAGCGGGGACGTGCTGGTGGAGCGCGGAACCGACGATGGCACCACCTTGCGGGCGCTGGCTTTCCGCGACGTCGCCACGGCCGAGCGCTGGCTGGCCCGCGGCTGCCCCCTGCTGCCGGAGCTGCCGGGTCTACGCATCTCGAGGCTCCGACGCAGTCTGGGGGGGATGCCCGGATCCTCCGCGGATCCTGCGGCCCGCGAAGCGCAGGGTGAGTTCGTCACCTTCTGCGAGGCCACCGCGCCCTGACGGGTCGCCCGGGGTCCGTCCGGCTCAGGGCGTGGGCTGATCCTCGCACAGCACCTCGCAGCCGTCCTCGAGGTGGGCGCCGTAGTTGTTGGAGCAGTAGCCGCCGTTGCAGTCGTGGGGATAGAGCGCCTCGACGGTCTCGTCCCCGTCGCAGTCGCAGAGGATCAGGCAATCCGCGTTGGTCTCGCACTCGTTGCAACCCGTGACCAGCGCGAGCGCCGCCGTCAGCGCCAGTGCGACCAGGAGCGGGCCGGTCCGGGCCAGGATCTCTCTCATCGGTCTTCCTCCTCCCCGGCGACCTCGTCCACCGAGCATCCCAGGGTACCCCGGTGAAGCCGGATCTCGATCCGATCGCCGGGGGACAGGTCATTGGCGGCGCGCAGCGGGCGGCCGTCGGCGGTGGCGATGGCGTACCCCCGGGCCAGGACGCCCAGGGGGCTGAGGGTGTCCAACCGGGCAGCTCGCTCGGCAAGCGCGCCCCGGGCCGCCACCATCCGCGCCCGCTGGGCTCGGCCCAGACGGGCCGACAGTTCGTCCTTGCGCTGGGCCTGGATCTGCAGGTAGCGGCGCGGATCCACGAGCCGGCGGCCCAGCTGGACCGAGAGTTGCCGTCGCCGCTCCAGTTCCCGCCCCGCCGCCAGCCCCAGCCGGCGGGTCAGATCCACCAGCGTCCCGTCCAGCTCGGCCCGCACGGGCACGGCGATCTCCGCCGCGTTGGACGGGGTGGCGGCGCGGGCGTCGGCCACCAGATCGGCGATGGTCACGTCGACCTCGTGGCCCACCGCGGAGATGACCGGGATCGCCGAGCGAGCGATGGCCCGGGCCACCTCCTCCTCGTTGAACGCCCACAGGTCCTCCAGCGATCCGCCGCCCCGGCCGCACAGGATCAGATCGACCACCGCGTCCCTGTTCAGCAGGTCGAGTGCCGCCGCGATCTCGGCGGCGGCTCCGGCGCCCTGGACACGGGTAGGCGCCAACCGGATCTCCAGCGGCCGGAAGCGCTCACCGAGCACGCGCAGCATGTCGCGGATGGCGGCCCCGGTGGGGCTGGTCACCAGGCCGATCCGCACGGGGAGGCGTGGCAACGGACGTTTGCGCGCCGGGTCGAACAGCCCCTCGGCCTGCAGACGCCGATGCAGCTGCTCGAACGCCAGCTGCAGGGCTCCGACACCCTGGGGTTCGATACGGTCGACGATCAGCTGGTAGTTACCCCGCGGAGGATAGACGCTGATCCGTCCCCGGCAGATCACGTCCATCCCGTGCTCTGGCTCGAACCGCACCCGGCTGTTCTGGCCGCGGAACATGGCCGCCGACAGGGACGCCCCCTCGTCCTTGAGGGTGAAGTACCAGTGGCCCGAGCGGTGGGCGACGAAGTTGCTGATCTCACCGTTGACCCAGACGGCCGGGAACGCCCCCTCGAGCAGGTCGCGCACGCCGCGGGTCAGCTGGCTGACGGTGAGAATGCGCGGCTCGTCGTCCCGTTGGCCCATCTGCGTTTCCCTCAATATCCCTCGCCGCTCAGCTCCTCGAGGAGCTCCGGCGGCGGCTGCCGATCCTGCCACAACACACCGAAGTCTTCGGTGGCGGCGAAGGCCCCCCGCACCGCCCGGGTGGTCGGATCGAGGGTGACCCAGCTGGCCCGGGCGCCCAGGTCGTACACCCCCTCCGGCGTACGGCAGGCGGGGTAGGCGCCGATGGGCTTCACGGGCTTGCGGTAGTCCGGCTCGCACCGCAGTTCGTACTCGTCACCCCAGGGGAAGCGTCGTTTCTCCGCGCCAGCGCTGGCGTAGAGTACCTCGGCGTAGGTGCAGAGTCGACGGCCGTACTCGGGCAGCTTGTCGCCGATCCGCTTGACCTTGCCGTAGTTGAGCACTCCGCCGGGGGAGCGCGTCGGCCACGGATGCCCCTCGCCCGGGAAGGGGTGGGTGGCGATGCAGAAGGCCGCGACCTCGTACTCCGTGGCTAGCATCTGGTGTGGCATGCAGCCACACGCACGCGCCTGCTTCGGATCGTCCTCGCCAAGGATCACCTTCGTCACGGCCGGGACGAAGGTCATGCCCTCCGGGAAGCTGGATGATCCGGCCGGGGTGACGGAACCGGTCTCGGACTCGGACTCGGTCTCGGACTCGGACTCGGTCTCGGACTCGGACTCGGACTCGGACTCGGTCTCGGACTCGGTCTCGGACTCGGACTCGGACCCCGGCCTCTCCCCGAGCATCCGCGCCCCCCACCACCCCACGGCCAGGACGAGTCCGATCCCCGCGAGATAAACCAACCCCGGCACAGGCCGGGGGCGGTCGCTGCTACCTCCGCTCATCGGTGCTCCCCGCGGATGACCGCCGCCGCGCGAGCAGCGCAGCCAGGATCATCGGGGCAATACTGCGCGTGTCACGGCGCCCGGACTGTATGCAGCTGCACCCGCTGGCTTCCGGCACCGCGAGATCGCCCGGCACCGGTCCGATCTGGGCCGGAATCTCCACGGTCGCGTTGCCCGTGTTGGCCGCGTCGTGGTGGAAGCTCTGCCACAGGACGTCGGTGTCGGCGTGACCCGCCGTGTTCCAGACGTACACCCGGCCCACCCGGGTGGTGATGACCACCTCCAGGTATCCGTCCCCGTCCAGGTCCCCCACCGCCGGGCTGCCCATGATCCACTGGCCGGTGAACTTGGGCCAGCCGTCCGGGGCCTCACCGTCCACGTTGTAGGCGTGCAGGATGTACTCGCCGCTGCCGTTGATCACCTCGGGCATCCCGTCGTGATCCAGGTCGGCCACCGCCGGGTTGAGGAAGAACTGCAGCCCCTCCATCTGGCGGGGGAAGCCGCGCTTCATCAGCCCGGTCTCCACGTCCCAGACGTTGAGGAAGTGGTCGAACTCGACCCGTTCCCAGTCCTTGGCCATCGCGGTGATGTAGCCGATACCCAGGCCGCCATCGATGGCCTCGTCGACGCCGTCGCCATCCAGATCGGCGAACGCCGGCGAGTTGGTGAAGAGGATCGTGGTGTCGTCGCGGGCGTTGTTGGCGGGGCCGTACTGGTCCGAGAAATGGCCGAGCACCAGCCGCCGCTCCCCGTCGTGGTCGTACAGCGAGCCCCAGTCGGTCATCGCCGAGCTGAAGATCTCCAGGGTGCCGTCGCCGTCCAGGTCGGACAGGGCGGGCGAGGCGGGGCTGCCCTCGCCGACGAAGGGCAAGGTCTCGGAATAGAAGCCGGGCATGGTGACCGGGAAACCATCCACGTAGGGCCCGCCCGGGTGGTCGTTGCCGTCGTGGTGCAACGCGTAGAGCGGGGCGTAGGAGACGTTGATGCTCTCGTTGCTGCCGACGATCACCTCCTGGTGGCCGTCGCCGTCCAGATCGCCGATGGCCGGGGAGCTGACGATGCGGTCCCCCTGGAGCCCGGAGCTGCCGCCCACGAACTGGCAGAGCACGGGCCAGCCCGCCAGCGGACTGCCGTCGTGGTGCCAGACGTAGACGAACTGGTCCATGCCTGGGGCCACGATCTCCAGATCGCCGTCGCCGTCCATGTCCCCCAGCGCGGGAGTACCGAAGAAGCCGTAGTCCAGGTCGTTGTCGTCGTCCAGGGGCAGGGCGGTGATGTGGTCGAAGTCCATCTCGACGGGGAACCCGGGCCTCACCGTCCCGTCCAGGCCGTAGACGAACAGCTTGCCGCCCATGGTGGCGATCACGATCTCCGCCTCGCCGTCGCCGTCCAGATCCCCCACCGCCGGGGACGAGATGATCGCCTGGCGGGCATCGGGGTTGACCGCCCCGTTGGCGTACCCCGGCGCGTCCAGGTGGTTGGCCGGATCGCCCGCGTCGGTGTCCTCGAGCCAGTCGTCCACGAGCAGGGGCCAGCCGGGCAGGGGTACGCCGCCGTGGTCGAAGACCCACACCTCGCCGTCGGCGGAGGCGATCACCACCTCGTGGTCGCCATCTCCGTCCAGGTCGAACAGGGCCGGCGAGGCCTCGATGGACGCGTCGAGTTGCACGGGCCAGCCGTCGGCCAGGTGGGGGTCGTGGTGGACGAAGAACGAGCGCCGCATCCGCGCCTCCCGTCCCTCGTCGTCGGTCACGCGCAGCCGCACCCAACCGGTGTAGATCTGGGCCCGCAGGGCGCGCTCGAGGGTGCCAGTCTCCTCGGTGATCTCGGGGATCGGTGCGGTGGGATCGACCGGGATCTCAGCGGGGGAGAAGCTGGCGATCACGCCGTCGACCGGGTCGGCGGTCGGGCCGCCGCTGGCCACCTCGATCCACTCGTCCTCGGCCGGTTCGAAGCCGCCTGCCACCTCCATGGCCCAGCTGTACGAACCGGCGCGGCGGGCGGCCATCGATCCCACCACCTCCACCGTGTCGTCCAGCTCCGGATCGTAGGTCACGAACCAGGGCGGCGAGAGGATGTCGACCTCCGGGGGGATCTCCCGGTCCAGGACCATGTCCACCGCCGAGCGGGCGTTGACGCGCCCGTGCCCCGAGAACGCGTCCCAGCCGGGCCGCATCGGCCAGAACGTGGGATCGGCGCCGTCGCCATAACTCTCGGCGATGTGCACGTCGTCGGCGGATCTCAGCAGAATCTGGTAGGTCTCCGCGGCGCTCAGCGGTGGGTCCAGGGGCTCGATCCCGTCGGCGCCCATGGCCGCTGACGACACCAGCCCGGCGACCCCGGCGACGATGGACACCGCCCGGCTCGAGCAGCCCGTGTTGGCGGCGGTGATGTCGACCCGGGTGCCGTAGTTGGTGCAGTTGGCCATCTGGAGGAAGGAGCTGGCCTCGGACTCGTCGGCGGCGTTGAAGCGGACGTTGTTGACGTACAGCCCGTGGTGGTTGCCCGCCGGGTACATGACGTGGAAGGCCGCCTCGTCGGCGGCCGAACCGGAGATCGTGACCCCGTTGTCCCAGGCGTAGTCGTTGGCCTGCTGGACCAGGGACGAGTTGGACATGGTGCCCAGGGCGCTGTTGATGGCGACCGCCCCGTTGTCGACCGCGTAGATCAGGGCCTGAGCGTAGTGGTTGCCGTCGGCCACGAAGCTGTCGCCGACCCGCAGGTTGAGGATCGCGCAGTTGAGACAGACGCCGATGCTGCCGCCGTCGCCCCCTTCAGCCGCGGCCTCGCGCGCCTCCCAGTAGCCGTGGCCGAACTCCAGCTCGTCGTAGGGATCGTTGTCGTTCCAGAAGAAGTCCCAGCCGCTGATGTCGTCGACGAAGCCGTTGCCGTCGTTGTCCACCCCGTCCCACTCGGCGCCGAAGCTGCCGTGGATCAGGTCGGAGGGATCGAGCACGTGGTCGGCGTCATCGACCCCGTCGGCCGGGTCCACCCGGGGGTCCTCGGCCCAGTCCTCGATGTTGAACACCCCGTCGCCGTCGAGGTCGTGGCTGCCGGCATCGCTCCCGTCGGCGTGCTGGGGGTGGGGCAGCTCCCCTGGGTTGAGCCAGTGTTTGTTGATCACCGTGTTCTGTTCCCAGTCGGCGCCGGAATCCAGCACGGCGATGACGGCGCCCCAGTGGCCGGTGGTGCGCTGCCAGGCGCGGTCGGCGTGGCAGCCCGAACCCAGGGCGTGCTCCTCGCTGCGGACGTGATCGATCCACTCGTCACGGATGTAGCTGACCAGCTGCCAGCTCTCGCCCAGGTCCGAGGGACAGAGATCGGGCCGGTCCGGGGTCCCGCACTCGGGGAAGGTGCCGATGGGGACCTCGGCGGGGGCGCTGGCCGGGACAGCGAGGGCGAGCACGGCGGCGAGGATCAGTGGTCGAGACCAGGTGTGCACGAGTCCAACCTCCGTCGGCCCCTGCCCCCGGCGCCGACCATGATGAACCAGATCAGCCACAGGGCCCAGAGCAAGGGCGCGGCGGCGAGGCTGTACAGCAGACGGCCGGGGCGGTAGCGCAAGCTGGCCGACGCGGCCCCCGGAGGGACCTCCAGGGCCAGCAGGCCACCGGCCGCGGTGCTGAGTTCCACGGGCTGTCCGTCCACGTCCGCCCGCCAACCGGGGTAGGCGGCCTCGGTCAGCACCACCGTGCCCCCGCCGGATCCCGAGAGGTCGAGCTGGAGCTGGCCCGGTTCGTCCAGGACCACCGCGACGGCCGCCGACGGGGAGGGAAGACGCCCGTCGTCCGGCTGCGGAGGCGCGACGGGGTGAAGGGACGCGCGGGGCCAGGGGTCCGGGACCCGGTACAGCTTGACCGCGCCGTCCCGTACCAGCTCGTAGGGTCCGGGTAACACGTGGACACTCTGCAGGTGGGTCACGCCCAGCGCCCTGACCACGTCGATCCGCTGGGCGACCCGCGCCACCCGGTCCGCTGGCGCCAACATCTCCAACCCCAGCCCCGCCGCCAGCACCATCCCGTACTGGCCCTGCACCCGCAGCGGCGATGGGATGGTCACCTCGGCCAGTCCGTGGCGCAGGTTGTCCGAGGCGCCGACCATTCGCGCGTCCAGCGCCAGCGGATTCAGGCGGTCGACCACCCCCGACCGGCCCGACAGCGTCTCCGGCAGCTCCGCGGCCAGCTCGGGGACGTGGCGCGCCTGCTCCCAGGGTACGGGCGGGTTGAATCCCGATCCGAAGGCCAGCAGGTCGCCGGCCAGCAGCAGGGGCAGTCCCCAGCGCAGCACCGGGCGCCGGACGGCCAGCAACAGCAGCACCAGCGAAGCGAGCGCCATGCCCAGCGGCGCCAGCACCCGCGGCCCCAGGGGTGCGATGTCGGCCCGCAGCTCGCCCAGCATCCGCTCGACCTTGTGGCGGTAGTACTCATCGCCCTCGTAAAGGGTGGCCACGGTGATCGGCGCCTCGCCGCCCTCGGGGGGCGGGGGCATCACGGTCACGTCCAGCCCCGGCGGCGGATCGGCGAAGTCGGCACGCCAGCGCACCAGCTTGTCGTCGTAATAGCCGTTGAGGGTTTCGCGGAGGTCGCTCTCCTTGTTGCGGAGCAGGGCGCTGCCCGCCGCGGCGCCGATCCAGGCCAGCAGCAGACCCCCCACCAGGATCCAGGTGGTCAGCCGAACGCGCCGCGCACCCTGCCGGGCCAGGGCCAACCAGGCGTCCAGCCCCCACCCGGCGAGTACGGCGATGCACAGGGTCCACGGCAGGGCGAACCGCACCGGGAAACGCAACAGGTCGCCCCCCGGGAGGAGCCGCCACAGCAGGAACAACGGCGTCGCCGGCCCCAGCATCAGCAGGGGCGCCACCAGCGCCCAGACGGCGAAGAAGCGCATGCCGCGCGCGCCGCTGACGCCGGCCAGCAGGGCCAGCAACAGGGCGGGCACGCCCACGAAGATCGCGTTCTCCCAGTAGGTCTCGCCGTTGCCCCAGTACAGCTCACCGTGGTGGTGGTGGGCCAAGGGGATGTCCGCAGGGCGCTCGTAGCCGAAGGTCCGCGGCAGCGCGATGTTGACGATCTCGTTGGGGGGCAGCGCTCCCTGGGCGGCGAAGCTGTCGTCCACACCCCCCGCCCGCTCCGACTGCCCCGCCAGCTCCAGGGTCGCCATCAGCTGGGGCAGGCACAGCAGCCCCCCCAACAGCAGCCCGGCCGCCAGGCGCAGCGCCCGGTTGGCGCGCAGCCTGATCGGCGGCCCGTCCGGATAGCCGAATCCCAGCCGCGTCGCGGCGTAGGTCCCCGCCAACAGGGCGCCGAGCACCGCGGCCTGGGGGTGACCCGCCAGCACCATCATCGCCGCGGCGCCCGCAGCGCCGAGGGCGGCCCGCGGCCGGGCGTCGCGCAGGTAGCGGTCGATGGCCAGCAGCAGCAGCGGGATCCAGGCGGCACCGCACAGCATCGGCAGGTAGACCACGTGGGTCAGCAGGAACCCACTGGCTCCGTAGCCGATCCCGGTGACCGCGGCCCCCGGCCGGCTGAACCCGAGGGCGCGACCGAACAGGTAGGCGCCGACCGCCGCCAGCCAGACGTGGCCCAGGATCACCAGATTCAGCGCCGCCGGAGGGTCGATGAGCCCGAACAGCAGGGTCGGTGGATAGAGCCCGCCAGCCTGGGGCTCCGCCAGCATCGGGAAGCCGTTGGCAGACAGGGGATTCCACAGGGGCAGCCGCCCCGAGAGCCACTGCTCGGCGATCCACTGGCGCCAGGGCAGGTGGTGGGTCGCCAGGTCGTGCCAGACCGGGGATCCCCGCCACAGGGCCAGGCCGGGGAAGGCGGCGGCGGTCAGGACGGCCGCGCCGAGGGCGACGAGGGGGAATTCCCAGCGGGTGGTGGGACCTCCCACAGGCAGCGAGCTGCCCGTGCCACCCATCTCCGCAGAAGCCCCACGGATGGGTGGCTCGGCGAGCTTGCTCGCCGTGTCGTCGGCCGCGGACTCGGTCTCGGTCTCGATCTCGCTCCCCGCCATGGCCGCTCACTCTACACCACCGGGCACACCCGCGCGGGCGGGCCCGCTTGACAGGCCGGACCCGGATCCGCAGGGTGGACCCCCGGCGAGAGGAGCAGCTCCGGTGAGCAAGGCGGTCTTCCTGGGCGTGGACATCGGCTCGCTGAGCACCGACGCGGTGATCGTCGACCGCGACGGGCGGATCCTGGCCTCGGCGATCCTGCCCACCGGCGCACGCGCCGCCAGGGCTGCGGAGCGGGCGCGGGACCAGGTGCTGGCACAGGCCGGCGCGGAGTCCGCGGCCCGGACCGTGGCCACCGGGTATGGCCGCTCGTTGGTGCACTTCTCCGACAAGGCCGTCACCGAGATCTCCTGTCACGCCCGCGGCATCCACCAGCTGCTGCCTGCGGTGCGGACCCTGATCGACGTGGGCGGCCAGGACTCCAAGGCGATCCGTCTGGGCGACAACGGCCGGGTGATGGACTTCGCCATGAACGACAAGTGCGCCGCCGGCACCGGCCGCTTCCTCGAGGTGATGGCCCGGGCGCTGGAGGTGCCGCTGGAGGAGATGGGCGCGCGGGCGCTGCGGTCGGCCCACGCGGTGGAGATCTCGTCCATGTGCACCGTCTTCGCCGAGTCCGAGGTGGTCACCCGGATCGCCGAGGGCTGCGAGGTGGACGACGTGCTGGCCGGGATCCACCGGGCGATCGCGTCCCGCACCGCGTCGCTGGTCAAGCGGGTGCGACCGAAGCCGCCGATGGGGATGTCCGGCGGTGTGGCCCACAACCCCGGCGTCGTGGCGGCGCTGGAGGAGGCCACCGGCCAGACCCTCGCCATCCCCGACGAACCGCAGATCGTCGGCGCCCTCGGCGCCGCGCTGCTGGCCAGCGAGCTGTAGGGAGGTAGACCGTGAAGCGCAAGAACCTGCTCATCGGCTGCGGGCTGGTGCTCGCCCTTTCGTTCCTGGTGATATTCGTGCTGTTCGCCCTGGTGGCCAAGGGCTGCCATGGCTGCGCGACCGGCGCCAGCGGCGCTGGTCAGGCCGCGCTGGTCACCGCCCAGGCCGACCCCCGCATCGCGCTCGAGGTCGGCGAGATCGTGTTGATGACCGAGATCCCGGTGTACAGCCGCAACTACGTCAACGGCGAGTGGTACGCGGACGCGGCGGTTTTCGTCGACGGCAAGGACAACGACGCCGAGTACCAGGCCACGGTCTTCAAGGGCAAGGGTGAGGACGAGTGGATCGTGACCGCCGCTCAGC
This sequence comes from uncultured Rickettsiales bacterium, assembly GCA_964436045.1. Lineage (GTDB taxonomy): Bacteria > Myxococcota_A > UBA796 > UBA9615 > CAYRNR01 > CAYTBN01. The sequence goes on along the minus strand of CAYTBN010000052.1, from coordinate 191 downwards.
TCGTCCTGATCGACGGCAGCGTGGTCGTCTTCGACCCCGCCGTGGTCTCTCCCTGATCCGCTACCGCCAGCTGTAGCCGGACACCTTGTAGCCGAACTCGCGCACGCTCTGATCGGTGACCAGCCACAGCGCCACCTTCTCGGCGGCGATGGGGTCGGACACGAACGTGCCCAGGCGGCCGGTGTAGGTGG